>NZ_JBIUXN010000002.1:184705-755936 GCF_044744005.1 Streptomyces sp. NPDC087440 | reverse complement strand
CGGTTCACGGGATGGAGTAGTTCCGGTGCGGTGGGGGTGGTGGTTGCGGTTCGGGGGGGGGGGGGGGGGGGGGGGGGGGGGGGGGGGGGGGCGGGGGGGGCGCCCCCCCCCCCCCCCCCCCCCCCAACCCCACCCGCCCCCCACCACCCTTCTGTAAAGCCCTCAGCCCTCTTCCTGAAGGGCCAAGAAGGCCCATCCCCGGAAGGACCGTAGGCTGGATGGGTGACTCAGGATGCCGCCGGGGGACCGGTTACCCCGAATGAAGACGACGTACGGTCCGGTGAGCGGCCGGAGGCGCGGCTGGAGAAGGCGGTGGGGGTCGCCGAGCAGGCGCTGATCGAGTTCGAGATCGCGGTGGAGACCTTCCGCATCGAGGTCGAGAACTTCTCGCGGCTGCATCACCAGAAGCTCGGGCCGATGTATTCGCGGCTCGACGAGCTCGATGCGCAGATCGCCGAGGCGAAGGCGCGGCAGACCGGGGACCCGGAGGATCTGGCGAAGGCGGACGAGCTGCGGGCGCTGGTCATGCCGATGCCGGGGGTGGAGGAGCTGTTCCACGGCTGGATGGACTCCGAGGGCCTGTCGCCCGAAGGTGCCGCGATGCTGACCGAGCAGTCGGTGCGGCCGCCGGAGCGGGTACGGCCCAGCGAAGAGGCCCGGAAGCTGTACCGCGAGCTGGTGCGCAAGGCCCATCCTGATCTGGCGCGGGAGGAGCAGGAGCGTACGCGTCGGGAGGAGTTCATGACCCGGGTCAATGCCGCCTACGGGCGGGGCGACGAGGCGTTGTTGGGGGAGCTGGCCGAGGAGTGGGCGGCCGGGCCGGTGCCCGAGTCGCGGCTCAGTGCCAGTGAGGAGCTGTACGCCCGGCTGGAGTGGCTGTCGCAGCGCAAGGAGCTGTTGACCGTCGTCGCCAGGGATCTTGAGGACAGCGCCATCGGGTCGATGCTGCGGATGGCGCCGGAGGACCCGGACCGGCTCCTGGAGGAGATCGCGGAGCAGCTGCTCGCGCGGGTCTCCGAGCGGGAGGCGGAACTGGCCCGGTGGGTGCAGTAGCGTTCCGGGCGGCGATGGGGGTCGTGGGTGGCCTGCCGTCGTGTGTGCTGAGTGTGTTGTGCAGTCGTGTGCAGTAGCGCGTGGTCGCGCGCAGCTGCGTGTATGAGAGAAGGCCTGACCCCATGAATTTCGCCTCCATGCCCTCGGTGGACGTCGCGTCGGTGCCGGTCGACGGCCTCGTGCTGGACGTCCGGGAGGCCGACGAGTGGGCCGCCGGGCACGTCGAGGGTGCGCTGCACGTGCCGATGAGTGACTTCGTCGCCCGGTTCGGCGAGGTCACCGAGGCGGTGGCGGACGGTCGTCGGGCCCATGTGATGTGCCGGGTCGGCGGGCGTTCCGCGCAGGTCACCCAGTACCTGGTGCAGCAGGGCATCGACGCGGTCAACATCGAGGGCGGCATGCTCGCGTGGGACGGCGCCGGTCGGCCGATGGTCGCCGACGGCGACGCCCCCGCGTTCGTGCTCTGACGTTCGTCTCGGCCCCATGAGGCTGAGCCCGGTGGGCCATCGGTCCCGTGGTGCCTCAACCGTAGTGGGACCTCACCCCAGTGGGTGGGTGGCCAGCAGGTCGCCCAGGGTTTCCTCGTGGGCGGCCGCCGGGCCGAGGCTGAGCTCCAGGTGCTTGGCCCAGGCGTGGTAGCGGTGCAGCGGGTAGTCGGTGTCCGCGCCGAAGCCGCCGTGCAGGTGCTGTGCGGTCTGGACGGTCCGGCGTACGCCGTCGGAGGCCCAGATCTTCGCCAGCGCCACGTCGCCCGCCAGCGGCAGGGCCCCTTCCGTGCCGGTGCTCAGCCGCCAGGCGGCCTGCCAGAGGGTGGCCTCCATGGCGCGCAGGTCGATGTACCGGTCGGCGGCCTGGACGGCGACGGCCTGGAACGTGGCGACCGGGTGGCCGAACTGTTCGCGCTGCGAGGTGTAGGCGGCGGACATCTCCAGGACGCGTTCGCCGAGGCCCAGGGCCTGCGCGCAGGTGCCGGTGGTGAGCAGGGCGTGCAGCCATTCCCAGGCCGCCGGGTCGGTGATCACCTCGTGGGCTGCCGCGCGTACGGCGTCCAGGCGCACCTCGGCGAGGCGTTCGCCGCTGGTGGAGACCTGGTCGGCGAGGGTGACGCCGGTGCGGTCGCGGGGGATCAGGGCGAGGACCGTGCGGCCGTCCCCGGTGCGGGCGGGCACCGCGATCAGGTCGGCGTGCTGCGCCCAGGGGACCGCCGTCTGCGTGCCGTCCAGGGTCCAGCCCGAGTCGTCCGACTGCCGTGCGGCGACGGCGAGTTCGGCCCTTTCGTGTCCGGTACGTCCGTGTGCGGCGGCGGTGAGGACCCGTTCGCCGCGTCCGGTCGGGGGCAGCAGTTCGCCCGCCAACTCCTTGTCCCCGTACCGCTGTACGGTCAGGGCCACCGCGCTCGTCTCCAGCAGGGGCACCCGGGCGAGCACCTTCGCCGATTCGCGCAGGACGAGGCAGAGGGCGAGCGGGTCCAGTCCCGCTCCCCCGTGCTCCTGCGCCAGCAGCAGGCTCAGCAGGTCGGCGGCGGCCAGCTTTGCCCACAGCGGGCGGTCGAAGTCGTCGGCGACGGCGCCCGTGGTGTGCGCCGGGCTCGGTACCGCGTCCGGCGCGACCCCGGAGAAGACCGCCCGTGCCGCCTCGGCGGCCGCCTGCTGTTCCTCGGTGAAGGTGAAGTCCACTGCCCTGCCCTCCCGTACCCGCGCACCCCGTACTCGTGCACACACCGACATCTGACGGTGCGTCAAGATAGAACACGTTCTACGGGAAGGGAATGGCGGCGGCCGCGGGGCCTGTCTGTTCAGCGGTCGAAGTCCAACTCCACTTCCCCGGTGGCCGGATGGGACTGGCAGGCCAGGACGTACCCGGCTTCCGTCTCTTCCTCCTCCAGTGCGTAGTTGCGGTCCATGCGGACCTCGCCGCGCACCAGGAACGCCCGGCAGGTTCCGCACACCCCGCCCTTGCAGGCGTACGGAGCATCGGCCCGTGCCCGCAGCACGGTCTCCAGGAGCGATTCGCCGTCCTGCACCGGCCAGGTCCCGGAGCGTCCGTCGAGGGTGGCGGTCAGGGTGCCGCCCACGGCGGCAGGCACGGTCGCGGCCGGTGCGGCGGCGGCCGCGCCGTCGTCCACGTGGAAGATCTCCTCGTGGATACGGTCCCGGCCGACCCCCAGTCCGCGCAGCGCCCGCTCGGCGCCCTCGACCAGACCGAGCGGCCCGCACAGGTACCAGCCGTCGATGTCGGCGACGGGCAGGAGCGCGGGCAGCAGCCCCGCCAGCCGGTCGGAGTCGAGCCGCCCCGACGGCAGCCCCGCCTGCTGCTCCTCCCGGGACAGCGCCGTGACCAGCTGGAACCGGTCGGGGAAGCGGTCCTTCAGGTCGGCGATCTCCTCCAGGAACATCGTGGAGGCCGCCGTGCGGTCGCTGCGGATCAGGCAGAACCGGGCGTCAGGGCGCCGTGCCAGCAGCGTCGTCGCGATCGACAGCACCGGCGTGATGCCGCTGCCGCCGACGATCGCCGCGAAGTACCCCGCGCGCGGCTCCAGCACGAAGCGGCCCGTCGGCGGCATCGCCTCGACGGTGTCCCCGACCAGCAGTTCCTTCAGTGCGTACGTGGAGTACGCGCCGCCGTCGACCAGGCGGATGCCGACCCGCAGCACCGGCTCGTCCGGGGCCTTCGCCGCGGGGGCGCAGATCGAGTACGTACGCCGGATCTCCTGCCCGTCCACGATCCGCCGCAGTGCCAGGTGCTGGCCGGGCACGTGCCGGAAGGTCTCGCGCAGTTCGGGCGGCACCGCGAGGGTGACGGCCACCGCATCGTCGGTGAGCCGCTCGATGCCCCGGACCCGGAGCGGGTGGAACGGCATCTACAACTCCTTGAAGTGGTCGAAGGGTTCGCGGCAGGCCACGCAGCGGCGCAGCGCCTTGCACGCGGTGGAGGAGAACCGGCTGAGCAGTTCGGTGTCGACGGACCCGCAGTGCGGGCAGCGGATCGCCAGAGAGAGGGGTATCGGCCCGGATCCGCTCACCTCGCGCGTCGTGCGCGGCGGTGCGATGCCGAACGCGGCCAGCTTGCGGCGTCCTTCGTCGCTGATGTCGTCCGTGGACCAGGCGGGGGCGAGCACGGTGCGCACGGTCACCTCGGCCATGCCGCCGCTGTCGTGGAGCACACGCTCGATGTCGGCGGACATCGCCTCGATGGCGGGGCAGCCGGTGTACGTCGGGGTCAGGTCGACCTCGACCCGGCCGGGCCCGGTGAGGTGCACCGCGCGCAGTACGCCCAGCTCCTCCAGGGTGAGGACGGGCAGTTCGGGGTCGGGGACGGTGCCCGCCAGGCGGCGCAGTTCGGCCTCCAGGGCGGTGTCTTCGAGGGCTGTCTCGTGGTCCGTCACCATGTCGCCCCCGGGTGGCTGCGGTGCAGGTGCTGCATCTCGGCGAGCATGCGGCCGAAGGGCTCGGTGTGCAGGCCCTGCCGTCCCGCGCCCGCCGTCCACGCCCCGGTGCGGGGCCCCTCGGGCACGGTGAGCGTGGCCCGCTCCAGCACCGCGGTGACCGAGGTGAGCCACTCTTCTTCCAGGAGCGGGACCTCCGCCAGCCCCTCGACCGGCTGGAACGGCTCGCCGGTGAAGCGCCACAGCGCGTCCACCGCGCGCTGCATCCGTGCGTGGCTCTCCGCGGTGCCGTCGCCCAGGCGCAGCGTCCACTGCTCGGCGTGGTCACGGTGGTACTCGGTCTCTTTGACGGCCTTCGCCGCGAGGGGCGCGAACTCGCCCTCGGAGGCGGCCAGTCGACCGTACAAGAGGTGCTGGTAGGTGGAGAAGAAGAGCTGGCGGGCGATGGTGTGGGCGAAGTCGCCGTTGGGCTGTTCGACCAGCTGGAGGTTGCGGAAGGCGCGTTCCTCGCGGAGGTAGGCGAGTTCGTCCTCGTCGCCGACGAGGGAGAGCAGGATGCGGGCCTGGCCGAGGAGGTCGAGTGCGATGTTGGCGAGGGCGACCTCCTCCTCCAGGACGGGGGCATGGCCGGCCCACTCCCCCAGGCGGTGCGAGAGGACGAGGGCGTCGTCGCCGAGGGCGAGGGCCGCGGTGCGGACGACGGTGGCGGTCACAGGTGCTTCACCCCGTCCGGGATCGCGTAGAAGGTGGGGTGGCGGTAGGGCTTGTCGCCGGACGGCTCGAAGAAGGAGTCCTTCTCGTCGGGGGACGAGGCGGTGATCTCGGCGGACGGCACGACCCAGAGGGAGACGCCCTCCGACCTGCGGGTGTAGAGGTCGCGTGCGTTGCGCAGGGCCATGGCGGCGTCCGGGGCGTGCAGGCTGCCGGCGTGGGTGTGGGACAGTCCGCGGCGGGAGCGCACGAACACCTCCCACAGCGGCCAGTCGTGGTGGTTGTCCGTGCCGGTCATGCGGCTTCCCCCTTGGTCTTACGGTTCTTGCCGGCGTACGCCGCTGCTGCGTCCCGCACCCAGGCGCCCTCTTCGTGGGCCCGGCGTCGCTGGGTGATGCGCTGTTCGTTGCAGGGGCCGTTGCCCTTGAGGACGTCCCGGAACTCGGCCCAGTCGATGGCGCCGAAGTCGTGGTGGCCGCGTTCTTCGTTCCACCGCAGGTCGGGGTCCGGGAGGGTGAGGCCCAGTGCCTTCGCCTGCGGGACGGCGATGTCGACGAAGCGCTGGCGCAGTTCGTCGTTGGAGTGCCGCTTGATCTTCCACTGCATGGACTGCGCGGAGTGCGAGGACTCGTCGTCGGGCGGGCCGAACATCATCAGCGACGGCCACCACCAGCGGTTCACCGCGTCCTGCGCCATGGCGTGCTGCTCCGGGGTGCCCTGGGAGAGGGCGAGGAGCGACTCGAAGCCCTGCCGCTGGTGGAAGGACTCCTCCTTGCAGATGCGGACCATCGCGCGGGCGTACGGACCGTAGGAGCAGCGGCAGATCGGGACCTGGTTGGTGATCGCGGCGCCGTCCACCAGCCAGCCGATCGCGCCGACGTCGGCCCAGGTCAGGGTGGGGTAGTTGAAGATCGAGGAGTATTTCTGGCGGCCGGAGTGCAGCTTGTCGAGGAGCTCCTCGCGGCTGGTGCCGAGCGTCTCGGCGGCGCTGTAGAGGTAGAGGCCGTGCCCGGCCTCGTCCTGGACCTTGGCCATGAGGATGGCCTTGCGGCGCAGGGAGGGGGCGCGGGTGATCCAGTTGGCCTCGGGCTGCATGCCGATGATCTCGGAGTGCGCGTGCTGGGCGATCTGGCGGACCAGGGAGGCCCGGTAGTCGTCGGGCATCCAGTCGCGCGGCTCGATGCGCTCGTCGGCGGCGACGGCCGCGTCGAACATCGCCTGCGGGTCTGCCGTCGCCTGCGGGTCCGCCGTCGTCTGCGGGTCCGCAGGCGTCCGTCCCGGACCCTCCGTCGCGGGGTGGGTCTGCCCTTCTGTCACTGCCGTCATCCTGGCCCCCTGTGCCACCGACCGACCGATCGTTCGGTTCATTGACTTCAATGGTGGGGCGACGGCCCGTAGGGTGTCAACCTCTGTGGACAACTGGCCGACGCGTGCTGATCGGGGCGGGATGGATTCGTACGACGACAAGGCCCGGGGCGAGGACCTGACCCCGGACGCCGCCGAGGATTCTTCGCAGGGCGCGTCCACGACCGCCCCGCCGCCCCCCGCCGAGGGCGTCCCCGCCGAGGCCGCTCCGAGGGAGGAGGCCCCGGGCGAGGAGGCCCCCGCCGAGACCCCCGGCATCGCCGGGCTGTCCTTCCCCCTCCAGATCGTCGCGGCCCTCGCCCTCGCCCTGGTCGGCGTCACCGCGCTCGTGCACCTGGGCATGGTCTTCCTGCACATCGCGCCGTCGAACACGATCTCCAAAGAGCACAACCAGGCAGTGAGCGACTGGATCAACCCCGAGTTCGAGCAGAACTGGAAGCTTTTCGCTCCCAACCCGCTCCAGCAGAACATCGCCGTCCAGTCCCGCGCCCAGATCCAGACCAAGAGCGGCCAGTGGCGCATCACGGAGTGGATCGACTTCTCCGCCAAGGACGCCCAGGAGATCCGCGGCAGCCTCCTGCCCAGCCACACCGCCCAGAACGAACTGCGCCGCGGCTGGGACTTCTACACGAACTGGCACAACGACAAGAACGAGTCGCTGGGCATGCGCGGGGACCTTTCCGCACGCTACGTCCGGCGCATCGTCCTGGAGCGGATGTCCGAGCTCGACATGGGCGGCAGGGTCGTCCGCATCCAGGTCCGTTCCGCCACGACCTCGGTGAAGCCGCCGTCGTGGTCCACCGAGAAGATCTCCACCAAGCCGGTGTACCGGACGCTGCCCTGGTGGACGGTGACGCAGGCCGACCTGACCAAGGTCGCCGACGAGGCGGGAGTGACCAAGTGAGCACCGCCCAGAAGCCCTCTGCCACGAGTGCTACGAGCGCGACGCGTGCCACGAGCGCGACGCGTGCCACGAGCGCGACGCGTGCCACGAGCGCGACGCGTGCCACGAGGTTCCCCGCCCGGAGCCTCCGTCCCGGCACCCTGCCCGGCCGGGCGCAGCAGTGGCTCCAGCGGGGCGTCCAGCGCGTCACCGCCGCGGCCCTCGGCCCGTATCAGACGGCGATAGTGCGCATCGGGTTCTCCGCGACCTGGCTGCTGTTCCTGCTGCGCGAGCTGCCCCACCGGCACGAGCTGTACGGGCCCCAGGGGCCGTGGGGCTTCGACATGGGGCAGCAGATCCTCGCCGACAACGGTGCGTTCACCGTGCTGATCTGGAACGACAGCACCCTGTGGTTCGAGCTCGTGTACGTCCTTGCGATCGTTTCCAGCGCACTGTTGCTGGTGGGCTGGCGCACCCGGACGATGTCCGTGCTGTTCATGATCGGCGTGCTGTCGCTGATGAACCGCAGCGTCTTCATGGGCGACGGCGGCGACAACGTCATCCACCTGATGGCGATGTACCTGGTGCTCACGCGCTGCGGCCAGGTGTGGTCGCTGGACGCGCGCCGGGTGAAGGCCGCAGGGGGTGTCGTCGCCGCTGTCGTACGGGACCGGGTGGGGCCCGCGCTGTGGACGGTGCTCGGGGTCGCCCTCGCGGTGGTCACCTTCCTGGGGCTGCTGAGCTGGGGCTGGGCGCTGGTGTTCTGGGCGCTGCTGCTCGCGCACCTGGGGTGGTGGGCCGCGTGCCGGTTCGCCGACGGTGAGCCGCGCCGGCTCGCGGACGTCGTCGCCAACCTCGTCCACAACGCCGGTCTGCTGATCATCATCGTCGAGGTCTGCTTCGTCTACGCGACGGCCGGCTGGTACAAGGTGCAGGGCTCGCGCTGGCAGGACGGCACCGCGGTCTACTACCCGATGAACCTGGACTACTTCACGCCCTGGCCGTGGCTGTCCGAGCAGCTCGCCTCGCACGGCACGATGGTCATGCTGGTGACGTACGGAACGGTGATCGTGCAGGTCGCGTTCCCGTTCACGCTGTTCAACCGGCGGGTGAAGAACGTCCTGCTGGCGCTGATGATCGTGGAGCACGCGAGCATCGCGGTGCTGCTGGGGCTGCCGTTCTTCTCGCTGGCGATGATCGCCGCCGACGCGGTGTTCCTGCCGACGGTGTTCCTGGTGTGGCTGGGCGGCCGGGCCGGGCGGCTCCGGGACCGGGTGCTGCCTGTCTCGCGCACGGCCCCGCAGCGGCGTCCCGAGGCCGTCGAGCAGCCCCGTACGCTCGTGGGGTGAGCAGCGAGAACATCCCGGTGGAAGAGTCCGCCCAGCCCGCGCAGGCGGAACCCGTCCAGGCGGACCCCGTCCAGTACGACGACGGCTTCGGCGACGGGATCGGTGTCGGCCCGCACCCCGAGCCCTGGCCCGTGGGCGAGCGTTACGACCCCGAGCTGCTCGCGCACGGCGACCGGCGCAACGTCGTCGACCCGTACCGCTACTGGACGCGGGAGGCGATCGTCGCCGACCTGGACACCCGGCGGCACGACTTCCACGTGGCCGTGGAGAACTGGGGCCACGACTTCAACATCGGGTCGGTCGTCCGGACCGCGAACGCCTTCCTCGCCAAGGAGATCCACATCGTGGGGCGGCGGCGCTGGAACCGGCGCGGGGCCATGGTCACCGACCGCTACCAGCATGTGCGCCACCACTCGGACACCGAGTCGCTGACCGCGTGGGCGGCCGCCGAGGGCGTGCCGATCATCGGTATCGACAACCTGCCGGGGGCGGTCCCGCTGGAGCGGACCGTGCTGCCGAAGCGGTGTGTGCTGCTGTTCGGGCAGGAGGGGCCGGGGCTCACCGAGGAGGCGCGGGCACATGCGTCGATGGTGTGCTCGATCGCCCAGTTCGGCTCGACGCGGTCGATCAACGCGGGGGCCGCGGCGGCCATCGCGATGCACGCGTGGGTGCAGCGGTACGCGGACGTGCCGGAGCCGTCCTGACCTGAGCGGTCCTGATCCGGGCCGTCCTGGCCTGAGCCGTCGTGACGTGAGTCGTCCTGGCCCGGGTGACGCACCGGGAACGCCGTGGTCCGCGTTGGGGGGCGCGAACCACGGCGTTCGGTTTTCCGGTGCGTACGCCGCCGTCAGGCCTGGCGGCGTACCTCCACCGTCCGGAAGCGGTTGGCCACGAACGCGCCGTCGCACAGTGCGGCGTTCGCGGCCGGGTTGCCGCCGGAGCCGTGGAAGTCGGAGAACGCGGCGGTCTGGTTGACGTACACCCCGCCCGTCAGGTTCAGCGAGAGCTGCGCGGACTCCTCCAGGCAGACCTCCTCGACGGCCCGCTCCACCTCGTCGGACGTCGTGTACGCGCCGACCGTCATGGCGCCCTTGTCGCGGACCGTACGGCGCAGCAGCTCGACGGCGTCGGCCGTGGAGTCCACGGCGACGGCGAAGGACACCGGGCCGAAGCACTCCGAGAGGTACGCCGCCTCCGCGTCCGGCTTCGCGCCGTCCAGCTTGACGATGACGGGCGTACGGACCGTGGCCTCGGGGAAGTCCGGGTGCGCGACCTCCCGGGACGGCAGGGCGACCTCGCCGAGACCGGCCGCCGCCTCCAGCCGGGCCTTGACGTCCGGGTTGACCAGCGCGCCCAGCAGGGCGTTCGCGCGGGCGTCGTCGCCGAGCAGGCCGCCGACCGACTTCGCGAGGTCGCCGACCACCTCGTCGTACGACTTGGGGCCCGCGTCGGTGGTGATGCCCTCGCGGGGGATCAGCAGGTTCTGCGGGGTGGTGCACATCTGGCCGCTGTAGAGGGACAGCGAGAACGCCAGGTTGGAGAGCATGCCCTGGTAGTCGTCGGTGGAGTCGACGACGACCGTGTTGACGCCGGCCTTCTCCGTGTAGACCTGCGCCTGGCGGGCGTTGGCCTCCAGCCAGTCGCCGAAGGCGGAGGAACCCGTGTAGTCGATGATCTTGATCTCGGGGCGGGTGGCGAGCGTCTTGGCGATGCCCTCGCCGGGGCGCTCGGCGGCCAGTGCCACCAGGTTGGGGTCGAAGCCCGTCTCGGCGAGGACCTCGCGGGCCACCTTCACCGTCATGGCGAGCGGGAGCACCGCGCGCGGGTGCGGCTTCACCAGGACCGGGTTGCCGGTGGCCAGGGAGGCGAAGAGGCCCGGGTAGCCGTTCCACGTGGGGAAGGTGTTGCAGCCGATGAGCAGGGCGATGCCGCGCGGGACGGCAGTGAAGGACTTCGCCAGGTTCAGCGGGTCGCGCTTGCCCTGCGGCTTCGACCAGTCGGCCGAGGCGGGCACCCGGGTCTGCTCGACGTAGGCGTACGCCACCGCCTCCAGGCCGCGGTCCTGGGCGTGCGGGCCGCCCGCCTGGAGCGCCATCATGAAGGCCTGGCCGCTGGTGTGCATCACCGCGTGCGCGAACTCGTGCGTGCGGGCGTTGATCCGGGCCAGGATCTCCACACACACCACGGCGCGCGCCTCGGGACCCGCGTCGCGCCAGGCACCCATGCCCGCGCGCAGGGCGGGCAGCAGGACGTCGAGGTCGGCGTGCGGGTAGGAGATTCCCAACTCCGGCCCGTACGGAGAGACTTCGCCGCCCTCGGCGGCGGAGCCGCCCACCCAGCCGTCCGTGCCCGGCTGGTCGCCCAGGTCGAAGCGGGTGTTCTTCAGCGCCTCGAACGCCGCGAGGCCGTCGGCCGCCGCGCTCTCGCCGTACGCCTTGGGGTGCTCGGGGTGCGGGGACCAGTAGGCGCGCGTGCGGATCGCGTCGAGGGCCTGGTCGAGTGTGGGCCGGTGGGTCTCGGTCAGCTGCGTCAGCTTCTGCTGCGACTGCATTGCGCGGACCAACTCCTCGTCGAGATGGGCTTCAAGGTGGGCTCGGGCCGGGTGTGGTCCGGGCTGGGGGCCCCGCTCGGGCCGGGTGCGGTCCCGGTGCGGGATGCGGCTCGGGCTGGGCTGTGACGGGCGGACACGGCTAGAGTAACCGAACGATCGGTCGGGACAAGGGGGCCGACGTAAACCTGTGGATAACCCGTCCTGGAGGATTGGCGCATGACAGAAATCGAGCGCTCCCGCACCGTCGCCGTCGTCGGGGCCGGGACCATGGGGCAGGGCATCGCCCAGGTCGCCCTCCTCGCCGGGCACCCCGTCCGACTCTTCGACGTCGACGCCGAGCGCACCGCCGCCGCGGACGCCTCGGTGCGTTCCCGGGTGGAACGGCTCGTGGAGAAGGGGAAGCTGGTCCGCGCGGACGCCGACGCGGCGCTGGCCCGGCTGCACCCTGCTGACGACCTGCGGGACCTCTCCGACGCCGCCCTCGTCGTCGAGGCGATCGTGGAGCGCCTGGAGGTGAAGCAGCAGGTGTTCCGTTCCCTGGAGGAGCTGGTCGCCGCCGACTGCCTGCTCGCCACGAACACCTCCTCGCTGTCGGTGACCGCCGTCGCGGGCGCGTTGAAGCACCCGGGGCGCTTCGTCGGCATGCACTTCTTCAACCCCGCGCCCCTGCTCCCCCTGGTGGAGATCGTCAGCGGTTTCGCGACGGACGCCGAGGCCGCCACGCGCGCGTACGACACCGCGCTCGCCTGGGGGAAGACCCCGGTGCGCTGCGCCGACACCCCCGGCTTCCTGGTCAACCGGATCGCCCGCCCCTTCTACGCCGAGGCCTTCGCGGTGTACGAGGAGCAGGCCGCCGACCCGGCCACCATCGACGCCGTGCTGCGCGAGTCCGGCGGTTTCCGGATGGGCCCCTTCGAGCTGACCGACCTGATCGGCCAGGACGTCAACGAGGCCGTCTCCCGCTCCGTGTGGGAGGCGTTCCACCAGAGCCCCAAGTTCGTGCCGTCGCTGCCGCAGCGCCGCCTGGTGGAGTCGGGGCGGCTTGGCCGCAAGTCAGGGCACGGCTGGTTCCCGTACGCAGAAGGCAGCGCGAAGCCGGAGCCGCAGACCGCACCACCGGAGCCGGCGCCCGCGCAGGTCACCGTCGCCGGTGACTTCGGGCCCGCCGCCGAGGTGCTTGCGATGCTCCAGGAGGCGGACGGCATCGAGGTGAAGCAACTGGCCTCCGGCGGCCCCTACATCGGCCTCCCCGGCGGCGGTCAGCTCGCCCCCGTGGACGGGCACACCTCGGTGGAGTACGACGACGTCGTCTACTTCGACCTCGCCCTGGACTACCGGGCCGCCACCCGCATCGCGCTGGCCGCCTCCGACGACGTCTCCGAGGACACCCTCGCGGAGGCGATCGGGCTCTTCCAGGCGCTCGGCAAGGACGTCAGCGTCATCGGCGACGTCCCCGGGATGATCGTCGCGCGCACCGTCGCGATGCTCGTCGACCTCGCACTGGATGCCGTGGCCAAGGGTGTCGCCAGTGCCGGTGACATCGACACCGCGATGCGCCTGGGCGTCAACTACCCGCGCGGGCCGCTGGAATGGGGTCGTGACCTCACCGGCGACTGGTCCTTCGACCTGCTCACCGCGATGCACCAGCGCTGTCCCACCGGGCGCTACGCCCCGTCGCTCGCGCACTACCGGCAGGGGTACGCCGACCAGGCGTCTGCGCCCGAGGAGGAGAGCACCGGATGACCACGACGGACCGGCCGGGTGCGGCCAAGAGGGACACGTACACCCCGGAGACGCTGCTCGCCGTGGCGGTGAACGTCTTCAACGAGCGCGGCTACGACGGCACGTCCATGGAGCACCTCTCCAAGGCCGCCGGGATCTCCAAGTCGTCCATCTACCACCACGTCGCGGGCAAGGAGGAACTGCTGCGGCGGGCGGTCAGCCGGGCGCTGGACGGTCTGTTCGCCGCCCTGGAGGAGCCCCGGGCGCAGCGCGGGCGGGCCATCGAGCGCGTCGAGCACGTCACGCGGCGCACCGTCGAGGTGCTGATGGCGGAACTGCCGTACGTGACCCTCCTCTTGAGGGTGCGCGGAAACACCCAGACGGAGCGGTGGGCGCTGGAGCGCAGGCGCGAGTTCGACCAGCGGGTCGCCGATCTGCTGAAGGCGGCGGCGGCCGACGGTGATCTGCGGGCGGACGTGGACATCCGGCTGGCGACCCGGCTGCTCTTCGGGATGATCAATTCGCTGGTGGAGTGGTACCGGCCGCACCCGGACGGGGGCGCGGAGCAGGAGCAGCTGGTGGACACGGTCGTACGGATGGCCTTCGACGGGCTGCGTACGGGCTGAGGGCCCGGTCGGTTCAGGTCCGTTTCCGGCGCGTTCCCGGCGCGGGACGCTTCAGTCCTGCGCCGGGCGCTGCGGTCGCAGGCCTGGGCCGGGGGCCGAGGCGTCAGTCCTGCGCCGGGCGCTGCGGGTCCAGGTCGGTCTCCTCGAAGACCAGCAGCGTGCGCGTGCTGAGCACCTCCGGGATCGACTGGATCTTCGTCAGGACCAGCTCGCGCAGGGTGCGGTTGTCCGGGGTGTGCACCAGCAGCAGTACGTCGAAATCGCCGCTGACCAGCGCTATGTGCGCGGCCCCCGGCAGCGCCTGGAGCTCCTCGCGGACCGTGCGCCAGGAGTTCTGGACGATCTTCAGGGTGATGTACGCGGAGGCGCCCTGCCCCGCCCTCTCGTGGTCGACGCGGGCGCTGAAGCCCCGGATCACCCCGTCGTCGATGAGCCGGTTGATCCGGGCGTAGGCGTTCGCGCGCGAGACGTGGACGCGCTCGGCGACCGACCGTATCGAGGTCCTGCCGTCGGTCTGGAGCATGTGCAGGATGTCGCGGTCGATGGCGTCCAGCGGACGGGCGGGCGGCAGCTCCCGGGGGCCACCCCTGTGGACATCCCCGCCGTTGTGGGAAAGACCGTCACCCGATCCGGCCATTTGTTCAGCTGCCATGTCCCCCTGCTTCCCCGCCATGGACGTCCTGCCCCCATCCCAGGCTGCGCAGAACCGTTTGTCCACAGGCTGATGCCGCCTGTAGCCAAACTGCATCCACGACCGAACAATCGGTAGGTGAGACGCGCCACATTTCGACCGGGGGCGCCCTCGTGACCTTCCAGTCCTCTCCGGTCCATGTGGGTCCTGTACCCGCAGGGACGGGTTGTCCGCACCACTCCCACGAGGAGGTGTTCGTCGTGACGATTCAAGAGATGCCGGGCAGCACGGCCTACCGGCCCAGCCCTCCCCCGGCCTGGCAGCCGCGTACCGACCCCGCCCCGCTGCTTCCCGATGCCTCGCCGTACCGCGTGCTCGGCACCGAGGCCGCCGCAGGGGCCGACCCCGCCCTGCTGCGCCGGCTGTACGCCGAGCTGGTGCGGGGCCGCAGGTACAACGCGCAGGCCACGGCGCTCACCCGGCAGGGCCGCCTCGCGGTGTACCCGTCCAGCACCGGGCAGGAGGCCTGCGAGGTCGCCGCCGCGATGGTGCTTCAGGAGCAGGACTGGCTCTTCCCCTCGTACCGCGACACCCTCGCCGTCGTGGCCCGCGGCCTGGACCCCGTACAGGCGCTGACTCTGCTGCGCGGCGACTGGCACACCGGGTACGACCCGCGCGAGTCCCGCATCGCCCCCCTGTGCACCCCGCTCGCCACCCAGCTGCCGCACGCCGTGGGCCTGGCGCACGCCGCCCGGCTGCAGGGCGACGACGTGGTCGCGCTCGCCATGGTCGGCGACGGCGGCACCAGCGAGGGCGACTTCCACGAGGCGCTGAACTTCGCCGCCGTCTGGCAGGCCCCGGTCGTCTTCCTCGTGCAGAACAACGGCTTCGCGATCTCCGTACCGCTCGCCAAGCAGACCGCCGCCCCGTCCCTGGCCCACAAGGCCGTCGGATACGGAATGCCGGGCCGCCTGGTCGACGGCAACGACGCGGCCGCCATGCACGAGGTGCTCGCCGAGGCCGTCGAGCGCGCCCGGCGCGGCGGCGGTCCGACGCTGGTCGAGGCCATCACGTACCGCATGGAAGCCCACACCAACGCCGACGACGCCACCCGCTACCGCGGCGACGCCGAGGTGGACGCCTGGCGCGACCACGACCCGATCGCCCTGCTGGAGCGCGAGCTGACCGCCCGCGGCCTCCTCGACGAGGACGGCATACGGGAGGCCAGGGAGGCCGCCGAGACCATGGCCGCCGACCTGCGCGCCCGCATGAACGCCGACCCGGTGCTCGACCCGATGGACCTGTTCACCCACGTGTACGCGGAGCGCACCGCGCACCTGCGGGAGCAGGAGGCCCAGTTGCGGGCCGAACTGGATGCGGAAGCGTCCGTGGACGTGGAGGAAGGGCGATGAGCAGCACCACCGTGGCCCCCGGAGCCAAGAAGGCCGCCGCAAAGCCCGCGAGCATGGCACAGGCCCTCCAGCGCGCACTGCGCGACGCCATGGCCGAGGACCCGACCGTGCACGTCATGGGCGAGGACGTCGGCGCGCTCGGCGGCGTCTTCCGCATCACCGACGGGCTGGTCAAGGAGTTCGGCGAGGACCGCTGCACGGACACCCCGCTCGCCGAGGCCGGGATACTCGGCGCGGCCGTCGGCATGGCGATGTACGGGCTGCGGCCGGTCGTGGAGATGCAGTTCGACGCGTTCGCCTACCCGGCGTTCGAGCAGCTCGCCAGCCACGTCGCCAAGATGCGCAACCGCACTCGCGGCGCGCTCCCCATGCCGCTGACCATCCGCATCCCGTACGGCGGAGGCATCGGCGGCGTCGAGCACCACAGCGACTCCTCCGAGGCGTACTACATGGCCACCCCCGGCCTGCATGTCGTCACCCCGGCCACCGTCGAGGACGCCTACGGCATGCTGCGCGAGGCCATCGCCTCCGACGACCCGGTCGTCTTCCTGGAGCCCAAGCGGCTGTACTGGTCCAAGGCCGACTGGTCGCCGGACGCCCCCGCCGCCGTCGCCCCGACAGGCACGGCGGTCGTGCGCCGCCCCGGCCGCAGCGCCACCCTCATCACGTACGGGCCGTCCCTGCCGGTCTGCCTGGAGGCCGCCGAGGCGGCGACGGCGGAGGGCTGGGACCTGGAGGTCGTCGACCTGCGCTCGCTGGTGCCGTTCGACGACGAGACGGTGGCCGCGTCCGTGCGGCGCACCGGGCGTGCCGTCGTGGTGCACGAGTCCGCCGGGTTCGGCGGGCCCGGCGGCGAGATAGCCGCCCGGATCACCGAGCGCTGCTTCCACCACCTGGAGGCGCCGGTGCTGCGCGTTGCCGGGCTGGACGTGCCGTACCCGCCGCCGATGTTGGAACGCCACCACCTGCCCGGCGTGGACCGGGTGCTGGACGCGGTCGCCCGGCTCCAGTGGGAGGACTGATTCATGGCGCAGGTGTTGGAGTTCAAGCTGCCGGACCTCGGTGAGGGGCTGACCGAGGCGGAGATCGTGCGCTGGCTGGTGAAGGTCGGCGACGTCGTCGCCGTCGACCAGCCGGTGGTCGAGGTCGAGACGGCCAAGGCGATGGTCGAGGTGCCGTGCCCGTACGGGGGCGTGGTCACCGCCCGCTTCGGCGAGGAGGGCACGGAACTGCCCGTCGGCTCCCCGCTGCTGACGGTGGCGGTGGGCGCGGACGCGTCGGCCGACTCCTCCTCGGTGAACGGGGACTCTGGTTCGGGGAACGTGCTGGTCGGCTATGGCACGACGGCTCCGGCGGCGCGGCGGCGCAGGGTGCGTCCCGGGGGGACCGGCGGTGCGGTGGCTCCCTCGGTCGAGGCCGTGCCCGCGGCTGCTGTGCCTGCGGCCCCCGCGCCGGTGGCTCCCACTCCTGCCGCCGCTCCCGACAGGGGGCCCGTGCCGGTGATCTCTCCTCTCGTACGTCGCCTGGCGCGCGAAAACGGGCTCGATCTGCGGCAGTTGAGCGGGTCGGGGCCCGACGGGCTCATCCTGCGCAGCGACGTGGAGCAGGCGCTCCGCATCCCCGAGCCCGCTTCTGCGCCGACTCCGGTGTCCTCCCCGGCCACCGAGGGCGCCGCCGTGCGCGTCCCCCTCAAGGGTGTGCGCGGAGCCGTCGCCGACAAGCTGTCCCGCAGCCGCCGCGAGATCCCCGACGCCACCTGCTGGGTGGACGCCGACGCGACCGAGCTGATGGCTGCCCGCACCGCGATGAACAGCGTCGGCACCGGACCCAAGGTGTCCGTGCTGGCCCTGCTCGCCCGCATCTGCACGGCCGCCCTGGCCCGCTTCCCCGAGCTGAACTCCACCGTCGACACCGAAGCCCGCGAGATCGTCCGGCTGGCCGAGGTGCACCTGGGCTTCGCCGCCCAGACCGAGCGCGGTCTCGTCGTCCCGGTGGTCCGCGACGCGCACAGCCGCAGCGTGGACTCCCTGGGCGAGGAACTCGTACGCCTCACCGACGCGGCCAGGGAGGGCAGGCTCACCCCCGCCCAGCTCACCGGCGGCACCTTCACCCTCAACAACTACGGGGTGTTCGGCGTCGACGGCTCCACGCCGATCATCAACCACCCCGAGGCGGCCATGCTCGGCGTCGGCCGCATCGTGCCCAAGCCGTGGGTGCACGAGGGACAGCTGGCGGTGCGCCAGGTCGTCCAGCTCTCGCTGACCTTCGACCACCGGGTCTGCGACGGCGGCACCGCGGGCGGCTTTCTGCGGTACGTCGCCGACTGCGTCGAGCACCCGGCGCTGCTGCTGCGCACCCTCTGACGCGCCGGACGTCCCGGACGCTCCGCACACCCCGGACGCCCCTGCCGCGCAACGCGCCCCGGGTCCCCCTCGCCGTCGGCGATCGAGGGGGACCCGGCCATACTTCGGGGCATGAGTGCCCACGCGTATGACGCCGTCGTGCTGTCCGGTGGTGCCGGGCGGCGGCTCGGCGGAGTCGACAAGGCTGCCGTGCGGGTCGGCGGACGGACCCTGCTCGCCCGGGTCCTGACGGCCTGTGAAGGAGCCCGGACCACCGTGGTGGTCGGCGGTCGGCACACCACCGCCCGGCCGGTGACCTGGGCGCGCGAGGACCCGCCCGGCGGCGGCCCGCTGGCCGCGCTCGCCGCCGGGGTCCGCGAGACCGGGGCCGCGCTGATCCTCGTGCTCTCCGTGGATCTGCCGTTCGTGGACCGGGTGACGGTCGACACGCTCGTACGGTCCCTGGCGGCCGACCCGCACGCCGACGCCGCGCTGCTCGTGGACGCCACCGGGCGGGACCAGCCCCTCGTCGCCCTCTACCGGGCCGAGCCACTGCACCGCGAACTCGCCCTGCTGGCCACCGAGTACGGTTCCCTGTCCGGGCTTCCGCTGCGGCTGCTCACCGCCGAGCTGGCCCTCACGCGTGTCTCCGCCGACGATCCGTTCGCCTCCTTCGACTGCGACACCTGGGAAAACATCGCGGCGGCCCGTGCCCGCATCAGGGAGCATGGGCACGTGCTGGATGAATGGATCACCGCAGTCAAGGACGAACTCGGCATCGATCTCGACGTCGACACCCCCCTCCTCCTCGACCTCGCGCGCGACGCCGCGCACGGCGTCGCCCGACCCGCCGCCCCCCTGACGACGTTCCTGGTCGGCTACGCCGCAGGCCGGGCCACAGCCGAAGGACCCGAGGCCGTGGCAGCGGCCGTCGCCAAGGCCACCGCCCTCGCCGCCCGCTGGGCCGCCGAGGCCGACGCCCCGGACAGCGGCAGCGGTCCGGCGGCCCCCGGCAGCAGCTCGTCGGCTCCCGACGGTGGCCCGGCGGCCCCCGGCAGCGGTCGGGCGGGCCAGGCATGAGCGACACCGACCACGAGATCGACGGCATCGACCAGGCCCTCGCCCTCGTCAGCCGTACGCAGCCGCAGCCGCAGCCGCAGCCGCAGCCGCAGCCGCAGCCGCAGCCGCAGCCCGCCGTGCCCGCCCCCGCAGCCGAAGCCCCCGGTGCGACGCAGCCCGATCCGGGCCCGGAGTCCGCCGAGGACGCCCCGGCCGAACCCGCTGCCGAAGCCCACCCCACCTCCACCCCCTGGCCCGACGCCCGTGCCGCCGCCGCGCTCGCCGGGCGCACCGCACCGGCCCGCCCCCGCCGCGTACCCCTGGAGCAGGCGCTCGCGCAGATCCTGGCCGAGCCCCTCGAAGCCCTCACCGACCTGCCGTCCTTCGACACCTCCGCCATGGACGGCTGGGCGGTGGCGGGTCCCGGCCCCTGGTCCTTCCACGACGGGCCGGGCATTCTCGCCGGACGCACGACCCCCGACCCGCTCGGCGACGGTGAGGCCGTACGGATCGCCACCGGGGCCCGCATCCCCGCCGAGGCGACCGCCGTCATCCGCCGCGAGCACGCCCACGCCGACGAGACCAAGCAACGCCTGCACGCCCAGCGCGAGGTGATCCCCGGTCAGGACATCCGCCCGCGCGGCCAGGAGTGCCGCACCGGCGACCACCTGCTGCCCGCGGGCTCCGTGGTGACCCCGGCCGTGCTCGGTCTGGCGGCCGCCGCCGGGTACGACACCCTGCTGACCGTGCCCCGGCCCACCGTCGAAGTGCTTGTCCTGGGCGACGAGTTGCTGACCTCCGGGCTGCCCCGCGACGGCATGGTCCGCGACGCGCTCGGCCCGATGCTCGCCCCCTGGCTGCGCGCCCTCGGCGCGGAGGTGCTCGACACCCGCTGCCTGGGCGACGACCCCCAGGCGCTCCGCAAAGCGGTCCTCGGGTCCGAGGCCGACGTCGTCGTCACCACCGGGGGCACCGCCGCCGGTCCCGTCGACCATGTGCACCCCTTCCTCGCCTCCGTCGGCGCCGAACTCCTCGTGGACGGCGTGGACGTACGCCCCGGCCACCCCATGCTGCTGGCGCGGCTCGCTCCCGACACCCACCTCGTGGGGCTGCCCGGCAACCCGCTCGCCGCGGTCTCCGGGCTGCTGACGCTGGCCGAGCCCCTGCTGCGGGCGCTCGCCCACCGGCCCGCCCCCGAGCCGTACCGTGCTCCGCTGCGCGACGACGTGCCCGGTCACCCGGTCTCCACCCGGCTGGTGCCCGTCACCCACCGCACGGACGCTTCCGGCGCGGACCACGCCGTACCCCTGCACTACAACGGGCCGGCGATGCTGCGCGGGATCGCGGCGGCCGACGGGCTGGCCGTGGTTCCGCCCGGCGGTGCATGTGCGGGTGACGAACTGGAAATCCTCGACCTGCCCTGGGCCGAAGGGTGTTTCACGTGAAACATCGAGGGGTGTTTCACGTGAAACATCCGGGTGCACGGAAGCCAGGCCGACCGGAAGGATGTTTCACGTGAAACTGCCAGGCCATGACGCGATGGCTCGGGAGGCGGACGAGCACCTGATCACCGCGCCGGTGAAGCTGCCCAAGCGGGTCGTGGAGCGCCCGCTGCGGCAGGTCGCCAAGCGGCTGCTGATGGCGCTGGTGGTGCTGGCCGTGACCGTCTTCATCGTGTGGATCGACCGCGAGGGCTACCACGACAACTCCGACGGCGGCGTGGACCTCCTCGACGCCGTCTACTACTCGACCGTCACCCTCTCCACCACGGGGTACGGCGACATCGTTCCGTACAGCGACGGCGCGCGGCTCACCAATGTGCTGCTCGTGACGCCGCTGCGGGTTCTGTTCCTGATCATCCTGGTCGGTACCACTCTCGAAGTCCTCACCGAGCGGACGCGGGAGGAGTTCCGGCTGAATCGCTGGAGGTCCCAGTTGCGAGACCACACTGTCGTCATCGGGTACGGGACGAAGGGCCGGTCCGCGATGCAGACCCTCATCGCCACGGGTCTGAAGAAGGACCAGATCGTCGTCGTCGACCCGAGCGCCAAGGTCATCGAGACCTGCAACGCGGAGGGCCTGACCGGTGTGGTCGGCGACGCCACCCGCAGCGACGTGCTGCTGCGGGCGGAGCTCCAGCGGGCCCGGCAGATCGTCATCGCCACCCAGCGCGACGACACGGCGGTGCTGGTCACCCTCACCGCCCGCCAGCTCAACCGGGGCGCGAAGATCGTCGCCGCGGTCCGTGAGGAGGAGAACGCACCGCTGCTGCGGCAGTCCGGTGCGGACGCGGTCATCACCAGTGCGAGCGCGGCGGGTCGTCTGCTGGGCCTGTCGGTGCTGAGCCCGAGCGCGGGCACGGTGATGGAGGACCTGATCCAGCAGGGCTCGGGGCTGGACCTGATCGAGCGGCCGGTCATAAAGAGCGAGGTCGGCAAGAACGTCCGGGAGACCGAGGACCTCGTGGTGAGCGTCCTGCGCGGACACCGGCTGCTCGGCTACGACGATCCGAAGGCCAGTCCGCTCCAGCTCACCGACCGCGTCATCGCGATCGTGCGGGCGGTGCCGGGCGCAGAGGACGCGGACATGCGGTTCAGCTCCGCGGACTGAGCCCGACACGGGGAGCGAAAGGCTCCACAGCGTACGGGGCGGACGTCGTCCGGAGGGCCCACTCGGGGCTCTTCGGACTGATCACAGGCACCGGGGGTAGTTTCGTGGCCATGCATGCGATCACGATCCCTGAACCCGGTGGCCCCGACGCACTCGTCTGGGCGGAGGTCCCCGACCCCGTCCCGAACGAGGGCGAGGTCCTCGTCGAGGTCGCCGCGAGCGCCGTGAACCGGGCCGACCTGCTCCAGCGGCAGGGCTTCTACGACCCGCCGCCCGGCGCCTCCCGCTACCCCGGCCTGGAGTGCTCCGGCCGGATCGTGGCACTCGGCGCGGGAGTGCACGGCTGGGCCGTCGGCGACGAGGTGTGCGCGCTGCTCTCGGGCGGCGGCTACGCCCAGAAGGTCGCCGTGCCGGCGGGACAGCTGCTGCCCGTGCCCGAGGGCGTGGACCTGGTGACGGCCGCCGCACTGCCCGAGGTCGCCGCGACGGTCTGGTCGAACGTCTTCATGATCGCCCACCTGCGCCCCGGTGAGACGCTCCTCGTGCACGGCGGTGCCAGCGGCATCGGCACCATGGCGATCCAGCTGGCCAAGGCGATCGGCGCCCAGGTCGCCGTCACGGCGGGCGGCCCGGAGAAGCTGGCCCGCTGCGCCGAACTGGGTGCGGACATCCTGATCGACTACCGCGAGCAGGACTTCGTACAGGAACTGCGCAAGGCCACCGACGGCAAGGGTGCGGACGTCATCCTCGACATCATCGGCGCCAAGTACCTGGACCAGAACGTGAAGGCCCTCGCCACCAGCGGCCGCCTCGCGATCATCGGTCTCCAGGGCGGAGTGAAGGGCGAGATCAACCTCAACGCCCTGCTGCGCAAGCGGGCCGCGATCACCGCGACGTCGCTGCGCGGCCGTCCGCTGGGTGAGAAGGCGGCGATCGTGGCGGCGGTGCGCGAGCACGTGTGGCCGCTGATCGCAGGGGGTCGGGTGCGGCCGGTGGTCGACCGGGTCTTCCCGATGGACCGGGCCCCCGAGGCACACAGGGCGCTCGACGAAGGCAGCCACGTCGGCAAGATCCTGCTGACGGTGGGCTGAGCGGACAAGCCGAAGGGGCCATGTTTCACGTGAAACATGGCCCCTTCGTGCGTCGCCTGAGAGGTACGGATCAGAGGTACGGACCGCCCGTGCGGGCTCCTTGCCCGTGGCCGTCGTCCTCGTCGTCCTCGTGCGAGGCGCCCGGCGGAAGTGCCCGGCGCATCTGCTCCAACTGGGCGCGTGCGGCCATCTGCTGGGCGAACAGCGCGGTCTGGATGCCGTGGAAGAGCCCTTCGAGCCAGCCCACCAACTGGGCCTGCGCGATGCGCAGTTCCGCCTCGGAGGGGATGGCCTCCTCGGTGAACGGCAGCGACAGGCGCTCCAGCTCCTCGACCAGCTCGGGGGCGAGCCCGTCCTCCAGCTCCTTCACCGAGCTGGCGTGAATGTCCTTGAGCCGTACCCGGCTCGCCTCGTCCAGGGGAGCCGCGCGGACTTCCTCCAGGAGTTGCTTGATCATGCTGCCGATCCGCATGACCTTCGCGGGCTGTTCGACCATGTCCGTCACAGGCACCTCGCGCGACTCGTCGTCACCGCCGCCGAGCGCCATCCCGTCCTGCCCGACGACCAGGACTTGAGGGCTCTCCTGCGACCGTTCACTCCTCGGCATCTCCATGCCGTCATTCTCTCGTACACGTGCGTCAAGAGTGGGTGTGCCCCCGCACAAAGGTGATCCACCTTCGTACGGGGGCACAGCTTTGACCCGATTTCCGGTCAGGCCGCCTCGCGCCGGGCCAGCGCGCCCCGGGAGCGGGTGACCAGCGCGGCGAGCAGAGCCGCGCCGAGCGGAACGACGACGATGAGCGCGCCGAGGGTCTCCCACGGGATGACGATCGGCATGTCCACGTGCGAACCGCTGCCGCCCCAGCCCATGTCCAGGTTCTGCTGGACGTTGGCCGCGTCCCTGCGGCGGTCCGAGAGCACCAGCGCGATGGCGGGCAGCACACCGGCGGCCGATCCCAGGACCACCCCCATGAAGGAGACCGTCCCGCACTGGAAGCCGCTGAGCGCGCGCCGCACCCGGGGAGGTGCGCCGACCGCGGCGAGGGTCTTCAGGTCGGCCTCGGCGTCGGCCTGGGCGAGCCCGGTGGCGATACCGGCCGCGCCGATGGTGATCAGCCCGGCGAACACCGTCAGGGCCAGCAGCACGATGCCGTTCTCGCTGACGTAGCCGGCCTCGATGGTCACGCCCTCGTTGAGGCCGATCTTGTCGATCGCTCCGTCGAGGGCCTGCTTCTGCTCGGTGCTGGGCAGCGCGGACGTCGAGAAGAGCACACCGTAGGGAACGGTGGTGAACCCCGCGGACTGGGCGAGCGACGGCGGGACCAGGAGGGTGAGCCCGTAACCGTTCGCGGACTGTGGGGCCAGGACTGTGGGCAGGTTGCGGATCTCGCCCGGGGGCTCCTCGTTGGCGGCCATCGCCGCTTCGGCCTTCTTGCGGTCGGTGACCAGCTTGATGCCGGTCTTGCCGTTCACGAAGCTCCCCCTGTCGAAGGAGACGGCCTTCCCCTGCTTGAGGGCGTTCACGAGGGCCGGGTCGGCGATGTCGAGCGCCTTGAGGACGTTCTCGTCACCGATGAGGACGCCGCCCTCCTGGCGGACGCCGCTGCCCTCGATGACCGTGCACCGCCAGTCCTTGGCCAGCTTGCGGCGCTCGGCGACGGTGAAGGCGTCCTCCCCGTTGGCGCGGTCGTGCAGGGGACAGCGGTTGGCCTTCGGGACGAAGACGTCGTACGTGCCGCACTTCTTGTCGTCGCTGTACGAGGTGCAGTTCTTGCTGCCGAGGACGATGCGCCGGACGTCGGCGAGCGCGTCGAGCGAGATGTTGGCCTGGATCGCCTGGCGGACGGCGGGCACGTCGCGCCCGCCTGCCTCGTCGGTGACCGCCATGCCGCTGCCGTAGGGCAGCATCGCCTGGTACTCGGCACGCTGCTTGGCGTCCTGGCTCGCCGCGTACGTGGCCACGGCGACCGTGCCCGCGACCGCCGCCAGCACCGCCGCGACGGCCGGAGCCGTGCGTCCCCGGTTGCGGATCGCGTCGCGCAGGGCGAGCCGGGGAGAGAGCGGAAGCCAGCCGCCGAGCCGTCCGAAGAGGCCGACCAGCACCGGGGTGAGGGCGACGACGCCCAGCTCGGCGATGCCGCTGCCGCCCGCCACCAGGAGGACGTTCTCGCTGCTGGTCGCTCCGTACAGGGCGATCGCGACACCGATGGCGACGGCGATCAGGCCCAGGATCGGCAGCACCCGGTTGGCTCGGCGTACTCCGCGCCGCCCGGTGAGGGAGGCCAGCGGCGTCTGCCGGGAGGCGTTGACGGCGGGCACGATCGCGGCCAGCAGTCCGGTGAGCACCGCGGTGGCGGCGATGCCGAGCAGTTCCAGGGGCGGCACGGTGAACGTGCCGAACCTCTTGCCCATGGCCCCTTCGAGGACCGGTTGCAGCACGACGGTGAGCAGCAGGCCCAGGGCTGTGCCGACGACGGCCGCGGCCAGACCGATCACCAGGCCGCCGGACAGGACGATGGCCCGGATGTGGCGGCGGTCGCCGCCGTTGGCGCCGACCAGGCCGAGCTGACGGCGCGAGCGACGGGCGCCGACGGCGAAGGCGGGACCGGCCAGCAGACAGACCTCCAGCAGGGCCATGCCGACGATCGTCGCCGCGATGGTCAGCAGCTCACGGTTGCTGCCGTGCTCCTGGAACTGGCTCTTGTTGGTCTTGAAGTACGGGACCTCGGAATCCGGCGGCGGCGACAGGATCACCGAGCGGGAGTCCACCCGGATGCCCTTGGCGTTGGCCTCCTTGACCATGTTCCACGTGAAACCTTCGCCGCCGACGGAGACGAGGTACGAGGAGTTGCCTCCCGAACTCGGCAGGCCCTGCGCCTGCAGCGCCTTGTTGAGCGGGGCGATGAGCGTGCCCGGAGGGGCGATGACCTGCGTGGTCTTCAAGCCCTGGGGCAGTTCGTAGGAGCCGACGACGGTGAACGTCGTGTCGAGGGAGCGCGCGGTGAGCGTGGAGCCCACGGAGAGCCCGCTGGCCTTGAGGAAGGCGTCGGTGGCGGCGACCTCGCCCGCCTTCTCCGGGAAGCGTCCACCGGTCGGCACGATCGCGCCGGCGACCATCGGGTCCGCCGCGTCGATCTCCCGGACATCGGTATTGAGCAGGCCGTGCGCGGTGCGCAGCCGGGCCATCGCCGTGGTGTCGGTGAGGACCTTCGCGCCCGCCGGGATGGCCTTGGTGACGTCGGCCTTCCCCTCGGGCATCGGCTTGTTCTCGAACTGCTCGAAGCCGCCGACCGGCTCGGTGCCGGTGAAGCGGGCGTCCGGCGGCTGGTGGATCGGGAGGCCGCCCCAGCCCGATTCGGTCAGGACGGCGTCGGCTGCGCCGAACTCACGCGTCAGCTGCTGCTCGGGGGTCAGTTCGGCGCTGCGCAGGGTCACGTCGATGGCGCTGACGCCGAGGATCGGCACCGCGATCATCGCGAGGACGAGGATGCTGCGGCCCTTGGAGCGCCAGGCGTCGCGGCGGGCGATGCGGATCGCCGCGAGCCAGGAGTGGTACCAGCCGTTCACTTGGCGCCCGCCTGCCCGCCCGTGCCCGTGCCCGTGCCGGTGGCGGCGAGGAGGGACTCGGCGTCCGTCCGTATCGTCTCGTCGACGACGGAGCCGTCGCGCAGGAAGACCACCCGGTCCGCCCAGGCGGCGAAGCGCGGTTCGTGGGTGACGAGGATGCCGGCCGCGCCCGCGTCGCAGCGCGAGCGCAGCAGGGCGAGGACGGATTCGCCGGTCTCGGAGTCGAGGGCGCCGGTCGGCTCGTCCGCGAGGACCAGCCGGCGGTCGCCGACGAGGGCGCGGGCGATGGCCACGCGCTGCTGCTGGCCGCCGGACATCTCGTCGGGGAAGCGGTCGGCGAGGTGGGACAGGCCCATCTCCTCCAGCGCTGCCAGCGCGGAGACGCGTGCCTTGCGGGCGGACACGCCGTCCAGTTCGCGGGGCAGCGAGACGTTCTCGGCGGCGGTCAGCGCCGGGATGAGGTTGTAGTCCTGGAAGACGTAACCGATGCTGCGGCGGCGCAGTGCGGCCAGTTCCTTGCGGCTGACCTGCGTGATGTCGGTGCCTTCGACGACGACCTTCCCCGAGGTGGGGGCGTCGAGGCCGCCCGCGATGGTGAGCAGCGTCGACTTGCCGGACCCGGAGGGGCCCATCACGGCGACGAGCTCGCCGGGGAAGACGGAGAGGTTGACGCCGCGCAGGGCGTGCACCTCGGTGGCGCCGCTGCCGTGCACACGGGTCAGCTGCTCCAGTTGCAGCACGGGCTGCTGGGACTGGTCGGGCATGGGTGTGGGGTCCCCCCTGGGAAGGCCGGGCGGCACGGGGCGCCGTTCGGCGGTCGTACGGAAGAGGTGGGTGTACGACCGGGCGGTGCGGTCGTACGGAGGTGCAGCGGTGCCGTGGTCAGCGTCGGCCGCTGCGGGCGGGCACGTCCTGGGACGTGCGCGGCGCGGGT
This sequence comes from Streptomyces sp. NPDC087440, assembly GCF_044744005.1. Classification (NCBI taxonomy): domain Bacteria; kingdom Bacillati; phylum Actinomycetota; class Actinomycetes; order Kitasatosporales; family Streptomycetaceae; genus Streptomyces; species Streptomyces sp. NPDC087440. Next base: position 728,645 of record NZ_JBIUXN010000002.1, on the reverse strand, counting down.
TCGGCCGGTGGCGGAGTGGCTCCCCGCACGGCCGTGGCGGAGAGCCGTACGAGCCGGGACTCGGAGTGGTCGAGCCAGCGGGCCTCGGCCTCGGTCTGGAAGATCAGCTGTTCCAGGACGAGCAGCCACGCCATGTCGTCGCGGCCCCGGGCGTTGTCCTGGAGGTCGCCGCCGGACTCGACGGCGATCAGGGCCTGTGCCTTGAGCCGGGTGTAGTCCTGCATCGCCTTCAGGGTGGCGTGCCGCTGGGCCTGGATGACGGCGCGGATGTCGACGCCGGGTGCGCCGACGGCCATCGCCAGCTTGATCGCCAGTTCGTCGCGGGGCGGGCTGGTGCGGTCGACGGGGCGCTCGAACCACTGGCGCAGTTCCTCGCGTCCGGCGTCGGTGATCGCGTACAGCGGGTGTCCCGCGTCGTCGTCGCCGTCCGGGACGACCATGCCGTCGCGCTCCAGGCGGCTGAGCGTCGTGTAGACCTGGCCGACGTTCAGGGGCCAGGTGGCACCAGTGCGGGACTCGAATTCGGTACGCAGTTGGGAGCCGTATCGAGGGCCCTGTTCCAGGAGGGCGAGGAGCCCGTGGCGGATCGACATACTGAGTATGTATACCGAGTATGCCCGTGGTGGCAAGCCGCCTTCTTGGTGGGGCGTCTTCGGATGGGTCGGTCCGCGTGCCCGTTTGATTGCGGTATGTGACGCTGAGTCCGACGGTTCGGCGGTACCGGACGGGAGGCGGTCACACCGATGGCTTCAGGGGTCCGTGGGCGCGTGGTGGTGTGGGTGGTGGGGGGTTTGGTGGTGCTGTGCGGTGGGGGGACGGCTGGGGCGGAGGAGAGGCCGGGGCCGGGTGCTTCTGTGGTGGCTGCTGCCTCGGCTGATCCGGCTGATCCTGCTGGTCCGGCTGCATCGCCTGCTGCGGTGGCCGGTGGGGAGCGGCTGGCCGGGAGGAAGGCAGGGGTGGGGCGGGTCAGGCCGGGGAGGGTGATCGAGCCGGAGGTGGTGCGGCCGGTGGCGGTGAAACTGCCGGTGGGGCCGGTGGGGCGGAGGCCGCCGCCGTCGAGGGTGCCGGAAACGAGGGCTCCGGTGGTGGGGGCGGTGCCGCAGGCGGTGGTGGGGGGCGAGGGGCTGCGGGTCAGGCCTGTGCCGTTGGGGGTGGGGATTGTGCTGGTGGGGATGGGGCTGGGGTTTTTGGCGATGCGGCTGAGGCGGCAGTGAGGGGTGGGGAGAGGCGTTGGGCTCGCCGGTGGCGGGAGCGCCGAAGGGTGTGGGGTGGTCCGGAGGCGAGAGGGCCGGGAGCGGGGTGGGCCCGTGTCGGGCGGGCCGCCCCCTTGCCCGCCCGTCCCGCCCCCTTGGGGCGGCCCCGTCGCCCAAGGCGGCTAGGGAGGGGGAGCTGGCAGGGCGGCTCGCCCGAGGTGGCTGGGGAGGGGGGAGCGGGCAGGGCGGCCCCGTCGCCCGGGGTGGTGACGGGGAGGCCGGAGGTCGAGGGGGTTACTGGGCCGGTTTGCCGGTGGAGACGGTGAGTTCGATGTTGGTGGCCTTGGGGTCGATCGCGGAGCCCGCGAGCGGGAACTGGTCGATGACCGTCTCCTCGCCCCACTGGTTCTCGTCGGTCGGCTTCTCCCGGATCGACCAGCCGGCGGCCTGCGCGCACTCCTTGACCGAGCGCACGTTCTTGTAGACGAAGTTGGGCATGACGACCTTGGCCGGGTCGAGGTTGTCCTCCTTCGCCCCGCTGCACTCCGTGTCCTTGATCGTCTTCGACCGGTCCGGCCCCTTGAAGCCCGCCTGCGACGACGTGTCGTTCGGCTTGTCCTCGGGCTTGTCCTTCGGCAGGAGCGCGAAGACCACGCCGCCGATCACGGCCAGTACGACCACCACCGCGCCGATGAGCATCGGGGTGTTCTTCTTCTTGCCCGGTCCGCCCGCCCCCGGGGTGGACAGCGGCGTCGACGGCGGCGTCGGGTTCTGCGTGTACGGCGCGGGTGTGGCGTACCCGCCCTGCTGCTGCGGATACCCGTACCCGGCCTGCGGAGCCGGAGTCTGCATCGGCGCGGGCGTCGCAGGCCCGTACGGGCTCGGCGTCGGCGGCTGGTACGGCGTCTGCACCCCGCCGGGCGGCATCCCCTGCCCCGTCTGGTCGATCGGCGGGAACACCGCGGAGCCGACGCCGGAGCCCGCACCCTGCACCGGACCGCTGCCCGGCACGATCGAGGGGGCGGCGCCCGGCTGCAGGGACGCGAGCACCCGGTGGCACTCGTCGGCCATGGCGGCGGCACTCGGGAAGCGCTCGTTCGGGTTCTTCTTCAGGGCCCGGGCGACGAGTGCGTCGACGGCCGGCGGGAGCGTCCGGTTGATGGAGGACGGCGGGACCGGCTCCTCCTGGACGTGCGCGTACGCGATGGCCAGCGCCGAGTCGGCGTCGAACGGGATGCGCCCGGTGAGCAGCTGGAACAGCATGATGCCGACCGAGTACAGGTCGGAGCGGGCGTCCACGCCGCGCCCCAGTGCCTGCTCGGGCGAGAGGTACTGCGGGGTGCCGACGACCATTCCGGTCTGGGTCATGGACGTGACGCCGGACTGCATGGCGCGGGCGATGCCGAAGTCCATCACCTTCACGACGCCGCGCTTGGTCATCATGACGTTGCCGGGCTTGATGTCGCGGTGGACCAGCCCCATGTCATGGCTGGCGTCCAGCGCCGCGAGCACGTCGGCGGTGATCTTCAGGGCCTTGTCGGCGGGCATCGCCCCGTACTGCTGGACGTCGTGGTTCAGGACCGAGCCGAGCGGCTGTCCCTCCACGTACTCCATGACGATGTACGGCATCTGCGCGCCGCCCAGATCGTCCTCGCCGGTGTCGAAGACCGAGACGATGTTGGTGTGCGAGAGCTTGGCCACAGCCTGCGCCTCGCGCCGGAACCGCTCGCGGAAGGCGGCTTCGCGACCCAGTTCCGTATGCAATGTCTTGATCGCGACCTGGCGGTCCAGGGCGGCGTCGTAGGCCAGATAGACGGAGGCCATGCCTCCCTCGCCGAGCAGGTCCCGAAGCTGGTACCGACCACCTGCCACGGAGCCGCCCGCGTACCGGCCCTGCGTGCCGTCCTGGCTCATGACTGTGCTTCCCCCTCGGCCGCGGTGGACCCGCGTCGGACCGGCGCTCGCTCGTGTGGAGACAATGCGGAGAGAATCCGCGATCATCCCTCATTACGGGCCAAGTCTGCCCCAGGGCACCGACACGTCAAGCGGGGTGCCCGTTCCGTGACCGTACGGGCGAGGAAGAGTCTCGGAAGCGTTATCCGCGCAGCCCCGAAGGGTGGGTAATTTGCACGGGTACAGGCGCAACGGTTTTGATGGCAGGTCCATCTGATAGCAGAGGGGCCATGCGCGAGGCTGTAGCGTGACGTGGCGGAGAACCCTGTGAACCACCGCGACGCGGGCTCATGAACCGTCGGTTTTCGGACCGAACGGACCCGCGGGCGCGGACAGATGATGACGGCGAGGACTGATGGCACCCGAACCCGAGGACACCGGCGGTGGAGTGTCTGACCTGCCGGAATCGTTCGGTATGGGCGGACTTGTCGGCGATGGTCGCTACCGGCTGACCCATCGTCTCGGCCGCGGCGGCATGGCCGAGGTCTTCGCCGCGGAGGACGTACGGCTCGGCCGCACGGTCGCGGTGAAGCTGCTGCGCTCCGACCTTGCCGAGGACCCCGTCGCCAAGGCGCGCTTCACGCGTGAGGCCCAGTCGGTCGCGGGCCTCAACCACCATGCCGTGGTGGCCGTGTACGACTCGGGCGAGGACCGCATCGGCGGCAACCTCGTCCCGTACATCGTGATGGAGCTCGTCGAGGGCAACACCATCCGTGACCTGCTGCTCAACGCCGAGGCCCCGGGCCCGGAGCAGGCGCTGATCATCGTCTCCGGCGTGCTGGAGGCCCTCGCGTACAGCCACCAGCACGGCATCGTGCACCGTGACATCAAGCCCGCGAACGTGATCATCACGCACGGCGGCGCGGTCAAGGTGATGGACTTCGGCATCGCGCGCGCCCTGCACGGCGTGCAGTCGACGATGACGCAGACCGGCATGGTCATGGGCACCCCGCAGTACCTCTCCCCGGAGCAGGCGCTCGGCAAGGCCGTCGACCACCGCTCCGACCTGTACGCCACCGGCTGCCTGCTGTACGAACTCCTCGCGCTGCGGCCTCCCTTCATGGGCGAGACGCCGCTGTCGGTGGTCTACCAGCACGTCCAGGACCTGCCGGTGCCGCCGTCCGAGATGTCGGACGTGGCTCCGCCGGAGCTCGACGGCCTGGCCATGCGCGCCCTCGCGAAGGACCCGGACGACCGGTTCCAGAGCGCGGAGGAGATGCGCGGTCTGGTGCAGTACGGGCTCCAGATGCTCCAGCAGCAGGGCAGCCACACGGGCACCTGGAACACCGGCCCCGTCGAGATGCACGAGTCGGGCTACACCCCGGCGCACGGCGTCGCGACGACGGCCGCCATGGGGCACCCGACGCACGGCGACACCTCGCAGTTCCGCCCGAACGGCGCGATGCTGCCGCCGCAGAACCCGCACGACGGGGCGTACGACGACGGGTACGACGACCGGCCCAGCCGCGCCAAGATCTGGATCTTCGCGGTCCTGGCGATCCTGGCGATCGCGGGCGGTGTGGCGTACGCGAACAACGCCTTCAACAACGACGAGAAGAAGGATCAGCAGCCGCCCAGCGTCGTCCAGAGCACCCCGGGCAAGACCGCCGACGACGAGACGCCTCCCGAAGAAGAGGACGCGTCCGGCGGCAACAGCGAGAACGGCAGCTCCTCGTCCTCGTCCACCGGCGGCAACCAGCAGCCCCCGCCCCCGGTGAACAAGCCCTCCAAGACGCAGACGAAGCCGCCGAAGCCGGACCCGACGACTCCGCCTCCCGGCACTGCCGACGGCGGCGCGGGCAACGGTGGCGCGGCTGACAACGGCGGCGCGGGCAACGGTGGCGCGGCCGACAACGGCGGCGCTGCGGACAACGGCGGTGCGGCTGACAACGGCGGCGCGGGCAACGGTGGCGCGGCTGACAACGGCGGCGCGGGCAACGGTGGCGCGGCTGACAACGGCGGCGCGGGCAACGGCGGTGCGGGCAATGCCGGTGCGGGCAACGCCGGCGCGGCGGGTACCACGCCGGGCGGCGGGCCGGCGGCCACCACCGCGTAGACCCGACCGGATCGGCTAGGACGCGAAGGCGTCCAGCACCGCTTCGTACTCCTTGGTCCACCAGACCGCCAGGGCCGACGCCGCAGGAAACTGCGGGTCGGCCCTTCGGTCGTGCAGCTGGTAGCGCCAGCGCAGTATCCAGAAGTCGTTCAGCCGCTCCCACCACACCCGGTGCACGGCTGCGGCCAGTTCCGCCTTCCCCGCCCCCGTGGTGCGCCGGTAGGCCCGTGCGTACGCGCGGGCCTTGGCCAGCTCCAGCTCGCCGTCCGGCCGTACGAAGAAGATGGCGGCCGCACGGACCGCCTCCTCGGCGCGGGGCTGCACCGCGAGGCGGTCCCAGTCGACGATCGCGGCGGGCTCCGCGCCCCGGTAGAGCAGGTTCAGCGGGTGGAAGTCGCCGTGCACCCATCCGGCGGTCGGCTCGGCCCCGGCGGGCGGGCGGCGGTGTGCGTGCCGCTCCAGGAGCGTGCGGCGCTCCAGGAGGCGGTGCTCGGCCAGGACGTCGAAGGCGTCCCTGGGGTGCCTCCTGCGGGCCAGCAGGAGCAGTTCGTCGATGGTTTCGAAGCTGTCGCGGGGGTCGGCGCTGAGTTCCCCGCCGTCACGCCCCGCCGCGGACTCCATCACCTGGTCCAGGCAGGTGTGCACGACGCCCAGGAGGGCCCCCAGGCGCAGCGACTCGGCCTCGGTGAGCTGGGCGCCGTCGCGGTGGCTGCCGTCGATCCAGGGGTGCAGGGCGTAACAGCGTCCGTCGACCACCGCGACGGTGTCGCCGTCGGCTCCGGGCAGCGGCGGGGCGACGGGGACGCCGAGGGCGGCCAGGCGCTGGGTGGCGCCGTGCTGGCGGGCGATGGCGGTGCGGTCGCCGTCGAGGTGGTGCTTGAGGAAGTAGTCGCCGCGAGTGGTGGCGAGCCGAAACCCGTGGTTCAGCAGGCCTTGGGCGACGGGCTCGCAGGACACCGGCTCGCCCAGGAACGCGTACCGGCGCAGCAGGCTGCCGAGGGGTGGGGTCGGAGCGGATGTTTCACGTGAAACGACGACAGGTTCTGCGGGTTCGGCAGGTTCTGCGGATACAGATGAGCGCGGCACCCGGCAGATGTTAGATCACGACGGGTTACATGGCTTCACCCAGCGTGTTGGAGGGCGCGCTCGCGGACGTCGCGCAGGGTGTGGACCAGGAAGAACTGCGGGTCGATCCGCATGTAGACGGGGTCGAACGGCTCGCCCTCGACCTCGGTGGGTCCGGGGCCGAAGAGCTCCCGCTCGGCCTCGGTCGGCTCGATCACCCGGGCCTCGCCCGTGGCCTGCACGGACCACAGCTGGGCGTCGCCGGAATTGAAGTTGTCGGTCTCGTACGCCACGACGCTGCCATTGCAGGCCTGGTGGTAGCCGTAGCCGGCGTGCATCCGCAGCAGGACCGCGCCGTCGGTCACCACGTGGCGGGCGACGGCGAGGAACGGCAGCGCACGCATGCTGGTGGCGACCCGGCCGTACGGAACGGAGGTCAGCAGCTGCATCGCGCGGAAGCGCTCGGAAGTGGGCATGCCTTCACTGTGCGCGATGGCGGGCGACGGCCAAAAGAGACCTAGGTCCCGAGAAAAGTCACAAAGTGCCTGATCAGGGGGCCTAGGAGGGGTGTCTTTCAGCAGGTCAGCGGCGTTCTTCGGCCTGCATCCGGGCGACGTACGCGGCGGCCTGCGAACGGCGTTCCATGCCCAGCTTGGAGAGCAGGCTGGAGACGTAGTTCTTGATCGTCTTCTCGGCGAGGTGGAGGCGTTCGCCGATCACGCGGTTGGTGAGCCCCTCGCCGATCAGGTCGAGGATCTTCCGCTCCTGCTCGGTGAGGTTGGCCAGTCGCTGGTCGCCCTTGGCGCTGTTGCCGGCTCGCAGCCGCTCCAGGACGCGGGCGGTCGCGACCGGGTCGAGGAGGGACTTTCCGGCGGCCACGTCCCGTACCGCGGAGAGGAGTTCGCTGCCCCGGATCGCCTTGAGGACATAACCGGACGCACCGGCCATGATCGCGTCGAAAAGGGCCTCGTCGTCGGCGAAAGAGGTGAGCATCAGGCAACTGATGTCCTCATTCTGCGAACGGACTTCGCGGCAGACCTCCACACCGCTGCCGTCCGGCAGCCGGACGTCCAGCACGGCTACATCGGGACGGGTCGCAGGGATTCTGACCAGGGCATCTGCCGCCGTACCCGCTTCTCCGACAACCTCGATGTCGTCCTCGACGGAGAGCAATTCATGAACACCTCGGCGGACTACTTCGTGGTCATCGACGAGGAAAACGGTGATTTTGCCTGATTCGCGCACGCCGCCATCCTCACATACGAACTCTTCCCGTGCCCGAGGTGACCGGGATAACGTTCCCCTGTTCCGGCGGCCCGCAAGGCTCTGACCAGTGGTTGTTCCCGCATTCCTCGATTTACTTGGAAATCCAAGCAAAATCGCAGGTCAAATGGGGTTTCGCAGTTATGCGAAGCACTGGGTAACGTTCTTTTGACAGGGCGCTCGCCGGGGCACCTGTCACGCCCTGTCCCGGCCGAGCCGCACCCACCCCGTGCGCGGGTACGGATTCAGGGCGAGCCGCACTGGTTTCCCGGCAGACCCCGGGGGCCGGACCGACGGAGGAGCACGCACGTGACCGTGGAGAGCACTGCCGCGCGTAAACCGCGACGCAGCAGCGGAGCAGGCACCAAGCGCGCCAGCGCCAAGAAGACCCCCGCGACGGCCGCCGACGAGCCGCAGCTCGTACAGCTGCTGACGCCCGAGGGCGAGCGGGTCACGCACCCGGACTACGAGATCGACCTGTCGGCCGACGAGCTGCGCGGGCTCTACCGGGACATGGTCCTCACCCGCCGCTTCGACGCCGAGGCGACCTCGCTCCAGCGTCAGGGCGAGCTGGGCCTGTGGGCCTCGCTGCTCGGCCAGGAGGCCGCGCAGATCGGCTCCGGTCGCGCCCTGCGGGACGACGACTACGTCTTCCCGACCTACCGCGAGCACGGCGTGGCCTGGTGCCGCGGCGTCGACCCGACGAACCTGCTGGGCATGTTCCGCGGCGTGAACCACGGCGGCTGGGACCCCAACAGCAACAACTTCCACCTGTACACGATCGTCATCGGCTCGCAGACCCTGCACGCCACCGGCTACGCCATGGGCGTCGCCAAGGACGGCGCGGACTCGGCCGTGATCGCGTACTTCGGCGACGGCGCTTCCTCCCAGGGCGACGTCCTGGAATCCTTCAACTTCGGTGCCGTGTACAACGCCCCGGTGGTCTTCTTCTGCCAGAACAACCAGTGGGCGATCTCCGAGCCCACCGAGAAGCAGATGCGGGTGCCGCTCTACCAGCGCGCCCAGGGCTTCGGCTTCCCGGGCGTCCGTGTCGACGGCAACGACGTGCTGGCCTGTCTGGCCGTCACCAAGGCCGCGCTGGAGCGGGCCCGCAGCGGCCAGGGCCCCATGCTGATCGAGGCGTTCACCTACCGGATGGGCGCGCACACCACCTCCGACGACCCGACGAAGTACCGGGCCGACGAGGAGCGCGAGGCGTGGGAGGCGAAGGACCCGATCCTGCGCGTCCGTACGTACCTGGAGAAGGAGGGCCTCGCCGACGCCGCCTTCTTCGAGGAGCTGGAGGCCGAGAGCGAGACGCTCGGCAAGCGGGTCCGCGAGGCAGTGCGTTCGATGCCCGACCCCGACACCATGGCGATCTTCGAGAACGTCTACGCGGACGGGCACGCGCTCGTCGACGAGGAGCGCGCGCAGTTCGCCGCCTACCAGGCGTCGTTCGCCGAGGAGGGCAAGTAAGCCATGGCAGTCAAGAAGCTCCCGATCGCCAAGGCGATCAACGAGTCGCTCCGCACGGCGCTGGAGAACGACCCCAAGGTCCTCGTCATGGGCGAGGACGTCGGCAAGCTGGGCGGTGTCTTCCGGGTCACCGACGGCCTGTTCAAGGACTTCGGCGAGGGGCGGATCATCGACACCCCGCTCGCCGAGTCCGGCATCGTCGGCACCGCGATCGGTCTCGCGCTGCGCGGCTACCGCCCGGTCGTGGAGATCCAGTTCGACGGTTTTGTCTTCCCGGCGTACGACCAGATCGTCACGCAGCTCGCGAAGATGCACGCCCGCTCGCTCGGCAAGATCAAGCTGCCGGTCGTCATCCGCATTCCGTACGGCGGCGGCATCGGCGCGGTCGAGCACCACAGCGAGTCGCCCGAGGCGCTGTTCGCACACGTCGCGGGCCTGAAGGTGGTCTCGCCCTCCAACGCCTCCGACGCGTACTGGATGATGCAGCAGGCCATCCAGGGCGACGACCCGGTGATCTTCTTCGAGCCCAAGCGCCGTTACTGGGACAAGGGCGAGGTGGACACCGACGCCATCCCCGGACCGCTGCACGGGGCCCGTGTCGCTCGGGAGGGCACGGACCTCACGCTCGCCGCGTACGGCCCGATGGTGAAGGTCTGCGTCGAGGCGGCCGCCGCCGCTGCCGAGGAGGGCAAGTCGGTGGAGGTCGTGGACCTGCGCTCGATGTCCCCGATCGACTTCGACGCCATCCAGACCTCGGTGGAGAAGACCCGCCGCCTGGTCGTCGTGCACGAGGCGCCGGTCTTCTACGGTGCGGGCGCGGAGATCGCCGCCCGCATCACCGAGCGCTGCTTCTACCACCTGGAGGCACCGGTGCTGAGGGTCGGCGGGTACCACGCGCCGTACCCGCCGGCACGCCTGGAGGAGGAGTACCTGCCGGGTCTGGACCGGGTGCTCGACGCCGTCGACCGCTCGCTCGCGTACTAAGGGGCCGACTGACATGACACAGACGCAGAACGCTTCCCGCTACCGCGAGTTCAAGCTGCCCGACGTGGGCGAGGGCCTCACCGAGGCCGAGATCCTCAAGTGGTACGTCCAGCCCGGCGACACCGTCACCGACGGCCAGGTCGTGTGCGAGGTCGAGACGGCGAAGGCGGCCGTCGAACTGCCCATCCCGTACGACGGCGTGGTGCACGAGCTCCGCTTCGAGGAGGGCGTGACGGTCGACGTCGGCACGTCGATCATCGTGGTCGACGTGGCGCCGGGAACTGCCGCTCCGGAGGCGCCGGTTGCGGCCCCGGCTCCGGTCGTGGCTGCGGCTCCGGTCGTGGCTCCGGAGGAGGAGGACGAGGCGCCCAAGGGCCGTCAGCCGGTCCTGGTCGGGTACGGCGTCGCCGAGTCCTCGACCAAGCGCCGGGCCCGCAAGACGGACACCCCGGCTCCGGAGAAGGCGGCCTACGCCGCCTCCGTGCAGGCCGAGTTGAACGGCACCTCCACCTCGGTCCAGGCCGTCGAGGAACGCACGCGTCCCCTCGCCAAGCCGCCGGTCCGCAAGCTGGCCAAGGACCTCGGGATCGACCTGGCGACGGTGACGCCGACGGGTGCGCACGGCGTCATCACGCGGGAGGACGTGCACGCGGCCGTGGCTCCGGTCGCCGAGCCGGTTGTTTCACGTGAAACGGTCGTCGAGGCCCCGGGCACCGCAGTGGGCTTCGCCGGGATCGACACGGCGGCGCCCGCATCCCGCGAGACCGTCGTCCCGATCAAGGGCGTCCGCAAGGCCACCGCCGCCGCCATGGTGAAGAGCGCCTTCACCGCCCCGCACGTCACCGAGTTCATCACCCTCGACGTGACGCGCACGATGAAGCTGGTCGCCGACCTCAAGCAGGACCCGGACATGGCCGGGCTGCGGGTCAACCCGCTCCTGCTCATCGCCAAGGCCCTCCTCGTCGCCATCAAGCGCAACCCGGGCGTCAACGCCGCCTGGGACGAGGAGAACCAGGTGATCGTGCAGAAGGAGTACGTGAACCTGGGCATCGCGGCGGCCACCCCGCGCGGTTTGATCGTCCCGAACATCAAGGACGCCCAGGCCAAAACCCTGCCCGAACTGGCGTCCGCTTTGGGTGACTTGGTGTCCGTGGCCCGTGAGGGCAAGACCTCCCCGGCGGCCATGCAGGGCGGCACGGTGACCATCACCAACGTCGGCGTCTTCGGTGTCGACACCGGTACCCCGATCCTGAACCCGGGCGAGTCCGCGATCCTCGCGGTCGGTGCGATCAAGCTCCAGCCCTGGGTCCACAAGGGCAAGGTCAAGGCCCGCCAGGTCACCACGCTGGCGCTGTCCTTCGACCACCGCCTGGTCGACGGCGAACTCGGGTCCAAGGTCCTGGCCGACACGGCCGCGATCCTGGAGCACCCGAAGCGCCTGATCACCTGGGCGTAGCAGCACGCCGGGGAAAGGCCCGTCCGTATCGCGGACGGGCCTTTCTCTTGTGCACCTGTTGTATCTAAGCTGTGCGCATGCCTGCCGCACCCCCCGCCGCCGAGCGCGTCTACGACCACATCAAGAGGGGGGTGCTCGACCGCAGCTACGAGGGCGGGACGCTCCTCACCGAGGGCCACCTCGCCGAGGCCGTGGGGGTGTCCCGCACCCCGGTGCGCGAGGCGCTGCTGCGTCTTGAGGTCGAGGGGCTCATCAAGCTCTACCCGAAGAAGGGCGCCCTGGTCCTCGCGGTCTCCGCGCAGGAGATCGCGGATGTGGTCGAAACCCGGCTGCTGGTCGAGGAGTTCGCGGTGCGCAAGGCGATCCCCGCCTCGCCCCGGCTCATCGGGCGCCTGGAGGAACTGCTCGACGAGCAGAAGACCCGGGCGTTCGCGGGCGACCTGGCGGAGGTCGCCGTCACCGATCGCTGCTTCCACGCGGAGATCGTCCGCAACGCCGGGAACCAGATCCTCTCCCGCCTCTACGACCAGATGCGCGACCGCCAGCTGCGGATGGGCGTCGCCGTGATGGAGGCCCACCCGGACCGCATCGCGCTCAACATCACCGAGCACGCCGAGATGCTGGAAGCCATCCGGACCGGTGACGCCGACGCCGCCGCGGCCTGTGTGCGCCGCCACGTCAGCCGGGTGAAGTCGCTGGTTCGGGGGGACGACCGATGAAGCCGTCCGTTCCAGCGGTGCACGGCGACCCGCCCGGCGGCCGCAAGGCCCTGGCCGTGTGGTCGGTCGGCGTCGCCGTCTACTTCGTCGCCGTCATCTTCCGCACCAGCCTGGGCGTCGCGGGTCTGGACGCCGCCGACCGCTTCCAGGTCAACGCCTCCGCGCTGTCCACCTTCTCCATACTCCAGCTGCTCGTGTACGCGGGCATGCAGATACCCGTCGGCCTGCTGGTGGACCGGCTCGGCACCAAGAAGGTGCTCCTGATCGGCGCGCTGCTGTTCACGCTCGGCCAGGTGGGCTTCGCGCTCTCGCCGACGTACGGCATGGCACTGCTCTCCCGCGCGCTGCTCGGCTGCGGCGACGCGATGACCTTCATCAGTGTGCTGCGGCTGGGCACCCGCTGGTTCCCGGCCCGGCGCGGGCCGATGATCGCGCAGGTCGCCGCCCTGTTCGGGATGGCGGGCAACCTCGTCTCGACGCTGGTGATCGCGCGGGCCCTGCACGGATACGGCTGGACGGCGACCTTCCTGGGCAGCGCGGCCGCCGGGGTGGCCGTCCTCGTCCTGACCCTGCTGCTCCTCAAGGACCACCCCGAGGGGCACGAGCCGGCGCCCTCCCCGAAGGCGGGGCCCTCCTTCGTACGGCAGCAGATCGCGGCCTCGTGGCGGGAGCCCGGCACCCGGCTCGGGATGTGGGTGCACTTCACGACGCAGTTCCCGGCGATGGTCTTCCTGCTGCTGTGGGGGATGCCTTTCCTGGTGGAGGCCCAGGGCATGTCGCGGGCGGCGGCCGGTGAGCTGCTGACGCTGGTGGTGCTCTCCAACATGGCCATCGGGCTCGTGTACGGGCAGGTCATCGGCCGGCACCACGCGGCGAGGGTGCCGCTGGCGCTCGGCACGGTGGGGGCCACCGCCCTGCTGTGGGGCGCCACGATCGCCTACCCCGGGGAGCATGTGCCGGTGTGGCTGCTGGTGACGCTCTGTGTGGTGCTCGGGGCGTGCGGACCGGCCTCGATGATCGGCTTCGACTTCGCGCGGCCCGCGAATCCGCCGGAACGGCAGGGCACGGCCTCAGGGATCGTGAACATGGGGGGCTTCATCGCCTCCATGACCACCCTGCTCGCGGTGGGCGTGCTGCTGGACGCGACCGGCGACAACTACCGGATCGCGTTCGCCTCGGTGTTCGTGCTGGAGGCGGTGGGGCTGACCCAGATTCTGCGGCTGCGCACGCGGACGGCTCGGCGCGAGCGGGAGCACCTGGTGGCGAGCAGGGTCGAGGCCGTGCACGTACCCGCGTGACGGCCCTTCCCACAGCGATGTTTCACGTGAAACGTCGCTACGGCCCGACCGCGCCACGGTCTGACCGCCAGAGCGTGACCGCTACGGCGTGACCGCGAAGTTCCGCAGGATCTCGTACGCCAGGTCCTCGTCGCCCTCGATCTTCACGAGGTCGGCCACGGCCGCGTACCGCACGCGGCCGCAGGCCAGCCGGTAGTACGTCTCCCAGTCCAGGGCGATCGTCACGAGCGGGCCCAGCGAGGGGGTGCCGTCGATGGTGCCGAGGCCCTGGGCATCGACGCGGACCGTGCGCAGGAACTCGACCGGGCCGTGCACGTCGAAGACGACCGCCGCGTTGGGCGGTGCGCCCGCGTCCTTGGCGACGACCTTGGGCAGGGCGTTCAGCAGGAAGTCCCGGGTGACGTACGCACCGGGCGAGTCCAGGTTGCCGGGCTGCCGGAAGGTGGTGCGGAGGTCCTGCTCGTGCACCCACACGTCGAACGCCCGCATGCGCAGGGCCGTTTCGAGCGGGATCTCGCGGCCGGAGAGCGGCGAGCGGACCAGGGTGTCGGGGGTCCGGGTCTCGTTCCGCAGCTGCCGGTTGCGGCGGATGATCGTGTACTCCAGCTCCGAGGTCATCTCCGGCGCCGTGTGGTGGCGGCGGACGTCGACCTGCACCTCCAGATAGCGGGCCAGGTCGGAGGTGATGTGGAAGAGGTCGCTGGGCAGCGTGTGGATCGGGCGGGGGTCGCCGAGCATTTCGCACTCCGCGCCGATGACGTGGGAGACGAGGTCGCGCACCGACCAGCCGGGGCAGGGCGTGCGGCGGTTCCACTCGCCCTCGACGAGCGGCTTCACCAGCTCGGATATCGCCTCTATGGAGTGCGTCCAGGCGTCGGCGTAGGTCTGCAGGGCGGGATGGTGGACGGTCACGGGACCCCTCGGGCGGTTCAGTGGCGGCGGCGCGGACGGTGCGGCTGGGTTGCCGTGCGTGCGTGCGGGCAGGTGCGGTCTGGGTGGCGGACTTGGACGCTAAGTTACGCTGCCCGGAGGCACCCCGGCAGTGCTTTCGTGTGACGATCGTAGGCCCGTGTTGACGGCTCGAATGCCAGGACGGTGGTAGTGTGCGCGCCTCTCTGCTCCAGATCGACGTAAACGATGAGGAATCGGTCAATTCCCGCCGGGAGAGGGTCGCTTCACTGGTGAGGGCGCAGCAGGATAGCGACCTCGTGGTGCTTCCCGAACTCTGGCCGACGGGTGCGTGGGCCTACGAGGGCTTCGCCGAGGAGGCGGAGCCGCTGGAGGGGCCGACGTACGAGGTGATGGCGAAGGCCGCGCGGGACACCGGGGTCTGGCTGCACGCGGGGTCCTTCGTGGAGCGCGACCCGGACGGACCCCTCTTCAACACCTCCCTCGTCTTCTCCCCCGAGGGTGAACTCGCCGCCGTCTATCGGAAGATCCACCGCTTCGGCTTCGACGAGGGCGAGGCGGCGCTGATGGCCGCGGGCGGCGAGCTCGTGTCCGTCACCGCGCGCGATCTGCGCCTGGGGCTGGCAACCTGTTACGACCTGCGCTTCCCCGAGCTGTTCCGGGGGCTCGTCGACGCCGGGGCCACGGCCTTCGTGATCCCCGCCGGATGGCCCGCCAAGCGGCGCGGGCACTGGACGCTGCTGGCCAGGGCCCGTGCCGTGGAGAACCAGGCGTACGTCCTGGCCTGTGGCACCGCAGGGACGCACGGCGGCGTCGAGCAGGCCGGGCACAGCATCGTGGTCGACCCGTGGGGCGAGGTGCTGGCCGAGGCGGGACCCGGTGAAGAGGTCCTCGTCGTGGAGCTGGAGCCCGGGCGTCCCGAGGCCACCAGGCAGCAGTTCCCGGCACTGAAGGACCGGCTCCTGGGGCTTGCCACACCCCGCCGCTGAGGCGCCCGACGGCCCCAGCGGTTGTCGATCTCCTTGCCCTTGGGCACGCCCACGCCCTGGCCGTCGACCGGTACACCCGCCGGAGGGCCGAACGGCGGGAAGGTGCCGCCGCGCAGCACGGCCGAGTCCGGGGCGGCGGCGGCCCGCAGCGCGGCCTTCTCCTTCTCGGGCGCCTTGCGGATGACTGCCGCGTGCCCGATCGTGATGTCCGCGGTCTCGGGGCCCAGGATGCTGATGTGCACCGCGTTGGCGTAACCGCTGGTGGCGTCCGCGTCGTAGGTGTACTGCTTGTCCGCGTCGAGCGTCGGGTTGCCCTTGACGTCGGTGGTGACCTGCTCGTTGGTGGTGGCCAGGGCGAAGACCGGCTTGCTGTAGTCGGTCGGGAGGCGCCCCCCGTAGTTCACCTCCCACAGCTTGGGGACGGTGACCGCCTTCTCGCCCGCGACGGAGAAGTACGCGCGCGAGGCGCTGCCGGAGAAGTCCACGGGCTTGCCCGGCAGGGCCGTCGCCGTTGCCGAGACGCCTTCCGCGTGGACGCCGACCGGGGGCAACTGGGTGCCGCCGGCGGGGCTGCCGAGGTACGGGACGCCGATGTCGATGGAGATCGCGCCCGCCTCGGCGAACACGGCGCCCTGGCCGGGCAGGGCGGGGTGGTGGGAGCCGAGGACCAGGGCGTCGGACACCCCGCCGAGGCCCTGAACCCGGGCGACCAGGCGTGGGCCTGCGTCCCGTCCCCGGTCTCCACCGCCTCGCCCCAGTCACCGCTCGCGGGCTCGTGCCCGCCCGCGACCGGTGCCGGGGCCCGAGGTGCGCCATGGGGACACAGGTGCCCAATTCCTTCCGAACGGACGGCAGGTCGACATTTCGGCCGCTGTCCGCAAGGGCATCACCACGGCGAGTGGCGCGCATTCGGTGGATGACCGTTCGGATCAGGGCGTCCCCGGGTGCTTCTCGGCTCAGTCCCCTTCCCGCTCCTTCTCCGCCATCCGGATCACGCACACGGCGACGGCGATGAGCAGCGGCGCGTCCGCGTCCTCGCGCACGACGTTGACCGCGTACGTCTCGCGCATCCGGAACCACTTCCGTGAGATGTGGGCCAGCAGCTCTCCGTCGTACTCCACGGCGAACTCGCGGTCGAGCACGCGCCCGCTGACGTCCAGCTCGGTGCCCTCGTTCAGCGTGACCCGGTAGTGGTTGCGGATCAGCGACAGCCGCTTCTTGCGCACGGTCGCGAGGGTCTCCCCGTCCCGCTCCAGGGTCATGGCGTCCCGCCAGCTGAGCATCTTCTCCTTGAGCGTGATCAGCACCCGGCCGCTCGGGTCCTTGATCTCCAGGGTGTCGCGCAGCCGGAGCGCCTTGCCGTCGACGAGGAAGGCGTGCCGCCCGTGCTCGTCCTCGATCCAGTAGTCGTCACCGATGGCGAACAGCTTGTCGCGTACGAGGAATTTCATGCCATGACGGATACCCGGCCCGGTGTCGCTCTCACGCGTCGGGAGCGAGGTGGCGGGTGTAGGCGCGGGCGGGCCGGCCGGAGAGGGTGGTGGTGCCGGTGAGGGTGAAGCCGGTGCGGGTCAGGACGTGGTGGGAAGCGGTGTTGTCCAGGGTGGTCGCCGCCGTGAGGGTGTGCAGGCCGTAGCGGGTGGCGGCGAGGGCACAGAGGTCGCGGACGGCGGCGGTGGCCAGGCCGCGGCCGGTGGCCTTCTCGGCGAGGCGGTAGCCGACGTCGGCGGTGCCGTCGCAGAGGTCGACGAGGTTGAAGCGGCCGAGGATCTCACCGGTCGTCTCGTCCACGAGGAGGTGGAAGGCGAGCGTGCCGGTGGCCTGTTCGTCGAGGAGGGCCTGGTGGCGGGCCTCGAACTCGGCGAAGTAGTCATCGCCGCGGTCGGGGACGGCGGCGGCGAAGAACGCGCGGTTCTCACGCTCGAAGGAGAGGAGGGCCGGGGCGTGGTCGGCGCGCAGGGGCTGGAGTGCGGGCATGGGGGCAGCGTAGGCGGTGGAGCGGACTTCAACTCGCCCTTTTCCGGGACGGGTTCGAGGTGGTCCGTCATGTTTCACGTGAAACATGACGGACCGTGTTTCACGTGAAACGTCAGGGGGTGCGGAAGGCGGTCAGGCCGGGTTCCAGCTCCAGGCCGGTCCAGGGGATGAGCCCCGCCTTCTCCAGGACGCGCAGGGAGGCGGGGTTGTCCAGCGACACCTTCGCGAAGACCACCTCGGTGCCCGGCATGGTGAGCGCGTGCACGATCATCGCGCGGGCCGCCTCGGAGGCGTACCCCTTGCCCTGGTGGGACGGTGCGACGCCGTAGCCGAACTCGACTGCGCCGTCGGGCTGCGGAGTGAACAGGCCTATCGCGCCGACGACCTGGCCGCTCGCGTGCTCGATGATCTGCCGGTGTCCGTACGCGCCGTACCAGCCGGGGTGCTTCTCGAAGAGCCCCGCGAGGGCCTTGTCTCCTTCGGCGGGGAAGTCCTCCGCCCAGTGCGGGAGGCGCTTCCCGGTGATCACCGCGTCGATCTCCTCGGGGGTCCAGGCATGGAGGACGAGTCGCTCGGTGGTCAGGTCGGGGATGACGGACAAGGTGACTCCTGGGCTGGTCCGGTACGGAGAGCGGCCCGATGCGGGGCCGACCGAACCCTCGCAGGCCCGAGCGTGCCGGACAAGAGGTTTCCGGGGACGCGTGCGGCCCTGCCGTGGACTCCCCGCCCCGGGCGCGGCCTACGCGGGTGCGCGGCGGATCGTGATGCTGCCCATCGTCGTGTACGCCCGGACCTCGACGGTCTCTTCGGCGTCGCCGGGGCCCGTCGAGTCCTCCAGGTCCGTGTAGACCCTGCCCGTCGTCGACGTGACGTCCAGCCAGGCCGCCGAGCCCTTGCGGATGCCGATCTCGATGTTGCCCGCCGAGGTTTCGACGGTGGTCTTGGCGCGGACGACCTCGTCGATGCGGACGCTTCCGTTGGCGGTGCGCGAGGTGACGGAGGAGTGGGCGCGGCCGACCACGACCTGGCCGTTGGCGATGCGCAGGGTGAGGTTGCCCGTGACGTCGTCGATGCGGGTGCTGCCGTTGGAGTTCTTGACGTCGCAGGCGCCGCCGATCCGCTGGGCGCGGATCTCGCCGGAACCAGTGGTCAGGTCGGCGTCCCCCTCGACGTGCTCGACGGTGACGGAGCCGTGCGAGGTGGTGAGGGCGGCGGAGACCGCGTGGGCGAGGCGCAGATCGCCGACCGAGGTCTTGATCCGCACCTCGGCGAGAGTGCCCCGGCAGTCGAAGTCGCCGACCGCGGACCTGCCGTCGAGGCGGGAGCCCGTCGGCAGTTCGACGTCCACGGCGATCGAGGGCGACTTGCCGAACAGGCTGCGGGTCTTGGGGGCGCGGACCCGCAGACAGCCGTCCGCGCACTCCACCCGGGTCTGCGTGGCGGCCTTCACGTCGCCGGAGTTGGCGCTGTCGCTCGGCCGCACGGTCACCACGGTGTCGGTCCGGTCGGACGCGGTGATCCGGACCGTGCCCACCTCGATGTGCACGGTGGCGGCCACCGGTGCGGCGGTGTCGAAGCGATGGGCGTACGGGTGCGGCTGGTCGGTGGCGCCGGCCTTCGGCATGGCAGTTCCGTCCCTGGTGGCGGTGGCGGTGGCGGTGGCGGTGGCGGTGGCGGTACGTCGGGCGAGTGCGCTGACGCGTTCCCGGGCAGCGCCGAAGGGCCCCTAGCGGACCCACCCCGTGAAGCTCTGCCTCCCGCGGCCCGTGCCCGGGTCCTGGGGGCTCCGGGCGGCGGCCGGGCCGGGATCGACGGCCGCGCCCACGGCCCGTACCAGCCAGGCGTTGAGCGACAGGCCCTCCCGGGTCGCCGCCTCCTCGGCCCTGGTCTTGAGGTGCGTGGGCAGCCGGAGGTTGATCCGGGCGGTGCCGCCGTCGTCGGTGTCCGGGGGCAGCGGAGGGGCCACGGACGTGGCGGGAGCGGTCTGCTCGGGCTGCCAGCCGAAGTCCGGCCCGCCCGGCGCCGGGGTCACCACGAACGACGGGTCGAGCCCCCGCAGCCGTACGTCCACCGAGCCGGGGGCCAGCTCGCGGGTCACCTCGCCCATGGCGTCCGACAGCACGTTCAGCAGGGCGAGGCGCGCGGCCGACTCCAGCGGTGCGGTGAGCCGTTCGGCGAGGACACGGGCGTCCTCGCCCCCGGCCTCGGCGGCCACCGCGAGCTCACGGCGGAGGGTGTCGACGTACGGGGAGAGATCCATGACGCCATGATGGCTTCACGTTGGTGCCACAGCAAGGCTGGACCTGGCTCAGCGGACGCTCGCCGGGGTCGGCGGCAGCGGGCGCCTTCACGACACCGTGACCGCGCGTTCGTACGGCGGTGGCACCCTTGTCCCATGACTGCCGCTGATGCCGCCGCGACCCCCGCCCCCCACCGTGCCCGTGCCCGCGTACGCGCCCCCGAGCTCGTCGGCAAGGGCGGCTGGCTGAACACGGGCGGCAAGGAACTCACCCTCGCCGACCTGCGGGGACGCATCGTCATCCTCGACTTCTGGACCTTCTGCTGCATCAACTGCCTGCACGTCCTGGACGAACTGCGCGAGCTGGAGCAGCGGCACGGCGACACCACGGTCATCCTCGGTGTGCACTCGCCGAAGTTCGTCCACGAGGCCGAGCACCAGGCCGTCGTCGACGCCACCGAGCGCTACCAGGTCCACCACCCCGTCCTCGACGACCCCGAGCTGGCCACCTGGAAGCAGTACGCCGTCCGCGCCTGGCCGACGCTCGTCGTCATCGACCCCGAGGGCTACGTCGTCGCCCAGCACGCGGGTGAGGGCCACGCCCACGCCATCGAGCGCCTGGTCACCGAGCTGGAGGCCGAGCACGAGGCCAAGGGCACGCTGCGCCGCGGCGACGGCCCGTACGTCGAGCCCGAGCCCGTCGCCACCGACCTCCGCTTCCCCGGCAAGGCCCTCCTGCTCCCCGACAGCGGCCATCTGCTCGTCTCGGACACCACCCGTAACCAGCTCGTGGAGCTCGCCCCCGACGGCGAGACGGTACTGCGGCGCATCGACGGCGGCTTCAACGAGCCGCAGGGCCTGGCCCTCCTCCCCGACGGACGCGTGATCGTCGCCGACACGGTCAACCACCGGCTCACGGCGTACGACGCGAAGACCGGCGAGGTCACCGTCGTCGCGGGCACCGGCAAGCAGTGGTGGCAGGGCGAGCCCACCAGCGGCCCCGCCCTCGACGTCTCCCTCTCCTCCCCCTGGGACGTCGCCTGGTGGCGCGGCGAGGTGTGGATCGCCATGGCGGGCGTGCACCAGCTGTGGGCGTACGACCCCGAGGCGGGCACCGTCCGCGTCGCGGCCGGGACCACGAACGAGGGCCTGGTGGACGGCCCGGTCACCGAGGCCTGGTTCGCCCAGCCCTCCGGTCTCGCCGCCACCGAGGACCGGCTGTGGGTCGCCGACTCCGAGACCTCCGCCCTGCGCTGGGTGGACACGGACGACGTCGTGCACACCGCCGTCGGCACCGGCCTCTTCGACTTCGGCCACCGCGACGGCGACGCCGGACAGGCGCTGCTCCAGCACCCGTTGGGCGTCACCGCGCTGCCCGACGGCTCGGTCGCGCTCAGCGACACGTACAACCACGCGCTGCGCCGCTACGAGCCCGCGACCGGCCAGGTCACCACGCTCGCCACGGACCTGCGCGAGCCGAGCGACGCCGTGCTGGTCGGGGACGACATCGTGGTCGTGGAGTCCGCACGCCACCGGCTGACCCGGCTGCGGCTGCCCGACGAGGCGGTACGGGTGGAGGCCGTGGCGCACCGCACGCAGCGGGCCGCGACCGAAGTCGCCCCGGGCGCGCTGCGGTTGGACGTGGTCTTCCAGGCGCCCGGCGGCCAGAAGCTGGACACCCGCTACGGTCCCTCGACCCGGCTGCTGGTCTCGGCGACCCCGCCGGAGCTGATCGCCGCGGGCGAGGGCACGGGCACCGACCTGACACGCGAGATCCGGCTGAACCCGGACGTCACGGAGGGCGTGCTGCACGTCTCCGCGATGGCCGCCTCCTGCGACGACGACCCGGCGAACGAGTACCCGGCCTGCCACGTCCACCAGCAGGACTGGGGTGTGCCGGTGCGGATCGCGGAGGGCGGGGAGTCCCGTCTCGCGCTGGTGCTGGCGGGGATGGACGCGTAGGCACTCCCGGGTGAGGGGGATCCGGGAGCCGTCAGTGCCCCCGGGGGACCCGGTGGCCGTCAGCGCCTCGGTACCGTCGTGAATCCCCCCACCTCCGCCTGGTCCGGGCACAGCACCAGCCGTGCCCGGCCCTTGCCGCCGGGTCCGCCGATCGACGCGGAGCGCGACACGGGGCCTTCGGTCAGGGCGACCGTCGCGGTGCCGTCGGCGGCGGGCCCGCACTCGTTGCGGTGGCGGCGGCCCTTGGGCCGGACGACGGTGTAGTACAGCGGCGCGGCCGCCTCCCCGCCGGGCTTCAGCACCACGCGCGAGGAGCGCGGCTCCGGGCGGTTCACGACGATCGTCGCGCCGCTCGGGGCGATCCTGACGTGTACGTACGGTGCCCGGTCCAGCAGGCAGGGCCGGGCACCGGTGGCGGTGACGACCACCTTCGCGACCCGGAAGCCCGCCCGGTCGCCCCGGCGCGACGGCGGCACCTCCACCCGGAACGCCACTCCGTCCGTGGTGCAGTCGTCGAGCCCCTCCACGGATGCCGGACCGGCGGACCCCGGAGCCGCCTTGGCCACCCGGTGCGGCGGTGTTTCACGTGAAACATCGGTGCACCCGGCGAGCCCCAGGACCATCGCCGCGACCGCCCCCAGACACGCTCGGACCCGGGTACGGCGGTCGTCGCGTCGGCGCATCGTGCAGGTCCCCCCGGGGCTGGCGAGCGGGGGTGGAGTCCCGGCGGCCCGCGCGTGCGGCCGGGCCGTCCGCCGCGTCGAAGTGCCGCGTCCCCTCGGCACGAGCCTGACGGCAGTCGTTATCGCGCCGCTAACGTTCCGCTGTCGTACCTCGCAGGTGACGGAGAAGGCTCCGCTGACCTGCGCAAACGCGCCCGGTCGGGGCTACCGTACCTGCGTTCTACGGGTGGCTCCGGCCCGTCTCCGCCGCCAGTGCGGCTGCCGCACGCGCATACCTGACCTCGTCGGCCGCGCCCTCGGGCGAACCGTCGAAGGAGCCTTCCGAGGTGCCTTCCGCTGAGTTCCGCAGCAGGGCCAGCGCTCGGCACACGCCCTCGTGGAACCCCTCCCGCTCGGCCGCGTCCGCCGCTTCGCGCAGCACGGCGAGCCCCTCCGCCGTCCGGCCGAGCCGGATCAGCGCCTCGCCCCGGGTGGTGCGCAGCAGCAGCTTCCGGGCCTGTCCGACGCCGCCGGGCGGTCCCAGGGGCAGGCCCTCGTCGGCGTACCGCAGGGCGGCGGCCGGATCGTCGGTGCGGAGGCAGAGTTCGGCCAGCGACAGCAGGGCCAGCAGTTCCGTCTGCGCGTCCTCGGCCCGTCGGGCCAGGTCCACGGCGCGTACGCAACCGGCCAGCGCGGCGTCGTACTCGCCGCGCTGGCGCTGCGCCAGCGAGAGGTTGACCCAGCCGGTCGCCTCGTCCACCGGGTCGCCCGCCCGGGCGGCCAGCACCGGCGCCAACTCCAGGTGCGGATGGGCCTCTTCGGTGCGTTCCTCCTCCACCAGCACCCACCCCAGCAGCGCCCGCACCCGGGATTCGCCGTCCGGGTCGTCGACGGCGACGGCGGCCTCCAGCGCGGTCTGGAGCAGGGGCGTCCAGCCGTCCCGGGCGCGCCACAGGATGTACGGCCACTGGAGGATGGCGAGCCGCCACACCCGGTCGTCGAGCCCGGTCGCACGGGCCGCCGCCAGCGCCCCGGCGAGGGCCTCGCGCTCGGCCCCGTACCACTCGATGACCTCGGAGCGCCGAGTGAAGTGCGGTGTTTCCGTGGGCTTGTGCACGTTCTCGGGCAGTGCGCAGCACGGGCGGCTGCCCGGTTCGGCGACGGCGTTCGCGGCGAGCTCGGCGCACACGTAGTAGTCGAGGAGCCGGGTCAGGGCGGTCGGGTCCTCGGCGGTGCCGCGGGCGAAGAGGCGCACCAGGTCGTGCAGGGCGTATCGGCCGCCGCCGGGGCGGCCGTGCTCCTGGACGAGGTGGGCGGCGGCCAGCTGGTCGAGGGCGGCGGCGGCCTCGGTGACGGAGACGTCGGCGAGCGCGGCGGCGGCGTAGCGGTCGACGGTGGGGCCGGTGTGGGCGCCCAGGCCCCGGAATACGCGTTGGGTCAGGGCGTCCAACTGCTGGACGCTGAGCCGCAGTTCCGCCTCGACACCCCGGTCCTCGACCGCGAGGAGACCCAGACGGCTCCGCTCGTCGGCGAGTTCGTCGGCGTGCTGGGCCAGGGTGCGGTCGGGGAGGGTGGCCAGCCGGGCGGCCGTGATGCGCAGGGCGAGCGGGAGGCCGTCGCAGCGGGCGGCGAGGGTGCGGGCGGCGTCCGGTTCGGCGGCGACGCGGTCCGCGCCGAGGACGGTGGCGAGGAGGGCGACCGAGTCCGCCGCGTCGAGGACGTCGAGCGGGACGGGGCGGGCGAGGTCGCCCGCGATGAGGCCGCCGAGACGGTTCCTGCTGGTCACGAGGGTGACGCAGGCGTCGCCCGCGGGGAGCAGGGGGCGGATCTGCTCGGAACTGCGGGCGTTGTCGAGGAAGACGAGGAGCCGCGCGCCTGCGGTGAGGCGGCGGTAGAGGGCGGCGGCGGTGGCCGGGGTCTCGGGCAGGGCGCGGCGGCCGACGCCGAGGGCGAGGAGGAACTCCCTGATGACGTCGGCGGGTTCGGGGGTGGGGAGGGCGTCGAAGCCGTGCAGGTCCGCGAAGAGGAGGCCACCGGGGAAGTCGTCGCGGTGGCGGTGGGCCCAGTGCAGGGCGAGGGCGGTCTTGCCGACGCCGGGTGGGCCGGTGATGAGGGCGATCGGGGAGTCGGGGGTGGTGGCGATGCGGGTGAGGGTGGTGAGGGTGGGGGTGCGGGCGAGGAAGCCGCGGGGATGGCGGGGGAGGAGGTCGGGGGTGGTGGCCGGGCCGGCCGGGGCCTGTGGGGCGCCCTGGGGGGCCTCCTGCGGCGATACGGGGGTGGGCGGGGCCTCGTCGGGGTCGGCGGCCGGTGACGGGGGTGCCGGGTGGGCGGTCGTGGCGTCGGCGGGTGACGGGGGTGCCGGGTGGGCGGTCGTGGCGTCGGCCGGTGACGGGGTGGGCCGGGGGGTGGGGGTGCCGACCGGCGGCGAGGCCGGTCCGCCCGTGCCCGCCCGTTCCGCCCCTGGCGGAACCCGCGCCCACGGGCTGGCGGGAGTGGCAGGGGACGGGCTGGTGGGGGTTGTGGGGGCGGGGGGTGGGCCGGAAGGGGTAGTGGGGGGTGGGGTGTGGGGGCGGTGGAGGGCGGAGGGGGTGGGGGTCCAGGTTTCGGGGGTGGGAGGGTCGAGGGGGTCGCCCTGGAGGATGGCGCTGTAGGCGGTTTGGAGCGCGCGGCCGGGGTCGACGCCGAGTTCGTCGGCGAGCAGGCGGCGGGTGCGGTGGTACCAGTCGAGGGCGTCGGACTGGCGGCCCGCCCGGTAGAGGGCGAGCATCAGGGCGGCGGAAAGGGACTCGCGCATGGGGTGGGCGACGGCCTCGGTGCGCAGGACGGCGGCGGCGCGGCCGTGTTCGCCGAGTTCGCTGTAGGCGTCCGCGAGGTCTTCGACCGTGACGAGGCGGGTCTCCTCCAGGGCGTGGGCCGCGGCCAGCAGCGGTTCGGAGGAGACCGTTCCGGTGAGCGCGGGGCCGCGCCACAGCGCGAGTGCCTCGCGGAACATCAACACCGCGTCGGCGGCCTGGCGTTGGCGCCGGGCGAGCAGGACGAGTTCCTCGAAGCGGTAGGCGTCCAGCAGGGATTCCGACATCTGGAGGACGTACGCCCGCCCCTGCGTGGTGAGTTCGACGCCGTACGCCGCCGCCTCGCCGTCGGTCAGCAGCGCCCGGAGCCGTGAGACGTGGCCCTGGACGACCGTGCGCGCGTGGGCGGGCGGGGCCTCGTCCCAGATGGAGTCGATGAGCTGGTCGACGGGCACCGCCGTGTTGGGGCGGAGCAGGAGCGCGGCCAGTACGCTGCGCCGCTTGGCCGGGCCGAGGGGGAGTTCACCGGCCTCGGTCGCGACGGACACCGCTCCGAGCAACCGGAATTCCACTGGGAGCCTCCCCTGTCGCGGTAGCCGTCCCCGGGTCGGGCAGCGGACAAAGGGTCAGCCTACCGGGGGCGCCACCGCGCACTGGAGGGGTTCTTCGGGCATGGCCGGGCGCAAAACCGCCGGTCAGAGGGGGAGAAGCCGATCCCTGACGGTTCGACTACTCGTAGTGGCGGTAGCGCTCCTCGACGACTCCGCCGCCCGCGGGCGGACCGCCGACGCCGCGACGCCGCTTCAGGACGCTGGTGAAGACCACGATCCCGACGATGCCGACCAGCATCATGATGATCCCGACCAGGTCGAGGTTGACGCTTTCGAGCTCCCAGTCCGTGGCGAAGGTCAGGATGGCCCCCACCGCGACGAGGACGATGCAGCCGCCCAGTCCCATGTCAGTTCGCCTCCGAGTGCGATTGCTTACGACCGTTCCGGGTCCGGTTGAGACCGGTTTTCGCACCGGTCTCGTTGTACGGTGCGAGTACCCGGGCCCGGAACGGCCATGCGCGCAGGCGGAGTTCGACCTTCAGCTTCGGTCGTCGACCCGCAGGCGGGGCGGTCAGCCCTCCAGGAACGCGGTCAGCGCGTTGGCGAGCAGATAGGGGTCCTCGGCCCCGCACAGCTCGCGTGCACTGTGCATGGAGAGGATCGCGACGCCGATGTCCACGGTCTGGATGCCGTGCCGGGCGGCGGTGATCGGGCCGATCGTCGTGCCGCACGGCATCGAGTTGTTCGACACGAAGGTCTGCCACGGCACCCCGGCCTTCTCGCAGGCCGCCGCGAACACCGCACGCCCCGCACCGTCGGTGGCGTACCGCTGGTTCACGTTCACCTTGAGGATGGGGCCGCCGTTGGCACGGGGGTGGTGCGTCGGGTCGTGCCGCTCCGCGTAGTTGGGGTGCACGGCGTGACCGGTGTCGGAGGACAGACAGATCGACCCGGCGAGGGCGCGCGCCTTGTCCTCGGGGGAACCGCCGCGCGCGAACACCGAGCGCTCCAGCACGTTGCCGAGCAGCGGACCGTCCGCGCCGGTGTCCGACTGCGACCCGTTCTCCTCGTGGTCGAAGGCCGCCAGTACGGGGATGTACGACAGCTTCTCGTCCCCCGTGGCGACGGCGGCCAGCGCCGCGACGCACGCGTGTACCGAGAGCAGGTTGTCCATGCGCGGACCGGCGACCAGTTCCTCGTCGCGGCCCAGGTAGGCGGGGGCCTCCACGGGGTGCGGCATCAGGTCCCAGCCCACGACGTCCTCGGGATCGAGTCCGGCCTCCTCGGCGACGTACGCGATGAGGTCGCCCTCGTGGACCTCGCCCAGGCCCCAGATGGGCTGCATGTGGCGCTGCTTGTCCAGCTTCATGCCCTCGTTGACCTGGCGGTCGAGGTGCACGGCGAGCTGCGGGACGCGCAGCAGCGGGCGGTCGATGTTGACCAGACGGTGCGAGCCGTCGCGCAGGGTGAGGCGGCCGGCGAGGCCCAGGTCGCGGTCGAGCCAGGTGTTGAGCAGGGTGCCGCCGTAGATCTCGACGGCGACCTGCCGCCAGCCCTCGTTGCCCGCGTCGGGCAGCGGCTTCACGCGGAGGTTCGGGGAGTCGGTGTGCGCGCCGACGATCCGGAAGGGGGTGTGGGGCGAGGTGCCCTCCGGGACGAACCAGGCGATGATCGCGCCGCCGCGCAGGACGTACTTGCCGCCCTGCGAACCGTCCCAGGCGTCGGTCTCGGCGACCTGGCGGAAGCCCGCCTTCTCCAGCCGCTCGGCGGCGGCGGCCACGGCGTGGTACGGGGACGGGCCTGCCGCCAGGAAGGACATCAGGTCGTCGGTGTGGCCCCGGTCGAAGCGGGGGGTGCTGCGGGCTGCGGTGCTCATACGCTCAGCGTAACCAGGGGGCCCTCCTCGCCGTGTGGCACCGTCCGGGGCTGCCCGGTGCCGGGGCGGGGCCCGTTCGCGCCGTACCCGGCGCCTCGGTTGCCTGCGGCGCTGCCCCAGCCCCGCCCCTTCACCTAAAGCGCTTGGCCGCGCGGCTTGTGGTGGGCCGGCGTATTGCGCAGTTCCCCGCGCCCCTTTAGGGGCGCGGGGAACTGCGCGAGCAACCACGACGCACCCGCACGGAGCTGACCTGCTACAACCCCGGGGGCCTCTCGAAGCGGCGGCGGAGTGGCATCCTGCGTTCTCCCCGGGGGATGCGCGGCAGCATCTGTGGCGTGCCCGGGGCGCGGGAGGCCTGGCGGCGGCGGCCTGCGCAGAACATGCACTCCTCACCGGGCGGCGCGTCGGGGTCCACCGGAGCCCCAGGGTGCAGGGAGCAACCGGAGGAGTTCCGGGGGCGCGACAGCTCCCGGGCCAGCACGAAGGCCCGGTGCAGGGTCTCGGCCAAGGCCGCGAATTCCTCCGGCTTCGATCCCGTCCCGAGCGTGAAGGCCCGCTCGTTGACCAGGGCGAACTGCTCGTTCAGCATGCCGAGCGTCGCCTGCCGCCCGTCCCGCTCCGGCAGCCGGGGCACGTCGTCCTCCGGCGTCGGCGCCCCCCGCTCGGCGAGCCTGCGCCGGTGGTTGCAGATCAGGCAGCGGCCCCATCCGTCCGGCACGGTCGGGTCCACCGCCCCGTCGGGGTGCTCCTTGCATCCGGTGACGTTGCGCGCGGGCGCGAGCTCGGTGGCGGTGCGGTACGCGCTGTAGAGGGTGTCCGCGACCGGCTCGTACTCGGCCGGGTGCGCGCCGTCGTACAGGTCCTTCACCAGGTCACTCGCGGAGCTCAGCCTGCTGTGCAGCTCCTTGAGCGCGTACGGGAGCCCCGTAGGTACCGAGTACCCCTTGCCCTGTTGTTCCTGTCCAGCCATGCCATCAAGCCTCGCACGCACCACCGACAACGGGCCGGAGATGTTTCACGTGAAACGTGAGACATCTCCGGCCCGCGCGGTCAGGAAACGGGGGCAGAGACTAGAACGCCGCCTCGTCCAGCTCCATCAGGTCGTTGTCGACCGACTCGGCCTTGGCGCGCTCGACGCCCACGCCCGGCAGGACGTTCGCGGCGAAGAACTTCGCGGCGGCGATCTTGCCGGTGTAGAACGCCTTGTCCTTGGCGGAGGCGGTGGCCAGCTTCTCCTGGGCCACGGCCGCGCCGCGCAGCAGCAGGTAGCCGACGACCACGTCGCCCGAGGCCATCAGCAGACGGGTCGTGTTGAGGCCCACCTTGTAGATGGACTTCACGTCCTGCTCGGTGCCCGCGAGGTCCGTCAGCATGGCGCCGACGATGGCCTCCAGGTCCACGGCCGCCTTGGCGAGCTGCTCGCGGGCGCCCGCCAGCTCGTCGCCGCCGGTGCCGACCGCGAGGAACTTCTTGATCTCCTCGGCGAGCTGGTTCAGCGCCGCGCCCTGGTTGCGGACGATCTTCCGGAAGAAGAAGTCCTGGCCCTGGATCGCGGTGGTGCCCTCGTACAGGGTGTCGATCTTGGCGTCGCGGATGTACTGCTCGATCGGGTACTCCTGGAGGTACCCGGAGCCGCCGAAGGTCTGGAGCGACTGGGCGAGCTGCTCGTAGGACTTCTCCGAGCCGTAGCCCTTCACGATCGGGAGGAGGAGGTCGTTGAGCGCGATCTCCGCCTTGGCGTCCTCGCCCGCCGCCTCCTTGAGCGCGATGGTGTCCTGCACGCACGCGGTGTGCAGCACGAGGGCGCGCATGCCCTCGGCGTATGCCTTCTGCGTCATGAGCGAGCGGCGCACGTCGGGGTGGTGCGTGATGGTGACCTTGGGGGCCGTCTTGTCCATGAACTGGGCCAGGTCCGGACCCTGCACACGCTCCTTGGCGTACTCCAGGGCGTTGAGGTAGCCGGTCGAGAGCGTCGCGATGGCCTTCGTGCCGACCATCATGCGGGCGAACTCGATGATCATGAACATCTGGCGGATACCGTCGTGCTTGTCGCCGATCAGCCAGCCCTTGGCGGGGTGCTGGTCGCCGAAGGTCATCTCGCACGTGTTGGAGGCCTTGAGGCCCATCTTGTGCTCGACGTTCGTGGCGTAGACGCCGTTGCGCTCGCCCAGCTCGCCGGTCTCCCAGTCGAAGTTGTACTTCGGGACCAGGAAGAGGGAGAGGCCCTTGGTGCCGGGGCCGGCACCCTCGGGGCGGGCGAGGACGTAGTGGAGGATGTTCTCCGACATGTCGTGCTCGCCGGACGTGATGAAGCGCTTCACGCCCTCGATGTGCCAGGAGCCGTCCTCCTGCTGGACCGCCTTGGTGCGGCCCGCGCCGACGTCCGAACCGGCGTCCGGCTCGGTGAGGACCATCGTGGAGCCCCACTGCTTGTCGACGGCGATCTGCGCGACCTTCTTCTGCGCCTCGTTGCCCTCCTCGAAGAGGATGCCGGCGAAGGCCGGGCCCGAGGAGTACATCCACACGGCCGGGTTGGCGCCGAGCAGCAGCTCCGCGTACGCCCAGATCAGGGAGCGCGGGGAGGTCGTGCCGCCGATCTCCTCGGGCAGGCCCAGGCGCCAGTACTCGGAGTCCATGAAGGCCTGGTAGCTCTTCTTGAAGGACGCCGGGACGGGCGCGGTGTTGGTGGCCGGGTCGAAGACCGGCGGGGTGCGGTCGGCGTCCTCGAAGGAGGCGGCCAGCTCGTTCTCGGCGAGCCTGCGCAGCTCGTCGAGGATGCTCTTGGCGGTCTCGACGTCCATCTCCGCGAACGGGCCGCTGCCGTACACCTTGTCGCGGCCGAGCACCTCGAAGAGGTTGAACTCGATGTCCCGGAGATTCGACTTGTAGTGCCCCATGGCGACGGCTCCGTATAAATCGGGGAGGCAGGATCCTCGTAACAACTACCAGCAAGTAGCTACGATGATGCTACCCGTCGGTAATAAGCCGCAACCCCGTACGGCCAGATGTGGCCTACTACTCTTTCCCGCATGTATGGCTACGAGCAGAATCCGGGCGCGCAGCAGGGCTACGCCCCGCCGGGGGGCGCCCAGCAGGGGTACGCCCCGCCGCAGCCTCCGCCGCAACAGCAGCAGGGGGGATACGGGGAGCAGCCGCTGTATCCCGAGCCGTCGCCGCCGTCGCTGGCCGACGGGGTGCGGGCGTTCACGACCGGCACGCTGTCCGCCGAGGACTTCCAGCAGATCTTCGCCTCGTCGAAGGTCTACTGCCCGCGCGGTGACGGGCCCGGGTTCCTGGCGCTGCACAACACGCAGCACCCGGTGATCCCGATGTTTACCACGCTCAAGGAGCTGCGCAGGTACGCGGGCAAGGAGTCCAAGTACTTCGTGATCACCGGCGCGGAGGTCATCGACCTGCTGCCGACCGGGTACGGCTTCGTGCTCGACATGGAGGGCGAGCACCGGATGGTGTTCGACGCGAAGGCCGTGGAGCAGATGGTCGACTTCGCGATGCGCCGGATGTACGGCTGAGAAACACCGCCGTGTGCGGCTGAGAAACACCGCTCCCCCCGCCGGGGCCCGCCCGGGAACACGCACGCCTTGCGAGATGTT
This sequence comes from Streptomyces sp. NPDC087440, assembly GCF_044744005.1. Classification (NCBI taxonomy): domain Bacteria; kingdom Bacillati; phylum Actinomycetota; class Actinomycetes; order Kitasatosporales; family Streptomycetaceae; genus Streptomyces; species Streptomyces sp. NPDC087440. The sequence goes on along the minus strand of NZ_JBIUXN010000002.1, from coordinate 697,614 downwards.
CACCATTCAACTAACTTGAAATCGGAACATCCCGCGAGGAGGGTCTCTGATGCCCGCAGTAACTGTCGAAAACCCGCTCACCCTGCCGAAGGTCGTCGCCCCGGCGGACGCCGTGGCGCGTCCCGTGCTCGGTGTGGTCGACGCGATCAGCGGCTTCGAGGGGGAGGGCTTCCCGGTGCGCCGCGCGTTCGCCGGGATCAAGTACGACTACCTCGACCCGTTCATCATGATGGACCAGATGGGCGAGGTGGAGTACGCGCCGGGCGAGCCCAAGGGCACCCCCTGGCACCCGCACCGCGGCTTCGAGACGGTCACGTACCTGATCGACGGCGTGATGGACCACCAGGACACCAACGGCGGCGGCGGAACCATCAAGAACGGCGACACCCAGTGGATGACCGCCGGGGCCGGCCTGCTGCACATCGAGGCCCCGCCGGAGTCCCTGGTCATGTCCGGCGGCCTCTTCCACGGCCTCCAGCTGTGGGTGAACCTGCCGGCCGCGGACAAGATGATGCGCCCGCGCTACCAGGACATCCGCGGCGGTGAGGTCCAGCTTCTGACGTCGCCCGACGGCGGTGCGCTGCTGCGCGTCATCGCGGGTGAGATGGACGGGCACGAGGGGCCCGGCGTCACGCACACCCCGATCGTCATGATCCACGCGACGCTCCGGCCCGGCGCCGAGATCACCCTCCCCTGGCGGGAGGACTTCAACGGTCTCGCGTACGTCATGGCCGGGCGCGGCAGTGTGGGCGCGGACCGGCGTCCGGTGCACCTGGGGCAGACGGCGGTCTTCGGCGAGGGCGGCTCGCTGACGGTCCGGGCGGACGAGAAGCAGGACGGGCACACGCCGGACCTGGAGGTCGTGCTGCTCGGCGGACGGCCGATCCGGGAGCCGATGGCGCACTACGGGCCGTTCGTGATGAACAGCCAGGCCGAGCTGAAGCAGGCGTTCGAGGACTTCCAGGCGGGGCGGCTCGGGAAGGTTCCGGCGGTTCACGGGATGGAGTAGTTCCGGTGCGGTGGGGGTGGTGGTTGCGGTTCGGGCCGGGGGCGCTGCCCCCGGACCCCCGGATGGGCCCCTGACCCGCCCCTTCCCTAAAGCGCTCGCCGCGCGGCTTTGTGGGTGGCTGGGCGCGCAGTTCCCCGCGCCCCTGAGGGGCGCGGGGATTGCTGACGCTCCGTCATTCGTCCGGCCCTTGTGGAGGGGCGCAGGGCTGTGGGCCGTGTTCAGGTGGCCCCATGCAGCCGACCCGAGCCCTTCTGCCCGAGCCAGCCCGTCGCATCGGCGCCTGGTGCGTCGTCGCGTTGCTCGTCACCGGGGTCGTGGCGGTGGCGATCTGGCTGTGCGTCACCTTCAAGACGGCCGTGACGCCCGTGCTGCTCGCGCTCCTCGGGACGGCGCTGCTGGGCCCGCTGTACCGGCGGCTCATCAAGATGAAGGTCAACAAGTCCCTTGCGGCCGGGCTGACCTGTGCGGCGGTCGTCGCCGTCGTCGGCGGGGCGTCCTGGATCGTCGTCAACGCGCTCATCGACAGCGGCGAGCAGATCGTCTCGTCCGTGGAGCGGGCCGCCACCGACCTGGTGGAGCGGTTCGGCGGCAAGGGAACCAGCCTCGGCGACCTCGGGGACAAGGCACAGGACCTGCTGGGCAAGTTCGGCGGGACGGCCGCCTCCGGGGTGCTGGCCGGGCTGGGCATCGTCGGCGAGATCATCGCGACCGCCGTGCTCGCGATGCTGCTCATCTTCTTCTTCCTGCGGGACTCCGACCGTGCCATGGCCTCACTGCGCGGCTTCGTGCCCCAGAAGTCGGCCGACACCGCGGAGGCGATGGCACGACGCGCCTTCGAGGCGGTCGAGGGGTTCATGCGCGGGACGACGTTCATCGCGCTGATCGACGCCGTCTGCATCACCGTCGGGCTGCTCATCCTGCGCGTCCCGGGCGCGGTGGGGCTGGGCGCGCTGGTCTTCGTCGGCGCGTACATCCCGTATCTCGGCGCCTTCATCTCCGGCGCGGTCGCCATCCTCGTCGCACTCGCCGACCGGGGCGTGGTCATCGCGCTGTGGGCGCTCGGGGTGGTGCTGGCCGTGCAGGTGCTGGAGGGGCACATCCTCCAGCCGATGATCCAGAGCCGGACCGTGCAGATGCACCCGGCGGTGGTCATGCTGGCCATCACCGCCGGGGCGTCCGTCGCCGGGATCATCGGGATGCTGCTCGCGGTGCCGCTGACGGCCGCCGCGTTCGGCGTCTTCTCCGAGATCCGCAAGAGCTTCGGGCAGGGCCAGCGGCCCTCGAACGGTCAGAAGTCCTCGTACGAAGCGGGCGGCGCGTCCTCGTAGAGCTCGAACCAGATCGACTTGCCTTGACCGCGCGGGTCCACGCCCCACTTGTGCGCCAGCATCTCCATCAGCAGCAGCCCGCGCCCCGAGGACGCCATCTCGCCGGGCCGCCGCTTGTGCGGCAGCTCGTCGCTGACGTCCGTCACCTCCACGTGCAGCGTCCGCGAGCCGACCGGGCCGGTGGCGCGTGCGGTCAGCAGGGCGTCGCCGTCGGTGTGCACCAGGACGTTGGTGACCATCTCGGAGACCATCAGCACCGCCGAGTCCACCTGGTCCTCGTCCGCCCAGTCGTGCAGCAGCTCCCGCAGCTGGCGGCGGGTGCCCGCGATGCGCTCGGGCTCGGCCTGCGCGACGGTCATCGCCGTGGACCGCACGGCCGAGGGCTTGTCGGTGCGGGCCGCCTCCCGGCTCAGCAGGAGGACGGCGATGTCGTCCTCGCGCCGGTCGGACAGGGGCCCGGTGGTGTGGTGCGAGGGGGGTCCGTGGACGGCCTGCACGAGGTCGTCGGCGAGGCGCTCCAGGTCCAGTTCGGTGTGGCTCTCCAGGATCGTGCGGATGCGGGACCAGCCGGAGTCGAGGTCGTGGCCGCCCGTCTCGATCAGCCCGTCGGTGCACACCATCAGCGTCTCGCCGGGCTCCAGGGCGAGCCGGGTGGTCGGGTAGTCGGTGTCGGCGTCGATGCCCAGCGGCAGGCCGCCCGCCGTCGTGCGGACGAGTACGGTCCCGTCCGGCATCCGCACGGCGGGCTCCGGGTGACCGGCCCTGGCCAGCTCGACCGTGCCGTCGGCCGGGTCGACCTCCAGGTAGAGGCAGGTCGCGAAGCGCGGCGAGGAGTGGTCGTCGGGGGCGTAGGTGTCGGTGATGCCGTGCAGGAAGCGGGAGGCGCGGGAGAGCACGCCGTCGGGGCGGTGGCCCTCGGAGGCGTACGCGCGCAGGGCGATCCGCAGCTGGCCCATCAGCCCGGCCGCCCGCACGTCGTGCCCCTGGACGTCGCCGATGACCAGCGCGAACCGGCCGCTGGGCAGCGGAATCATGTCGTACCAGTCGCCGCCGACCTGGAGGCCGCCGCCGGTCGGGACGTAGCGTGCCGCCACCTTCATGCCGGGGATGTCCGGGCCGAGCGTCGGCATCATCGAGCGCTGGAGGCCCTCCGAGAGCTCCCGCTCCGACTCCTCCACCCCGGCTCTGGCCAGCGCCTGCGCCAGCATCCGCGCGACCGTCGTCAGGACGGACCGTTCGTCGGGCGTGAAGGCCACCGGGTGCGCGAACCCGGCCATCCACGCGCCCATCGTCCGCCCGGCCACCACCAGCGGCACGAACGCCCAGGACCGCCGCCCGAAGCCCTCCGCGAGCGGCCAGGTCGCCGGGAAGCGGGTCCGGTACTCCTCCGGGGTGGGCAGGTAGATGGCGCGTCCGGTCCGTACGACCTCGGCCGCCGGGTAGTCCGTCTCCAGCGGCATGTCCCGGAACGGGTCCTCGTCGCCGGGCTTGTGCCCGTGGTGCCCGATCGTGGTGAGCCGGTCGCCGGCGACGCCGAACACCGCGAGGCCGTCCGGCGAGAACCCCGGCATGGACAGGGAGGCGGCGACCCGCAGCACCTCCGCCGTGGAGCGGGCCTCGGCCAGCGCCCGGCCCGCATCCAGCAGGAACGCCTCCCGCGAGCGCCGCCAGTCGCCGGTCACGGGAGTGCGGGCGGCGGTGCCGGGGGCGGTCTCGGCGACCTCCTGGATGGTGCCGATGAGCTGGTAGCCGGTGCCTGCGCCGAAGGGCTTGGAGCGGCTCCGTACGGTACGCAGCACCTGGCGGCCGTCCTCGGACATCACCCGCAGCCGGGCCTCCGCGACGGTGCCCTCGGTGACGGCGAGCTGCACGATGCCCTGTATCTCGTTCCAGTCCACCGGGTGGAAGCGGGCGCGGGCCGCGGACTCGGTGAGCTGCACTTCTTCGGCAGGCAGGCCCATGAGACGTGCCGCTTCGGCGTCGAAGGTGACGGTCCCCGACGCGTTGTTCCATCGCCACAGGCCCGTGTCGATCGCGGCCAGCACGTCCTCGGTGCGCATGGGGCCATCCTTCCAGGTCGTACGGAACCCGGCTGCCCGGGGCGGATGCCCGGTACGGAGGGGGACGTTTCACGTGAAACATGGGCTGCCCGAGAGGACCCGGCCGGGGGTCCGGGGGTTGTCCCCCGGGAAGGCACAGCACGTGAAACATGGGTTGCTGTTTCACGTGAAACATGGGCTGGGGCGGAGCCAGAGCGGGACCGGAAAAGGGGATGCGCCGGGCCGGTAACCTTGATGCGAGTTGATTCCCGCCTGTCTCGCGAAGAATCTCGCGAAGAATTGGATGAACGATGCAGCATCGGTACAGGTCCCACACGTGCGGCGAGCTCCGCGCCTCCGACGTCGGCGCCGACGTCCGGCTGAGCGGCTGGCTGCACAACCGTCGCGACCTGGGCGGCATCCTCTTCATCGATCTGCGTGACCACTACGGTCTGGTCCAGCTCGTCGCCCGTCCCGGCACCCCCGCCAACGACGCCCTGGCGAAGCTGACCAAGGAGACCGTCGTCCGCATCGACGGCAAGGTCTCCGCCCGTGGCGCGGACAACGTCAACCCGGAGCTGCCCACCGGCGAGATCGAGATCGAGGTCGGCGAGGTCGAGGTGCTCGGCGCCGCCGCCCCGCTGCCCTTCACGATCAACGCCGAGGACGGTGTGAACGAGGAGCGCCGCCTGGAGTACCGCTTCCTCGACCTGCGCCGCGAGCGCATGCACCGCAACATCATGCTGCGCTCCTCCGTCATCGCCTCCATCCGCTCCAAGATGGTCGCGCTGGGCTTCAACGAGATGGCGACCCCGATCCTCACCGCGACCTCCCCCGAGGGCGCCCGTGACTTCGTCGTGCCGTCCCGTCTGAACCCGGGCAAGTTCTACGCGCTGCCGCAGGCCCCGCAGCAGTTCAAGCAGCTGCTGATGATCTCGGGCTTCGACCGGTACTTCCAGATCGCGCCGTGCTTCCGCGACGAGGACGCCCGCGCCGACCGTTCGCCGGGCGAGTTCTACCAGCTCGACGTCGAGATGAGCTTCGTCGAGCAGGAAGACGTCTTCCAGCCGATCGAGAAGCTGATGACCGAGCTCTTCACCGAGTTCGGCAACGGCCGCGAGGTCACCTCTCCCTTCCCGCGCATCCCGTTCCGCGAGTCGATGCTGAAGTACGGCAACGACAAGCCGGACCTGCGCGCCAAGCTGGAGCTGGTGGACGTCACCGACGTCTTCGCCGAGTCCGGCTTCAAGGCCTTCGCGGGCAAGCACGTCCGCGCGCTGCCCGTCCCGGACACCGCCGGTCAGTCCCGCAAGTTCTTCGACGGCCTGGGCGACTACGCGGTCGAGCAGGGCGCGAAGGGCCTGGCCTGGGTCCGCGTCGGCGAGGACGGCCAGCTGGCCGGTCCGATCGCGAAGTTCCTCACCGAGGACGACGTCAAGGCGCTCACCGACCGCCTGGGCCTGGTCCCCGGCCACGCGATCTTCTTCGGCGCGGGCGAGTTCGACGAGGTCTCCAAGATCATGTCGGCGGTGCGCGTCGAGGCCGCCAAGCGTGCGGGCCACTTCGAGGAGAACGTCTTCCGGTTCTGCTGGATCGTCGACTTCCCGATGTACGAGAAGGACGAGGAGACCGGCAGGATCGACTTCTCGCACAACCCCTTCTCGATGCCCCAGGGCGGCATGAAGGACCTGGAGGAGAAGGACCCGCTGGACATCCTGGCCTTCCAGTACGACATCGTCTGCAACGGCATCGAGCTGTCGTCCGGCGCGATCCGCAACCACGAGCCCGAGCTGATGCTCAAGGCCTTCGAGATCGCGGGTTACGAGGCCGAGACCGTCGAGCGCGAGTTCGCGGGCATGCTGCGCGCCTTCCGCCTGGGCGCCCCGCCGCACGGCGGCATCGCCCCGGGCGTCGACCGCATCGTGATGCTGCTGGCCGACGAGCCGAACATCCGCGAGACGATCGCCTTCCCGCTGAACGGCAACGCCCAGGACCTCATGATGGGCGCCCCGACCGTCCTGGAGGAGACCCGCCTGCGCGAGCTGAACATCCAGCTGCGGAAGCCGGTCGAGAAGCAGCAGTGAAGCAGTAGGGAAGCAGCGGCGAAGCGGTAGTCACGCAGCGGTGACGTAGTACCGCCGCACGCGGCACGAAGGGCCCGGGAACCGAACGGTTCCCGGGCCCTTCTTCCTGTCCGGAGACAAAACGGACGGAACCGCACTGTGCGGGCATGCGGCGCGTCCGGTCCGCACGGAGATCCGTAGGCCCCGCAGGGGATCACTTGCGGAAAATCGGGCACCCCGAGAACGACCAGGACGCCACCCGCACCACTCAGGACCCGTCCGGCACCGGAAACAGGACAGCGAAGAAGGGCACGACGAAGTGAAGACTCGCGTACGGAACGGAGTGTGCGCGGCGACCGCCCTGGCGCTGTTCCCCGTACTCACCGCCTGCGGGCAGGACGCGCAGCCACAGGCCGGGCGGGAGGCCGCCCCGCTGCACGACACCGCGCCCGGGGCCGGTTCCGCGGGCAAGTCGGCGCCGACCCCGCAGAGTGCGCGCACCGACGCCGCGCCCACCGCCGAGCTGCCGGGCCTCGGCCCCCGTACGCGTGCCGAGGTGGGGCCCGACACCCGGCAGGCGCTCGTCGTCACCGGCCGGGACCGGAACTCCAGCGACGCCGAGGCGGTCCTGTACGAGAAGGGGGCGGAGGGCTGGAAGGCGGGGGCGACCTGGACCGCGCAGAACGCGCGACGCGGCTGGACCGACCACCACGTCCAGGGCGACCTGCGCTCCCCCATCGGCGTCTACGGCCTCACCGACGCGGGCGGCCTGCTGGCGGACCCGGGCAGCAAGCTCCCGTACGACCGCGACCAGGGCTTCACGATCGACCGCACCGACGACACCGGCCAGTCCCTGCGGGGCTCCTTCGACTACGTCGTGGCGATCAACTACAACCGCGACGCCGGCCGCAGCCCGCTCGACTGGGGCCGCCCGCTGGGCCCGAAGCGGGGCGGCGGGATATGGCTGCACGTCGAGCACACGACCCCGACGCAGGGCTGTGTCGCCCTCAAGCGCGAGGTGATGCGGGAACTGCTGCGCACCCTGGACCCGGCGAAGAAGCCGGTGGTGGTGATGGGGCCGAAGGCGGATCTGGCGAAGTGAGCGCCACCAGGGCAGGCACGTGAGCGCCACCCGGCAGGCACGTGAGCGGCTAGCCGGGCAAGCATGTGAGCGCTAGCCGGGCAGCCGCCACAGCTGGTTCTTGTTGCCCGGCGTGCACGGGTCGACGGCGAGCTGGCGGCCCGCGCCGACATCGGTGATGCAGCCGTCGCCGACGTAGTAGTTGATCTGGACGGCACCACCGGCCGCCGGGGTGGTCTTCCAGCCGGTGACGTACCCGGAGTAGCCGGTCGCCGGGGCGAGCACGACGCCCGTCTTCTCGTTGTACGCGGGGGCCTGCTTGAGGCCCAGGGCGCCGCCCGCCAGGGTGCAGGCGTGGAACTCGGTGAACTGGTTGCCGCCCGCCACCCACCCGAACCGGGTGTTGCCGCCGGAGACGACGGTGCCGCCGCTGCCCGTGGTGTCGGTCCCGGCGAGGCCCATCTTCCGGCCGCTGCCGACGTTGGTGATCGCACCCCAGCCGTCGCCGCCGCAGTTCTCGGGCTTGCCGGGGTCGGCGGGCGGGGGCTTGGGGCCGCTGCCGGAGCCCGCCCCCGTGCCGCTGCCGGAGCCCTTGCCGGGGTCGGTGTCCGTGCCGTCGTCCTTCGCTCCCGTGCCGCCTGCTCCGCCCGGCTTGCCCTTGTCGCCGCCGGTCGCGGCGGCATCGCCCTTGGCCTGGTCGCCGCCCTTCGCGGGCTTGTCGGCTCCGGGTTTGCCGGTGGCGGACGGGGTGGCACCGGGAGTGGCGGGAGGCTGGGCGCCGGGGGTCTGGCCCGCCGGTACGGAGGCGGACGGGCGGGGTGCCGCGCTCTGGTCCTGGTCCCGGGCGTCCGGCGTCAGCACGATGGTGAGCACGGTGGCCGCCGAGACGACGACGGGCACGACGACCACCACCGGCCGGGGCAGCCGCTTCCACCAGGGCTGCGGTACGGGCACGGCGGCGGTCGGCCCGGACACGAGGACGGGAGCGGGGGCAGGTACGGGACCAGGTACGGCGGCAGGCACCGGGGCAGGAGCAGGCACGGGCGGCGCGGCAGGTCGTACCGCAGGAACCTCGGGCGGCCTGGGAACCACGCCCCCCTCCCCCGCCGAACCCGCCGAATCCGGCGACCCCGCCGCCCCCACCGCAGCCCGCGCCGCCGCCGCCATCACCGCAGCGTCCGCGTACCGCTCCTCCGGTGCCTTCGCGAGCGCCCGCGCGACGAAGCTCCGTACCGCGGGCGGGAAGGAGTCCGGCAGCGAGGGCGCGGGCTCCCGGATGTGCTTGAGGACGATCTCCAGCACCGTGTCCCCGTTGAACGGCGGCTCACCGGTGAGCAGTTCGTACGTGACCACGCCCAGCGAGTAGAGGTCGGAGGCCGGGAGGACCGCGACGCCCTCCGCCTGTTCCGGCGCGATGTACAGGGCCGTGCCCAGCACCGAGTGCGAGGCGGTGAGCCGGGAGGCGGCCTTGCTGTGCGCGATGCCGAAGTCGGTGACGGTGATGCGGCCGTCCCCGCCCAGCATGAGGTTGGAGGGCTTGAGGTCGCGGTGCACGATGCCGCCCCGGTGCGCGGTGTGCAGCGCGTCCAGGGCCTGTGCGACCAGGCCGAGCGCCCGCCCGGCGGGCATCGGCCCGTCGTCCTCGCGGACCTCGTCCAGCGGCCGCCCGTCGACCAGCTCCATCACGATGTACGCGATCCGGTCGCCGCCCTCGTCGGCGGCGTCCTGCTCGCCGTAGTCGTGGACGTCGACGATCCCGGGGTGCGCCAGCGAGGCCAGCACCTTCGCCTCGCGCCGGAAGCGGGCCGCGAACTGGGGGTCCTCCAGCAGCTTCGGCAGCAGGATCTTGACGGCGACGTCGCGCTCCAGCACGCCGTCCTCGGCCCGCCAGACCTCGCCCATCGCGCCGCCGCCGATGCGCTCGCCCAGCGTGTACCGGCCGCCGAGCACGGTCCCCCGACCCCACATGTGCGCTTCCCCCACGGTGTTCGTCCCAGTCGCCGCCGCTCGGCCCGAGGCAGTCTGCCAGACGCGCCAAGTCCCGTCCGGGGAGGCCCACTTGAGGGCGCCCGACATGTCCGTACGTACGACGAAGGGCCCGGGATCGTCACGACCCCGGGCCCCTCACACCGTACGAAACGCCGTACGAAACGCCGTACGAAACGCCGTACGAAACGCCGTACGAAACGCCGTACGAAACGCCGTACGAAACGCCGTACGAAACGCCGTACGAACAACGCCTACGCGGCGGGCTTCTCCTCCAGGCGCGGGAAGAGGACCGCGCCCTTCGTCACCGTCGCGCCGGCCGGCAGCTGACCCCAGTTGCCCGCGTCCTGGACCTTCTGGTCGGCGAGCGCACCGAGGCCGGCCGCCTCCGCGCCGAGGGAGTCCCACAGCTTCTGGGAGGTCTCCGGCATGACCGAATTCAGCAGGACGGCCATGGCGCGCAGGGACTCGGCGGAGGTGTAGAGGATGGTCGCGAGACGCGCCCGGCCCTCCTCCGAGTCGTCCTTGGCGACCTTCCACGGCTCCTGCTCCGTGATGTAGCCGTTGACCTGCTTCACGAAGTCGAAGATCGCCAGGATGCCGCCCTGGAAGTCCTGCTCCTCGCCGATCAGCCGGTCGGCGTCGGCGACGGCCTTCGCGAGGCCCTCCTGCACGGCCTTCTCGGCGTCGCCTGAGGCGTCACCGGAGGGCAGGGCTCCACCGAAGTACTTGCCGACCATGGCGGCCACGCGGGAGGCGAGGTTGCCGTAGTCGTTGGCCAGCTCGGAGGTGTAGCGGGCGGTGAAGTCCTCCCACGAGAACGAACCGTCGCTGCCGAAGGTGATCGCGCGCAGGAAGTACCAGCGGTAGGCGTCCACGCCGAAGTGCGAGGTCAGGTCCTGCGGCTTGATGCCGGTCAGGTTGGACTTCGACATCTTCTCGCCGCCGACCATCAGCCAGCCGTTCGCAACGACCTTGCCGGGGACCGGGAGGCCCTGCGCCATCAGCATCGCGGGCCAGATCACCGCGTGGAAGCGCAGGATGTCCTTGCCGACCAGGTGGACGTTCGCGGGGAAGGTCTCCTCGAACTTCTCCTGGTTGGCGCCGTAGCCGACCGCCGTCGCGTAGTTGAGCAGCGCGTCGACCCACACGTAGATGACGTGCTTGTCGTCCCAGGGGATCGGGATGCCCCAGTCGAAGGTCGAGCGGGAGATGGAGAGGTCCTGGAGGCCCTGCTTGACGAAGTTCACGACCTCGTTGCGGGCGGACTCCGGCTGGATGAAGTCCGGGTTGGCCTCGTAGAACTCCAGCAGCTTCGGGCCGTACGCGCTCAGCTTGAAGAAGTAGTTCTCCTCCTTGAGGATCTCCACCGGCTTCTTGTGGACGGGACAGAGCTTGGTGCCGTCCTCGGCCTCGATGAGGTCGCCGGGGAGCTTGTACTCCTCGCAGCCCACGCAGTACGGGCCCTCGTAGCCGCCCTTGTAGATCTCGTCCTTGTCGAAGAGATCCTGGACGAACTCCTGCACACGGTCCGTGTGACGCTTCTCCGTGGTGCGGATGAAGTCGTCGTTGGCGATGTTCAGGTGCTCCCAGAGAGGCTTCCAGGCTTCGGTGACGAGCTTGTCGCACCACTCCTGGGGGGAGACGCCGTTCGCCTCGGCCGTGCGCATGATCTTCTGACCGTGCTCGTCCGTGCCGGTGAGGTACCACACCTTCTCGCCGCGCTGACGGTGCCAGCGCGTGAGCACGTCGCCTGCGACGGTCGTGTAGGCGTGGCCCAGGTGAGGAGCGTCGTTGACGTAGTAAATGGGGGTCGTGACGTAGTACGTCGCCGATCCCTGCTTCTCGATTCCAGTGGCCGCCATGCGGAAATCTTAAGTGGTACGGAACGGCGCCCTCACCTGGATATGGGTGAGGGCGCCGGGGGCCTGCGGTTTTACGGGTTCAGCCCTGGAGCCACCGCGCGGAACCGGCGAGTACGCCCTTGAACAGGGCGGCGTCGGTGAGGTCGGCGGGGGCCGGGCCCGCGTGGAAGAACGCGGCGTTCTCGACGTCCAGCTTGCGGAGGTAGTCGAAGCCCTTGGCCTCGGTGTCGCCGAAGGCCACGAACTGCCAGAAGAGGGGCAGCCGGGCGGCCTCGGCGAGGGCGGCGGTGGCGGCGGTCTTGGTCTCCGGGGCGCCGTCCGTCTGGAAGATCACGAGGGCGGGGCCGTCGTAGGTGGCGGAGTGCTTCTCGTAGTGGTCGACGACCTCTTCGATCGCCCGGTGGTAGCTGGTGCGGCCCATGTGGCCGAGGTCGGCGTGCAGGGCGTCGACCTTGCCGTCGATGTCGGCGGGGGTGAGCTCGCCGGTGCCGTCGATGTCGGTGGAGAAGAAGACGACGGGGACGGTGGGGGCGGCCGGGTCCGGGTCGAGGTGGACCGCCAGGGCGAGGGCCTGCTCGCCGAGCTTCTGGGCGCTGCCGTCCTTGTAGTACGGGCGCATGGAGCCGGAGCGGTCGAGGACGAGGTACACCCGGGCCTGGGCGGTCTCCGGGACACCGGCCTTCTGGAGGGCGGTGGCGGCGGCGCGGTGGGGGGCCTTCAGCTTTTTGAGCTGGGTGGGGGTGAGGGCTTCGCGGGGCGCGTGGGGAGGGGTGGGGTCCGGCTCGGCCTCGGGGGCGGGGGCCTCTGCGGCGGGCTCGGGGGTGGACTCCTCGGCGGCGGCGGTGGGCTCGGCCTCGGCGGCGGCGGTGGGCTCGGCCTCGGGGGTGGGGGCCTCGGCGGCAGCGGTGGGCTCGGCCTCGGGGGCGGGGGCCGGGTCGGCCGGGGCAGGGGGTGCGGGTACGGGAGTGGGGGCGTCCGGCGCCGAGCCGGTCCGCCCGTGCCCGCCCTCCCCCAAGCTCTCGGCTTCGCTCGAGCAGGGGGTGCCCCCCTCGCCCCTGGCGGAACCCGCGCCCACGGGCTGGGTGGTGGGGGCGGCGTCGGGCTCGGCGGGAGCGGGGGCTGCGGCCTCGGGCTCGGCCTGGGTGGCGGGGGCCTCGGGCTCGGCGGGGGCTGCGGCGTTGGGCTCGGCATCCGGGGCCTCGGGCTCGGCGGGGGCTGCGGCGTCGGGCTCGGCGTCGGGCTCGGCCTGGGTGGCGGGGGCCTCGGGCTGGGTGGAGGCAGCGGCCTCGGGCTCGGCAACCGGGGCCTCGGGTTCGGCAGCCTCGGGCTCGGCAACTGCGGGCTCGGGCTCGGCCTCGGCGGCGGCCTCGGGTTCGGCGGCGGCCTCCGGTTCCGGTTCGGCTGCGGGCTCGGTGGGAGCGGTTGCCTTGGGGGTGGCGAGGGTGGGGGCGGCTTCCGGGGCGGTGTCGCGGTCGGTTTGGGCGGGGAGGCGGCCCTCGGCGGTGGTGGGGGCGGGGTCCGAGGTGTCCTTCGGGGCGGACTGGGCCGGGAGGGCGGGGGTGGGGTCCGCCTCCGCAGCCTCCGCAGCCTCCGCAGCCTCCGCAGCCTCCGGCTCAACGGCCTCCGGCTCAACGGTCTCCGGCGTGGAGGCGGTGAGGGGCTCCGGGGCTGGTTCCGGAGCGGGCTTCTCGTCCGGTGCGGGCTTCTCGTCCCGTACGGATTCGGCCTCCGGGGCCGGGGTCTCGGCCGGGGCGGGAGCGGTCTGCGGGGTCGAGGGCTCGTCCCGGGCGGGGGTCGGCGGGGTCGCGCGCTTCGGGTTGTCGAAGGCTTCGGCGACCAGGTCGGCGGCCAGGGAGGAAGAGGCGGAGCGCGGGGGTGCCGCAGCCTCGCTCTTCTCGGGGGCGGGAGCCGAACTCCCGTCGCCGGACGGCGTGTTCGCCCCGGCATCGGTCGGCTCCGTGCGCTCGGTCTGGGCCGGGAAGGACGGCGTCGACGCCGTCGAGGTCTCGTCGACCTGATCCGTCCGACCGCCAAACACCTTGCGCAGCAAGCTCCGAATGCCCATGGGCGAGGCCTTTCGAGTGAGTTGGGTGCGTTGTATGTCCGTACTGGAGGGATTGATCCCTGACCAGGGCTGACACGTAAGGTTAGCGGCCGCTTTTGCACGGGTGGAGCAACGGCCGGAGCCCCGACTTCCGGACCCATGATTGCTCCGCATGGGTGGCGTTTGTCCGAAGAACTGCGAATCGGGGTGGCGGTCCGTGCGTTCCTGTGCGTCCTCCGCATCATGAGGAAAGTACGAAAACCGGACATCCCGGAACTCGTACTCGTCACGCCCACGACCAGGCTGACGCACCCTCACGCACTCAAGGAGCCGTGCCATGAAGACGATGTGGACCGCACTGATCAGCGCGATTGTCGCGCTCCTCGCGATGCTGGGCTTCGCCGCCCCGGCGTCCGCCTCCGCCGCCGCCCCCACCGACCGTTCCTCCGACGCCCCGCAGCCGGCCGGTGCCGCCGCTGCCGAGCGGGCGGACACTCCGGCCGAGAGGGCGGCGGTCGAAGCGCCGTCGGCGACCCGCTGGAGGGCGGACGTGCCGACGCGTTCGGTGCCGCCGACCATGAAGCAGCGGATCGGCGCCGAGGCGCACGGCGGCTCCCCTTCGGCCCGCAAGGTCCCGGCCCTGGACGCGCTCGACGGACTGGGCGGCCTGGGCGGACTCCTGCCGGGCGAGGCGTCGGTGAAGGGCGCGTCGCAGGGCGAGAGCAGCGCCGCCGCCAAGGCGTACGTCGCCGCAGCGTGAGGCGCGGTACGTTCCCGGCCCGCCCGGAACACGTACCGCCGCATCCCGCGTGGCCCGTGCCTAGCGGCCGTCGCCGGTCGAGAGAGTGCCGAGCCGGAACTCCAGTCCGTCCAGGACGCGTTGGAGCCCGTAGTCGAACTTCTCGCCCCGGATCTGCTCGGCCGTCCTGCCCCGGTAGTTGTCCTGCCCCTCCCGCAGTCGCGGAAGTTCCTCCGTGGCGGCAGCGGAGACGCCGGTCAGGCTCTCCACCCATTCCTGTTCCGTCAGCCCGCTGCGGGCGATCAACGACAGTTGCGCGGCCTCGCTGGTCGCGTACCCGATGACGTACGAGAAGACCGCGCTCAGAGCGAGATCGGCCTCCTCGGCGGTGAACCCCGCCGTGGCGATGATGTCGGCCAGTCGCTCCGTCATGCGCAGCACGTTAGGCCCCAGGTGGACAAGGCCCACCTGGCCCAGTACCGAAGCCATCCACGGGTGGCGGATGGCCATCGCCCGCACGCTGTACGCGCTGCGGACCGCGGCCTCGCGCCAGCCCAACTCCCCGGTCACAACCGGGACTTCGAGTTCTCCGTAGATCTCGTCCACGACCAGCTCGATGAGCTCGTCCTTGTTGGCGACATGCCGGTAGAGGGATGTCGCGCCGGCGCCCAGGCGGGTGCCGAGCTTTCGCATGCTCAAGGACTCGATGCCGTCGGCGTCCAGCAGCAGTACCGCCTCCGCGACGATCTGCTCCCGGCTGAGCTGCTCGCGCTGCTTGGGGCGCGGGCGCGTCCACACGGATGCGACGGGCTGCGCTGCTGACCTGGTCGTTTTCTCGGGTGCCGGCATGTTCGGGCCCTCCCTCTCTCGAAACGTTTCTCGCAGCGGTCCGTGCTGCTGCCGCGCTTCGTCCTCGGCGATGTCCTCTGCGATGTCCTTTGCGATCCACCGTAGCGCACGCTGTTTGCCTGTTGCGAACACCGTGCGCCGTGCGTACAGTGTTCGCAACAAGGGAACGTCGTACGCAGCACCCTGCAAGGGGGCGCGGGGCAAAGGAGGTTGGACATGGAAACGCTCAAGTCGGCGGCGCAGGAAGCTGGTTCGGAAGGCCCGGTGGTGCGCAACCCGCGACGCTGGATCATCCTGATGGTGCTGTGCCTGGCCACGCTGGTGCTGGTCATCGACAACATGGCGCTCACCGTCGCAGTCCCGTCCCTCACCGAGGACTTGGGGGCGACGCCGCAGAACATCCAGTGGGTGCTGGAGAGTTACATCCTGGTCTTCGCCGGACTGCTCCTCACCTCCGGCAGCCTCTCCGACCGCTTCGGGCGGCGGAAGGTGATGGTGATGGGGCTCGCGCTCTTCGGACTCGCCTCCCTGGCAGGGGCGTTCGCATCCGACCCGGCCCAACTCATCGCCGCACGTACGGTGATGGGGATCGGCGGGGCGCTGATCATGCCGAGTACGTTGTCGATCCTGATGACGGTCTTCGCGGCGGACGAGCTGCGCAAGGCGATGGCGGTGTGGGGCTCGGTCTCGATGCTGGGGCTCATCGGCGGTCCGGTGCTGGGCGGCGCGCTGGTCACGCACTTCTCGTGGGGCGCGGTGTTCCTGATCAACGTGCCGGTGGCGGGCGTGGCGATCCTCGCGGCGCTGTTCCTGATGCCGGAGTCGAAGGGCGCGTGGAAGAAGGCGGACCCGGTGGGGGCGGCGCTGTCGGTCGTCGGCATGGTCGCGCTGATCTGGACCATCAACGAGCTGCCCAAGGGCGGGCTCGGCAACACGGGGACCGTGGTCGCGCTGGTCGTTGCGGTGGTCGGCCTGGCCGCCTTCATCGCCTGGGAGCTGAAGGTCGACGAGCCGATGGTGCCGCTGCGCCTCTTCCGTGACCGCAACTTCGCGGGCGGCAGCCTGTCGCTGACGCTGGTGCAGGTGGGCAACGGCGGGATGCTGCTGGTGGTCACCCAGTACGTGCAGTTCGTGCTCGGCTACTCGCCGACGGAGGCGGGCTCGGCCTTCATCCCGATGGCGGTCGCCGCCCTCGCCTTCAACGGCCTCGGCGCGACGCTCGGCCAGAAGATCGGTAACCGGGCGATGGCGGCGATCGGCCTGCTGGTCCTGGCGGGCGGCTTCGTCCTGCTGGGCACGGTCGACCAGGGCGACGGCTTTGTGATGCTGGCGGCGGCGATGGTGGCGGTGGGTGCGGGTGCGGGGCTGGCGATGCCGGCGGCGATCACGGCCCTGATGGGGGCGATTCCGGCGGAGCACGCGGGGGTCGGGTCGGCGCTGAACGACACCATCCAGCAGGCGGGGGCGGCGCTGGGGGTCGCGGCCCTGGGGTCGATCCTCGCGACGGGGTACGCGGCGGGCATGCCGGAATCGGCTCCTTCGGCGGCGCGGCACTCGATCAGCGAGGCGCTGGCGGTGGGCGACTCCGCCCTGGCGCAGACCGCCCGGGAGGCCTTCACCTCGGGTGTGGGCACGACGTTCCTGCTGAGCGCGGCGGGGGTGCTGGTGGCGGCGGCGGTCGCTTTCCTGATGATGCGGGATCCGAAGGGGGGTGCGCCGGTGAGGGCGGAGTCGGAGTCGGAGTCGGCGGAGCGGGAACTGGTGGGCGCCTCCTCCTGAACCCGGCCGGGCCCCGCCAGGGGCGCGGGACTTTATTGCACGTGCGGCTCCGCCGCGCTGGGCGCCCCGTCAGGGGCGCGGGGAACTGCGCGACCAGCCACGACGCACCCGCACGGGAACCGTGTGCAGCCGCGCGGCGAGCGCTTTAGGGAAAGGGGCGGGTCCGGGGCCTCTTCTGCCTGAGCCGGGCGGGGCCGCATGTCCGGTACGGGGGCGGGCCAGGCCCCTTTGGACGCGCGTCCGGCACAGGTGCTGGGCCGGGGGCGGCACCCGGGTGGGCCGGGAGCGGGAGGGGCCGCCCCCTTGCCCGCCCGTTCCGCCCCCGGGGGGCGGCCCCGCCGCCCAAGGGGGCTAGGGGGTAGGTGGGGAGGGGCGGCCCCGCCGCCCAAGGCGGCTAGGGGGGAGGTGGGGAGGGGCGGCCCCGCCGCCCAAGGCGGCTAGGGGGAAGGTGGGGAGGGACGGCCCCGCCGCCCAAGGGGGCTACGGGGAAGGGTGGGGAAGGGCGGCCCCGTCGCCCAAGGAGGCGGGGCGGCAAGAGGCGGGCCCAAGGGGCTGCGGGGAGCGGTGGGCGGAGCCCAAGAGGGCGAGGGTGGAAGGGACGGAGCCCAGAGGCTGGGGCGGCAAAGGGCGGAGTCCCAGGGGGCGAGGGCGGAAGAGCCGGAGCCCCAGGAGGCCCGGGTGGTGAAGGGGGGCGCCCGAAGGGGACCAGTTGGTTGGACTTCACTTGGCGTTCACCCCGGGGGCCCCGCGCACACCCCCCACGCCCCCTAGTGTCACCGCCGTGACCGGGCCGAACCCCCGGATTCGTACGCACATATGACCTCGGAGGGGACCCGACCCGTGCGCAACCTGCTGCCGCTGCTCAACCCGTCGCCGCACGCGGGCGGACGCTCCGCCCTGACGTGCCGTTACCGCTGCGGTGACGCCTGCTTCCAGGAAGTCCCCAACACCAGCGACAACGAGTACGTCGGCGACATCATCGCCAGCACCCTCTCCCGCCGCTCGATGATGCGCGCCGCAGCCGTCGTCACCGTCGCCGCCACAGCGGGCGGCGCCCTCGCGGTCGGCAGCGCGCCGGAGGCCGTGGCGGCCCCCGCGGCGGGCCACCGCCCCCCGAAGCCGAAGGACAAGGCCGCCAAGGGCCTGCGCTTCACCCCCGTCGCCCCCAACAAGGACGACAAGGTCACCATCCCCGAGGGCTACGAGCAGAACGTCGTCATCAAGTGGGGCGACCCGATCCTGCGCGGCGCGCCCGCCTTCGACCCGGAGAACCAGACGGCGAAGGCCCAGGCCGGCCAGTTCGGGTACAACAACGACTTCCTGTCGCTGCTCCCCCTGCGGGGCGAGTTCGGCAGCCGCGAGCGTCAACTCCTGGTCGCCAACCACGAGTACACGGACGAGAACCTGATGTTCCGGGGGTACGACCCGAAGAACCCGACCCGTGAGCAGGTCGAGATCGCGTGGGCCGCGCACGGCCTGGGCGTCGTCGTGGTCGAGGAGAACCGTCGCAACGCGGGCCTGACCGCCGTCCCCCGCCACCACCTCAACCGCCGCATCACGGTCACCACCCCGATGAAGCTCACCGGCCCGGCCGCGGGCAGCAAGTTCCTGCGCACCTCCGCCGACCCGACCGGCACCAAGGTCTTCGGCACCTTCGCCAACTGCGCGGGCGGCACCACCCCGTGGGGCACCACCCTCCACGGCGAGGAGAACTTCAACGGCTACTTCGCCAACGCCGACCACGCGAAGAGCGCGACGGACAAGCGGTACGGCCTCCAGCAGGGCCCCTCGGAGCGCAAGTGGGAGCGGTTCGACAAGCGCTTCGACATCGCCCAGGAGCCCCAGGAGTCCCACCGGCACGGCTGGGTCGTCGAGCTGGACCCGTACGACCCGGACTCGACCCCGCGCAAGCGCACCGCGCTCGGCCGCTTCAAGCACGAGGCCGCGCAGCCGCGCCTGACCGACGACGGCCGCCCGGTCGTCTACATGGGCGACGACGAGCGCTTCGACTACCTGTACAAGTTCGTGTCGTCCAAGCGGATGCGGAAGGGGAATTCGCGCTCCGCCCGCGAGCACAACCTCACCCTCCTCGACGAGGGCACGCTGTACGTCGCCAAGCTGACCGGCGACAGCCCGGCGGCCGAGATCGACGGCACGGGCAAGCTCCCGAACGACGGCGAGTTCGACGGCTCCGGCACCTGGATCCCGCTCGCCACCGGCACGAAGTCGCACGTCCCGGGCATGACCGCCGAGGAGGTGTACGTCTTCACGCGCCTCGCGGGCGACAAGGTCGGCGCGACGAAGATGGACCGCCCCGAGGACGTCGAGCCGTCCCCGCGCACGGGCCGCGTCTACGTCGCCCTCACCAACAACACCGACCGCGGCAAGCCCGGCAAGGCGGGCGCGGACGAGGCCAACCCGCGCAACCTCAACAAGCACGGCCAGATCCTCGAACTCGCCGAGCGCCGCAACGACCCCACGGCCACCACCTTCGCCTGGCGCCTCTTCCTCGTCGCGGGCGACCCGAAGGACCCCGCCACCTACTTCGCGGGCTTCCCGAAGGACAAGGTCTCGCCGATCTCCTGCCCGGACAACGTCGCCTTCGACGCCCACGGCAATCTGTGGATCTCCACCGACGGCAACCAACTCGGCTCCCACGACGGCCTGTTCGGCGTCGCGACGGCCGGTGAGCGGCGCGGCGAGCTGAAGCAGTTCCTCACCGTTCCGTCCGGGGCGGAGACCTGTGGCCCGCTGATCCAGGACAGCCGCGTCCTGGTCGCCGTCCAGCACCCGGGCGAGCTCGACGGCGCGACCGTCGACAACCCCCTCTCGGCCTGGCCCGACGGCCCCGGCAAGATGGTCCGCCCGGCGGTCGTGTCGGTCTGGCGCAAGGACGGCCGCGACATCGGCGTGTGACCTCGTGCCGGGGGTGCCGGCAGGTGACCTCGTAGCGAGGGTGCCCGGTGGGTGTGGATCACACCGCCGGGCACTTCGCGTTCTTCGGGGGCGTGCCGTTGACCAGGGTGGTCAGGAGGTGCGAGGAGATGCAGGGGTTGCCCTTGAGGCTCATGTTGTGGGTGGCGCCGCCGACGCGGAGCAGGGCGGCCGGGTAGCGGGTGCCCACGTGCCAGGCGCCCAGCACGGGCGTGCGGGGGTCGCGTTCGGTGTTGATGAGGAGGGGGCGCGGGGCGGCCTTGAGCTTGGCGGGCGGGAGCTTCTTGAGGGTGAGCGGGCCGAGGGTGCCGCCGGGGCTCTGCGGCCACTGGGCGCACGGGGCGTAGGCGGCACCGAGGGCCGGGGCGGCGTCCGGCTTGCCGCCCGCCTTCGCGGCCCGCGTGATGCCGTCGAGGAGGGCCCCGGTGTCGCGGGGCCAGGCGAAGTCGGTGCAGTGGTTGGCGAGGGTGAGGGCGTAGGAGGTGGGGGCGCTCTCGTCGGCGTCCGCGACGTCCTGGGGGAAGCCCTGCTCGGCGTACGTCCGCAGCTCCGAGTAGGCCGGGTGCTCGGGGTCCTTGGTGCCGTCCAGTGCCAGGTCGACGGCGCGGCTGAAGCCCGGCCAGTCCGCCGGGTTCGCCATGACGGCGTACGCGGCCTGCTGGAGGTTGGGGGCCTTGCGGGCGACCTGGTCGAGGTACTTCTGCGGGTCCGGCGAGAGCGCGCACTCGGCGGGACCGGCCGCACTGCACCAGGTGCGGAAGCCCGCCGTGTAGGCGCGCAGGCGGGCGGCGTACGGGGTGGGCGGCGTGGCCTTGGTCAGGTCCTGGGTGCTGCTGACCGCCTCCGGGCTCTTCGCCGCGTCGACGGCGTGCTCGGTGCCGGTGCGGTGGGGGTCGTACGTCGAGTCCAGTACGGCGGCGCGCACCCGGGTGGGGTGGGCGGCCAGGTAGTCCTGGCCGAGCAGGGTCCCGTACGAGTGGAGGAGGAGGTTCAGCTTGTCCTCGTGCAGGGCGAGGCGGATCGACTCCAGGTCGGCGGTGACGTCGGCGGTGCCCAGGTGGGAGAGCAACGGGCCGTATTTCGCCCGGCAGTCGGCGATGTACGTCTTCGAGGCCTCGGTGACGGCCGCGGTCGCCTCCGGGGTCTCGGGCAGCTTCTTGGCGGTGTCCAGCGCGGCGACCGGGGCCGGGGCCGGGCCGCAGTCGACGGGAGTGCTCTGTCCGGTGCCGCGCCGGTCGAAGCCGACGACGTCGAACAGGGCGCGCAGCTGCGGCGGGAGGGTGTTGGCGGCGGTGTAGCGGCCCTGGAGGCCGAGGCCGCCCGAGTCCATGACCAGCACGCCCAGGCGGCGCTTGCGGTCGGTGGCCGGGATCCGCGAGACGGCGAGTTCGATCTTGCCGCCGCTGGGTTTGGCCGCGTCGATCGGCACCTTGAGGGTGGTGCACTCGCGGGTGGGCTGGCCGGTGACGGGACAGTCGTCCCAACGGGCTTCGGGGGCCGGGACGTCGGGCCGCGCGAGGTTCGTGGTGGCGGAGTCCTGGGGCTGTTCGGAGCCGCCGCAGGAGGTCAGCGCGAGGGCGGCGGCGAGGGCGAGCGCGGCGGCAGCACGGGTTCGCGTCGTCCTGCGGTTCGCGCCTGCCCCTGCTGCCTCTGTTCGTGATCGCACTGCGCACCCGGTCCCTTCGCTGCCGTACTCCGCGGTCTCGGCCGGCGTGGGAGTGAGCTGTGCGGGCCGCGTCCGGGGGCGGGGCCGTACGGGCGGGGGCCATGGAGCGCCCGGAACGCAGCACATGGTGCCACGAACGGGTGATCGAGTGAGAACCAGGTGCGTGCACCGTGACAAGGTTGTGAACTGGAGTGGAGGTGCAGGTCAGAGGCCCTGGCCAGGGATTTCGGCCGGTGCCGGAGGCTTCGGTCGGCCGGTGCGGTCCTCGGCTCAGCCCGTGTAGCCCTCGACCTCGTGCGCGGGGCGGACCTTCTCCGTGGTGGGGTCCTGCCCGTACTCGGAGCGGGCGCGACGGCGGCGCAGCAGGTCCCAGCACTGGTCGAGCTGCACTTCGAGGGCGGCGAGCCGGGTGCGGTCGGCGTCGGAGAGGCCGCCGGGGCGGCCGCCCTCGGAGGCGGCGCGCTGCCGGAGCTCGTGCTCCTCGGCGACGAGGCGGTCGATGCTGCCGAGGATCTCGGGGGTGTCCGGGGTGTCGGATTCCGCGGGGGTGCTCATGGCGGCGCTCCTCCGTAGGCGTCGGGACGGCGGGACTGCTGCGTCCAGCCTGGCGGAGGGGCGACGGGGGCGCGACTCGTGCCCCCGCCGCCGGACGGTCGTGTGCTCGGGTCGGGGGACGGTCGTGTGCCTCCGGTCCCGGACCGTGCGCCCCCGTCGCCGGGAGGGGGTCAGCCGTGGCGCAGGACCTTGCCCACCTCGGCCTTGATCTCGCCCGCCAGGGCCCGGTTGCTCTTGGCGACGGCCGTGCCGTCCTTGCCCGCCGCCACGTCCTTGACGTTCACGACGACCGCGTCGAGCAGGTTGCCGCCCGCGTCGCGGAAGTTCACCTGGACCAGGTAGGTCTGCTCCTTGGTCTCCTTGTTGGTGGCCGTCACCTCGGCCGTGCTGCGGTCGCCGTCTTCCTTGACCGCGCCCACCTTCACCTCGTCCTTGGCGTCGACCCCGTCCTTGACGTCCTTGAACTTCTCGTCGGCCGAGGCGGAGGCCGACGCGTACGCCTCCTTGGCCTTGTCCGCGGCCTCGCCCGCCTTCGCGGTGGCCGACGCGGCGACGTCGCCCGCCTTCTGGGTGGCGGACGCGGCTGCCTCGCCCGCCTTCTGGGTGGCGTCGGAGACGGCGTCCGCCGCGGACTTGTTGTCGTCGCCGCACGCGGAGGCGGTCAGCGCGAGGACGGAGGTCAGGACGGCGGCACTGACAACGCGGGTCATCTTCGTGGTCTTCATGCCGGTCACCTTGCGTGCGCCGCCGCGTCCTCGCGAGCCCACTGGTCCGAAGGGGTGCCGGAATTCACCCTCCGGCCCCGCACCCACCACGTGCCGCCCGCCGCCAGCGCCACCGCGAGCCCGCCCAGCCCCAGCCACCAGGCGGTGGTCCGCAGCCCGCCCGTCGCCGTGGAGTAGACCGCCTCGCCCGCCGCCCGGCTCACGTCCTCGGGCAGGCTCGACAGGGCCAGGTTGTGCGCCACCGCGAGGATCAGCGCCAGCAGCAGCGCGCCGAGCACGAACGCGCCCCCGGCCGCCGCGAGGGCCGGCAGCCTCCGTCCCCGTACGGACAGCACGACCGCCCCCGCCACCAGCAGGGCGACCGCCACCGGCACCCACCACGCGGCCGCCTTGAGGAAGGCGTACCCGGACCGCCAGGTGTCCAGCTGGTCGGTCTTGACCAGCGTCAGGTCCGTGCGGGCGACCGGAATCCGCCCCGCGAACGGCACCCCGTCGTCCTTGAGCTGCTGCTTCAGCTCGGCCGTGACGGGCGCGAGGTCGAGCCGCACCCGGTCGCCGCTGCCCCGCTCGGCGGCGAGCGCGTCGCGGAAGGCGTCGTGGGTGACGCGGTTGACCGTGTTCCAGGCCTTGCGGTACGGCTCGGTGCCGGCGAAGGAGCGGGCCGCCTCGCCGATCAGCCGCTCGGCGCCGTTCTGGAGCGGGCCGAGGTCGATCTGCTTCATGATCTCGCTGGTCAGGCGGGTGGCGACCGCCTTCTGTACGTCCGGGTCCTCGGCCAGGGGGGCCATGGTGGCGACGTACCGCCCGGTGTCCTCGACCTCGACGTCCGACCAGACGGCGACCGCGCCGACGGGCACGAGCAGCGCCACGAGGGCGAGCAGGACGGCGGGCAGGAGACGGCGCAGCAGCATGCCCCCACCCAAACCGGACCCGTGCGGCGGCGCGAGCGGAGCGCCGCCGTAGCGGTGACCGGGCGGGCCGGTGTACGACCTTGATCCACTTGCCGCGTCCGCCGACCGGGTGTGACCTGGTGGGGCGAACCAGGGGGCGATCGGACGGAGCTGTCATGGGAGCACACGCGGCGGTACCTGTACGGAACGCGGGCCCTGTCGGAGTCACCAGGAGCACGGCCACCCCGCGCGCCATCGGCGGCCTCTCCGCCACCCTCGGCCTGATCTACGGCCTGTACGTCGGCCTGGTCGACCGCAAGGGCGGCGAGCTGACCGCGGGCAACGTCTGGCTCGGCCTCCTGTGCGGCCTGCTCTTCGCCGCCCTGTTCGCGGGCGTCTGGCAGGCACTGCGGGCGGGCACGCCGGGCGTGCGGGCACTGGGCTTCGGCGTGCTGACCGGGGTGGCGATGGGCTTCCTGGCCAGCCGGGGCGACGGCAGCGTGCTCAGCTCGGCGGCGCTGGGGCTCGCGGTGGGCGCGGGCATCGGCATCGGCGCGTACTACTACTTCTACTCGCGCTCGGACTGACGCACGGCGTAACGGGCTTCGACCGCGGCGGCGGCCCGCTCCCTGGCCAGTTGGCGGGTCTGCTTGAGTTTGGCCTCGGCCAGGAACAGGGGGACGTACCAGAACCAGCCCCACAGGCTGAAGGAGAGCGTTCCGGTCCTGACCAGGAGGGTGTTGGTCAGGAAGGAGAGGGCGAGAGCGGCCACGTAGGCGGCGATCCGGTAGCGGTGGATCAGGCGGAGCGGCGCGTTCCAGGGGCCGCCCAGGGTCTCCGCCGCAGCGGCGGCCTCCGTGGCGTGGAGGTCCTCGGGGTGGGCGGCGGGCACCGCGCCGAGGTTCCTGAGCGCCGCCCCCTCGGCCCGGGCCCGGTCCAGCTTGGCCCGGGTGTCCTCCCAGTAGCCCCGGCCCGCCCAGCCCAGCGCGGCCTCGACCTGCTGGGCCTCGGGCGAGCCCGGCGGGGCCAGCTCGGCGATCCGGTCCCTGAGGGGCTGGGCCCTGCGTTCGCGAGCCGGGTGCTCCCAGCCGTCGGCGCGCAGGCACAGTTCCAGGTACGAGACGAGGAGGCCGAGGTCGTCGGGCCAGAGCCGCAGGCCCTCCTCGTACGCCGCCTCTGCCTCGTCGTCGTGGTCGTCGTCCTCCTCGGCCGCATGCGCCAGGCCGAGCCACCGCTGGAGCACCGGATCGGGGCCCGCCTCGGCGAGCCCCTCCGTGGCGGCGGCCCGCACCCGGGCGTAGGCGCCCAACGCGAAGAGCTCCTCGCACCTGTCCGCGTATGCGTACGCCGTCATGCTGCTTCCCACCCCTTGATCCGTACGAGAACCATCGGTCAGGTCTCGGGCCCGGTCAAGGTTTTTGCAGGTCGGGGGCTACTCCCCGCGTACCACCGTCACCGGTACCGGGGAGTGCTGGACCACGTGCAGGGAGACCGAGCCCAGGACCGTGGCCTTCAGGCCGCTGTAGCCGCGGGCGCCCACGACCAGGAGGTCCGCGCTCTCCGCCTGCTTCAGGAGGGCCTCGGCGGCGTTGCCCTTGTGGGTCTTCTGGGTGACCTGGGTGGCGGCCTCCGCGCCCAGGGCCCGTTCGACGGTCTCCGTGAGGACCTTCGCCGACTCGCGTTCCGGGTCGTACGTCGCGGCTTCCGGGGTCAGGCCGCCCCAGGTCGGGTACTCCCAGGCCGTCACCGCGACCAGTTCCGCGCCGGTCAGGCCGGCCTGGCGGGCGGCCCAGTGCAGGGCGCGCACGGACTGGTCCGAGCCGTCCACGCCGACGACGATCTTGCCTTCTGCCATGGGAGGTTCCCTTCGGGTGGTGTCTTTGCGGACAATCTACGTGAAACGGTCAGTCCAGGCGCAGGTCGGAGAGCTGCTGGGCGAAGGGGGTCACCTCCTCGGCGGCCGGGCGGGTGCTCCGTATCCGCATCTGGGCGGCCAGCTCCGAGGCCGCCCGGGTGATCCGGCCCGGCAGGTGGGCCGTGAAGGCGTCGCCCTCACCGCCCCAGTCCTCGGAGGCCGCGAAGACCGAGGTGGGGACGGTCAGCGCGTGGAGGTACGAGAAGAGCGGGCGGACCGCGTGGTCCAGGGCGAGGGAGTGGCGGGGCGTGCCGCCGGTCGCCGCGATCAGGACGGGCGTGCCGGTGAGCGCGTCCGGGTCGATCAGGTCGAAGAAGGACTTGAACAGGCCGCTGTACGAGGCCGCGAACACCGGGGTGACGGCGATCAGGCCGTCGGACGTGGAGACGGCGTCGATCGCCTGGTGGAGGGTTTCGTTGGGGAAGCCCGTCACGAGGTGGTTGGCGATGGCGGTGGCCAGTTCGCGGAGTTCGATGAACTCGACGGTGGTGGTGGGGAGTTCGGTGTGGACGGCCTCGGCCAGGCGGTCGGCGAGGAGGCGGGTCGAGGAGGGCACGCTCAGGCCCGCCGAGACGACCACGAGGCGGCTCGGGTGGGTGGTCATGACGCGTTGACCTCCTTGGAGTCGGAGTCGGAGTTGGGGGTGGAGGCGGAGTCGGCGGCGAGTGCCTGGGCGACTCGGGCCGCGTGGGTCGGGGCGTCCGGCACGTTCGCCGGGCGGTTCTTGGCGAATTCGGCGCGCAGGACCGGGACGACCTCCTCGCCGAGGATGTCGAGCTGTTCCAGGACCGTCTTCAGGGGCAGGCCCGCGTGGTCCAGGAGGAAGAGCTGGCGCTGGTAGTCGCCGAAGGTCTCGCGGAAGGTCAGGGTCTTCTCGATGGCCTCCTGGGGGGAGCCGACCGTGAGCGGGGTCTGGGAGGTGAAGTCTTCGAGGGAGGGGCCGTGGCCGTAGACCGGGGCGTTGTCGAAGTAGGGGCGGAAGCGGCGCACGGCCTCCTGCGAGTTCTTGTGCAGGAAGAGCTGGCCGCCCAGGCCGACCATGGCCTGGTCGGGGGTGCCGTGGCCGTAGTGCGCGTACCGCTCGCGGTAGAGGTTGATCAGCTTCCGGAAGTGGTCCTTCGGCCAGAAGATGTTGTTCGCGAAGAAGCCGTCGCCGTAGAAGGCCGCCTGCTCGGCGATCTCCGGGGAGCGGATCGAGCCGTGCCAGACGAACGGCGGGACGCCGTCCAGCGGGCGGGGCGTGGAGGTGAAGGACTGGAGGGGGGTGCGGAACCGGCCCTCCCAGTTCACGACCTCCTTGCGCCACAGCTCGTGCAGCAGCGCGTAGTTCTCGACGGCGAGCGGGATGCCCTGGCGGATGTCCTTGCCGAACCACGGGTAGACCGGGCCCGTGTTGCCGCGCCCCATCATCAGGTCGACGCGCCCGTCGGCCAGGTGCTGGAGCATCGCGTAGTCCTCCGCGATCTTCACCGGGTCGTTGGTGGTGATGAGCGTGGTGGAGGTGGAGAGGATGAGGCGCTCGGTGCGCGCCGCGATGTAGCCGAGCATCGTGGTGGGGGAGGACGGGACGAACGGCGGGTTGTGGTGCTCGCCGGTCGCGAAGACGTCGAGGCCGACCTCCTCCGCCTTCTGCGCGATCGCCACCATCGCCTTGATGCGCTCGTGCTCGGTCGGCGTCCGGCCCGTCGTCGGGTCGGGCGTGACGTCGCCGACGGTGAAGATTCCGAACTGCATCGCGTTCATCGAGGCACCCGCCTGTTGTGAGTCCGTCTGTGACTGTTGAAAGTTGAACGAACTCAAGAACGGGTGCGGTACGGGATCTATTCCCGCCCGTCGGGCCGGTACGGGATCCTCCCCCCGCCCGGCCGGTGCGGGATCCCCCCCCCGCTCGGTCCGGTCCCCTACTCCAGCCCCGCCTTGATCGCCGACGCGAACCGCACCACCCGGTGCCCCTGCACCCGCGCCGCCGTCCGCGTGACGTCGTCCACCGGGTTCGTGCCGTTGCCGTCCACGTGCGAGGTGCCGTACGGATTGCCGTCCTCGAACTTCGACGGCTGCGTGTAGCCGGGCGGCACGATGATCCCGCCGAAGTGGTACGCGCAGTTGTAGAGCGCCAGCAGGGTCGACTCCTGGCCGCCGTGCAGGGTCGCGGACGAGGTGAAGCCGCTGTAGACCTTGTCGGCCAGCTTGCCTGCCGCCCACAGTCCGCCGAGCGTGTCGATGAACTGCTTGAGCTGCGAGGACACGTTTCCGTACCGGGTCGGCGTGCCGAAGATGACCGCGTCCGCCCACTCCATGTCCGCCGGTGCGGCCTCCTCGATGTCCGCCGTCGCGGCCGCGTTCGCGGCCCATGCCGGGTTGGAGTCGATGGCCGCCTGCGGGGCCAGTTCGGTCGCCCTGCGCAGCCGCACGTTCGCGCCGGCCTCCTCGGCTGCCGCCGCGATCTCCTTGGCGATGGCGGCGACGACGCCGGTCGCGGAGTAGTAGATGACGGCCACGTTCACGCGGGTGGGAGTAGTCATGGCGCCTTCCGGGGGTGAGGATGGGGCATTTAGTGACAAAAGTAGCCCGGTGTGCGCCACCCCGCCCCTGCGCGGGTGCAATATAGATGCATAAGCCATCTAAAGGTCGAGACTCGGAAAGGGCCCCTCATGCCGCTCACCCCCCAGGAACGCCACGCCCTCCTCGCCGAGCCGCACGTCGCGAGCATCGCCCTCCCCGACGCCGCCCACCCCGGCCGGGCCCCCCTCTCCGTTCCTGTCTGGTACGCGTACGAGCCCGGCGGCGACCTCATCGTCACCACCGCCCGCGCCTCCCGGAAGGGCCGCGCCGCCGAGGCCGCCGAGCGGCTCACCGTGCTCGTCCAGCGGGCGACGCCTACGTACCGGTACGTGTCCGTCGAGGGGCCGCTCGCCCCGCTCCGGGACACCACCGCCGACGAACTCGCGGCCATCGCCTCCCGCTACCTCCCGGCGGAGGCGGTCGGGGCGTACGTCGAGAAGTCCCTCGCCCGGGGCGGGCTCGTCACCCTGCGCATGCGCCCCGAGCACTGGCTCGGTGCGGATCTGGGGCCGTCGGCCTGACTGCACCGGTCCCGACCTCATCCGGCCCGGCCTGACCGCACCGGTCCCGACCTCGCCCGGCCCGACCGGATCCGACCCGACCTCATCCGACCCCGCCTGACCCGAAGGGGTGATGCCTTCACGAAATCGCCCCACGCCACGCCGCAGAGGTGCACTCTGCCGGGATGTCCACACGTACAACAGCCCCCGCAGCGGACCCCGCCCACGGTGTCCCGTCCCCGCCGCCCATCCCTCCCACCTGCCCCAACTGCCGTCAGGGGCTCCTCTGGAAGGACACCCGGGCCGAGATCCGGGAGACCGACGAGCACCACTGGCGCTGGTGGTGCGGCAACTGCTCCAAACGCTTCCGGCCGACGGAGGAGCACCTGCGCCGCTTCAACTAGCCGAGCGTCAGGCAGCCGCGCGTCAGGCGACCGGCAGCAGCCCCTCGTCGATGACCTGCCGGGCCACCTCCGTGAGCCGCCTGCTGTTGCTCCGCGCATGCCTGCGCAGCACCGTGAACGCGTCGTCCACCCCCACCCCCAGCCGCGCCGCCAGAATGCCCTTCGCCTGTTCGATGACGATGCGGCTGTGCAGGGCGGAGCGCAGCTGGACCCCGGTGGCGCGGTGGGCGCGCAGGGTCTGTTCGTGTACGAGGCCGATCGCGGCGGCGTCGGCGAGCGCCTGCCCGAGCCGTACGTCCGTCGGGGGCAGCGGGCTCTCCCCCGTGCGCAGGAGCAGCAGGCTGCCCAGGCGTTCCCCGCGCAGCCGCAGCGGCAGCGCGGTCGCCCAGGTGTACCCGGCCCGCCGCGCCATCGGCACGAACGCGCCCCACCGCGCGGCCGGTACTCCCCCGGCGAGATTGACGCGCGTCACGTCGCCGGTGCCGCTCGGGCCGCTTCCGGTGTAGCAGTCCAGCGCCGGGCCCTCCTCGGCCGCCGTGTCGAGGAGTTCGGTGAGTTCCTCGCCCGGGTCGCAGGGCGCGACGTGCCGCAGTTCCTCGCCGGGCGGGGCGAGCAGTACGGCCGCCACCGAGATGTCGAGCAACTCGCAGCACCGTACGGACAGTTGTTGCAGGAAGTCGATCACGTCGAACTCGTCGGCGAGAGTGTCGGCCAGCTCGACGAACGCGTCCGCCAGCGTCAATTCACGTTCCGGGTTCATAACTCTGCTTCCTCGGTCTTCCCGTGTCCCGGCTGCCGTCATCCGTTGCCGCACCCCGCATGGCCGGGGCCGGGACAGTCGGCGGTCAGCTGGACCCGCCGGGCCACGACATCGCGGGAGACGGCGACGATAGGGCGGTGGTGGGCGAATGCGTAAGCGCGCAATCGGTCGAGAGCGGTGGCCAGATTCACGCCGAGTTCGACGCTGAGCATGCCGCTGGCCTGGTGCACCACGGCCCGGTGCAGGCCGCTCGGGCGGTTGCCCGGGTCGTTCTCGTGCGGTCCCCGGTCGCTTTCGTACGTATCGCGGTCGTTCTCGTACGCACCACGATCACTCTCGTACGATCCCGGGCGCACCGTCGCGTGCGGCTCCCCCCGGCCCGGTGGCGCGACCGAGGAAAGCAGGTACAGGGTGAGGGCGTCGCACAGCGTGAGGGCGGCGTCGATGCCCGCCTCCGTGAGCGCTCTGGGCTCACGGCGGTAGCCGGTCATCGCCCCCACGCTGATCGCCCCGAGCCGGAGCGGGAAGGCGAACACGGACCGTACGCCCAATTCCTCGGCCCCCGGCACGAAGGCGGCCCAGTGGCGGGTGGGGATGGTGCGCAGATCGGTGGCGAGGGACAGGGTGCCGTGCTTGCCCGCCTCGAAGCTGGGGCCCTCGCCGACCGTGAACTGGAGGTCGTCCAGCCGTGCGCTCAACTCACCGCTGAACCAGAGCAGTTCGCCCGAGTCGGCCTGACTCGACACGCACAGGCCGTCCATGTCCAGAAGCCGCGCGCAGCGTACCGCCCAGTCGGTGTCGGGCCCCTTGCCTCCGGCCCGCAACGCACCGAGCAGGACGGTGAGTTCACCGTGCTGCTGTGCGGGTTCTCGTGCGGCCATGCGTCATCACCCCGTCCGCCGCGGCGTCCGCGACGAGCCGAATCAGGGGCCGCACACTGCCGAACGGCGGAACTCTCTCTTCTCCCCCTCAGGATGCCCGCACCGCCCAACTCCCTTCAAGCCCCCTCCCCCTGCTCGCCGAGTGGTCAGTTTTCTGGGCAGGTCCCGTCCTTCGGCGTCGCGCCGTCGACCAGGGTCTTCACCACCGCCGTGTTCACGCAGGGGTTGCCGGACTGGGCGAGCCCGTGGACCTGCCCGCCGACCTTGAGGAGCGAGGCGGGCAGCGTCTTGGCCGTCTTCTCGGCCTCGGCGAGGGTTGTGCGTACGTCCTTCTCGGCGTTGAGGATCAGCGGACGCGGGGCCTTCCCGGCCCGGATCTCGCCGAGCGTGGGCCCGCCGCGCGGCCAGACGGCGCAGGGGGAGTAGAACGCCGCGTAGTAGGCGGCACTCCCCTCCGCGCCCTTTGCCTTCGCCTCCTCCGCTACCTCCTTCAGGAGCCCGGCGGTGGTCTTCGGCCAGGCGAAGTCGGCGCATTTGACGCCGAGTTCGAAGGCGGCCGGGGTGCCGGGGTGCTTGAGCGCGGCGGCGACGTCCTTCGGGAAGCCCTTGTCGGCGTACGTGCGCAGATCGGCGTACGCGGCCCGGTCCCCCGGCGCGGCGTCCGCCGCCTTGTCGAGGGCCCGGCTGAAGCCCGGCCAGTCGGACGGCACGACCATCACGGCGTCGGCGGCCTTCGCCAGGGTGTCGCGGTCCCGGCCGGAAACCGTCGCCAGCGCGTCCTCCGGCTTGGGCGCCACCGCACACTCGGCGGGCCCGGAGGCCGTGCACCACTCCCGGAACCCCGCCGTCTGGGCGCGGATCTGGGCCTCCTTCTTCTGCTCCTCCGTCTTCCCGGCGGTCCCGGAGGCCTCGTCCTCGGTCGCGTCGCTGCCGAGGGCGGCCAGGACGCCGGACTCCGAGGTGTCGACCGTGCCGTCGAGGACGGCGGCGCGGACCCGGTCGGGGTGGGTGCGCAGGTAGTCCTGGGCGACCACGGTCCCGTAACTGACCATGAGCAGGCTCAGCTTCTCCTCGCCGAGGGCGAGCCGCATGGATTCGAGGTCGGAGACGGTGTCGGCGGTCCCGAGGTGCGCCAGCAACTCGCCGTACTTCGCCCGGCACTTGGTGACGTACGCCTTCGCGTCCCGCTCGACGGCGGCCGGGTCCGCCTTCTCCAGGTCGGCGAACTCCCCTTCGCTGCCCAGCTTGTCGATCGCCCCGCCGGGCTCCCCGCAGTCGACCGGCGTGCTCTTGCCGGAGCCGCGCCGGTCGAACCCGACGACGTCGTACAGCGCGCGGATCTGCGGGGGCAGCAGGGCGGCCGTGGTGTACAGCCCTGGCAGACCCGGCCCGCCGGGGTCCATCACCAGCGCGCCGATGCGCCGCCGCTTGTCGGTGGCGGGCAGCCGGGAGACGGCGAGGCCGAGGGTTCCGGATCCGGGCTTGGCGGCGTCGATGGGCACCTTGAGGGTGGCGCACTCGCGGGTGGGCTGCCCGGTGAGGGGACAGTCCTTCCAGTCGGCCTTGGGCGCGGGGACGGGGGGCGGCGCCGAGGAGGCCGTGTCCTTGCCTCCGCTGCCTCCGCTGCCGCCTCCGCAGGCGGCGAGGGCGAGGGCGAGGGTCAGCCCGATGACGTACCGGATCACCCGGCGCACGCGCCCCCGTCGGCTCTCTCCGCTCGCTCCCATGCGCCCAGCCTGGGCGGCCGTGGGCGCGACCGCATGCGTTGGGCCTCCGTACGGGGTACCCGGACACGGAGGACGGGAGGCTCGGCATGCGCTTGCGTACGGGGGAGACCGAGGCGGTGGGGTGGCGGGTGGTGCCGCTGGGGGAGGTGGTGCGGCTGCTGGGCGCGGACGCGGCCTTGTCCGGCGGACGCCCCCGCCTGATCGCGATCGACGGCCGGGGAGGTTCCGGCAAGACCACCCTCGCCGCACTCCTGAGCGCGGCGGTCCCGCACTCCGCCGTCGTCCACACGGACGACCTCGCCTGGAACCACGCCTACTTCGCCTGGGCCGAGCTCCTGGCCACGCACATCCTGCGCCCCCTGCACCGGGGCGAGCCGGTGGACTTCCGCCCCGGGGCGTGGACGGCACACGGCCGCCCCGGCTCGATCACGGTCCCGGCCACCGCCCCGGTGGTCTGGGTGGAGGGCACGGGCGCCGTCCGCGCGGAGCTGGCCGGTTGGCTGGACGCGTCGGTGTGGATGCAGGGGGACCTGGACGCGCAGGAGCGCCGTACGACGCTGCGGGACGGGGACGCGACACCTCAGCGCGAGCACGTGACGAACTGGCTCCGGGAGGAGACCCCCTTCCTGGCCCGCGAACGCCCGTGGGAGCACGCGACGTTGATCGTCGGAGGCCCGGCCCCTCTCGCCCACGATCCCCGCACGGAGCTGGTGATCGCCCCGCCCGGGTGACCCGTCGGCCGCGCCCCGGTGACCCGTCGGCCGCGCCCGGCAGCCTCGGCTCAGCGGCGCACCGCTCATCGGCGTACCGCGAACTTCAGGTGCAGCACCCGCTCTCCCTGGATGACCAGGTGCGGGTCCTCCAGCAGGTGCTGCGTGGCGACACCCCCGAAGAAGCGCCTGCCCGAGCCGAACACCACCGGGACCACGTCCATCGCCACCTCGTCCACCAGCCCGGCGGCGAAGATCTGGGCGCCCACGTCACCGGCGTTCACGGCGACGGTCCGGTCCCCGGCGAGTTCCTGCGCCTTCGCGATCGCCGCCGCCGCGCCCTCGACGAAGTGGTACGACGCCTCGGGGTGCCACCCCTCGGGCTTGGGCCGGTGGGAGACGACGACCACGTGCTCACCGGCCGGCGGCCTGCCCTCCCAGCCGTTGACCTGGTCGAACAGGTTGCGGCCCATCACGATCGTGCCGATCGACGCCCACATCGACCGGAGGTAGTCCGCCGACGCACGGGAGACCCGGAAGCCGCCGCCCGTCCCGGAATGGTCGTGCCCCTCGCTCTGCGGGTCCTCGCCGACGGGGACGTCCCCGCCGAAGTACCAGTCGTGCAGGGGCCCGACGTCGCCCTTCTCGTCGGCGATGAAGCCGTCCACCGACACCACGCTGTGCAGGATCACTGTGCCCACGGGTCCTCCTCCTCGACGTCGTCGATGAACCGGTCGAGCGGCGCAGCGGGCCCCCGGCCGAGGACATCCATGGCCCCAGTGTGGTCGCCCTCACCCCATCCCCACCAGTAGCGCATCCACCCCCGCCACGCCCCCATGCGGTACGAATCCGGGCCCCAGCCCCCGTACGAGCGCCAGGCAGCGCGGTGCGCCGATGCGGCGGGCCAGCTCCAGGGACTCCCGGGCGGTGACCGCCGCCCGGTCGATCTCACCGGCCCTGAGGTGGGCGTCCGCCTCGTACGTGAGGAACACCGCCCGGGTCTTGGCCCGCGCCCCGGGCAGCAGCCGCGCCCCCTCGTCCATCAGCCGCAGCGCACCGCGAACGTCCCCCGCGTCCAGCAGGCACCGCCCGGAGTCCACGGCGAGGTCGGCGTCCGACATCCACGCACACCAGGCGGGCGCGGGATCGGGGTGGGCCCCGGCTTCGGCCCACGCCCGTTCGGCCGCCGCCAGCGACCCCCGGGACCCGGCCGCGTCCCCGGTGGCCGCCTGCGCCCGGGCCAGCCGCAGGTGCAGCAGTGACCGGGCGGCCGGATGCCGGGTTCGGCGGACCGTGTGCCCGAGGATGTCCACGGCCGTCCTCGGGTCGCCCAGCCACGTCGTCTGGTACGCGAGATCCGACAGAACCCCCGCCCCCATGTCCCGGTCCCCGGCGGCCTGCGCCCCGTGCAGTGCCCCGTGCCAGAACCGGGCCGCCGCCGCGTGCTGCCCCTGGTCGAACCGGTGCCACCCGACCGCCTGCGACAGCGAGGCCCCGAGCCGGTGCAACCGCAGGCCCACCCCGGCCTCGTACCGCCCCTGCTCGATCAGGTCGGTGACGGTCGCCAGATGGGCGTCGAGGAGCTGCGCGGCATACTGCCGCTGCTCGGTGACGAGCCCGGTCAGCCGGCTGCCGGTCTCCTCCAGCCACCCCACGTCCGCCGCCCCGACGGCACTGCTCCCCCTGCCGGGAGCGGCGCTCGCCGCATCGAGGTGCGCCCACTGCTGGGCGAGCGCGCCGAGTGCAGCCCCGCTGTACGCCAGAAAATCGCGACGGTCCATCGAATCCCTCAGTGCCTCTCGAAGTGCGGGAACGGTGCTGTGCGGCCCGAACGGCAGGAATCTGTCGCTCCCGGGCAACCACCCGGGCCACCCGAGCGCGACGGCCCTCTCCACCCCGACCCCGAAGACATCGCCCAGCACACCTGCGATTCGGCATCGGGCACGACCCGCCCGCTCTCCCACTTGTAGATACGCTGCCGAGTCGCCCCGGACCTCAACCCCCGCCTCTGGGCGGCCCGTTGCACCTGCCGCGCAAGCTCCGCCTGCGACCACCCGCACGCGCGACGCGCATGCGCGAGGGGGTGCCGGATCGCGTCGTCCATGGGGTCATCCCATCACCTGGAGTGGCGTCGAGGGTACTGCGCGTGGTGACGGGGATACAGCGGGGATACACCGAACTTCTGTGGACGCGGCAGTACGCGTCGGGTTCACGGTCCCGCCCACGCTGATCACGAACGACCCGCTGAGCGCCAAGGCCTTCTGTGCCGAACAGTCGACTCTCTACAAGCCCTTGCACGCGGGGGCGTACGACGTCGACGGCGAGCCCGCCGGAATCTGGGCCGCGCCCGTCGAGGCGGGGGAGATCGACGGTTCGGTGTGCCACAGCGCGCATCTGTTCCAGGCCCAGGTGCCCAAGGTGGCGGACGTGCGTGCGGTCGTCGTCGGGGAGCGGGTGTTCAGTGTCCTGATCACCGCGCCGCCCGGTGTCGTCGACTGGCGCGCGGAGTACCAGAACCTCACCTATGAGCCGGTCGCCTGCCCGGACGGGACGCACCGGGCGCTGGTGCGGTTCCTCGCGGGCTTCGGGCTGAGCTTCGGTGCGTTCGACTTCGCCGTGACCGCCGACGGTGCCTGGTGGTTCTTGGAGTGCAATCCCAACGGTCAGTGGGCGTGGCTCGAAGGCGTGGCCGGGTTGCCGGTCGCCGGCGCCCTCGCGGACCTGCTGGAGAACGGAGCGAGCCACCATGACTGACCCCCTGCGCGCGGAACACCTGCGCGCCGACCTCGCGCGCCACCTGGCCAGGACCGGCGTACTGCGCAGCCCCGCAGTGGAAGCGGCCGTGCGGTCCGTGCCGCGGGAGGCGTTCCTTGCGGGCGGGTGGTTCGAGTACGAGGAGGGCGGCTGGTATCGGCCCGCGTCCGGTGCCGAACCGGCCGGGACGGCGCGGGTCTACGAGGACGACACGCTCGTCACCCAGGTCGCCGGGAGCGTCTTCCCCGCACAGGTGGAGGGGCGGATCGCCGCCCTGCCCTCCTCCTCGTCCACCCTCCCCGGCCTCGTGGTGCGGATGCTCGAAGAGCTGCGGGCCGAGGCGGGAACGCGCGTCCTGGAGATCGGGACCGGCACCGGCTACTCCACGGCCCTGCTGTGCGAGGTGGTCGGCGCGGACAACGTCACCACGGTCGAGGTCGACGCGGAGGTGTCCGCCCGCGCGCAGGCGGCCCTCGCGGGCGTCGGCCACCGGCCCGCCTGCATGGTCGGCGACGGCCTGGCGGGCCGACCGGAGAACGGGCCGTACGACAGGGTGATCGCCACCTGCGGCGTGCACACCGTCCCGGCCGCCTGGCTCGCGCAGACCCGCCCCGGCGGGGAGGTGCTGGTCACGGTCGGCGGGTGGATGCAGGCCTCGGAGCTCGTACGTCTCACCGTCGCCGCCGACGGTACGGCCGAGGGTCCGGTCCTCGGCGACCACGTCTCCTTCATGCTGGCGCGCCCCCACCTCCCGCCGCCCCTGGGCCTGCTCCCGGACCTCGACGCGGGCGAGCCCGCACCCACCGCGCTCGGCGCCGATGCGCTGGACGGCTGGGACGCCCGCTTCGTCGCCCAGTTCGCCGCCCCGCGCGCGCAGCGCTTCCGCCTCGAACGGCACGGCAGGACCGAGCACATCGTGCTCGACGTGCACGCCGGGTCGTGGGCGGCGGTCTTCCGGGACGGAGGTGGG
This sequence comes from Streptomyces sp. NPDC087440, assembly GCF_044744005.1. Classification (NCBI taxonomy): domain Bacteria; kingdom Bacillati; phylum Actinomycetota; class Actinomycetes; order Kitasatosporales; family Streptomycetaceae; genus Streptomyces; species Streptomyces sp. NPDC087440. The sequence goes on along the minus strand of NZ_JBIUXN010000002.1, from coordinate 660,879 downwards.
GAGGGCTGGTCGGTGCGGCAGGGCGGCCCGGACCGCCTCTGGGACCGGATCACGGAGGACGTGACGCGGTGGCGGGCTACGGGCTCGCCGTCAACCGGCCGGTTGTGCCTGCGAGTTGAGGCGGCGCGGCAGCGTCTCCTCTCGGAATACCGAGGTCGTTTGCCCCGGACGAGGTGATGCGATCAGGCTGCGGAGTCGGTGTGCTCGTGAGGGGTGATGATGATCTTCGGCTGGTCGTCGGTGACGTCGATGTCGATGCGGAACGTCGCGTCCAGCCCCTTGGACAGCTTGTACAGGAGGGGAAGCGTGGGCACCGCGTCGCTCCCTTCGATGCGGGAGATCTTCGCTTGGTCGAGATCGCAGCGTGCGGCGGTCTCGGCCTGGGTCAGCCCCAGTTCCTTGCGGCGCTCGTACACGGCGACGGCGAGCGCCATCGCGAGGAAGTTCTCGCGCCGCTCCTGAACGCGTTCCGGGGACTCGCGGTAGCCGTCCTTCAGCCGCTTGTCCCGCAGGGCCTTGAACTTCACGTGGTTGTTCATCGGGGTGCTCCTTCGCTCGGTTCCCGGTCGAAGACATCGTGGGCCGGTCCGTGCTCCGCCTCGCACAGCCTTTGGGCGGCCACCGCGCGGTTGATCTGCTTCTCTTCATGCTGCCGCGTCTTGCGGAACCAGGTCAGGAAGATGATCCGTCGGTCGGTTGTGATCCAGTACGTGATGCGCGCTTCGACGTCGCCGAGGGTGAGGCGCAGTTCCCTGACTCCGTCCCGCAACGGGCGAGCGAGCGGTATGGGTGTCGCGGGTCCCAGTTCTGCCAGGACAGAGGTGGCGTCGTCCACCTTGCCGAAGTGCTTGTCGGACAGGCCGTCGAGCCAGGCCGCGACCTCTGGTTCCAGCTCGACCTCGTAGAGCTTGCTCACAAGGCCACCGTATATGGCGTGCGCGACATATTCCACGTGCGTGCCGACGCTGCGGACGAGCAGCCCGGCATCCTGGAGACAGATACTCCGCGCTCGGGGGGACTCCCCGGCCCGCACCATCTGGAGGAACCTGATGTCCGCAGGTACGTACTTCCCGGGCCGGGGAACCTTTGTCGAGGAGAGCTACCTCGCCGGGCAGGCCGAAGGGCAGGCGGAGGGACAGGCCTTGGGGCAGGCCGCGGGGCAGGCAGAGTCGATCCTTCGGTTGTTGGAGGGGCGTGGCGTCGCCGTGTCCGTGGAGGTCGCGGAGCGGGTGCGGGGGTGCGGTGAGCGGGAGGTGCTGACGCGCTGGTTCGACCGGGCGATCACGGCCGAGACGGCCGAGGCGATCTTCGAGGCGGACGAGCGGGGCTCGGAGGCTTCCGGCGAGGCGTGATGCGGGCACCGTCCGGCAGGCCTCGGCCGGCCGTCCGGGCCGCTGGCGTCCGCGTACGATACGGCCTCGGGAACATCGGTGCAGCCGTTGGCCCCCGGGCGGATGGGTGCGGACGGGCTTGGGCCGCAGGCCTTCACCCGGATGTAGTCGCGCTCGGTCTGCCCGGCCACGGCGAACACGGCGAAGGACGTGACGCCCATGCCGGTGGGGTCGTAGAGCTCATGCGGAGTCGGCGTCGCGGCGCAGCGTGAACCAGAACGTCGGGACCGGGTTCGTGCCGGGCGTTACGTCGTCCAGCTGCCACCCGGCGAACCTGGCGCTCAGTTCGTCCGCAGTGACGCCGGACCACGAGTCGTCGAACGCCCCGGGCCCGTACCCGAACATCAGCAATCGTGCACCGGGGGCGGCACGCTGGGTGAGGCCGGCCGCATAGGCGTCGCGGCGGTGCGGCGGGATCCCGCAGTAGCAGCTCAGGTCGAAGAACAGGTCGTACGGACCGGGCACGCCCACCTCGTCGAGACGGGTGGCGTCCCCGCACAGCACCGTGACGTCCGCTCCTGCGGCGTCGGCCTTCTCCCGAGCCTGCCGTACCGCACGCTCGACCAGGTCGACGGCCGTCACTCGCCAGCCGTGCCGGGCCAGGTGCACCGCGTTGGTTCCGGTGCCGCAGCCGAGTTCGAGGGCCTGGCCCGGCATCAGCGCACCGGGCCCCTCTGTCAGGGCCACCAGCTCGGGTGGCGTGACGCCGCTGTCCCACGGCGGCTTGCCGTCCCGGTAGAAGTCCTCCAACACACGGCGCACAAAACCCTCTTGCTCCAGCTCCGCAGCCGTCCGCGTCTCACTCATCGCTAGCCCTCCAAGAAATTAGAGTTCATCTCTAGTGACTGACTCTAGAGATAGACTCCCGTCATGGATGCGGTCAAGGGATCCGACGGACAGAACGTCAAGCGCCCCGACAAGAGGGCCGAGCGCTCGCGGCGTACCCGCGAGAAGATCGTTGCGGCGGCGCGGGAGTTGTTCGTCGCGCAGGGGTACGGCGCGACAAGCCTTCAGGAGGTTGCGGATCGCGCGGGTGTGGCCGTCCAGACCGTGTACTTCGTGTTCCGGAACAAGCGCGCGCTGTTCAAGGACGTCGTCGACACGTCCATCGCGGGCGACGTCGAACCGGTCGCCACGATGGACCGCGACTGGTTCCGCGCCGCGTGCGCCGAGCCCACTGCGGCCGGGCAACTGCGCTCCCACGTAAGGGGTGTACGTGACATCCTCGGCCGGGTCGCCCCGATCATGCCGTTGATCGCGGCTGCGGCGGCCACGGACCCGGAGATCGCCGCGCAGTGGCCCGCCGGCCCCGACCCGCGCTACACCGTCCAGCACGCTGCGGCGAAGGCGCTGACCTCCAAGCCCGACGCCCGCCCCGACGTCGATATTGCCCGCGCCGCCGACCTGCTGTACGGGCTGCTCAGTCCGGAGCTGTACCTGATCTTCGTCCGCGACCGGGGCTGGTCCCCCGACGCCTGGGAGGAGTGGGCGTGTGTGGCCCTGACCGCCCAGCTCTGCACGGACCACGAGTAGGCCGACGGCGGCGTCCGGGTCGCACGGCGGCCGCAAGGCCCCGCCGCCCGCGCCAGGGTCCGCGACGCCGTGCGCTGGGGCTCCGCGGCCCGCTCCAGGCTCGCGGCCTTTGACCCCGGCCCGTACCGGCTTCCCTCTGGCGTCACCAGCGTGGCCACCAGGTCCACCGGCAGCGCCGGGTCCGCGAGCTGAGCCGCCCTGGCCACGGTGGCATGCAGCCGCTTCTCCGCGATCGTGCGGACCTCCGACACCTGCCGGGCCGGCACCGAGACACCCGGCAGCAGCACCCGGTTCCGCCGCAGCCGGCCCACCGCCTGGTTGAACAACGCGACAGGCCCCTCCGGGTGCGTCCATGCCCGACCGTGCAGGACCGTACGGAACTCGGGGCGGGCTCCCTGACCGGGGTGGGGGTGGTGGTGGGGGTCGGGTGCGTGGCGTGGCAGCAGCCCTGGCGGGTGTGGGTGCTCGGAGAGTGGGACGGTTTGGGGCTGGAGTGTCCTACTTTTGGGGTGGCCTTCGGGGTGGGGGAGGGAGCCGGTGGTGGGTCAGGCCGGGCCCAATTCGGCCTGCTGGACGGCGAGTACGAAGGAGCCGAAGGCGGCTGCCGGGAAGATGAGGGCCGGGCCGGTGGGGTTCTTGCTGTCGCGGATGGGGACGAGGGGGGCCATGCCCTCGCCGATTTCCAGGCACTCGGCCCGATTCGAGTCGCTGTGGCTGCTCTTGCGCCAGGTGACGGGGAGGGTGCTTGCGTTGGTCATGAGCGAAGTCCCTTCGGGTGCGAGCGGTGCGAGCGGTGCGAGCCGTTCGATTCGGCAAGAGCCCCCGGGGCGCTGGGTTGCGACGGGGTCGGGGCCTCTTCGGGGTGTGGGGAGGCAGTGGGTCAGGCTTGGCCCAACTCGCCTTGCTGGACTGCGGAGATGAAGTTGGCGAAGGCGGCTGCCGGGAAGATGAGGGCCGGGCCGTCGGGGTTCTTGCTGTCGCGGATGGGGACGAGGGGGGCGACCCCTTCGCCGATTTCGAGGCACTCGCCGCCGTTCGCGCCGCTGTGGCTGCTCTTGCGCCAGGTGACGGGGAGTACGCCGGCCTCGATGCACTCGCCGCCGTTGCTGCCGCTGTAGCTGCTCTTTCGCCACGTGGTGGGGAGGGTGCTTGCGTTGATCATGCGCTCAGTCCCTTCGGGTACGTGCCGAACACTTCGCGCAGAGCCCCCGGATTGCTGGAGACGGCGGTCCGGGGGCTCTGTGTGGGTACGGGGCTGGAGTGGGTCAGGCCTTGCCCAACACGTCGTGCTGGACTGCGGAGATGAAGGTGGTGAAGGCGGCTGCCGGGAAGATGAGGGCCGGGCCGTCGGGGTTCTTGCTGTCGCGGACGGGGACCAGGTGGGCGACGCCTTCGCCGATTTCGAGGCACTCGCCGCCGTTGGCACTGCTGTAGGTGCTCTTGCGCCAGGTCAGGGGCAGTTCTCCGACTTCCAGGCACTCGCCGCCGTTGGTGCTGCTGTAGGTGCTCTTGCGCCACGTGGTGGGGAGGGTGCTTGCGTTGATCATGCGCTCAGTCCCTTCGGGTACGTGCCGAATACTTCGCGCAGAGCCCCCGGATTGCTGGAGACGGCGGTCCGGGGGCTCTGTCTGGGTACGGGATGGGGGTGGATCAGGCGTGGCCCAACTCGTCCTGCTGGACTGCGGAGATGAAGGTGGTGAAGGCGGCTGCCGGGAAGATCAGGGCCGGGCCGTCGGGGTTCTTGCTGTCGCGGACGGGGACGAGGTGGGCGATGCCCTCGCCGATTTCGAGGCACTCGCCGCCGTTGGCGCTGCTGTAGCTGCTCTTACGCCAGGTGATGGGAAGCTGGCCGATCTCGACGCAGTTGCCGCCGTTGGCGCTGCTGTAGCTGCTCTTGCGCCACACCGTGGCCAGGGCGCTTGCGCGATTCATGTGCTCAGTCCTTCCAGGTGCGCGCCGATCAGCCTGGCCGACTCGGCGTGTGACAGGGCGTCCGCCCTGAGGAGATCATAGGCACGAGCGGCATCGACAAGTTCGGCTCCGTCGAGCGCGATCCGTCCCTGGGAGAAGCCCTCCACGTAGAGAACGTCGGGGCCTTCGTCAAAGCCCAACACGGTGAAGGGCCCGGCCAGTCCAGCATGGACGGCGACCCTCTGCGGGACAACTTGAATTACGGTGCGTGGATCTTCGCCCGCGCTCAGCAGGCGTTCGAGTTGAGGCCCCATGACTTCGGCCCCGCCGACGTGTCGGATGAGCACCTGTTCGTCGATGATGACCCACAGTCGCGGCCGATCCTCGCCTTCGAGGATGTCCTGGCGGGTCACGCGCGCGGCTACAAGTGCCTCCAAGTTGTCCGGCCTGACCGGGGCGAACACGGCCCGTGCGTACTGCTCCGTCTGCAAGAGTCCTGGGATGAGCTGGCTTTCGAACGTGCGGACGGAAGTGGCGTCGCGCTCCAGGTCGAGGAACGGCAGGAACCACGACGGGTAAGCAAACCGCAGTACGAGTGGGTACAAGCGAGTGAAGTGACCCCTGGTTCCGAATGCGGCGTCCAGGTCAATGGCCAGATCCTCGGACGGAACCCGCTTGCAGTTCTCGATCTTGCTCAGCATGGACTGCGTCGTGTGGGCCAGCTTCGCGGTCTTCTCCTGCGAGAGGCCCAACTCCGTTCGTACACGTGTGACTTCGCTGGCGAAGAAGGCCAGCAGTGACTCTGTGGGGTCGGGCTCCTCGGTCTCAGCGGTCACGGCCCGGCCTCCCTTCGCGCGCTATGACTCCGGCTGCGTCATGGGTAACCACCTGGCGAGCCGCACGGCACTCCGCGACTCTGAGGCTACACACCGTTACTACCCCACAGGAGGCACCCCGCACATGGGAACGGAACAACACCGCAAGGCAGTTGAGGGCATCCGGGAAGCCGAGGTCGTACGGGAAGACCTGCGGGACGCGCTGAAGGGGCACGGGATCTACCTCCCCTCGCTCGGTCTCGACGCCGCCGCGATGGCGGCCACGTACTCCCACCCCCTCCTCGAACTCGGCCGGTGCAACCTCGACACCGCGCGGCAGCTCACCGCCGCCCTGCGGAAGTGAGCGGCGACGACCCGCAGCCCAGGCCGCGGGAGGAACAGGAAGCGGAGGACGAGCAGCGCCGGGAAGCACTGCTCGCCAAAGTCCGGGAAGCGAACAAGCAGACAGCTGAACGACCTCGTTGAACTCCCCGCTCCTGCCGGACAGTTCACCTGGCAGTGGCCCCGGCAGGGGCGGGCTCCACACAGCAACAGGAGAGAGCATGAGAACCGCCCTTGTCCAGACCCCCGGCGACGCGGGCGGGTGCGTCCCCCTCGCCCCCGCGCCCCTTCTGCCCCCGGTGACCCGCGAATGGTCCACTGCCTGTGACCCCACGCCCCGGGCCGCCGCCCTGGCCCGTACCCGGGCGCGGGCCCAGTTGACCGTGTTCGGGTGGGAGGGGGATGTCGAGGATGCCGTGCTGGTCGTGTCGGAGCTGGTGACGAATGCCGTACGGCATGCCTACGCACCCGGGCGTGTGCCGTGGCTGCGGCTGGCGCTGCTGGAGGGTGGCGGACTACTGGTGGACGTCTCGGACGCGGTGGACGGCTTCGTACCGCGAGACACCAGTGAGGAAGGTGGACGGGGGCTTCAACTGGTCAGGAATCTGGGGCAGTTGAGCTGGTTTCTGCGGGCTGCACCCCAGTGTGGGAAGACCGTGCGGGTGCAGCTGCTTCCGTGACGCCGTTCGTGTGTTCACCCGTTAGACGGTATTTCGCAACTCTGGTTACTGAGCGTGCATTTGCTGCGCTACGGTGGCGAAGTCATCACTCTCCGCGTGCAGTTGTGTGCGCGTAGGGCGGCCCCCGCAGGTGTTAGCCGCACCAGGCGAGGGCCTCACCACCGAGGCTTAAGCCAGAGGAGCCACAGCGATGTTTCTGCATGCTATCCCTCCCGTCCGCGCCTTCACCAAGGTGTCGAACGCCCTTCTCGCGCACCCCCGGCTGGGGGCCGACGCGAAAGTCCTGATCGCGTACATCCAGAGCGTTCAGGGGCACACCCCCCTCACCTGGCACAAGCCGCTCAGCGCGTACGCCGCCGAGCTGGGCATGAAGCCGGGACGGTTCAGGGCCGCGAAGAAGGAGCTGGTCGAGAACGGGTTCGTGCACGACCTTCCCGACCGGAACGCCAAGGGCCAGCGCATTACCCGGCAGTGGGTCAGCAACGTCCCCCTTTCGGAGGACGCCGTCCACCGCCTGGACGAACTCAGCAAGCAGGGAGCGTCGCCAAGTGCCCCCGAACCGGCGGCCGGTGAGCCGGGGGACTCGCCCGTCGGCGGCGTTACAGAAACTAAGACAACTACCAAGACCAAAACCAATCCCACCCTCCCTCCCAGCGAGCCGGTAGGGGCGGGAACTGCTCCGGCTGACGCCGCCCCGGAGCCGGAGGAGTCGGAACCGGACCCGGCCCCGGAGAAGCCCGACGAGCCGGACGAGCCCGAGTACGACGTCCTCCAACTTGCCGCCGCCGAACGCGTCCTGCGCGAGCTGAAGACCGCCCGCAACGACCTCTACCTCGGTGCCCGCGACGCCCACGCCCTCGCCCCCCACGCCGCCCTCTGGCTGGCCCGTGGCGAGAGCCTGAGCACCCTCTGGCGCGAGCTCACCGTCAGCCTGCCGAACCGGCTCGTGGAGAACGCCCACGGCTTCGTACGCGACCGCCTCCTCCGCAAGGCCCCGCCCGTGCCCGAGCTCGGAGCGCGACCCCAGCCGCAGCCGCAGCCGGTCGAACCGGCACCCCGCCCCCGCCCCCTCGTGGACTGCGGCGCACCCGGCTGCGGCAAGGTCTTCCGGCCCGTCGGCGGCGAGACGTACTGCGGGCCCTGCCGCATCGAGCACCCGGAGTTCGCCCGCGTCTGCGAGGCCATGTCGGAGCGGCCCTGGGCGCCCCTCCCGCACGCCGGTCCGGCCGTCTGAGCCGGACCGGCGGGGCGGAGGCCTCAGAAGTTGAAGACCCCGGCGGTGTCCCGCTCGGTGAAGCAACTGTTTGCGTGGCTGTACTGCCAGTCCACCGGGGTGCCGTTCCAGGTGCCCTTGGCGGTGACGGTCACCGGCTCCTGCCAGGTCTGGTCACAGGGGTACTGCTGCCTGCCGTGCAGCGCGCGGAAGTCTCCCTCCACCTTGCGCAGGGTGGCGCACGCGGCGGCCGGGTTGGTGTGCGTACCGCCGTCCGGCGAGCAGGTCAGGGTGTATGAGACCGGGGGCTTCTCGGAGGGGAAGTCGTACGTCTTGGTCAGGACGAGGTCACCCAGCGGGGCCGGGTCGGCGGCCCAGGCCGCGGGCGCGGCGGCCGGGAGTAGGGCCGCGCAGGCCGCGGCGACGGCCAGGGCGCGGTGGAAGCGGTTCATGGCGGCTCCGTGGTGAGGGGGGAATCCGGGAGGCGGGCCCGCCCGGTGTGGGGAGGTGTCTAGTTGGCCGTCGCGGGCTGCTGGGCCTGTTCCTGCTGCGGGGCCCCGCTGTCGTGGCACACGTTGCCCGCCTTCGGGAGCGTTCCGGCCACGAGGTAGTCCTCGAAGACCTTCACGGTGCAGGCACCGGAGCTCATGTACCCGTGGCTGTCCGCCGTGTTCTTCACCAGCACCGAACCGCCGAGATCGGCCGCGGCGGCCTCCGCCCAGGACAGCGGGGTCGACGGGTCGCCGATGTTGTTGGCGACCACGATCGGGGCCGTGCCCGAGGTCTTGATCTCATGGGCGGGCGCTGCGGACGGCGTCGGCCAGCTCGCGCACGGGCGGAAGGAGTCGATCGGGCCGAACAGTGCGGACGCCTTCGTCGCCTTCGCGATGGCCGCGTCCAGCGCCGCGTCACTGCGGTCCGCGTCGCTCGCGAACGTACAGGCGACGGCCGTGAACGCGTCGACCGACCCGTCGTACGTGCCGTCCGTGCTCCGTCCGCGTGCGGTGTCGGCGGTCAGACGCAGGCCGTCGACCTTGCCCGTGGTCCCCGCCGCGAGGTCCGTGGCCAGCTGGGGCCAGGAGGACGTCTTGCTCAGCGAGTCGGTGAGCACGGCCAGCACGTCGGAGCCGCTGACCGGGCGGGCCTTGTCCACGCCCGCGAGCGGCTTGGCGTTGAGGTCCGCGACCAGCTTGGTGACCTTCTGGCCGGCGGCCTCGGCGTCGGTGCCGAGCGGGCACGCGGCGCCCTTCTTGGCGCAGTCGGCGAGGAAGGCGTCGTAGGACTTCTGGAACGAGACGGCGGTCTGCTCGATGATCCCCGGCAGCGACAGCTCGGGGTTCATCACCGAGTCCAGGAACATCCGCTCGAAGCGGTCCGGGTACTGCTCGGCGTAGTACTGGCCCAGGAGCGTCCCGTACGAGATGCCCGCGTAGGTGAGCTTCTTCTCGCCGAGGGCGGCGCGGACGACGTCCATGTCGCGGGCGACGTTCTCGGTACCGATGTACGGCAGCAGCTTGCCCGCCTTCGCCTCGCAGGCGTCCGCCATCAGCTTGGCCTGCTTGCGCAGGGCCTCGCGGCCGGTCTGGTCGGTGGGGGCCTGGTCGACGGCGTAGAGGGCGTCGTTGCCCTTGCCGTCCAGGCAGTGCACCTGGCCGCTGTCGCCGACCCCGCGCGGGTCCATGCCGATGACGTCGTACGCCTCGGCCGCCTGGGGGGCGACGGAGGCCAGGCCCAGCGCCATCTCCTTCGCGGAACCGCCGGGGCCGCCGGGGTTCACGAAGAGCACGCCGCGTCGCTTGTCCTTCGCGACAGTCGCCGGAATCCAGCTCACGCCCACCTCGTACGTCTCGCCGTCCGGCTTCGCGTAGTCCAGCGGCACCGTGGCCTTGGCGCACTGGAGGCCCGGGGGCACCGCGTCCGCCGGGACGCCGTCGGGAATCTTGCAGTCGGACCAACTGAGCTTCTGGCCGGTGAACTTGGTGAGGCTCGCGTCGCTGACGTGTTTCACGTGAAACATGGACGGTGAGGCCGCGGGGGACTCGGCGGCGGTCGTGCCGGTCTTGTCCGCGCTGTCCGATCCGCATCCGGTGGCCGCCAGGGCCACCACGGCGGCGACGGCCGCCCCGCGTCCGCCGTACCGCCGCCGCTGTTGCTGCCGCCGTGCCGTCCCAGTCATGCGTCCGGTCCCGCTTTCCGTGTCGGAGATCGCGAAAGCCCCCGGAGCCACTGTCACGGCTCCGGGGGCCTGCGGCCCGTCCTGCTGGGCCAACGGGGTCAGTGGCCGCGCTTGTAGGCGATGGAGACCTTGCGGGTGTTGTAGTCGTACGTGACGTACCCGCCTTGGAAGTTGCCGCGCAGGAGGTGCTTCTCGGGGCGGTACTCGTCCCAGATCGGGAAGCCGAGGCGACCGGCCTCCCAGCCGACCGAGGCCCAGCCGTTGCGGATCGCGCCGCGCACCTGGCGGGCGCCGGTGGTGGCGGTCCAGTAGATCGAGCGGTCCTGCTGGAAGTGCTGGAACCAGCCGGGCTTGGTGGGGGTGCGGGTCATCGGCACGGTCGGGCAGCCGAGGGGGCCGTCCATGCCGCCGAGCGCCTTCCACTTCGTACCGATGCCGCCGGGGGTGGGGTGGATGCAGCCGTACTCGGCGGTGAGGGTGTGGTCCATGTCCATGGTGACGGTGAACGGGTCGGCGGTGCCTGCCGGTTCGCCGTCGAGGGTCCAGCCCAGGAGCTTCCCGTCGATGCCCGGGAGCGAGCGGACCTCGATCCGGGTACCGGCCGGGACCGGGCGGGAGTCCAGGTACAGGGCGTTGGTGTTCAGCCGGTACGGGCCCTGGCCCGTGCGGTATCCGGCGATGATGTCGGCGGTCTCGCGCAGCAGCCGCACCGAGTCGTGCCGGGCGTCGCCGAGCGGCTGGCCCGCGTGCTTGTTGACGGTGTTGGAGAACTGCGGGACCAGGGTGCAGTCGAGTCGGCAGGACGAGCGGTACGCCATGATCGTGTGGAACTTCTCGTTGGGCGTGATCCAGCCGCGGCCGTAGGGGCGTGAGGAGGGCCAGGAGAAGCCCTGCTCGGCCGCGGTGCGGTCGTCGTGGTTCAGGCCCAGGCTGTGCCCGATCTCGTGGGCCATCACCCGCCGGTTGGGCAGGGCGGTGTAGTCGATGCGCACGGCGGACAGGAAGACGTCGTCCGTGGCGGCGAAGTCGAACATCGAGTCCGGGGAGCGGCCCTGCGGCTTGCTGGGCGTGTAGGCGATGCCCAGGGTCGTGCCGCCGGGGCCCTCGGGCTCGTACGGGGTGATGACGGTGACGAGGTCGGCCTGGAGCCTGTTCCGGTTGGCGAGGACCTGGGCGCCCGCCGGGGAGTTCCGGTCGTTCAGGCCCCGCAGGACCTTCTCGATGTCGTCGCTGCCCCGGTAGCGGTCGGTGGGGAACACCTTGACGAGGTTGACCCGGAGGCCGGACACCCCACTGAGCTTGAGCGACTGGTTCATCAGCGCCACCCCGGCGGCGGCCTTGACCCGGACGGCCTGCTCGGTGCCCGCGTGGAGGAGGGTGCGGGGGACGTAGGTGACGGCGAGGTCGATGACGGTCTCGGCGGAGGAGGTGCGGTGGGTGCCGGTGGCGGCCCGGGGCTTGCCCGCGCCCGGCTTGTGGCCGTGCCCGTGCCCGTAGCCGTGGCCATGACCCGGCTTGTGTCCGTGGCCGGGCTTGCGGCCGGGCTTCTTGGGGCCGGTGGCCGTGCCCGGCACGGTGACGTGGCCGTCCCCGCCCGGCGCGTTCGGGTGCGCGTTCAGCGCGGCGGCCTGCGGGTCGTCGACCGTGTCGTCACCGCCGAAGTCCGGGACCCTGCGCGAGTTCAACTCCTCAACGACCGTACGGCCGTTGGCGTCCGGTGCCACCGCGTACGCGAGCCCGTCGCGGCCCGCCGGGACGCCACCGGCCACGGCGAGCGGCCCGCCGCCGCACAGCCCGTCGAAGACCAGCGTGACGGGCCGGTCCGGGGCGCCCTTCACGTGACCGGACCACACCACCATGGGCAGCTCCTGGTCCCGCTCCACGGACTCCGCGTCCAGGGCGATCCGTACGTCGGGGAAGAGGGGGAGGGTGAGGTCGGCCTGTCCGCTGCCCACCGGGTCGGGTGCGCACAGTGCGCGGTAGTCGTCGCCGGACAGGTCCAGCGGGGCGCTGCGTACGACCCAGGGCCGGTCGGCGGCGGAGGCGGCGGTGGAGGCGGGTGCGGCGGCCGTCGCCGTGAGCGGGGGGAGCGCCCCGAGCCCCAGGAGGGCTGCGGCGGTCAGGGCGAGCGCACCCCGGCGACGGCCGCCCGTGGGCCTGCCCAGGGGTCTGGCTTCTACGGGTCTCATACCGGCAGGGGAGCCCGGTCCCGCACCTCGCAGGGCCGGATCGGGCAGGACACTCCGGGCATTTCATCCGACCGGCGCAGCGGGGGCGAGCCCGTTCCGTGGTCCCGGCGGGAGCAGCCCGTTCCGGGTGCGGAGCCGTCGTGTCGACCTGCCTCGTGCGGGCCGGGCGGATCTCGGGAGGCGGGGCAGGTGACGGAGGGTTAGCGTCCGGTTGTCCGAGGTGTTCTGACCGTCCGACAGGAGAATTCCGTGCGCGCAGCCCGCCGGAGCCGCATCGCCCTTGCCCTGGTGAGCGCTCTCCTCGTCGTCGTGCTGCCCTCGGTGGGAGGGGAGGCGCACCTTCCGGCGGGGGCACCGGCTCCCGCGGGGGCACCGGCTCCCGGACCCGTCGATGCCGCGCCCAAGGAGCCCGCCCTCGGCAAGGGTCCCGTCGGCTGGGACACGTACCGCAGGCTCGACCGGCTCGCGGAGCTGCCGCTCGGGGTGCAGACCCGGATGTCCTCCAGCTACGACCGCACCGGCAAGAACTGGGACGGCCCTGATGGTGTCTTCGCCTGTCTGCGGAACACGAGCGAGGGCTGTGTCATCGCCGAGCACTCGGGGCCCGGCGAGATCGGCGCGATCTGGTCCACGCGGGAGCTGGGAGACCTCTCCCGGTCCGGGAAGCTGATCGTGGAGCTGGACGGGCGGCGGGTGGTGGACGCGCCCTGGCTGGACGTGGTGAGCGGGAAGCTGGGGGCTCCGTTTGTGAAGCCGCTGGTGGGGGACGTGCACGACGAGTCGGGGGCGGTGCTGATCGAGGTCCCGATGCCGTTCCGGCGCTCGATGCGGGTGACCTCCGAGCGCAATCCGGACTTCCACCAGGTGACGTACCGGACCTTCGGCGACGCGGAAGGCGTCACCACCTTCGATCCGGCCGCCGACCGCGCCGAGGACATCGTCGCCCGGCTGCGCGCCTCCGGGCTGCGCGACCCGAAGCCCGCGCTGCCCGGCACCCGTACGGAGAAGGGTGCGCTGCCCGCCCTCGCCCCCGGCGCGAGCACCGCCTTCGCGCGCGGCGACGTACCCGGACTGCTCACCTCCCTGCGGCTCACGCTGCCCCAGGTGGCCGGGGTCGCCCCGCGCACGGAGAACGACAACGGGCGGGCCTTCGGGCCGGGCGGCGGGAGCGAGTTCACCGTGGAGGTGGACCCCGCCAACACCGGCGTCCGGCTGACCCGCCGCCTCGACGCGACCATCGGCGGGCAGAGCGCCGAGGTGTACGTCGACGGGCAGCGGGCCGGGACCTGGCCGCCGCTGCCCGCCTCCGGCGCCCGCTGGGTCGAGCAGAGCCTCGACCTGCCCGCCCGGCTGACCTCGGGCCGGGAACGGATCGCCGTGCGGCAGCAATTCGCGGGTACGGCAGTGGACTTCAACGAATTCCAGTACGGGGTGGACAGCCTGGGCGGCGCGCACGGGGCCTACCGCACCGACGGGCTCGACGTCGGCACCGCCCACTCCGAGCGCCGCCACGGCTACCGGATCACCGGCCAGACCTGGGAGGGCAGCCGCTTCCTCGACTACCTCCTCACCCCGGAGCGGCAGGACGCCGTACCCGCCGTCCGTGACCTCCTCCAGGGGCTGCGGCTGCGGATCTCCTTCGACGGCAGGCGCACCGTGGACTCCCCGGTCGGCGAGTTCTTCGGCTCGGGCACGGCGCTCGCCCGGGTGAGGGCGCTGATGTACGGGGTCGATCCGGAGGCCGGGTCCTTTGCGGCGTGGTGGCCCATGCCGTACGCCCGTAGCGCCTTCGTGGAGTTGTACAACGGGTCGAACGTCCCCTTCCGGGGCGGGAGTTGGGAGGTGTCGCGGGCTCCGTCCGCCGCGCGTGCCGCCGCCGTGCGGTCCGGGGCGGAGGGGTACTTCCGGGCCACCTCGCACGCCGGGGAGACCGTCCCCGACCGGTCCTGGAGCTTCCTGAAGACACGCGGCAGCGGCAAGGTCGTCGGGGCGAGCCACACCATGCGGGGCGAGCCGGACCGGCTGTACCTGGAGGGCGACGTGCGGATGTACGCGGACGGCTCGCGCACCCCGCAGTGGCACGGGACCGGCAGCGAGGACTACTACCACAGTGGGTGGTACTTCAACTGGGGTGCTTACACCCAGCCGTTCAACGGCCACCCGGTCCGCACCGGGCCCGGCTCCGGCTGCGTGCCCGGCCGGGACTGCACGGCCGCCTACCGCCTCCAGATCCACGACGCGACACACTTCCAGAGCGCCCTGGACTTCTCCATGGAGCACGGCCCGCTCAACGACAAGCAGGCCCACTACTCCACCACCACCCACTGGTACGGCCAGGACCGCGTCCGCTCCCGGCGCACCGACCGCATCGAGGTGGGCGACACGGCGGCCGACAAGGCCGCCCACGGCGCGGGCGCCCGGCTCGCCTCCCACTTCGACGGCGACTACGTCAACCCGCCCGCGCACACCGCCACCCTGCGCTCCACCCGTCGCCCGGTGAGCTTCACCCTCCGCGTCGACCCGGCCAACCGGGGTGTCGAACTCCGGCGCACCGCCGACCAGTTGACGGCCTACCAGCGGGCCGCCGTCACCGTCGACGGGCACCGTCTCCCCGACTGGCTCCAGCCCCAGCGCAACGAGCACCGCCGCTGGCTGGAGGACTCCTACCAGCTTCCGGCCGCCGTCACGGCGGGCCGCAGCCGGATCAAGGTGACGCTGACCCCGGACCCGTACGCCCCTCCGTGGACGGCCTCGGCATACGAGGCGCACAGCCTCGTACGGTGATGAATGTCATAAAATCTACCTTTTAGTTGTTAGTTTCCCTTTTGTGGCTGAGACCACTCTGCCCACCCCTCCCGCTCCCAGACCCGGCGGCACCGGGCCCGCCCCTGCCGACCCGGTGCCGCCCCTCGCCGTCCGCCCCCGCCGGGCCGACCTGGCCGGGGCCTCGCACACGCCGCTCGTCGCCGTCCTGCTGGCGCTCTCGGCGGGCCTGGCCCTGTACACCGGGTTCAGCCATCCCAACATCTGGTCGGTGACCCTCCAGACGGTCTCCTTCCAGGACGGCTTCCGGCGCCGCTTCCTCGTCGGTACGCTGCTGCGCCCGTTCGCCGAAGCGAGCGGATACGACTACTGGACGTACGCCACCTTCTCCTTCCTGGTCCTCGCGGTGCTGGTCGGCGTGCTGATCACGGCCGCGCTGCGGGTGCGGGACTCCAGCCGGCGCTTCCTGGTCGCGGCCTGGTTCCTGCTGCCGACCGGCGGCTTCCTCTTCCACGAGGTCGGCTACTTCGACCAGGTCCTGTACCTGATGCTGTTCGCCGCGATGGGGCTGCTGGCCAAGGGCCGCTGGATCTGGGCGGCGGCGCTGATGCCGTGGGCCGCGCTGGTGCACGAGATCACCGCGCTCACCGTGCTGCCGCTGTTCTGCGCGGCGGCCGTGCGTCGCCTGCCCGTGCACAAGGCTCTGATGGCGGTCGCGCCGACGGCCCTGCTGGGCGGTGCGGTGCTGCTCGGCAAGCCGATGGAGGAGGGGGCGATCGAGCGGGTGAAGGCCGCGCTCAAGGGGGCGAACTTCACCCCGCGCCCCGACGTCTACTCGATCTTCGAGCGCACCATGGCGGAGAACTACGGCTTCTACAAGCCGGTCGAGATCTTCTTCTTCCTGCTCCCCCTCGCGATCCTCGCGGTGACGACCTTCGCGCTGCTGCACGTGGTCGGCGGCGACCGGACCCTGAAGTCCGCGGGGGAGGGACCCTGCCCGCGTTGGCTGTTCGTGGGCGCGGTCGCCTCGGCCGCCGCGTCCCCGCTGCTGATCGCCTTCGGCGGGTGGGACCTGTACCGGTGGGTCTTCCTGCTGATGGCCAACTTCTGTGTCGCGCTGTGGATCTGGCTCGGCGACCGCTACGACCGCAACGGACAGCAGGATCTGACGACACGTCAATTCCGGACCGTGGTGGTGGCGTTGCTGGTCTCGACGCACGTGCCGATCCTGTACATGGACGGCAAGCACCCGCAGCCGATGACCGGTCCCGCGATGAAGGGCTCGTACGACTGGTACACGGTCTGGGACGGCTTCGACCACCCGCCGAAGAAGTAGCGCAGCACGGCCGACGCCCGTACGCACGAACTGAGCGGCGCCCCGTCCGGACGACGGGGCGCCGCTTCCGGAATACCCTCCGGCGATCCGGCTGTGTGTGCCTAGCCGCGCAGCATCGTGAGGAGCATGGCCCGGTGGTCGGTGGGCTTGCCGTGGCCGGGCTTGTGCCCGTGGCCGGGCTTGCCCCAACCGCCGTGCGGGTTACCGGGCTTGGAGGGCTTGGGTGTCGGCTGGGGCTGGGGCTTCGGGGTCGGCTTCGGCGGGACCGGAGGCTTCGGGGTGGGCTCGGGGCCCGGCGGGACGACGGGAGGGGTGTCCGGGTCCGTGGGCTCCGTCACCGGGGGTGTGACGGGCGGGGTCACGGGCGGCGTGACCGGAGGGTTCACGGGCGGGTTCACGGGCGGGTTCACGGGCGGCGTGCCTGCGACCTTGAAGGTGGCGTTGCGGTTGTTGTTGGCCGGGTTGGGGTCGGTGTCCCCGGCGGGCGGGTTGATGTCGACGGTCGCCGCAGGCTGCGTACCGGGGACGGCGTCCGCCCGTACCCGGCCGGTGACGGTCAGGGTGAGCGAGGAACCGGGTTCCAGGTCGACGGTGGGCCGGATGTCGTTGCCGGTGCCGGAGGGCGCCGAGCAGGAGGCGGTGGCCCTCGGCGGGCAGGTCCACTTCACGTCCTCCAGCTCGGCGGGGATGCCGAGGTGGAGGAGGGCCTTGTGGATCTCGTCGCCGGTACGGGGCAGGGCCACGTTCACGCGGTACGAGACGAGGTCGCCCGGTGCGGCCTCGGCCGGGTTCGTGTTGAAGGTGGTCACCCGGAGGTCCGACGTACGCGGGTGGTCGATCTCGCAGCCGAACGGGACCGTCAGCAGGCTGTAGACCAGCGGGTAGCTGTCCAGGGTCGAGGTGACGTCGAACTCGACGCGGTTGACCGGGGTGTCGAAGAGGACGTCGGCGGAGGTGCTGTCGTCGGGGACGGACGCCCACTTCCCCGCCGTGTTCGGGTTGACCCGCACCCCGTTGCCCACCGGTGTCGTGGTCAGGCCGGGGGTGGCGCGCGGGAACACCTTCGGGGTGACCGGGCCCGAGGGGCCGTAACCGGTGATGGTCGGGATGTGCGAGTTGAACTTGAGGTTGAACAGGGAGAACTGCATCCGCTGCGGGTTCTGCAGCGCCCAGCTCATCCGGTAGGAGTTGCCCGCGTTCACCGTGGACGGGAAGAACACGTTGCCCCGGTAGCGGCGGTCCAGGAACGACTGCTTCAGGTCCGGGTCGAACCCGTACTGGCGGGCCGTGCTCATGCCGTCCCGGGCCGTGAAGATGTCCAGCGAGTTCGGGGTGAAGCGGTCGAAGGTCATGGTGACCTTGCCCGCCGGGCTCAGCGGGGGCGTCCCCAACGTCTGGTTCGGCGCGAGGAAGGCGACCTCCCGCTGGTAGTCGTGGGTGAACGTCGACCCGTTCCCTAGCAGGGTGGCCAGCGGTCCGCTGTAGCCGCTCGGACAGTTCAGCCGGTCCACGTACGGAACCTCGGCCGCCACAGCGGACTGCGGCATCACCAGCCCGCCGCCCACCGCCAGCCCGGCCGCTACCAGGCAGGTCAGGGCACGGCGCAGGGCCGGACGGGCGACGGGGGCGGGGGGCCGGTGTGCGGCAGGGGGGTTGCCGGGGGTCGGCGGGCAGGAACGGGTCATGACGGGCGTGCCTCTCAGCTCGGCAGAAGGGGGAGGGAGCATTCCGGGACATCCCTGCCACCTGCACCCCGGCCCGCCCCACTCCCCGCCCGAACCCCACTCGTACGTCCGCACGCCAGACCGAACGGATCCCCGTGCGAACGAGGGCACCCCCGTTCCCCGAACGCCCGCCCCCGCCCCGCTCTACCGTCCCGACCATGGTCACCACCACCCACGAGGCCTCGCACCGGATCTTCCAGGCGAAACCGGAACTCCTGGCCCCTGTTTTCCGCCTCCTGGGCATGCCGCTGTCCGAGAAGGCGTCCGTCGAAGTGATCACCCCGGACGTCACCGAGATCAAGGTGCTGGAGCGCCGGGTCGACGGCGTCCTGCGCATCTCCTCGCCCGACGAGGGCGACCCCGGCTTCCTGCTCGCCGTAGAGGCACAGACCAGCCGCAAGCCGGAGAAGGAGGTGAGCTGGGGGTACTACCTCGCCCACCTTGCCGCGAAGTACGAGGTCCCTGCCCTGCTCCTCGTCGTCTGTCAGGACCGGGCCACCGCGGCCTGGGCGCGCGGCCCCTTCCACACCGGGGCGCTCGGCTGGAACGCCCTGACCGTCCGCCCGCTGGTCCTGGGGCCGGACAACGTCCCGATGATCACCGATCCGGAGGAGGCCGCCGCCGACCTGCCCCTGGCGGCCTTCGCCGCGCTGACACACGGGCGCGAGGCCTGCGCCCCGGCCATACTGGAGGCACTGGCCATCGCGCTGAGCCGTACCGACGACGACACGTTCGCCGACTACTCCGAGATCCTGGAAATCGGCCTGGGAGACACCCCGGCCCGCACCACCTGGAGGAAACTCATGGCCAGAGGCACCCTTTTCCCGGGCGGGGGCACCATCAGGGAGACGAGCTTCCTCGAGGGGGAGGCGAAGGGCAGGGCTTCGTCGATACTGCAACTGCTGGAGCTCAGGGGCATCCCGGTCTCGGAGGATGTGAGCCGGCGCGTCATGGAGTGCACGGACCTGGACACCCTGAGCCGCTGGCTCGGCCGGGCCCTGACGGTCACGGCGGCCGAGGAGATGTTCGAGGGGGACGAGAACACGGACGCGGCCGCGGGCGAGGCCCCGTAGTACCTGCGCCTGTACCGGACGGCCCCCGCCCACGTGCGGGGGCCGTCCGCGTTGCCCAGCATGGGGCGCATGGAGACGAATACGGAGAAGCAGGCGGAAGGGCTGGGCGTACGGGCGAAGGTCTGGCGGGCCGTGCTGGTGCTGGCCGTGGTCGCGGCGCTGGTCTGGGCGGTGGCCATGCCGAGCGTGACGGCGGTGTTCGCGCCGTAGGAAGCTGCCGGACGGATCGTCAGGAAGTGCACGACGCTGGTTGACGGGCCCCGGGCGGGGTCCGCGTCGTACGCGCCGCAGGTCGGGCCGGTGGCGCGGCCGCCCAGGTAGGCCGTAGGGGCGGAGAGGTGGAGGGGCGGGGTCCATTCGGGCCCCGCCCCTTCGTCGTGTGCGCGTGCCGGTGGGCCGTACGGGAGTCCGTGCGGGTCCTGAGCCGCGTGCCCGTTGCGCCGTCCGGTGAGTCCGGCGCGCCCCCGTACGACCCGTGCGGCGGCGGACCGAATGAGTGACGGAGCGTCATGGGGTGGGATGCATCCCTTGGGGCTTCTGGGGTCCGGCCGCCGCGCCGCGCAACCTGACGCCCAGTCAATACGACAAGTCGCCTGACGTGCATGCCTACTATCTGCGCGTCATTTGTCCGACTTGTCAGGTTGTGGTTTGTGTGATGCATGCGCTGTCGCCCAGCGACCGCCCACGCCGCCTTCGTGCCGCCGGGGCCTCCTCCGTGCTGCCCGCAGGCGGCGTGCCGTGCGTGCGGCATCACGTACCGCTCCACCGGGCGGGTCCCGAACCGGGCCCGTACGCCGTGCATGTGAGTGCCCGTCAGATTCCCGCCCAGCAGAATCCGAGCCAGCTGTGAGAACGGTCGACAACGCCATGAGCGCCGAGTGCCAGCCCGAGCCCGAGCGGACCCCTGGTCGTCTCGTCCGGTGGGTGCGCGCCGCCACCACGGCCCGCAACGCCCGGGTGCCGCTCGTCCTGTTGCTGGTCAACGGGATGAGCTTCGGCATGCTGTCGGGGACCATCGCCTCCGCCGAGGCGATGCGGCCGGGCGCGGTCGCCACCGCCGCGTGCGAGGGTGTCGAGGGCGGGCCGAGGATCACGTTCACGCGTGAGTCGACACCGCAGGCCCCGGCGCCGGGCGAGACCGTGACGTACACCGTCACCGCTCGCAACGACGGCGGGGCCAAGGCGGAGGGCGCGGCGTTCGCCGACAACATCGCGGGCGCGCTCGACGACGCCGAGCTGGTCGGGAAGCCGAGGGCGACCTCGGGCACCCCCACCTACGTACGACCGCGGGTGCACTGGTCGGGGGACCTGGAGCCGGGCGAGATGGCGGCCGTCACCTACCAGCTGAAGCTGGACGCGAAGCCGACCGGCGACGGCGACCTGAAGAACGTCTACGAGCAGACAACTGCCGGTGACTGCAAGGCGGTTGAGCGTGCGCTGAAGGCAAAGGCGAGCGCGTCCCCGTCGGCCTCTGCCTCTGCCTCTGCTTCCGCGTCCGCCTCCCCGGAGGCCTCCGCGAAGCCCTCCGCCCCCGCGACCCCCGCCCAGCGGGCCGCCGAGGCCGCGAAGAAGAAGGCGGCGGCGGCGAAGAAGGCCGAGGCCGAGCGGAAGCGGGCGCAGGCCGCCGCGCGGGCGAAGGCCCAGCGGGCGCGGAGCCGGTACGCGCCGGGCGACGCGTGCAAGCCGTACGTGTACGTCTCCAACGGCAGCGGACCCACCGACCTGCGCCGCTTCGAGCCCTCCACCGGCACCATGTCGGCGGCGATCCCCAACACCACGTACAACAACGCGGGCAAGGGCTACGACGGCATCGGCTGGAGCGTGCTGACCGGCAAGGTCTACGGGATGGACAAGGGCAGCAGCACCATCCTGGTGGAGACGGACCCGACGGGCGTCGAACCGCCCAAGCGGCACACCCTCTCCAAGGCGCTGTCGACCACCAACTTCGACGTCGGTGCCGTGACCGCGGACGGCACCAAGCTGGTGACGTACACCAGCCAGAACCACCCGATCTACACCATCAACATCGACCCGGCCGCGGGTGCCGTCGGCACGGTGCTCGCCGAGGTCAATCCGACGAACGACGACGCGGACCTGCCGTACGACTTCGCCTTCCACCCGAAGGACGGGATGCTGTACGGCATCGGCAAGAGCGGCTACCTGATGCGCTACGACCTGTCGAAGCCCGCGGACCAGGTCTTCTCCTACTCCCGACCGAAGATCGACGGCTCCGGACGGATCTACCTCGGCCAGTTCTTCGACGAGGTCGGCAACCTCTACGCGGTCGACAACCAGACCCCGCAGAAGATCTGGTCCCTGGACCTGACGGCGTCCACCAAGGCGTCACCGATCAACATCAACGACGTCGTCGCCACCACCACCCCCTTCGGCACCATCCCGGCGGGTGTGAAGGTCGACGACGCCGGCGGCTGCCTCAAGGCCGCCGACTTCGGCGACGCCCCCGACTCGTACAAGACGACCTTCGCGAGCGCCGGCGCCGAGCACAAGTACGACCCCAAGCTGCGCCTCGGCGCGGACGAGTCCGTCGAGCCGGACGCCCGGCGCGACGCGAGCGACGCGAGCGCGGCCCTGGACGGCACCTCGGACACGGGCGACGACGCGTTCGGCGCGGGTGCCTCCATGCCCGTCGGCAAGCTGGGGGAGGCCTACGCCATCACCCCCGCCGTCACCAACACCACCGGCGCCCCCGCCACTCTCGCGGGCTGGGTCGACTCCAACGGCAACGGCACCTTCGAGGACGGCGAACGCGCCACCGTGACCGTCCCCGCCGGGGCGACCAGCGCCCGGCTCAGCTGGAACCTCCCCGAGGGCGGCAAGAAGGGCCGCACCTTCGCCCGGCTGCGGCTGTACGCGGGTACCGAGGCCGACCCGAAGCCGGTCGGATCGTCCGGCGGGGCCGGTGAGGTCGAGGACCACGCGGTCTTCCTCGGCGCGGCCTCCGACGGCTGCAACAGCGTCATCTACCTCTCCGGCTCGGAGACCAACGGCGGCCCGACCAAGCTCTTCACCGTCAACCCGACGACCGGGACGACCACCCCGATCCCGCTCACCTACAAGGGCGCGCCCAGCGGCGAGTTCTTCAACGGCCTCGGCTACGGCTCGGCGAGCGGGCTGCTGGTCGGGGTCCAACGGACGCCCCCGTACCGGGTGTTCACCGTCGACCCCGACGACGGCGTGCTCACCGACACCGCGCTGACCCTTCCCGCACCGCCCGGGGAGGGTTATGTCCAGGGCTCGTTCGCCGCGGACGGCACCACGTACTACACCTCCGCGCGCGGTTCCGCGGCCCGCATCCAGGTCGTCGACTTCAGCAACCCCGCCGCGCCCGTCCTCAAGCCGCAGCTCTCCACGGGCTCCGGTCTGTACGACTTCGCCGTGCACCCCGGCGACAACGCCTTCTACGGGTCGGACGGCAGCAGCGTCTGGCGGGTCACGACGCCCGGCGTCACCGGCGCGAACCTGGGAGCCACCGGGGTCACCCAGAGCCAGCCCGGCGCGATCTTCGACGCCATCGGCGACCTGTACATGGTCGGCACCGAGGGGCGGCTCACCCAGACCGACCTGACGAAGAAGTCCGGCGGCAATTACGTCAGGGGCGACACGCAGGTCCTGGCCACCACCAAGGCCCTCTCCGAGAACGACCTCGCGGGCTGCCTGCGGGCCACCGACTTCGGCGACGCCCCCGACACGTACAAGACCACCCAGGACTCCGGCGGCCCCACGCACAACCTCAGCGACAAGCTGCGCCTGGGCGCCGCCACCTCCGCCGAGCTGGACGCCCGCAAGGCCTCCACCGGTGACTACAACGGCACCGGCGACACCGAGGACGACGCGTTCGGCACGGACGGGATGCCCGTCGCGCGGATCGGTGAGGCGTACGAGGCGAACGTCAGCCTCAGCAACACCACCGGCGCTCCCGCCACCCTCGCGGGCTGGCTGGACATCAACGGCAACGGCCTCTTCGACGACGGCGAGCGCCAGACCGCGACCGTCGCCGCCGGGGCGACCACCGCCAAGCTGACCTGGGCGGTCCCCGACACCGCCAAGCACGGGCGCAGCTATGCGCGCTTCCGGCTGTACGAGGGGACCGTCGCCGACCCGAAGCCCGCCGGGGCGAACGCCAAGACCGGCGAGGTCGAGGACCACCGGGTCTTCCTCAGCAAGTCCGACGCCTGCAACAACACCCTGTACCTGTCGGGTGCGGACGCGGCGGGCGGCCCGACGAAGCTGTACACCGTCAACCCGACGACCGGGGCCTCCACCCCGATCCCCCTCACCTACAAGGGCGCGCCCAGCACCATCCGCTTCGACGCCATGGGCTACGGCTCGGGCAGCGGGTTGCTGATCGCCGTTCAGACCGGTGCGCCGCGCAGGCTGCTCTCCATCGAGCCCGAGGACGGGACCGTACGGGACCTGCCGCTGACGCTGCCGACCCCGTCGGGCAACTACGAGTACGTCCAGGGCACCTTCGGCCCCGACGGCAAGACCTTCTACGCCGCCGCCATCGGCAGCAGCAACAAATTCCAGATCGTCGACCTGACCAACCCCGCCAACCCCGTCCTCAAGCCGCAGGCCGCCAACGGCGCCGGGCTCGCGGACACCGCCCTGCACCCGTTCGACTCCACGATGTACGGCCAGGGCGTGTGGCGTCAGCCGCTCACCGGCACCTCCGAGAACCTCGGCAACTCCGGGGCCCCGCTGCCCGCCAGCCCCGGCGCGGTCTTCGACACCATCGGCAACCTGTACCTCATCGGCACCGACGGCAAGATCACCCAGACCGATCTCACCCAGCAGTCCGGCGGGAAGTACGTGCGCGGCGAGTCCGTCGCGCTGGCCAACACCCGGGCCCTGTTCGAGAACGACGCGGCGGGCTGCATCCAGGCCACCGACTTCGGTGACGCCCCCGACTCGTACAAGACGACCGTCGCCTCCGACGGCCCCTCCCACGGGTACACCGACAAGCTGCGCCTCGGCACGGGCACCTCCGCCGAGCTGGACGCCCGCAAGAGCGCCGGCGGCGACTACGACGGCACCGGCGACACCCAGGACGACGGCACCACCCTGCCCGCCCTGCACTCCACGGACACCGAGTACGAGATCGACGTCCGCACCACCAACACCACCGGCGCGGACGCCACCCTCGCCGCCTGGGTCGACTTCAACGGCAACGGCACCTTCGAGGACGGCGAGCGCAAGACCGCCACCGTCGCCAACGGGGCGACCTCCGCGACCCTCAAGTGGACCGGTCTGTCCGGGCTGCGGCCCAACATCTACGAGTACGTACGACTGCGCCTGTACGAGGGCACGGTCGCCGACCCGAAGCCGTCGGGCGCGTACGCCCGGGGCGGCGAGGTCGAGGACCATCCGCTGTACGTCGTCGGCCCGGCCGACCAGTGCAACGACGTCATGTACTACTCCGGCGGCTCCGGTTCCGGCACGCAGCTCTACAGCGTCAACCGCGCCAACGGCGCGCGCACGGCGATCGGTTCGGCCAACACCCCGCCGTACGACGGGCTCGGCTACAACCGTGCCGACGGCAAGCTGTACGCCGCCGCCACCGCCAAGGCCAACACCATGGTCCGCGTCGACCCGGTGACCGGTGCGGTCACCGAACTCCCCGTCGCGGGCGGCCTGCCCGCCATCGGGACGAGCGCCCAGGGCGAGATCAGCTACGACGGTGCGCGCTACTACGCGCGGGTCGGCAACGCCACCGCTCTTCTGGTCGTGGACATCTCCAACCCGGCCAAGCCGGTCCGGCTGCCCGACCTGACCACCGGCAACAAGGACTTCTACGACTTCGCCGTGCACCCCGGCGACGGCGCGCTCTACGGCATCGGCAACACCGACGGGAAGATCTGGCGGATCGACCCGAAGACCGGTGCGATGAGCGAGAACGGGCAGATCACCTCCGCGAACCGCTCCTCGTACTTCAACGGCGTCGCCTTCGACGGGGCCGGGAACCTGTACGCGACCGGGTCCGCCTTCATCATCAAGGTCGACCTGTCCCAGATGGAGGGCGGGAAGGCCAAGTACGCGGGCGATGTGAAGATCGGCACCGTCGGCGGCCTGACCGGCGGCGACGGCGCGGGCTGCATCATTGCCGTGGACTACGGCGACGCCCCCGACTCGTACAAGACGAAGAAGGCGTCCGGCGGCCCGAGCCACGTCGTGCGGCGCGGGTACGAACTGGGCGCCGACTCCGACGACGAGCCGGACGCGGCGGGGACCCTGAACGGGTTCGGCGACGACGAGACCGAGCGGGACGACGAGGACGCCGTCCGCCGGATGCCCGACCTGACCTCGACGGACACCTCGTACGAGGTGACCCTCCCGATCCGCAACACCACCGGCAGGTCCGGAACGGCGGCCGGCTGGGTCGACCTCAACATCAACGGCACCTTCGAGGACGGCGAGCGGCAGACCGCGAACGTCACCACGTCGACGACCTCGGTGACCTTCAAGTGGACCGGTCTGTCCGGGCTGAAGAAGGGCGCGACGACGTACGCCCGCTTCCGGCTGTACTCGGGTGCGGTCGCCGACCCGCAGCCCGTCGGCGCGTACACCCGCGGCGGTGAGGTCGAGGACCACCCGGTGGTGATCCGGGTCCCCGAGGACGAGAACTGCACCAGTGCCGTCTACACCTCGGTGGGCAACGGGCCCACCGACCTCTACCGGTTCGACCCGCTCTCCGGGCGGGCCACGAAGATCGACAACACCACCCGGGCCCAGGGCTACGACGGCATCGGCGTCTCCAGCCTCAACGGTCACATCTACGGCACCGCGATCGGCGCGGACCGGTTCACCAAGCTGGTCGAGATCGACCCGGCGGGCGGCATCACCCAGCACGACCTCGACCCGGCGCTCCAGAACATCGGGTCCCCGGCCTACGACATCGGCGCGGTCTCCCCGGACGGCACCAAGCTCTACGTGCACTACAACTCCTCGTACCCCACCTTCATCATCAACATCGACCCGTCGGCCGGTCCCGTCGGCAAGCGGGTCGGGCAGTTCACCGTCAGCACCGGCAACGGGCTGTACGACTGGGCCTTCCACCCGATCGACGGGAAGCTGTACAGCCTGGCCACCGACGGGCGGCTGGTGCGGATCGACCCGGACACCGCGACCTCGTCCCGGCAGACCAGTGCGATGCTGCCCGGCGCCCAGTACCGGGGCGTGTTCTTCGACAACTACGGCAACCTGTACGGCGTCGACAACAGCACCCCCGGCAAGGTCTTCCAGGTCGACCTGACCGCCTCCAAGCCGGGCGCGCTGATCGACGTGAACTCCGTGACCCACGACAAGCAGCCGATGTCGACGGTGCCGGTGACGCAGCAGATCACCGACGCGGGCGGCTGCCTGAAGGTCGCCGAGTACGGCGACGCCCCCGACTCGTACGCCACGAGTGCCGGTGCGCGCGGGCCCAGCCACGACATCGACTCCCGGCTGGTCATCGGCGACAAGGAGTCCGTCGAGTCGGACGCCCGGATGCCGGTCGGCACCACCGCGCTGGACGGCTTCGGCGACACCTTCGACGACGGCGTCACCCTGCCGGAGCTGAAGGCCGACGCGACGGGGTACGAGGTTCCGGTCAAGGTCAAGAACACCACCGGAGCCGCCGCCACCCTCGCGGGCTGGGTCGACTTCAACGCCAACGGGCGCTTCGAGGACGGCGAGCGGGTGAGCACCTCCGTGGCGGACGGGGCGACGTCCGCGACACTGCGGTGGACCGGTCTGTCCGGGCTCGCTTCGGGGGCGGCGACCTTCGCCCGGTTCCGGCTGTACGCGGGCCGGGTGGCCGATCCGCAGCCTGCGGGTGCGTTCGCCGGGGCAGGTGAGGTCGAGGACTACGCGCTGGTCATCCGTACGGACAAGGAGACCTGCCGCTCCACCGCCTACTTGGCCTCGGGCACCAAGCCGACCAAGCTGGTCAAGTTCAACCCGCTGACCGGAGCCAACTCCGTCGTGCCGCTGAAGAAGGCCGACGGCACCGCGTACCCCGACGGCGCCTACCCGGACGGCTACGACGCGGGCGGCGTCAGCCCGCTCGACGGGATGATCTACGCGCTGCCGAGCACGAGCCCGGCGTCCCGCACCACCCTGCTCCAGATCGACCCGGAGACGGGCACGGTGCGGGAGATCCCGCTGTCCTCCCAGCTCCCCGACACGTCGTACTCCGCGGGCGGCATCGCCACCGACGGCGGCACCCAGCTGATCGTCTACCCGAACAAGACCAGCTCGTCCGGCCCGTTCCAGAAGATCAACCTCGATCCGGCGCTGGGCCCGATCGGCAAGGTGCTGGCCCAGGTGTCCCTCAACAGCACCGTCAGCGGCATCCGGGACTGGTCCGTGCACCCCAAGGACGAGTCCCTGATCGCCGTCACGGACAACGGGTACCCCGTGCGCACCGACCCGGCGACCGGCAACTACAGCTACGGCAGCAGCACCTTCAGCAGTGGTCAGCGCGTTGCCTCGTTCTTCGACTCCGAGGGCAACTACTACGTCATCGACAACGCCAGCCCGCAGATCATCTGGCAGATCGACCTCACCGAGTCCACCAAGGCCCGCCGGATCGACCCGTGGTCCAAGACCCCGCAGAAGGTCGGCACCCTCCCCGCAGGGCTCAACGTCGTCGACGGCATGGGCTGCCTCCAGGCCCTCGACTTCGGTGACGCCCCCGACACGTACAAGGTCCTCGACGAGCAGGGCGGCCCCGCCCACAAGCGGCTCGCCGGGCTGAGCATCGGTGCGGGCGAGTCCCTGGAGGCCGACGCCCGCAACCCGCACGACGGCACCGGCGACACCCTGGACGACGGCGTCACCCTGCCCGACGTGGACGTGACGGCCAAGGAGTACACCGTCCCGGTCGTGGTGAAGAACAACACCGGCAAGAAGGTCACCCTCGCCGGATGGGTCGACTGGAACGTCAACGGCACCTTCGATACGGGCGAGCGGGTCACCCAGAGCCTCGAAGCAGGCGACAGGACCGCCCAGTTGAAGTGGACGGGTGTGCAGAACACCCGGGCCATGAAGCGGCTCCTGGCGCTGAAGGCCAAGGCCGCCAAGGGCGGGCTGCGGGCCTTCGCCGCACCCACCGCCGGGGCCTCCTTCGCCCGGTTCCGGCTGTACGACGCGGAGATCGCCGACCCGCGACCGGCCGGCAAGTACGCCGGGAGCGGTGAGGTCGAGGACTACCCCCTCACCATCAACCCGCCGCTGCTCCAGCTCTCCAAGACGATCGACAACACCGCGCCCAAGCCGGGCGACACGGTGACCTACACGATCACCGTGAAGAACGCGGGCCGCACCGCCAAGACCGGCGTCGTCGCCGACGACGACCTGTCGGGCGTGCTGGACGACGCCACCTACGTGAGCGAGAACATCGTCTCGGGCGGCGGAGCCGTCGCCCGCAGCGGCGACAAGGTGACCTGGACCGGCGACCTCGCGGCCGGTGCGGAGGCGAAGTTCGCGGTCAAGGTGAAGGTCACCAGCGCCGGTGACCACAAGCTCGCCAACAAGCTCCTCTCGGAGGCCGACGGCTCCAACTGCCAGACGGGCAGCACCGATCCGGCCTGCACCCTCACCACCCCGCTGCCCAACCTCAAGCTGAAGAAGGTCAAGGTCAGCGGTGAGCTGGTGCCCGGTGGCCGGATCACGTACAAGATCACCGGCAAGAACGAGGGGGTCGCTCCCTTCCCGGGTGCCTCCATCACCGACAACCTCGCCGACGTCGTCGACGACGCCCGCCTCAACGGCGACCAGGCCGTCACGAAGGGCCCGCGCGGCACGCTGACCGCCGGTGCCGACTCCATCAAGTGGACCGGTGACCTGGCCGCGGGCGAGGACCTGGAGATCACCTACTCCGTCACGGTCAACTCCCGCCCCGGCGGCAACCGCAAGCTCAACAACAAGCTGCTGTCCCCCGCCTCCAACTGTGCGTCCGGGTCCACCGACGCCGACTGTTCGACCGGTGACGACGACACCACCGGTGGCGTGCCGACCTTCGACATCAAGAAGGAGGCCGACAACCTCAAGCCGAAGGCCGGGCAGACGATCACCTACACGGTGACCATGAAGAACGCCGGTGCGGTCCCGTACCCGGGTGCGACCTTCAGTGATGATCTGTCGGACGTCGTGGACGACGCGCCCGGCGGGCCCAAGAACATCACCATCACCGGTGGTCTTCCACAGCCTGTGTACAACTCCGGCACGAAGAAGATGGGCTGGACCGGGAACCTCCCGCCCGGCGAGACAAAGGTGACGTACCAGGTCACACTGCCCTCGCCGCTGCCCACCACCGGCAACAAGCAGCTCAGGAACTCCGTCACCTCCGCCACCCCGGGCTCCGAGTGCCCCCTCGGCACCGAGCCGGGCTGCGGCACCGGTGGCACCGGCCAGCCCGGTGAGAACGCCGGTATCGCCGAGCTCCAGGTGAAGAAGTCGGGCGTCGGGACGCCGGTCCCGGGGACTCCGTACACGTACGTCGTCACGCTGACGAACGCCGGTACGGCGGACTATCCGGGCGTGGAGGTCGCCGACGACCTCGCGGACCTGGCCAAGGACGCCGACGCGCTGACCGTCGTCTCGCCGCCCGAGGCGAAGATCGAGAACGGGAAGCTCAGCTGGAAGGGGACCGTCCCCAAGGCGGGCTCCGTCGAGATCCGGTACACCGCGACCGTCCCCACCACCCCCAAGGGCACCGCCGACGGCACCCTGGAGAACACCGTCGTGGTCCCGAGCACCGGGTCCAACTGTGCGGCGGGGTCCACGGACGCCAACTGCACGACGTCCACGTCCTACGGCTCGGTGCGGGTCTCCAAGACCGTCGACAAGCGGCCGGTGCGGGGCGGCGACACCCTCACGTACACCGTCACCATGGAGAACCGGGGCGCCGCCCCGGCCACCGCCAGGATGGCGGACGACCTGAACGACGTCCTCAAGGGCGCGACCTGGCTGAACCAGGTCACCCCCACCGGAGCGGGCGCGCCCGTCTTCGACGCCACGGCCAAGAAGCTGACCTGGGAGGGGACGGTCCCGGCGGGGTCGAACACCGCACCCGGCAAGGTGGTCTTCACGTACAAGGTGAAGGTCGCGGCCGGCAAGGTCGCGGGCAGTGACGACCGGCTGAACAACTCCCTCGTGGTCGAGGCGCCCGGTTCCAACTGCGGTGTCGGCAGCCCCTGTTCGATTGACACCCGGGTGGCCAGGCTGCACCTGGCGAAGAAGGCGGACGACGACGCCCCGAAGCCGGGCGACACCCTGACGTACACCATCACCGCGCTCAACGACGGTGCCGACGTCTACTACGGCGCCGAGATCCGTGACGCGCTGGCCGGGCTCGCGGACGCCATGGACGGTGTGCCGACCGAGCTGAAGGCGGTCACCCCGCAGGCGCCGCCCGGCTGGGTCACCCCGGCCCCGGTGTACGACGCGGCGACCAAGACCGTGACCTGGGACGGCGACGTCTACTCGGGCACGCAGGGCCTGGTCATCACGTACAAGGTCAAGCTGAAGGACCCGCTGCCCGCAGGGGCGAAGGTCAAGAACACGGTGGTGGACGACACCCCGGGCTCCAACTGCCGTACCGGGTCCACGGACGCGGACTGCACCGTCGACCTGGGCACCGCCGCGCTGGAGATCGACAAGAAGATCTCCCCGGCGAAGCCGCTGCCGGGCGACACCGTGACGTACACGGTGACGATGAAGAACACCGGGACGGTCCCCTACCGGGGCGCGCGGATGAAGGACGACCTGGCGGGCGTGGCCGACGACGGCACGTTCCAGCCGGGGTCGGTGACCGGCGGGGCGAGTGCCTCCGGGAACACCGTCGAGTGGACCGGTGACGTTCCGGCCGGTGGCTCCCACGTCATCACGTACCAGGTCGTGCTCGACAAGATCATGGACGCGGGGGCGGACACCAAGCTGGTCAACAAGGTGACGTCGACGTCGCCGGGTGCGAACTGCACGGCGGCGGCGCCCTGTGTGACCACGACTCCGGTGCCGCGACTGAAGATCACCAAGAAGGCGGACAAGGCGTCGGCCAAGCCCGGTGACGACGTCGCCTACACCATCGAGGTCGAGAACACCGGAACCGCCGACTGGCCCGACGCCGAACTCGTCGACGACGTGTCGAAGCTGGTCGACGACGCCACGATCGGCACCGTCCCGAGCCCGGGTGTCTACGACCGGGCCGGGCAGAAGATCACCTGGAAGGGCACGGTCGCGGCCGGCGCCACGGTCGCCTACCGCTACCCGGTGACCCTGGTCAAGCCGCCGACCGGCACCGACGGGCTCGACAACCTGGTCACCCTGACCCGCGCGGGCTCCAACTGCGACGCCGCCTCCCCCGGCGCGGACTGCCGGGCGCAGGTCGCCGTGCAGGTCCTGGACATCGAGAAGTCCTCCGACCTGACCGGCACCGCGAAGGCGGGTACGAAGATCACCTACAAGGTGGTCGTACGGAACCCGGGCACCGCCGCCTACACCGGCGCCCGCCTGAGCGACGTCCTCAAGGACGCCCTCGACGACGCCACCTACAACAACGACCACAAGGCCGTGGACGAGGGCGGAGCCGACACCGGCACCCTCACCTACTCCGGTACGGCGGGCGACCAGAAGCTCGACTGGACCGGCGACGTCCCGGCGGGCAAGGCCGTCACGCTCACCTACTCGCTGACCGTCAGGGCCTCCGGCGGTGACGGCGACCTGCGCAACGTGGTCGTCGCGGCCACCGAGGGCACCAACTGCGGTACGGGCTCCACGGACGCGGGCTGCACCACCGACACCAACACGCCCAAGCTGAAGATCCAGAAGTCGTCCGACAAGACCGTCGCCAAGCCGGGCGAGAAGGTCAAGTACACGATCAAGGTCACCAACCAGGGCCGTGTCCCCTACCCGGACGCCGAGATCAAGGATGCCCTCGCCGGGGTCCTGGACGACGCCGCGTACGTTCCGGCCTCGCTGGAGACGATCGGCACCGGTGTGCGCGCCACCTACGACGCCGCGACGAAGACCGTCGGGTGGAAGGGCGACGTGCCCGGTGGCTCGACCTTCTCCTTCACCTACGAGGTGACCGTCAACACGGCCGCCACCGGCGACAACCGCCTCGACAACGTCGTCGTCTCCTCCGACGACACCAACTGCACCGCCACCTCCACCGACCCGGACTGCGGCACCGGCCGCCCGGTGAAGATCCCGCGCGTCACGATGGCCAAGAAGGTCAGCCCGGCCGCCCCGGCACCGGGCACCACGGCGACGTACACCCTCACCGCACGCAACACCGGCCTCGCCGAGTACACCGGCGTCCAGCTGCACGACGACCTGACGGACGTCCTCAAGGACGCCGACGTGGTGGCCGGTTCGGTGAAGGTCAACGGCACCGCCGTGAACCTGCTGAACGCGGCGGGCGACGCCCTCGACTGGACCGGGAACATCCCGGCCGGCGACACGGTCGAGATCACCTACGAGGTGAAGATCCCCGCCAACCGCAAGCGCGCCGCGGACGGCACCCCGACCGGCGACCTCACCCTCACCAACGCCGTCACGTCCACCACCCCCGGCGTCAACTGCGCCGCCGGTGCCACGGACGCCGACTGCACCGTGACGTACACGCTCGCCCAGCCCACCCTGAAGATGAAGAAGACGGCGACGCCGAGCAACCCGCAGATCGGGGAGCGGGTGACGTACGTGATCACCATGGAGAACAGCGGGACCGTTCCCGGCGCCGACCTGGAGATCACCGACGTCCTGCCCGAGGGCGTCGTCGCCGAGGACGTCACCCCGGACGCGGGTACGTCCGTCACGGACACGGCCGTGCGCCCGGTGAAGTGGAAGATCCCGGCCATCGGGGCCGGTGAGACCAAGAAGCTGACGGTCATCGGCCGGGTCACCGACGCCGCCAAGGGCAAGAAGCTCCAGAACGTCGCCACCGTCACGGCCGGGCCCGACCCGGTCGTGGACCCGGAGAGCCAGTGCAAGGACGCGGGCGGTCGCCCGATCCCGGGCAAGATCTGCGACGACGGCGACAACGTCGAGCCCAAGGAGCCCAAGCTCCAGCTGAAGAAGACCCAGTCCCCGGCGCAGCCGCAGGTCGGCTCCACGCTGACCTACACCGTCGAGCTCACCAACGCCGGTACGGACAAGGCCGAGCGCGTCGCGATCAAGGACAGGCTCCCGGCCGGGGTCACCCTGGTCTCCGCCGTCCCCACGCACGGCACCGTCGACCGTTCCCAGCTGCCCGAGCTGGAGTGGAAGGTCGGCGAGGTCGCGGCGGGCGGCACCGAGAAGCTGGTCATCACCGTCAAGGTGGAGCAGTCGGCCACCGGGAAGCTGGTCAACCAGGCGTGGGAGTCCTCGGGCCCCCGCCCGGAGATCACCGGTGAGAAGTGCGCCGCCGACGCCACCCGGGCCTGCTCGGGCGAGAACACCGAGCCTCCGGCGGCCCCGCAGCTGACCATGGAGAAGAAGGCGGTGCCGACCGACCCGCAGCTGGGCGAGGTCGTGACGTACACCGTCACCGTCAAGAACACCGGGGACCTGGAGGCCAAGGACCTCCAGTACGAGGACCGGACTCCGGCCGGGGTCGACGTCCTGTCGATCACCCCGGACGCCCTCGGCACGGCGACGAACGCCAAGCCGTCGGTGTGGAAGATCCCCTCGCTGAAGAAGGACGAGACGGCCACCCTGGTCATCAAGGGCAAGGTCACCGACGCCTCCACCCCCGCCAAGAACAGGGTCAAGGTCACCGAGGGCCCGAACCCGACCGTCCCGCCGACCAGCCAGTGCAAGGACGGCTCGGGGGCCGTCGTCCCGGACGAGGTCTGTGACGACACCACGGGCACCAACCCCGCCCGGCCCGACCTGACGCTCACCAAGTCGCAGACCCCCGAGCGCCCCCAGATCGGCTCCACCCTCACCTACCAGGTGAAGATCGCCAACAAGGCGACCGCGGACCCGGCCAAGCGGGTCGAGATCACCGAACAGCTCCCGGCGGACGTGGAGTTCGTACGGGCGGACGCCCCGGCCGGAAGCACCGTCACCCCGGGCGCGGGCAACACCCTGCTCTGGAAGGTCGGCGAGGTCGACCCGGGCGTCGAGCGGGTCCTGACCGTCACGGTGAAGGTCAAGCAGTACGCCTCCACCACCGAGAAGCTCATCAACAAGGCGTGGACGAGCGCCGGACCCGAGGGCACGGTGCCCACGGCCAACCAGTGCCCGAGCGCACCCACCCGGGCCTGCTCCGGCGACAAGAGCGACCCGCCGACCAAGCCCGAGATCAAGCTCTCCAAGACGGTCGACCCGGTCGACCCGCAGATCGGCGAGACCGTGACGTACACGGTCGTCATGAAGAACACCGGCACGACTCCGGGCAAGGACCTGGAGCTGAAGGACGACCTGCCCGAGGGCCTCACCCTGGTGGGCACCCCGGACGCCACCGCCGGTACGGCCACCGCCACCGACCCGATCGTGTGGAAGGTGCCGACGCTCGCGGGCGGCGCCGAGGCCAAGCTGACCTTCAAGGCCCTGGTGGGCGACGGCGCGCGCGGCAAGAAGCTGCGCAACGGCGCGGACCTCACCGAGGGCCCGACGCCGACCGTCGACCCGGAGAACGAGTGCAAGGACGCCCAGGGTCAGCCGATCCCCGGCAAGATCTGCGACAACGGCGGGGGTGAGGAGCCCAAGGAGCCCAAGCTCATCCTCTCCAAGCTCCAGAACCCGGCGAACCCGCAGGTCGGCAACACCCTCGCGTACATCGTCACGCTGAAGAACGAGGGCTCGGACGCCTCCAAGCGCTCCGAGATCCACGACCGGCTCCCGGCCGGAGTGGACCTGATCAGCGCGGTCTCCTCCGACTCCACCGACACCGTGGACACCAGCGGCAAGCCGGTCCTGGTGTGGAAGCCGGGTACGGTCGCGGCGGGCGCGCAGAAGCAGCTCACCGTGATGGTGAAGGTCCGTCAGGACGTGTCTTTGGACGACGAGTTGACCAACCGGGCGTGGGCGACCGCGGGCCCGGCGGTCACTCCGCTCGCGGGCAACGCCTGCTCGGACAACGCGGCGCACGTCTGCGCGGGCAACAAGACGCCCGCCAGCCCGCAGCTGACGATGAAGAAGACGGTCACGCCCAAGGACCCGCAGGTCGGGGAGAAGGTCGTGTACGTCATCACGGTCGAGAACACGGGGTCGTCCCCGGCGGCCGACCTGAAGATCGACGACGTCTTCCCGTCGGGCATACGCCTGGACGCCTCCGAGGCCTCGCCCGGTACGTCGGCCGTCGGCACGGGCCCCGTCCACTGGGAGATCCCGTCCCTGGACGGCGGCACCACCGCCTCCCTCACCCTGACCGGCACCGTCACGGCCGCCGCCAAGGGCCGCCCGCTGAAGAACCAGGCCAAGGTCACCGAGGGCCCCAACCCGACCGTCGACCCCGGCAGCGAGTGCAAGGACGCGCAGGGACGGCCGATCCCCGGCCAGATCTGTGACGACGGCACCGGCGGCGAGCCCAAGGAGCCCAAGCTCACCCTGACCAAGACCCAGTCCCCGGCGCAGCCGCAGATCGGCAACACCCTCGTCTACACGGTGAAGATCGCCAACGCGGCGGGTGCGGATGCGGCCAAGCGGGTCGAGGTGACGGACCTGCTGCCCGAGGGCGTCGAGCTGGTCGAGGCCCGGCCCGCGGTGGGCGGTACTCCGCTCAAGTGGGTTGTGGGTGACCTGGCGGCGGGCGCCTCCGAGACCCTGACCGTCCGGGTCAAGGTCAAGCAGGACGCCTCCACCACCGACAAGCTCATCAACAAGGCGTGGACGTCGGACGGCGCGAAGGCGTCCGTCCCGGCCGCCAACCAGTGTGCCGGGGAGGCCGACAAGGCCTGCACCGGTGAGAGCGCCAACCCGCCGGCCAAGCCGGAATGGAAGCTGTCGAAGACGGCCTCCCCCGCCGATCCGCAGGTCGGCGAGACGGTCGTCTACACGCTGAAGGCCGAGAACACCGGGTCCGTGGACGCCAAGGATCTGGAGGTCAAGGACGACGTACCGAACGGGCTGACGCTCCAGAAGGTCGATGCCCCGGCCGGTACGACGGCTCCCAAGGCCGACCCGGTGGTGTGGAAGATTCCGACGCTGGCCGCCGGTGAGACGAAGGAGCTGAAGATCACCGCGCTGGTGACCGAGGCCGCCAAGGGCGCGAAGCTGAAGAACAGCGCGGAGGTGACCGAGGGGCCCGACCCGGAGATCCCGGACGAGAGCAAGTGCAAGGACGACCCGAAGAAGATCTGTGACACCGACGGCGACGGGTCCGAGGTCGGCGAGCCCAAGCTCACCCTGACCAAGACCCAGTCCCCGGCGCAGCCGCAGGTCGGCAACACCCTCACCTACACGGTGAAGATCGCGAACGCGGCGGGTGCGAGTGCTGCCAAGCGCATCGAGCTGGCGGATCTGCTTCCGGCTGATGCGGAGTTCGTACGGGCTTCCGTGAGTGCGGGTGCCGTGGACGACTCCGGCAAGCCGTCGCTGAAGTGGACCGTCGGCGACCTCGCCGCCGGTGCCGACGCGACCATGACTGTCACCGTCAAGGTGAAGCAGGGCGCGTCCACCACTGCCAAGCTCGTCAACAAGGCGTGGTCGACGGCGGGTGCCAAGCCCGAGATCCCGACCGGCAACCAGTGCCCGGGCGAGGCCGACAAGGCCTGCTCCGGCGACAAGGCCGACCCGCCGGCCAAGCCCACCTGGTCCCTCGCGAAGACCGCGAGCCCGGCGAACCCGCAGGTCGGTGAGGAGGTCGTGTACACCCTCACGGCCAAGAACACCGGCACGGTCGACGCCAAGGACCTGGAGGTCAAGGACAAGCTGCCCGAGGGCCTGACCCTCGTCGGCGCCCCGGAGGCCACCGAGGGTTCCGCCGCTGCCGCCGACCCGGTGATCTGGAAGATCCCGGTGCTGGGCGCGGGCAGGACCGCCACGCTGAAGATCACGGCTCTCGTCACGGCGGGTGCCAAGGGCAAGAAGCTCCGCAATGCTGCCGAGGTGACCGAGGGTCCCGACCCCGAGATCCCGGACGAGAGCAAGTGCAAGGACGACCCGAAGAAGATCTGTGACACGGACGGCGACGGGTCCGAGGTCGGCGAGCCCAAGCTGACCCTGACCAAGACCCAGGTCCCGGCCCAGCCGCAGGTCGGCAACACCCTCACCTACGCGGTGAAGATCGTGAACGCGGCCGGCGCCGACAAGGCCGAGCGCGTGACGATCACCGACCTGCTGCCGACCGGCGTGGACCTCGTCTCGGCGGTGTCCTCGGACTCCACCGACCCGGTCGACACGGCCGCCAAGCCGCGCCTGGTCTGGAACATCGGCGACCTCGCCGCGGGCGCCGAGCGCACCCTGACCGTCACGGTCAAGGTCCGCCAGGACGCCAGCGCCAAGGTGGTCAACCGGGCCTGGACGTCCACGGGCGCCCAGCCGGAGATCCCCGAGGCCAACCGGTGCGACGACGACCCGAAGAAGGCCTGTGCGGGCGAGGGCTCGGACATCCCGGGCCGCCCCGACTGGGAGCTGTCCAAGACGGCGTCCCCGAAGGACGCCCAGGTCGGCGAGGTCGTGACGTACACCCTCAAGGCCGTCAACAAGGGCACGGTCGAGGGCAAGGACCTGGAGATCAACGACAAGCTGCCCGAGGGGCTGACGCTGCTCGGTGTCGTCGCCTCGGACGGTACGACGGCTCCGAAGGCCGACCCGGTCGTCTGGAAGATCCCGACACTGGCCGTCGGGGCGACCGAGACCCTGACCATCACGGCCAAGGTGACGGCCGCTGCCAAGGGCAAGAAGCTGAAGAACTCGGCCGAGGTGACCGAGGGTCCCGACCCCGAGATCCCGGACGAGAGCAAGTGCAAGGACGACCCGACCAAGGTCTGCGACACGGACGGCGACGGCTCGGACGTCAAGGAGCCCAAGCTGACCCTGACCAAGACGCAGCTCCCGGTGCAGGCGCAGGTCGGCAACACGCTCACCTACACGGTGAAGCTGGCGAATGCGGCAGGCGCGGATGCTGCCAAGCGTTCGGAGGTGACTGACCTTCTCCCGGCGGGAGTTGACCTGGCGAAGGTCGAGCCGTCGGTCGGTACGGTCGACTCCGCCGCGAAGCCCACCCTGAAGTGGACGGTCGGTGACCTCGCCGCCGGTGCCGAGGCGACGATGACCGTCACGGTGAAGGTCAAGCAGGACGCCTCCACCGCCGACAAGCTCGTCAACAAGACGTGGACCTCGGCCGGTCCGGAGGGCGAGGTGCCCGCCGCCAACCAGTGCGACGGGGAGCCCACCAAGGCCTGCTCCGGCGACAAGGTCGACCCGCCCGCGAAGCCGGAGTGGAAGCTGTCGAAGTCCGCGTCCCCGGCCGAGCCGC
The DNA here is from genome assembly GCF_044744005.1 of Streptomyces sp. NPDC087440. NCBI lineage: Bacteria > Bacillati > Actinomycetota > Actinomycetes > Kitasatosporales > Streptomycetaceae > Streptomyces > Streptomyces sp. NPDC087440. Next base: position 622,322 of record NZ_JBIUXN010000002.1, on the reverse strand, counting down.
AGATCGGCGAGGTCGTGACGTACACCCTTAAGGCCGTGAACACGGGGACCGTCCCCGGCAAGGACCTGGAGATCAAGGACGACCTGCCCGAGGGCCTGACCCTGCTCGCCGTCGACGCCCCGGCCGGGACCACCGCGCCGAAGGCGGACCCGGTGGTGTGGAAGATCCCGACGCTGGCCGCCGGTGAGACGAAGGAGCTGAAGATCATCGCGAAGGTGACCGAGGCCGCCAAGGGCAAGAAGCTGAAGAACAGCGCCGAGGTGACCGAGGGTCCCGACCCGGAGATCCCGGACGAGAGCAAGTGCAAGGACGACCCGAAGAAGATCTGCGACACGGACGGCGACGGCAACGAGCCCAAGGACCCGAAGCTCACGCTGACCAAGACGCAGCTCCCGGCCGACCCGCAGATCGGTACCACGCTCACCTACACGGTGAAGCTGGTGAACGCGGCGGGCGCGGATGCTGCCAAGCGTTCGGAGGTGACTGACCTTCTCCCGGCGGGAGTTGAGCTGGTCAAGGTCGAGCCGTCGGTCGGTACGGTCGACTCCGCCGCGAAGCCCACCCTGCAGTGGACGGTCGGCGACCTGGCCGCCGGTGCCGAGGCGACGATGACGGTCACGGTGAAGGTCAAACAGGACGCCGACACCACCAAGAAGATCGTCAACAAGACCTGGACGTCGGCCGGTCCGGAGGGCGAGGTGCCCGCCGCCAACCAGTGCGACGGGGAGCCCACCAAGGCCTGCTCCGGCGACAAGGCGAACCTGCCGGGCAAGCCCGCCTGGACCCTGTCCAAGACGGCTTCCCCGAAGGACCCGCAGGTCGGCGAGGTGGTGACGTACACGCTGAAGGCGGTCAACACCGGTGCCGTCGACGCGAAGGCCCTGGAGATCAAGGACGACGTCCCGAACGGGCTGAACCTGCTGGCGGTCAAGGCTCCGGACGGTACGACGGCTCCGAAGGCCGACCCGGTCGTCTGGAAGATCCCGACGCTTGCCGCCGGCGAGACGAAGGAGCTGACCTTCACCGCGCTGGTCACGGCGGGTGCGAAGGGCGCCAAGCTGAAGAACTCCGCCGAGGTGACCGAGGGGCCCGACCCGGAGATCCCGGACGAGAGCAAGTGCAAGGACGACCCGAAGAAGATCTGTGACACCGACGGCGACGGCTCGGAGGTCAAGGAGCCGAAGCTGACGCTGACCAAGACGCAGCTGCCCAAGCAGCCGCAGATCGGCAACACCCTCACCTACACGGTGAAGATCGCCAACGCGGCGGGTGCGGATGCCGCCAAGCGCGTCGAGATCACCGACGTCCTCCCGGCCGGGGTGGCGCTGGTGAAGACCGACCCGTCGGCGGGCACGGTGGACTCCGCAGGGAAGCCGAAGCTCGTGTGGAACGTGGGTGACCTGGCGGGCGGCGCCGAGGCGACGATGACCGTCACGGTGAAGGTCAAGCAGGACGCCGACACCACCCAGAAGGTCGTCAACAAGACCTGGACGTCGGCCGGTTCGCAGGCGGTCGTGCCGGACGCGAACCAGTGCCCGGGCGAGCCCACCAAGGCCTGCTCCGGTCACGAGGACTCGGTGAACCCGCCGGGCAAGCCGGTCTGGAAGCTGTCGAAGACGGCCTCCCCGACCAACCCGCAGGTGGGCGAGGAGGTCGTCTACACCCTGACCGCCGAGAACACCGGCACCACCGACGCCGTCGACCTGGAGGTCAAGGACGACCTGCCCGAGGGCCTGGACCTGCTCGCCGTGGACCCGTCCACGGGCACCAGCGCGGCCAAGGCCGACCCGGTGATCTGGAAGCTCCCGCTGCTCAAGGCGGGGACGGCCTCGACCCTGAAGATCACCGCTCTCGTCACGGCGGGCGCGAAGGGCCAGAAGCTGCGCAACGCGGCTGAGGTGACGGAGGGTCCCGACCCGACGATTCCGCCCGACAACAAGTGCAAGGACGACCCGGACCCCGCCAAGATCTGTGACACGGACGGCGACGGCTCGGACGTCAAGGAGCCCAAGCTGACCCTGACCAAGACGCAGGTCCCGGCGCAGCCGCAGGTCGGCAACACCCTCACCTACGCGGTGAAGATCGTGAACGCGGCCGGCGCCGACAAGGCCGAGCGCGTGACGATCACCGACCTGCTGCCCGGCGGCGTGGACCTGGTCCGCGCGGTGTCCTCCGACACCTCGGCCCCGGTGGACACCACCGGCAAGCCGCGCCTGGTCTGGAACGTCGGCACCCTGGAGGCGGGCGGCGAGCGCACGCTCACCGTCACCGTCAAGGTGCGCCAGGACGCCAGCGCCAAGATCGTCAACCGGGCCTGGACGTCGACCGGCGCCCAGCCGGAGATCCCGGCGGCCAACCGCTGCGACGACAACCCGAAGCAGGCGTGCGTCGGTGAGCAGGCGGAGCTTCCCGGCCGCCCGGACTGGACCCTGTCCAAGACGGCTTCCCCTGCCGATCCGCAGGTCGGCGAGGTCGTGACGTACACCCTGAAGGCCGTCAACAACGGCACCGTCGAGGGCAGGGACCTGGAGGTCACCGACAAGCTGCCCACCGGCCTGACCCTGCTGGACGTGAAGCCGTCCACGGGCACCAGCGCCGAGAAGGCCGACCCGGTGGTGTGGAAGATCCCGGCCCTCGCGGCCGGAGCCACCGAGGAACTGAAGATCACGGCGACGGTCACGGCCGCCGCCAAGGGCACGAAGCTGAAGAACGCCGCCGAGGTCACCGAGGGCCCCAACCCGACGATCCCGCCGGACAACCGCTGCAAGGACGAGCCGGACCCCGGCAAGGTCTGTGACACGGACGGCGAGGGTACGGACGTGGGCGAGCCCAAGCTCACCCTGACCAAGACGCAGCTCCCGGCCAACCCGCAGATCGGCAACACGCTCACCTACACGGTCAAGCTGGTCAACGCGGCCGGCGCCGACGACGCCAAGCGCGTCGAGGTCACCGACCTGCTCCCGGCCGGTGTGGACCTCGTCTCGACCACCCCCTCCACGGGCACCGTCGACGACGGGGCCAAGCCGAAGCTGCTGTGGACCGTCGGCACCCTCGCCGGTGGCGCGGAGGCCACCCTGACCGTGAAGGTCAAGGTCCGCCAGGACGCCGACGTATCGCAGAAGATCGTCAACAAGACGTGGACGTCGACGGGCGCGGTCGCCACCGTGCCGACGGCGAACCAGTGCCCCGGCGAGCCCACCAGGGCCTGCTCGGGTCACGACACGACCGCTCCGGGCAAGCCGGTCTGGAAGCTGACCAAGAAGGCCTCCCCGGCCGACCCGCAGGTCGGTGAGCAGGTGGTCTACACGCTGACCGCCGAGAACACCGGCACCGCCGACGCCACCGACCTGGAGGTGGCGGACAAGCTGGCGCAGGGCCTGGACCTGCTCGCGGTCGACCAGTCCGAGGGCACGAGCGCGGCGAAGGCCGACCCGGTGGTCTGGAAGCTCCCGCTGCTCAAGGCGGGGACGACCTCGACCCTGAAGATCACCGCTCTCGTCACGGCGGCCGCCAAGGGCACCAAGCTGGTCAACTCCGCCGAGGTGACCGAGGGCCCGGACCCGGTCGTCCCGCCCGAGAACACCTGCAAGACCGACCCCAAGCCGGGCAAGGTCTGTGACACGGACGGCGAGGGCTCCGAGGTCAAGGAGCCGAAGCTGACCCTCACCAAGGCGCAGTCCCTGGACGCGCCGCAGGTCGGCGTCCCCTTCACCTACACCCTGAAGATCGCCAATGCGGCCGGTGCCGCCGAGGCCAAGCGCATCGAGGTCACGGACGCGCTCCCCGAGGGCGTCGAGGTGGTCAAGGCCGCCCCGACCGCCGGAACGGTCGCGGACCCCGCGGCCCGCCCGCTGGTCTGGACGGTCGGCACCCTCGCCCCCGGCGCGGATGCCTCACTGGTCCTGACGGTGAAGGCCACGGCCTCCGCCGGCAAGACGGACAAGCTCGTCAACAAGGCCTGGACGACGGCCGGTTCGAAGGCCACCGTCCCGACCGCCAACCAGTGCGCGGACGACGCCGACAAGGCCTGCGTCAGCGGCAGCCAGCCGCCCGTGGACCCGAAGCTGGTCATCACCAAGACCGTCGCGCCCACCCCGCTCCTCCCGGGCGCCACGGTCACCTACACCGTCACCATGAAGAACGACGCCAACGCCCCTTACCCGAACGCCGAGTTCAGCGACTCCCTCGCGGGTGTCGTCGACGACGCGGACTGGGTCGGCGTCCAGGACGACGCGGGCGGCAAGGCCGTCTGGACGGCCCCCGACCTGACGTGGACGGGCGACTTCGCTCCCCACGAGGAGAAGAAGATCACCTACCAGGTGAAGATCCCGGCGCAGCCCAAGACGGGCGGCGACGGCCGGATGGTCAACAAGGTCGTCTCCGACATCCCCGGCTCGCCCTGCCCCTTCGGCTCCACCGACCCCGCCTGCGGGACCGGCGGCGAGGACGGCGGCGTTCCCTACGTCACGGTCGTCAAGACCGCCGACAAGGCGACCGCGCTGCCGGGCGAGACCGTCACGTACACGGTGAAGGTCACCAACGCGGGAGCCGGCGCGTACCGGAACTACTCCCTCACCGACGACCTCGCCAAGGTCCTGGACGACGCCGACCTGGTCGGCGACGCCCAGGCCACCACGGGCACGGCCACCGTCTCCGGTACGAAGCTGAACTGGACCGGGGACGTCCCGGCGAAGGGCTCCGCGACGCTCACCTACGCGGTGAAGATCCCGGACCCGGCACGGACCTCGTCCGCCGCCGACCGCGAGCTCGTCAACACGGTCACCTCGACCGAGCCGGGCGCCAACTGCGCCACGGCGACGGCGTCCGGGTGCACGACCACGGTCACGTACCCGAACATCACCTTCCAGAAGGTGATGAGCCCGAAGAGGCCGCTGCCGGGTACCAAGGTCACGTACACGGTGACCGCCGAGAACGACGGCAAGGGCGTCTACCCGGCCGCCGCCTTCGAGGACGACCTCGCGAGAGCCCTCACCGACGCCGACTACAACGACGACGCGGCGGCGACCGCGGGCGACGTGCGGTACGACGCGGCGGCGAAGAAGCTGACCTGGAAGGGGGACGTCCCGGCCGGTACGAAGGCCACGGTCACCTACTCGGTCACCGTCCACGAACGCCCCAAGGCGGGCGCGACGGGCCAGCTGCTCAACGGGATCGTCTCGGCCAACGCGGGCTCCAACTGCAAGGCCGGTTCGAACAACGTGCTCTGCGGCAACAAGTTCGGGACGAAGGGCCCCGACGAGAAGGGCGGCTTCCCGCAGCTCGACGTGAAGAAGAGCGCGGACCACGAGCACGCGGTGCCGGGCTCGGAGGTGACGTACACGATCCTGATCGCGAACGCGGGCGGTGCGAAGTACGAGGGCGTGACGGTGACGGACGACCTGAGCGCCGTCCTCACCGACGCCGACTACCGGGACGACGCGGCCTCCTCCCTCGGCGGCCAACTCTCCTACACCGCACCGGTGTTGACCTGGAGGGGCGACGTCCCGGCGCGCACCACGGTCAAGCTGACGTACTCCGTCAAGGTCCCGGAGAAGACAAAGGCGGGCGCCACGGCGCTCCTGAAGAACACCGTCACCTCCGAGAACGCGGGCTCCAACTGCAAGAAGACGGCCCCCGGCGCCGAGTGCGGCGTCGAGGTCCCGATCGCCAACCCGGCCATCGAGAAGTCCGTCGACAAGCCGAACCCGCTCCCCGGCGACAAGGTCACCTACACGGTGAAGGTCTTCAACACCGGCAGGGCCGACTTCCCCAACGCCAACCTCACCGACGACCTCGCGGACGTCCTGGACGACGCGAAGTGGAACGACGACCTGACCGTCACGGACGGCAACCCGGCCCCGGTCTTCGACCCGGCGACCAAGAAGCTGACCTGGACCGGCCCGGTCCGGCACGGCGGTGACGCCACCGCCGTCGTCATCACCTACTCGGTGACGGTCGGCGCCCCGCCCGAGGGCAACGCCAAGCTGTCCAACTCCGTCACCTCCACCAACCCCGGCTCGAACTGCGTCGAGGGCGAGCAGACCCCGGAGTGCTCCACGGGCACCGGCGAGAACGGCGGCATCCCGAAGCTGTACGTGGACCTGGTCGACGACCACGTGGTCGCCAAGCCCGGCGAGCGCGTGAAGTACACGGCCCGGGTGAAGAACACCGGCACGGCCCCCTACCCGGCGGCCAAGGCGTACGTCGACCTGGCGCAGATCATGGACTCGGCGACCGTCGCCGACGACTTCGCCACCGACAAGGGAACGGTCACCCGCATCCCGCGCGCCCAGCTCCCCACCGAGCTGGCCGACCGGGCGGTGCCCACCGCGCAGGACGTGGCGTACTGGACCGGTGACCTCCCGGTCGGGGAGACGGCGACCGTCACCTGGTCGGCGGTCGTGGACACCCCGCCGGGCGGCAACCTGCACCTCAACGCGCACATCATCGGCAACGCCTCGAACTGCAACGCGCAGCGCCCGGTGGACACCGAGTGCGCGGACGAGGTCCTGATCCCGCTGGTGACGTACACGAAGAAGCTGACGGGCCCCGCGGTCCCGAAGCCGGGCGACAAGCTCACGTACACGGTGTCCCTGCGCAATTCCGGGACGGGTGTCTACACGGGTGCGGGCTTCGCGGACGACCTCCGCGAGATCCTGGACGACGTCCGCTTCGACCCCCGGTACGTCAAGGCCTCCCTGGGCCGGGTGACCTACGCCGCACCCGTCCTGACCTGGCGCGGCGACATCCCGGCGGGCGCCACCGCCACCGTCACCTACCCGGTGACCGTGGTCGGGGCGCGCACGGGCGACGGCCGCCTGACGAACACGGTCGACTCGACGGCGACCCTGGGCTCCAACTGCGGCACGTCCTCCCGCGACAAGGCCTGTTCGACGGCGGTACGCATCAAGCAGCTGCCGTCCAAGCCGACGAAGCCCACCAAGCCGAAGCCGGGCGGCGGCAAGCCGGGCCCGATGGGCCACGCGTCGGGCCACCTCCCCGCCACCGGCTCGGACGGCTGGCGCACGGCGGCAGCGGCGGGCGCGGGGGCGCTGCTCCTGGCGGCGGGAGGTGCCCTGATCGTGATCACCCGGCGGGGGCGCAACGGCGGTTCCTAGCCCTACGATCCCCTTCTGACGCCACGACGCGCCCCCGCCGGACCCAACGTCCGGCGGGGGCGCGTCGCCGTACCCAACGGCCCTCGGGGGGACCGACGTTGACACACCGCAGAGCACTCCTCGTCCTGCCCCTGCCCCTGCTTGCCCTCCTCACGGGGTGCACGGTGCCGGTGTCCGGCCTGACCGGAGTGACGGTGGGGAGGGACGGGCGGCCGATGGGGGTCGTCCAGTCGTGCGAGGCACCGATGGACCAGGTGCTGCTGTACGTGCCCGCGAAGGACCCCGAGGCGCCTCCCGAGGCGACCTGGCGCAGGTCCGGGACCCCGACGGAGTTCGCCACCTGGCCGCTGTCCGGCGAGGCCACGGGCGACTGGGCCGCGCAGCGTCCGCCGAAGCCCCTGACCCCGCACGTCACGTACGCCCTCTACGGGGCGACGGAGGACAGCTCCTGGTCGACCTTGCCCGTGGAATTCACCCCGGAGGACCTGGCCGCGCTGAAGCCGGGCCAGGTGCGGTACGCCACGGCGGCGGACCCCGATGTCTACACCACGGGCTCGACGGACGCGTTCCGCAAGGCGGCGTGTGCGGGGGAGTGAGCGAGCGGCGGCGGGGCCGGGACGTCGCGCTCAGAAGTGGGACGGTTTCGGGCGTTAGTGTCCCCCTTATGACGCGACAGGGCCCTGAGGGCTGGGACGTACTGCTGGACGCCGCCTCCGACGAGGTGGCCGGGATCGCGCGGCGCGCCCGGGAGATCATCCGCGACGCGGTCCCGGACGCGTCCGAGGAGGTGGACCCCTCCGCCCGTCTCCTGGGCTTCACCTTCGCCCCCGGCACGTACAAGGGCCTGTTCGCGGGCCTGATCCTGCACACCCGCCATGTGAACCTGATGTTCTCGGAGGGCGCGGAGCTGGCGGCCCACTCCGAGGCGGGCGCCCTGCTGGAGGGCACCGGCAAGAAGGCCCGCCACATCAAGCTGCACACCCCGGAGGCGGCGGCCGACCCCCGCATCACCCCCCTCCTGCACGAGGCCGCCGCACGCGTACGGGACCGGCTGGCCGGGAGTTAGCGGGCTCCCCCGGCACCCGGCCGCGAAAGTGGTCGCCCGTGGTGCGCGACATCCTGCCGCCCCGCGTAGTCAGCAGGGGTATGCACGCGGATCACAGCGACAGAGAGCAGGCGGGGGCCGAGTGAAGGCAGCGCAGGAGGACCAGTACCTGGAGTTCGTGACGGCGAGGGCGCGAGCGCTCCACCGGTCGGCGTACGCCCTCGCGGCGGGCGACGCGCACCTGGCGGAGGACCTCGTCCAGGAGACCCTGAGCCGGGTGTACGTGCACTGGAAGAAGGTGGCCCGGGCCGACAGCCCGGCGGCGTACGCGCAGACCGTCCTGGTCCGCACCTTCCTCACGCTCCAGCGCCGCCGCAGCACCGGCGAGCGGCCCACCGGGAACATGCCCGACAGCGCGGCGACCGGACCGGACACCGCCCTGCGCCTGACCCTGCTGGACGCACTCGCCCAACTCCCGCCCCGGGACCGGGCCGTTCTCCTCCTCCGCTACTGGGAGGGCCACAGCATCGAGGAGACCGCGCACATGCTGAAGCTCAGCAGCAGCGCGGTCCGCTCCCAGAGCACGCGGGCGCTCACCCGGGTCCGGGCCCTGCTCGGCGACACCCTCGCCGACCTCGTACCGCAGCACTGAGCCCTCCACCGCCCCCACCCAGCGAAAAGGTGACCCACGCATGCCCGACGACGCCTTCGCCTCGCACCTCGCGGACGCCCTCGACCGTACGACCGAGCACCTCGCCCCCGACCTCACCCGCCTGACCGCCGACGCCGTCCGGCGCGGCCGCAGCCGCCGCAACCGGCGCAACCTCGGGGCGGGCGTCGGCGCCTGCGCCCTGATCGCCGTGGCGGGCCTGGTGGCCCCCGGCGCCCTCAACGCGGCCCGCTCCGCCGGGAGTTCCGACATCGAGCCGGTGGCGCTCGCCATGCCCCGCTCCGCGATTTCGGGTACGGAGATGATCCGGGCCCTGGAGAAGACGTACCCCGGCAGCCGCTTCAGCGGGAAGGAGGGCCAGAGCAACGACCCCTCCAACCCCTCCGCCGGAAAGGTCGCCAACGGCAGCCTCCTGGTCGACGACGGCCACGGCGGCCCCGCCCAGGTCGGTGTCTCCGCGATGCGCCTCCAGCTCCCGCTCACCGACGGCGAGGGTCTGACCTGCGAGAACACCTTCGGCAACCCTGACATCGGCGACACCTGCGAACTCACCGAGCTGCCCAGCAGCCCCACCCTCCCCGGCGGCGCGTTCGTCATGTCCGAGAAGATCGCCGACAAGGACCCCGCCGACGGCCCGACCGCCTACCGCTGGACGACGACGGTCACCGTGAAATCCACCGGAGCACAGGTCCAGCTCGTCCAGTGGAACGCCGCCGCCGCGCCCGCCGACGCCACAACCCCCCGCAAGCCGAACCGCCCCGCCCCTCCCCTGACCCCGCACCAGGCGGCGACCGCCCTCACGGGCCCGGCGTGGACGCCGATCCTGGGCGCGGTGGGCTGATACGCGGCAGGCGGCGCGTAGCCGGCCGTGCCGGGTCCCCCCGGGTGAAGACCGCGCTACTTGGCGCCCGGCGGCGGGCCGTACCACTGGAGTGCCTGCCCGGTGACGGCCGCCACGCGCTCGAAGTCGCGGTCGCGGTGCAGGAGTGTGAGGCCCTGGAGCTCCGCAGTCGCGGCCACGACGAGGTCGACAGGCCCGGGTCAGCCGCGCTCCGGGCGCTGAAGAAGAATTCCAGGTCCGTCAGCGGGCAGGTGGCGATGAGTCCTGCCGCTGCGGCCTGGTCCCAGCCGTACGGCTCGGCGTCGCCGCGCACGAGACGGGCCAGGGCGCTGGTGTCGCGACAGTATGTCTCCGGAGGTGCCTGTCAGGCCGGGGCGGTTCCGGCGGCCAGGCTGCGTGCCGTGTCCAAGGCCTCCCGGACCGCGTCCGGGATGTCCGTCACCGGGAAGCGTGCGTGGCGCACCACGCGGTCGCGGTCCACCACCAGGACCGCCCGCTTCAGGCGCAGTGCCTGTCCCGCGCGGAACACCGGCAGGCGCAGGGCCGCCGAGAGGCGGAGGTCGACGTCGGAGAGGAGGGGGAAGGGCAGGCCCTCCTCCACCGCGAACACCCGCTGCTCGTCCGGGCGTTGGGTGCTCACGCCGTGCACCTGTGCGCCCGCCGCCCGGAAGTCCTCGTACGCCTCGCGGAACAGCCGGTTCTCCAGCGTGCAGCCGATCGTCCCGGGGATGGACGCCCAGTCGTCCGGCAGCGGGCTCGGGCGGCCCGTCGCCGGGTAGGTAAACAGGACGGTGGCCGCGGCCCCTTCCGCCACCGGGTCCGTCGGCGCCCCGTCCACGTGTCCGGGCAGTTCGAGGCGCGGCAGCCGCTCGCCCACCAGGCCCGCCACCCGCCGCGCCTCGGCGCTCGCCTCGTCGGCCGTGCCGCTCAGCGAGCCGTCGCCGAGCACCCAGCGGTCCGCCCAGTCCTGCATCGACAGCAGCACGGGCAATAGCCCCCGCCCGCGCTCCGTCAGCCGGTACTCGTGGCGTACGGGGTTGTGCTGGTACGGGACCTTCTCCAGGACGTCCGCCTCCACCAGCAGTGTGAGGCGCTCGGTCAGCACCTTCCGGGAGATCCCCAGCTCCCCCAGGAGCGCGTCGAACCGGTGGTGCCCGCGCGCGGTCTCCCGCACCAGGAGCAGGCTCCACCAGTCGCCGATCACGGCCGCCGCCTGGGCGATCGCGCAGGCGGCATCCCGCTCGGGAACGGTCCTGGCCATGGGTCTCCTGTCGGATGCGGTGTGGTGTGTCGGTCCTCAGTCCTCGGAACCATCTTGCGCCACCGGGTCGGTTCCCGATAGAAACTCAGTCGTACGAGTGAGTTTCATATGGAGACTCACTGGCTTCGGCGGAGAAGGACACGGCATGAGCGCGACCCCGACGGCCCCGGGACCTGTCCGCCCGGACCCCGGCCCGCCCCCGGCCGCGACACCTGTCGCCCCTGCCGCCACCGCCCCCGCTCCCTCGGCGCCCACCGGCCACTTCTGGCGCTACTGGGCCGCCTCCACCGTCAGCCACGCAGGCACTGCGGTCACCGCGCTCGCCCTGCCTCTGGTCGCTCTCACCGTCCTCGACGCGACCGCGCTCCAGGCCACCCTGCTCGCCGCCGCCGGTCAGATCTCCTGGCTGCTGCTGAGCCTTCCGGCCGGGGTGGTCGCCCAGCGCGTACCGCTGCGCAGGCTTCAAGTCAGCCTGGACCTCGTACGGTTCGCCGCGCTCGGGTCGCTGCCGCTGGCCTGGTGGTTCGACGCCCTCACGTATCCGCACCTGCTGTTCGCCGCGCTGGTCACCGGCGCCTGCACGGTCCTGTTCGACATAGCGAACTCGACCTTCCTGCCCGCCGTCGTCCCGGCGGGGCAGCTCGCCGCGCGGAACAGCCTGATGTCCGGCACGGGTGCCGTCACCGAGACCGGCGGCCCCTCCGCGGGCGGCCTCCTGGTGCAGGCGGCGGGTCCGGTCGGCGCGCTCCTCGTGGACGCCGCGAGCTACCTCGTCTCCGCCGTGCTGCTGCGCACCCTCCCCGAACGCCGCCCCGCCCCTCGTACCGGCGCCAGTGCGCTGCGGCAGATCCGGGAGGGCTGGCGGTACGTGACGGGGCACCCGGTGATGCTGCCGTGCATGCTCTGGGCGACCGCCACCAACTTCGTGTGCGCGGCGCTGGTCGCGCTCACTCCCCTCTACCTGGTCCGCGAGGCCGGGCTGACGCCGGCCCAGCTCGGTCTGGTGCTCGCCATGGACGGTGTGGGCGCGCTCGCCGGGTCGACGGTGGCGGTACGGATCACCCGGCGGTTCGGCACCGCGCGCGGGGTCGTCGGGGTTTCGCTGGCGGGCGGTGTCGCCGCTGCGGCGCTGATTCCGCTGACGACGAGTGCCGCGGACGCGTACTGGTTCGCCCTGGGCAACGCGGGCTTCGCCTTCGGCGTCGTCATCGGCTCGATCACCACCCGCACGTACCGGCAGACGCAGTCGCCGCCGGAGCTCCTGTCCCGGGTCATGGCCACCGTGCGCTTTGTCTCTTGGGGTGCGCAGCCGGTCGGCGCGCTCACGGCGGGCGTGCTGGCCACGTGTGCGGGAACCCACACGGCCCTGTGGGTGGTGTGCACGGCGGCCGTCCTGCCCCCGCTCTACCTGCTCACCACGCGGGTGGGACGCCACCGGGACTTCGCCTGACGCCCGCGCCCTGCCCGGTGACCGGTGCCGCAGACGGTCGACCCGTCGTGTGACCACGCCTCGGCTTGATCGTTGAGGGGGGCATGAATCATGCCAAGCGTGCCCTCGCCTCAGCTGCTCTCGCCCTCACCGCCCTCGCCACCGGCGCTTCGGCCGCCTCCGCTGCCGATCTGGCCGCGTCCCGGAGCCCGGAGCCGCCGTCCGTTCCCGTTCTGACGAGCGTGCCGCTGGTGACGAAGGGCGACGACGCGCTCAGCCTCCGGGACCCCGAGGGCCCTGCGTCCTCCGGGTCCCTGGAGAGCTCCAAGGACCTTGCCTCCATGGACCACCTCGGATCGCTTGCGCACGGCCTCGACTCCGACCTGAACGCCTTCCCGGAGGGTTCGGGCTGACGGGGCGAGCCTCTGGGTGAGTCACGCGGCCCCGAGCCTGCGGGGCCTGGGGCTGGCGGAGTTGGCGGGTCAGTCCCAGGTGCCCCAGGTGGTGATCGGGGTGTGGGTGAGGGGGAGTTCGACGAGGGGTTGGGCGTGGATGGTGGCGAGGGTGGGGTCGTCGGTCGGGGTGGACCAGGCGGCGGGGGTGGTGAGGTGGACGTTGACTTCGCGGCGCAGGCGGTGGGCGGGTTGCACGATCGCTGCCGAGAGTTCGTCGGGGTCGGGGTCGCCGACGACGAGGAGGTCGATGTCGGTGGGCGGCGGACCGTTCTCGCCGTTGTAGCGGGCGGCCCAGGGGCCGTAGAGGTACGCCCGGGTCGCTCCCGGTACCTCGCTCAGGGCGTCGGTCAGCAGGGGGACCGGGCCGAAGGCGGCGGCGATGAGATCGGTGAGGGGGCGGGCCAGGGGAGTGTCGGTCCGGACGGTGACCAGGCGCGTGCGGCCGACCCGCCGGTCAGTCAGGATTCCGGCTTCGATGAGCCGGTTGACCTCACGCAGTACGGAGGTGTGGGAGACCCGTAACTGCTCGGCCAAGTCGCCGAGCGTGTAGGGCTGTTCGGGGTGCAGCAAGGTGAGCGCCAGCAGGTCTCCCTGGAGCTGCGACCGCAAAAGAGGAAGTAGCGACGGAGAAGTCTTCATTGGGCGCACAATATTGTGCGCCCAATGAAAGTGCTTTTGGGTGGCTTCTTTTTTCGCTGGATCAGGTGAGTGGTGATCTCGCCGCACAGGAACGAACTCCCGCAGCGCCTAGCGATACCGCGCCACCGCTTCAGGCGGTTGATGCACCGCTCGACGGTGTTGCGTTGCTTGTACGCCTCGCGCTCGAAGGCCGGTGGCCTGCCGTCGGCCGGTTCGCGTCGCCGGCGGTTGGCCCGCTGGTCGGCCCGTTCCGGAATCACCGCCCGGATGCCGCGTCTGCGCAGAGGGTCGCGGATCTCGCGGGGGTGCGCGGACGACCGCGCTGTCTGGGATCGCGCAGGCCGGCCATCACCTCCCGGCAAGTGGGCCCCCTGCGCACCAGCCAACGTCACACCCGCTCCAACGACCGACTGATCCAGGCGAATATGCCTAAGGGTTGAGGCGCTTGCGAACCTGCTCCATCGCCGCCCGTCCTTCCGGGCTCTCGTATGCCCGCATGAGCGCCTCATGGCTCGGATTGACGAGGGCCGCGATGCTGTCCCGCACCTCAAGGATCCAATTGGGCTGGGCGGACGCGGCCCAAGAACCACGCTCCGCGAGACGGCCACTGGCGGACACCTCGTACAGGCGGACCTGGACGACGGGGTCCGATTCGCCGATGACCGAAAGAACCCAATCGCCGGGCGAAAGGTCCATGCGGGCACCGAAGTCGGCGTACAAGCCGTCGAAGGCTCGCCTGCCGCTCTCCGACGGGTCGACCGATGACAGCAGCATGAGCCAGTTGTCCCGCGCCGGCCTGCCGAGCCCGGTGGGCATGTTGACCATCATGGATCGAACGGTAGCAGCGACGCTTTCACGGAACCATCTGCCAGCCTGAACTGCCTTGCACAGCCTGCCACTTCGGGCACCTGATCCAAACGACAGGCCCCAGCCGCCCCCGCCGTACACAACGGGGTCCCGCCAGTTCTGGCGGGACCCCGTTCGGATGTCGTACGGGTCAGACCGTGTGGGCCGCCGCGAAGGAGGCGAAGGCCGCCCAGCTGGCGGGGCGCACGTCGAAGGTGGGAGAGGCGTCACCGAGCTTGCTGTCCCTCACGTGGACGTCAGCACAGGCACAGGTGGCAATCTCGACGCACTCGCCGCCCTGGTTGCCGCTGTAACTGGACTTCTGCCACCCCGCGTACGCGACCTCGACGCACTGGCCGCCTTCGTTCCCGCTGTAGCTGGACTTGTGCCAGCCGTGTGCGACCTCGATGCAGTCGCCGCCTGCGTTGCCGCTGTAACTGGACTTGAACCAGGCTGAGTTGGGGGTTCCGTTGCTCATAGCGCTCCTGCCAGTTCCTCGATCAACATCAGCGACTCCTTCGTCGGGAGTGCATCGGATCGGATCATTGCATACCGCTGTTCCAAGGCGCTGACCTCTTTGGGGAGGCTGTAGAAGGTGGAGCCACCCACTGGGCCTTGATATTCCACGTACGCGAGCGACTGGCCATCGGCGGTGTCCAGAAGTGTCATCGACCCGTCGAGCCCGACGTGCCTCGTGACCGAAATGGGCATCACGTGGATGGAAACGTTGCGCATTCGCGCGCAGGAGGCGATGTGCTCCAACTGCTCCTGGTGGGCAGCCCTTCCGCCGATCGGCCTCCGCAGGACATGTTCCTCGATGACGAAGCAGAGGATGGGCGAGGGCTTACGGGTGAGCAGCTTCTGACGCCCTATCCGGCCCCGTACATTGGCCTCGATGTCGTCGTCCTCCATCAGTGGGATGAATGAGCTGAGGACTTCACGGGCGTGCGCCTCGGTCTGTAGGAGGCCGCTGATCGAGACTGCGTCGTACTTGTAGAGCCGGGTTACGGTGCCCTCCGTCTCGACGTACTCCTCGAAGAAGCCTGGATAGCCGGGCTGGGCCAGCTCCTCCAGCAAGGCGATGAGCACGCCCTCCGCCCGCAGCACATGGTCCACGTCCGTGACGTAATCCGGCTGCGGCCTGATCGACCCGGCCTCCACCTTCTGGACCGTCGACAGCGAATACTTACGCGCCGTAGCCGTCGCCAACTGCTCCTGCGTCATCCCACGAAGGTTGCGCAACGCCTTCTGCTGAAGCCCGAAGAGCTTCCAGATGAGCGGCTTCCCCCGACTACCGTTGCCCTGTTCTCCCATGCCGTTCCCGCCTTCCCGCAGCGAACCTCACCGAGCCCTCATCGGGGTCTCAAGGCTCCCCATCCGGGCCGCATCGGATTCCTCACCGATCCGCAAGTTCACTTCTACGGGTCGGCTGGAGTACCGACGGTAGTCGCCCGCTGACAGCCTTTCACGCATGATGAGCGAACCTGCGGGGGTCGAACTGTCCCCTACCCGGGCCGAGTTGAGCGCAGACGGAACACACGTCGTTCCGCCGTGGGAACCGGCGTTCGGATGTACACCCGCCTCCGCCACCCTGCCCCCGCCGGTCACCCGCGAGTGGTCCGCCGAGTGCGCCCTGACCCCCCGCGCGGTCAGGCTCGCCCGCACGCGGGCCCGCACCTGCCTGACCGTCCTCGGGTGGGCGGGAGATGTGGACGACGCCGTACTCGTCGTCTCGGAGCTGGTGACGAACGCCGTCCGGCATGCCCGAGTGCCCGGCCGGGTGGCGTGGTTGCGGCTCGCGCTGCTGGAGGACGGTGCGCTGCTGGTGGACGTGTCCGACCCGGTGGAGGGCTTCCGGCCCTCCGGTGACGGCTGCGACGGCGGGCGCGGTCTCCAACTGGTCCGCAGCCTGGGCGAGTTGAGCTGGTTCCTGAGATCGGATCCTGATCGCGGGAAGACCGTACGTGCACGTCTGTGTCCGTGATCGACCGATTCACCAACTCCAGTCACGCAGAGTGGAGTTGATGCGTTACGGTGACCGCGTCATCACTCTCCGCGTGCGGTTCGGCGCGTAGAGCAGCCCCCGCCTGGTGCTAGCAACACCGAGCGAGGGCCTCAAACCCAAGGCGCTAACGGAGCCCCAGGAATGTTTCTGCATGCTATCTCGCCCTCTCGCGCGTTCGCGAAGGTTGCCAAGAGTCTGTTCCGGCGGACGGAGCTCGACCCCGACACCCGCCTCCTCCTCGCCTACGTAGGCGACCTGCTGCCCTCCGCCGACGGTACCCACCTGCCGCTCGCACGCCACGCCGAAGAGCTGGGGATCAGCCCGGGGGCGTACAAGCGGATCAAGAAGCAGCTCGTCCAGTACGGATACGTGCACGACCACCGCCACCAGGTGGGCGGCGGGCGGTGGGTCACCGACCAGTGGGTGAGCAACGTGCCGCTCTCCGAAGAACAGTTCCGGGCACTGCGCGAAGGCGGAACCGCCGGGCTCTCCTCCGACGGTCACCGTCCGACCGTCGGACGGCCGAGCGCACCGTCCGTCGGCGGTTCTACCGGTACTTCTCAGACGAACAGCAAGACATACCCCACCCGCCCACCCAGCCAGCAGGCAGCGGAGGCGGACACCCCGGAAACCACCCCCGGCCCCGAATTCGCCGTCGCCGAACGCCTGCTGAGGGAACTCGGCATGGTCCGGACCGACCTCCGCCTGACCTTCCGCAACGTCCGCTACCTCGCCGGAGTCGTCGCCGAGAAGCTGCGGAGCGGGGTCCCGGTGTGGGAGGTCCACCAGGCCCTCACCCACGGTCTGCCCGCCACCCCGATCCACAACGCCGCCGGGTTCGTCACCAGCCGCCTGCGCCGCAACGTCCCCGACGGACCCACCCTCGCCGCCTCCGACGCCCTCCGGGACGCCACCCCGCCGGTGGCCGCTGCCAACCCGTACAAGGCACTCCGTACCTGCGACGAATGCTGCGGCCTGGCCTTCCGCCCCGTCGGCGACGAAACCCTCTGCCCCGCCTGCCGCCGCACCTACCCCCAACTGGAAGCCGCCCTCCGCCAGGAGAACCCGCACCAGGTCTGGGCACCGCCCGCCCCCGCCGCGTACCCGGAACCGGCCTTCTGAGGCGGCGTACCTCCTGTGGCCCCCCCGCGAACGCCCGTCGGCCGATCGAGTCCTCCCGGCGGCGCCCGGAGGGGAGGACGGAGCGGCGTCCGGGTTGCTGCACCGGAGTGACCCTGTCGCGCGCCCCCGGGGGCGGTGCGGGGCTGATCGGGTGTCGGGTTGTCACAGTCGGTCAATGCGACGACACGAATTCACACGAAGGTGTGCGGTGACGGTGGCGGTTGCGGGCTGTCTGGTGGTGGGGGCGGGCGCGAGCGCGAACGCCCGGGGGCTGGAGCCCGTGCCCGAGGCGGCGGAGGTGGAGCGGCTGTACCGGGAGGCGTCGGTGGCCGTCAAGGCGCACGAGGCAGCCCGCAAGGCGGTGGAGCGGGGGCGGGGCGAGGTCGTACGGCTCCAGGGCGCGGAGGAGGCGGAGCGGGCGCGCCTGGAGCAGTTGCGGTCGGCGATGGGTGAGTTGGCGCGCAGCCAGTACCGGGGTGGTGGGGGCGGGGTCGTCGTCGCGGTGCGGTTCCTGACGGCTCCGTCGCCCGAGCTGATGATGGAGCGGCTGTCGCTCGCCCGGCGCGGCGGGCACGCCACGGACACGCTCATGACGCGGGTACGGGACTCCCAGGCGCGGCTCGCGCGGGACCGGGCGGCGTCGACGGCGGCGCTGGCCCGGCTGAAGTCGGAACTGGCCCGGCAGTCCGCCGCCCGGGAGGAGATCGAGCGGAAGCTCAAGGAGGCGCAGGAGCGGCTCCGTATCGCCGAGGAGGCCCGGCGGGCGGCCCTCGCGGCGGCCGCTGCGGCTGCGGCGGCGAAGGCCGCGAAGGACGGCAGGGGGTGGGTGGCGTCCGGGGGCGCGCCCGGCCCCGCGTGCGGGGGCGCGGCGGAGGTGGCCCCGCTGGGCCCGCCACCCCCGGCCGACCGCGCTGTGGCCCCGGCCTGGGTGAAGCCGGTCGACCCGGCCCCCCTCTCCTCCGGTTTCGCGGAGGCGGGCGGCCGCTGGAAGCACCGCCACACGGGCCAGGACTTCGCGGTCTTCGACGGGGCGGCGGTACGGGCCGTGGGGGAGGGGGTGGTGGAGTTCGTCGGCTGCGGCGACGGCTTCGGCAACCAGGTCATCCTGCGCCACGCCAACGGCTACTTCACCCAGTACGCGCATCTGTCCGTCTTCGGCGTACGCACGGGTGAGCGGGTCGTCCCGGGCCAGACGATCGGCCTCAGTGGCCGCACCGGTAACGTCTCCGGTCCGCACCTCCACTTCGAGGTGCGGGTGACGCCGCAACTGGGCTCGGGCATCGACCCGATGCCGTGGCTGAGGGAGCACGGGGTGGTGCTGTGAGGTTACGAGAACGGGGTGCGGGGGATGTCGGGGCGTGTGTGGAGGTCCTCCGGGAGGTCCACACGGCCGGCGGCTATCCGCGCAACTGGCCTGCGGACCCGGTGAGTTGGGTGGCGGCGGGCTCCGGTTGCGGGGCCTGGGTGGCGGAGATGCCCGGCTTGGGCCTCATCGGCCACGTTGCACTGGGGCCGCCCGGGGATGGCGACGTGGCCCCGAACCTCGCCGCTTCCTCCGAGCAGGTCGCCGTCGTGGCCCGCCTCTTCGTCTCCCCCCGGGCGAGGGGGCTGGGTGCGGGTCGGGCGCTGCTGCGGGAGGCGGGGGAGCGGGCACGGGGCATGGGCCGCCGGGCCGTCCTGGATGTGGTGTCCGGCGACACGGCCTCGGTGGCCTTCTACGTCCACGCGGGGTGGGAGCGGCTGGGCTCGGGCGAGCAGGACTGGGGCGGCGGCGTACACGTACCGGTCCACTGCTTCGGAGCGCCCCGTCAGGGGGGCGTGGGAGGAATCAAGTGGTCCGGAAGGAACGGGACATGAGAGGTTCTGGGTGATCAATTGTTGACGACCAGGGGGGACCCCATGACCGAAGAGACCAAGACCGGGGCCGAGTTGGCCGTCACCGACCCGAGCACCCTGCACCCCATGCCCGGCCACCCCCGCGTCGTCCTCCTCAAGCCCCTCGTCCAGTCGGAGCTGATCGACGTCGGCGAGTACAGCTACTACGACGACCCGGACGACGCCACCGCCTTCGAGACGAAGAACGTCCTCCACCACTACGGCCCCGACCGCCTCCGCATCGGCAAGTTCTGCGCCATCGCGACCGGCGTGCGGTTCATCATGGGCGGCGCCAACCACCGCATGGACGGGCCCTCCACCTTCCCGTTCTCCACGATGGGCGGGGCCTGGGGGCCGAACGTCGACCTCCTGATGGACCTCCCGCAGCGCGGCGACACCGTCCTCGGCAACGACGTCTGGCTCGGGTACGGCGTGACCGTCATGCCGGGCGTGCGGATCGGGCACGGGGCGATCGTCGCCGCCGGGTCCGTGGTCGTGTCGGACGTGCCGGACTACGGGATCGTCGGCGGCAACCCGGCCAAGCTGATCCGCAAGCGGTTCAGCGAGGAGGACGTCAAGAGGCTCGTGGAGATCGCCTGGTGGGACTGGCCGGTGGAGCTGATCACCGAGCACGTCCGCGTCATCATGGCGGGCACCGTGGACGAACTGGCGGCCGTCGCGCCCCGCTGACACACCGGGAGGCCGGACCCGTACGGCGTGAGAGGGTCCGGCCTCCGGCATTACCTCGTCCTACGAGCGCGAGGGCTCCGACGCAGGCGACGCAGGTGCAGCAGGCGCCGCAGGCGATTCCGCCGCGATCATGTCCTCCAGCGTCGGCGGCCCCGCCACCCGCTTCTTGCCCCGGCCCTGCATCCGCGTGATCAGGGGTTCCGTCCAGCGTGCGGCCAGCGGGCCGATGATGACCAGGATCAGGACGTACGCCGTCGCGATCGGCCCGATGCGGGGTTCGGTGGCCACGGCCAGGCCCGCGATGACGATCGAGAACTCGCCCCGGGCGACGAGCGTTCCGCCCGCCCGCAGGCGGCCGCGCGGGCCGATTCCGGCGCGGCGCGCCGCGTACCAGCCCGTGCCGATCTTCGTGAAGGTCGTGACGATCGCCAGGATCAGCGCCGGGATCAGTACCGGCGGGATGTCCGCCGGGTCCGTGGACAGGCCGAAGAAGACAAAGAAGACGGCGGCGAAGAGGTCCCGGAGCGGGGCGAGGAGCTTGTGCGCGCCTTCCGCGACCTCGCCGGAGAGGGCGATGCCGACCAGGAAGGCCCCGACCGCCGCCGACACCTGGAGCTGCTGGGCGACGCCCGCGACCAGGACGGTCAGGCCGAGGACGACCAGGAGCAGCATCTCCGGGTTGTCCGAGGACACCGCCCGGCTGATCAGGCGGCCGTGGCGCAGGGCCGCGTACAGGACGAGTCCGACCGTACCGAGCGAGATGAGCAGCGTGACCGAGCCGCCCGCGAGGCCCACGCCCGCCAGCATGGCCGTCAGCAACGGCAGGTAGACCGCCATGGCGAGGTCTTCCATGACCAGGACGCCGAGGATGACGGGGGTCTCGCGGTTGCCGAGGCGGCCGAGGTCGGTCATGACCTTCGCGATGACGCCCGAGGAGGAGATCCAGGTGACGCCCGCGAGCGCCACCGCGCCGACCGGGCCCCAGCCCAGGACGAGGGCGGCGACCGCGCCCGGGACCGCGTTGAGGAGGAAGTCGACTATTCCGGAGGGGTATTGGGTTTTCAGGCTGCTGACCAGCTCACTCGCGCTGTATTCGAGGCCGAGGAGCAGGAGCAGCAGGATCACGCCGATTTCGGCGCCGACGGCGGTGAAGTCCTCGCTCGCGTCGAGGGGTATGAGCCCGCCGTGGCCGAAGGCGAGACCGGCTATCAGGTAGAGGGGGATCGGGGAGAGGCCGATGCGGCCCGCGAGGCGGCCGATGATCCCGAGGGCCAGGATGACCGCGCCGAGCTCGATGAGGAGGGCGGTGGTGTTGTGCATGCTGGGTTCCCGTCCGGCTCAGTCGTCGTCGCCGGCTGGCGCGCCCGCGATGATCTCCGCCAGCGCGTCCACGCCCTCGCGGGTGCCGACCGCGACCAGGGTGTCGCCGATGGCGAGGCGGAAGTCCGGCTCGGGGGAGGGGTGGGCGCTGGCCCGGCGCAGGACGGCCACGATGGAGGCTCCGGTACGGGAACGGGCCTTGGTGTCGCCGAGGAGCTTCCCGCCGTACGGGGACTTGGAGGTGACCGGGATGTGCTCGGTGACCAGGTCGATGCCGTCGGTGCGGACCGCGTCGATGGGGGCGGCGTCCAGGAGGTGGGCGAGCGCGGTGGCCTCGTCCTGCGAGAGGGGGACGGCCTGCTGGCAGGCGTCGGGGTCGTCGCGGTCGTAGAAGCCGATGAAGCGGCGGCCGTCGTGGTGGACGACCACGGAGAGGTGCCGGCCCTCCTCGGTGGTGAAGTCGTACTGGGTGCCGATGCCGGGGAGGGTGGAGCGGCGGGTTCCCATGGGGTCCTCCAGGGGAGCGGAAACTGATCAACTTTAAGTTTCCATTACCCTACTCCCGCCGGAGTTGTGGGGCTTTATGCGGTTTTACGGGGCTGAATTCGGGGCCGTGCACTTCGGGGCCGTGCACCCGGAGAGCGCGTCAGTCGAGCGGCAGGTGCACCCGCACCCGCTTCCCTCCGGCCATCCGCTGGATGTCGTACCGCTCCACCAGTGCCAGCACCAGCTCCAGCCCGTGGCCGCCGATCCGCTCCGGGTCCGGGGCGCCGGGCTGCGGGAGGCTGTCGTCGGTGTCCCAGACGGTGATCTGGAGGTCCGGGCGGCCCGTGCGGCCCCGGTCGACGGAGAGGTCGAGCAGGCAGGGGCCGGGGGCGTACTTCGCGGCGTTCGTCACCAGCTCGCTGACCACCAGCTTGACCGTGCCCGATGTCCTCGGCGTGACCGTGACCCCTTGCAGCGCCTCGGCCCGCAGCAGAAAGTCCTCGGCGAAATCGCGGGCCTCCCCGATCGTGCCCGGCGCGCCGTCGTACGTCGCGCTGGCACTGAAGGGGATGGTCACCGTCATTGTCGCTTCCCGCACCATTAGCACCACCCGTCCACTGTCGTACACCTGACGTCCCCCGTGATGCCCGGTGCTCTGCTGACGCGCTTTCCCCATCATCGCGTTTTCAGTCCTGCCAATGCGGCGGTCGGCGAAATTGTGATGCGGGCCGTCGAACAGGCCCGGTGGCGCCTCGAACGGGTGCGGGGCGGCGTCGCTCGTACGGGCGGAGCCCGGGCGGGCGGGCGTTCCCGCGGGCGGTTACGGGGGCACACGGGCCCCATGACTGCGATCAGCACGACCCTTGCCGCCACCGCCGGTACCGGCCCGGACCTGCCCGTCGCCGCGCAGGTCCTCCTCGCGCTGTTCTTCGCGTACGCGGTGATCAGTGCGGTGGCCCGGTACGTGGGGCGGTCCGCCGAGTAGCGGCGGATACGGGTCCGTACGTACGGCGGTCCGCCGAGTAGCGGCGGCTACTTCGGGGCCCCGGAGGACCCGAGGCGGCCGGGCCCGGGTCCCGTCGCCGCCTCCCCCGCCAGCGCCGCGATCTGCGTGCGCGAGGAGAAGCCCAGCTTGGCGAGGATGTGCTCGACGTGCGCGTCCGCCGTCCGCTTGGAGATGACCAGCCGCTCCGAGATCTCCCGGTTGGTCAGCCCCGCCGAGATCAGCGCCGCCACCTCCCGCTCGCGCCGGGTGAGGTGGTCCAGGGACGACGTGCCCTCGGCCGGGGTGGTGGCCGTCACCGGGCGGGAGGCACCGGTCAGGGCCAGCTCGACGGCCTGGTCGAGCGCCAGTTTCGCGCCCTGCTCGAAGAGCAGCCGGTACTCCGCCTCGCCGAGCTGCTCGCGTACGGCCGACTCCACCCGGGAGTGGTCGTCCTGGTAGATCGCCACCCCGATCATCGGCGAGCCGATCTTGCGCCACTGCTCGGAGCAGGCGCCCAGCAGCCAGGCGGCCAGCCGGTGGCGGCCGGTCTCGGCGGAGCCCCAGGCGAGCAGCTCCAGGGAGTTCGTCGCGGCGAAGTGGTCGCGCAGCTCCCGGCTCAGGCGCAGGGACTCCAGGGCGTAGCGCACGCTCTCGGGCCAGTCGCCGCGCGTCCAGGCGGCCATGCCCTTGATGCCCAGCACCTGGCTGGTGATCATGCACTCGCCGACCCCGTCACCGGGGGCGGCCGAGATCCGCCGCAGGGCCTCGTCGGCGTGCGCGTCCGAGTCGTCGGAACGCCGTATCAGGGCCTGGACGTACGAACTCTGGTAGTGGTGGATGACCAGGCCCAGCGGGTCGTCGATGCGCACCAGCCCGGCGAGCGCCTCGGTCAGCGACTCGCGGCCCTTCTCGAAGTCCCCGAACAGCCAGGAGAGCCCGCCGAGGTAGCCGAGCGCCAGCATCCGGTCCAGCTCGGAATGGGCCGCCCGGGCGACCTCCATGGTCTCCGTGAAGCCCGCGTGCGCCACCCCCACGTCGCCCTGCATCACGGCCAGCAGGCTGCCCCACAGCAGGGCCTGGGAACGCTCCCGCGACGGCTCGCTCTCCTGCACCAGGCCCTTGTCGAGCCAGTAGCGGCCCTCCGCGAAGAGCCCGGCCGTCGACCAGAACGGCCACAGCCGGGCCGCCATCACCAGCGCCGGGCGCACCCCGTCGGGGCGCGAGAGCGAGTAGTCCAGGGCGCTGCGCAGGTCGGCGATGTCGCGGTGCAACTGCCAGTACAGCGGAACCTGTTCGGCGGTGAGCAGCATCTCGAAGAAGTACGAGGCGCGGCCCAGGTAGTGGTCGCGGTGGCGGCGCCTGCACCGCTCGCGCTCGGCGGAGCCGCAGGTGTCGGCCCCGTACTCGCGGATCGTGTCGAGCAGCCGGTAGCGCGCGCCCTCGTCGCCGTCGCGCAGCACCACGGACTTGTCGACCAGCCCTATCAGGTGCTCCAGGATCTCCTCGCGGGGCAGCAGGCCGCCGGAGCCGTCCTGGCGGGCGGCGCCCCCGTGTCCCTCCTGGTAGGCGTCGTTCCCGTACCCCTCGCCCTCGTCGTCCGAGCAGACCTCCTCGACGGCCGTCAGGTCGAAGGAACCGGCGAACACCGACAGCCGGGCCCACAGCAGCTTCTCCTGCGGGGAGCACAGCTCGTGGCTCCAGTCGATGGCGGTACGGAGTGTCTGGTGGCGGGGCAGGGCGGCGCTGCGCCGCCCGCCGGTGAGGACCTGGAAGCGGTGCTCCAGGCGGGCGGTGAGCTGGGTCAGGGGCAGGGCCCGCAGCCGTACCGTGGCCAGCTCGATGGCGAGCGGGATGCCGTCCAGGCGGTGGCAGAGGGCCAGGACGTCGGAGCGGTTGGCGTCGTCCACCCGGAAGCCCGGGACGACGGCGGCGGCGCGCTGCGCGAACAGCTCGACGGCGTCGACGTCCTCCAACGGCGGGACGGGCAGGGTGTGTTCGCCCGGGACGTCCAGGGGCTGGCGGCTGGTCGCCAGCACCGTCACGCCGGGCGCCTCGCGCAGCAGCAGGTCCGCGAGCAGTGCGCACGCGTCGAGGAGGTGCTCGCAGGTGTCCAGGACGAGCAGGACCCGCCGGGCCTCCAGGTGCTCGACCACCACGTCCACGACCACCCGCCCGGACTGCTCGGGCAGCCCCAAGGCGCTCGCCACCGCGCTGGGCAGCAGCTCGGGGTCGTGCAGTGCCGACAGTTCGACCAGCACGACCCCGTCGTCGTAGTCGCCCTTCAGCGACAGCGCCGCGCGCAGCGCGAGACGGCTCTTGCCGACGCCGCCCGGCCCGATCAGCGTGGCCAGACGCGAGCGCCGCAGCAGTTCCCGGACGTGGTCGAGCTCGGAGACCCGCCCCACGAAACCGGTCACTTCCACGGGCAGCATGCCGGTGCGTCGGGTGTAGCCGAGTGCCATGTCGCCCCCCACACGCGGTTCTCAATGTGCCTACCAGTGTGGCCCGTTAGGGCATCACGTGTCAGCGTACGGACCGCACGGTGACAGGTCGTGACGGTCCGGGGCAAGACCGCCCCCTGAACCAGGTTCACTCGAACGGAGTACATGGGACGGAAGGTGCCCCGTGGGGCGGGAAGGGCCTGATATGGCCGGTGGGGCGGCTCCCCGGCGGTCCGGGGGGCGCTTTCGGCGGGCGTACGGGCGATCACTGCGGTCGCGCGGGCCGCCGGACGGGCGCGCACTGGAGGTATGCGCAGGGCATCGCACTGGACCGGTGCCGCAACGGTGCCGCACCGGCGCTGCGCGAAAGGAGACGAGAAGCCCATGACCGCTCCCAACGGCTACACCCCCGAGGACCTGTCCGGCGCGAACGTGGTCGACGCCGAGGGCAACAAGGTCGGGGCCGTGCAGAAGGTCTACCGCGACGACACCACCGGGGAACCGGAGTGGGTCACGGTACGGACCGGCCTGTTCGGCACCAAGGAGACCTTCGTGCCCCTGGCCGGCTCGACCCGCACGGACGGGGGCCTGCGCGTCCCGCACAGCAAGGACGTGATCAAGGACGCCCCGAGGATCGACGTGGACGGCCACCTGGACCGCTCGGAGGAGGGCACGCTCTACCGGCACTACGGCCTGTCGGGCCCGGGCGACACGGGCAACGGCTTCGTCGGCCGCACGACGGACACCACGACCACGACCACAACCACCTCCACGGGCCGCCACGCGGCGGCCCCGGCGGCTGCCGCGACGGCGGCCGGGACTGCCGCCGCCACCTCGTCCGGCATCGCGGACCGGGCCACCGTCCGCCCGCCGGCCGGATCGGTCTCGGGCGGCGGCGAGGCGCGCACCCTGGCGGGCGCGGGTGCGGGCGCGATGAGCCGTACCGCCCCCGGCACGACGGGCACCAAGGGCCAGACCGAGGAACTCCTCCTCTCCGAGGAGCGCCTGAGCTTCGCGACCGAGGAACGCGAAGCGGGCCGCGCGCAGCTCCGCAAGCGGGTGGTGACCGAGGACGTGACGAAGTCCGTGGCGGTCAGCCACGAGGAGGTACGGGTCACCCGCGTCCCGATCACGGACGAGGAACGCAGGACGGGCCGGACCTCCGCGCAGATCGGCGAGGGCCAGGTCGAGGTCGTGCTGCACGAGGAACGCGCGGTGATGCGCAAGGAGACCGTGCCGGTGGAGCGGGTGCGCCTGGAGGTCTACAAGGTCACCGAGCAGAAGGAGATGACGGGCCAGGTCCGCAAGGAGCAGGTCGACTTCAACGACGGCATCCGTGCGAAGTACGCGGACGGCCCGGACGGTGACCTGGGCGGCGGCCGCACCAAGCGCTGACCCCTCCGGCCAAGCAGCCCCGGGACCACCCTCCCGGGGCTGCTCCGCCGTGCCCCACGGGGGGCCGAGGAGGGAGCGTCAGCGAGGCAGGCGGTCGTTGAGTTCGTCGTAGAGGAAGGGGGTGTCGCCGGTCAGGCCCGTTCGGTAGGCCGCGCGAGCGACCAGGTGGGCGGCGACCGCGCTCGTGAGGAGCTGGAAGAAGGCGACCAGGGCCAGCGTGCCCAGGTCGAAGGCCGAGCGCAGGCGCAGGGCGACCCCGGCCAGGAGCATCAGCATGCCGAAGGTCTGCGGGTTGGTCGCCGCGTAGCTGCGCGTGAACACGTCGGTCAGCCGGAGCAGGCCGATGACCCCGGACAGGCAGCTCACCGCCCCGATGAGCAGCAGGATCGAGCTGATCAGGTCGGCGGCCCTGGACCAGTTGCTCATGACGCGCGCTCCTTCGCCGTGGGGCGGTCCCGGCGGGCGATGAACCGGGCGATCGAGACCGAGCTGGTGAAGCCGAGGAAGGCGAGGACCAGCATGATCGACAGGTAGTAGCGGGTCTCCGTCATCGCCGCCTGGACGCCGATCCCGGCGACGATCAGCGCCGACGCGACGTCGATGGACACCGCGCGGTCCAGCATCGAGGGCCCGCGCGCGATACGGATCAGGAGGAGGGCCCCGGCGAGGGCGAGCACGCCCAGGGCGGCGTTGAGGAGGATGTCGGCGGCCTGGGTCACGGGGCCTCTCCAGGGAGTGCGGAACGGGGGGTGAGGGAGGGTGGGTCCTGGCGGACGCGGGCGAGTTCGTCGCGGGGGCCGAAGGCCCGTACCACCAGCCGCTCCAGCCGCCACACGCTGGCCCGGGTGCGGGCCACGTTCGCCGGGTCGTCCGCGTCGCTGACGTGCAGGTAGAGGGTGGCGGTCGCCGCGTTGACCTCGATGAGCGCCCCGCCGGGCACGCTGGACACGGCGACGGCGGTCGCCGCCAGCATCAGGTCCGTACGGCACCGCAACGGCACCCGCACCACCGCCGCCGGTCCGACCCGCCCCGACCAGGCGAGCAGGGCGACGCTGTGGCTGGCGGCGACGATGTCGCGCAGCAGGTACTTGGCGAGCAGCAGGATTCCCAACGGGCGCAGCCGCAGGCCGAGTTCGACGGGCGGGAGTGGGAAGAGCAGGCAGAGGGCGACGGCGACCGCGATGCCGCTGATGAGGTTGCCCCAGGTGACGCCGGACCACAGCAT
Source organism: Streptomyces sp. NPDC087440 (assembly GCF_044744005.1). NCBI lineage: Bacteria > Bacillati > Actinomycetota > Actinomycetes > Kitasatosporales > Streptomycetaceae > Streptomyces > Streptomyces sp. NPDC087440. Next base: position 594,474 of record NZ_JBIUXN010000002.1, on the reverse strand, counting down.
CATCCAGATCACCGTCAGCCAGGCGATGAGCGGCAGGTCGATCCGGCCGCGCCGCCCGCACGGGGTGGGGTCTTCCGCGGGCGTGTCCGCGGGTGTGTCCGGGGGCGTGCCACGGGGCGTGTCCGGGGTCATGGTCCGAGTACCGCCTCGATGTAGGGCGTACGGGCGAGGAGTTCGGCCGCGCTGCGGTCGGCCACGCCGGTGAGGGGCGTCGCGAGGAAGGTGTACGCGAGGCCCAGCAGCACGGCGGCGACGGTCGCGGCGGTGGTCAGGCGGGGCACCGCCCGGTCCGGGGCCCGGTGCGGCGCGGTGAGGACGACCGTCGCACCGCCCCCCAGCGGAGGCGGGTCCGCCGGTTCGGTGAGGGCCGGGGCGGGGGCCGCGTCGGGCAGCGGGGCGGTGCGCCAGAAGGCCAGGTTCCACACCTTGGTGACGACGTACAGGGTGAGCAGGCTGGTCACCATGGCCACCGCGATCGCGACATACGTCCAGGTGCCGCCCGCCTCCACACCGGCCCGGATCAGCCCCAGCTTGCCGAGGAACCCGGACAGCGGCGGAATCCCGGCAAGGCTCATCGCGGGCACGAACCACAGCGCGGCCAGCAGCGGCGCGGACCTGATCGCCCCGCCGAGACGGGTCAACTCCGTTGTGCCATACCGCTGTTCGAGCAGCCCGCAGGCCAGGAAGAGGGTCGTCTGTACGGTGATGTGGTGCGCGGTGTAGACGATCGCCCCGCCGATCCCCGCCGCACTGCCCAGCGCCAGCCCGTACAGCATGAAGCCGATGTGGCTGATGAGGGTGAACGACAGGAGCCGCTTGAGGTCGGTCTGCGCGACCGCGCCCAGGATGCCGATCAGCATGGACGCGCAGGCCACGGCCATCAGGACGTGGGAGAGCCGGTTGCCGGGGAAGAGCAGGGTCTCGGTGCGGATCATGCAGTACACGCCGACCTTGGTCAGCAGGCCCGCGAAGACGGCCGTGACGGGCGCGGGCGCGGTCGGGTACGAGTCCGGCAGCCAGGCCCCGACCGGGAACGCGGCGGCCTTCACGCCGAAGACGGTGAGCAGCAGGGCCTCGGCCAGGGTGCGGATGCCGAGGGGGAGTTCGCCCAGCGCGACGGAGAGCTGGGCGAAGTTCACGGTGCCGGTGGCGGCGTAGGCGATGGCGATGCCGAGCAGGAAGACCAGGGACGAGGCGAGGGAGACGATCACGTACGTCGAACCCGCCCGCAGCCGGGCCTCGTTGCTGGCCACCGTGATCAGCACGAAGCTGGCCATCAGCATGATCTCGAAGCCGACGTAGAGGTTGACCAGGTCACCGGCGAGGAAGGTCAACGAGACGCCCGCGATGAGGACTTGGTAGGCGGGGTGGAAGAAGGAGATCGCCCGGGGCCCGCGCGCCCGCCCCTCCTGCCCCATCGCGTACAGCAGGACGAGCAGGGTGACCGCCCCCGACACCGTCAGCATGAGCGCGGACAGCCGGTCGGCGACGAGTGTGACGCCGAGCGGCGGCGCGAAGTCGCCGAGGTGGACGACGAGGGGCCCGTGCCGGTCGGCCTGGACGAGCAGCGTCACGTCGACGGCCAGCACGGTGGCGAGCATGACGACGGAGACGAGCCGCTGGAGGGCGATGAGGCGGGCCCCGACGACCACGGACCACCCGCAGAAGGCGAGCGGCAGGACGACGGGCAGCGGCACGAGTGCGTTCACCGGGACTCCTCTTGGGGGGACGGGGGGTCCTGCGGCGGCTGCGACGAGGGCTGCGACGGTTCCTGCGACCGCTCCTGCGGCGATGGCTGTGACGACGGCTGCGGCGACGGCTGCGTCGCCACCTCCGGGTCCGCGCCGAGCACGTCGTCCCAGCGGTCGTCCGCGTAGTCGCCCGCCCGGGCCTGGTAGGCGCGGTCGTTGCGCAGCAGGCGGCGCTGCTCGCGCCACAGCTCCCGCCACGCCCCGCGCGCGGTGCGGCGGTCCGTCTCCCCGGCCCGCGCCTTCGCCCGCAACCGTCGAAGCTCCAGGGCGAGTTGGGCGCGCAGGGTGACCCGGCGGTCGACGTAGTCGTCCGGCACGAAGTCCGAGCCGGTGAGCTGGGTACTGCGGTACGCCATCGCCAGGACGAACGCGGTGGTGCCCAGGGTGATGACCACCGCCGTCAGGACGATGGCCTGCGGGAAGGGGTCGCTGACCGTGTCGTGCCCGACCCCCGGGTACAGCAGCGGCGGCGCACCCGCCGGACCGCTCCCGGCGAGCACGAAGAGGTTGACCCCGTTGCCGGAGACGATGACGCCCATCAGGACCCGGGTGAGGCTGCGGGTCATGACCAGGACGCTGCCCACGAAGGTGAGCACGACGGCGCAGGCCAGCAGCGTGGCGCTGACGGTCACGAGGTCTCCTCGGGGGTGAGGGTGCGGGGTCCGGCCGGCTCGGTGCGGGCGGCCTCCTCGGCCCCCTGGTCCATCCACGCGCCGATCGCCCGGACCGTGTCCAGGACGACGCCCGTCACCAGGAAGTACACGCCGATGTCGAAGAGGACGGAGGTGCCGGCGTGCCAGTCGCCGATCAGCGGCAGGTGCCCGTGCCAGGACCAGGAGTGCAGCACGGTGCCGCCGAAGACCAGCCCGGCGAGCGCGACCGTGGTGGACAGCGCGAGCCCGACGCCGACGAAGAACCCGGCGTGGAAACCGGTCGCGGCCTCCAACTCGTGCCGCCCGCCCGCGAGGTAACGGATCGTCAGGGCGATCCCGGCGACCAGCCCGCCGACGAAGCCGCCGCCCGGCAGGTTCTCGGCGCAGAACAGCAGGTACACGGAGAGCACCAGGATGGGGTGGAAGACCAGCCGGGCGACGACCTCGAAGACCACCGACCGGTGCCGGGGGTCGGTCGCGCCGCCCGCCGCGAGCCAGGAGCGTTCGGGCGCGGCCAGGTCGTACGGGGAGGGCTCGCGTTCGTACGGGGACGGCTCCCGTGCGTACGAGGACGGCTCGGGCTCGGGCTCGTCCGGAGACGGCGTCTGTCCGGCCCGTACCGTCTCCGGACCGGTCCGCGTGTACCTCCGCCACGCGCCCGGTGCGTGCGGGTCCTCCTGCCCGCTGTCGGAGAACAGCAGGCTGGTCACCCCGGCGACGGCCGCCGCCAGCACGGCCGATTCGCCGAGCGTGTCCCAGGCCCGGAAGTCGACGAGGATCGTCGCGACGACGTCCTTGAGCCCGTGCTCGGCGGTCGCCGCCACCATGGCCGCCCCGATCGGGGTGCCCGTGCGCGCCCCCGCCGCCAGCCACACCGCCCCCGCCGCCACCAGGCTGCTGACCAGCGCGAGCACCAGCACCGGCACGCGCCGGAAGCGCCGCTCGGGTTCCCCGAAGAACAGGGGCAGCCTGCGCAGGACGAGGACGAGCACCACCGTGGAGACGGTCTCCACCCCGAACTGGGTGAGCGCGAGGTCGGGCGCGCCGTGGACGACGTACAGCAGAGCCGTTCCGTACCCGGTGAGCCCGGCCAGTACCGCGGCCTGCATCCGCCGCTGCGCGCCGAGACACAGGAGTGCGCAGGCGCAGGTCAGGGCGGCGACGGCGGCCTGCCAGGGGGAGTCCCAGAGGCGGGGTGCGGGCGGCAGGTTCCGCCAGGGCCGGTCGACGGCGAGCACGGCGATCAGGGCCCAGGTCATGACGCCGAGGACGGTGGCGACGTACGAGGGCAGCGAGCCCCGCTGGACGTTGCCGGTGAGCTGGAGGGAGGCCCGCTCCAGCCCGAGCACCGACCCGTCGAAGGCGCGCTCGGCGGACGGCCAGGCGATGTGCGAGCCGAACCGTGCGACGGGCGTGCGCAGGACGAAGAGGCCCGCGCCGAGGACCCAGGCGAGCGCGGAGAGCCCGAGCGCGGGGCCGAAGCCGTGCCAGAGGGCGAGGTGGTACGGGTGCTCGGGCACGGGGTACTGGGCGGCGTACCGCTCGAAGAGCCCGGCGGTCCACCCGATGCCGGGCCCGAGGAGGAGGCAGCCGAGGGCGAGCAGGGCGGGCGGCGCGAGGAACGCGGCCCCCACGCGGTGCACGTGCGTGTCGGCGAGGCCCGGCTTCCGTGCGAAGGCCCCCCACAGGAACCTGAGCGTGTACGCGGTCGTGAGCGCCGACCCGACCACGACCAGCGCGAGCACCCACCGCTCCCCGGGCGTCCCGTCGAGCAGCGCCTCGAAGGCGGCCTCCTTGGCGACGAACCCGAGCATCGGCGGCAGCGCGATCATCGACATCCCCGCGACGGCGGCCACGGCGCACACCCACGGCAGCGCCCGCCCCACCCCCGAGAGTTTCCGCAGGTCACGGGTCCCGGCGGCATGGTCGACGATCCCCGTCACCAGGAACAGCGGCGCCTTGAAGAGGGCGTGCCCGAGGATCATCGCGACGGCCGCGAGCGCGGTGTTGTACGAACCGGCTCCCGCCAGCACCACCAGGAACCCCAGCTGGCTGACGGTCCCGTACGCGAGCACCAGCTTGAGGTCGTTCTGCCGCAGCGCCCGCCACCCGCCGAGCAGCAGGGTCGCGGTGCCGAGGGTGAGCAGGAGCGGCCGCCAGGGCGTGACGTCCGCGAAGGCGGGCGCGAGCCGGGCCACCAGGTACACCCCGGCCTTCACCATGGCGGCGGCGTGCAGATAGGCGCTGACGGGTGTCGGCGCGGCCATGGCGTTGGGCAGCCACAGGCTCAGCGGCCAGATCGCCGACTTGGCGATGGCCCCGCACAGGATGAGCACGAGGGCGACGGAGAGGGCGGTGCTGGGGGCGGGGGGCGTGTCGAGGATCTTCGAGATCCGGTACGTCCCCGCCTCCTCCCCCACCATCAGGAACCCCACGAACATGGCGAGCCCGCCGACCGTGGTCACGGTGAGGGCCTGGAGTGCGGACCGCCGCCCACCCCGTTTCTCGCAGTCGTACCCGATGAGCAGGAAGGACAGGACGGTCGTCAGCTCCCAGAACAGATACAGCACCATGAGGTCGTCGGCGAGGACCAGCCCCAGCATGGCCCCTGCGAACCCGAGCAACTGCCCGCCGAACGGCCCGAGTCGACGCTCGCCCGCCTCGAAGTAGCTCACGCAGTACAGCAGCACCACCGCGCCGATCCCGGCCGCCAGCAGCACCATCAGCAGTGACAGTGCGTCGAGCCGGAAGGCGACCTCGACCCCGTACTCCTCGATCCACGTCCACGCCTCTTCGGCCGGGCGTCCGTCCACCACCTCCCCCCACCGGGTCAGCGCCCACCCGAGGGCGACGGCCGGGGGGACGGCGAGCAGGGCAAAGGCACGCGGCCCCCAGCGCCGGACGAGGGGGGCGGCGCCGAGTGCGACGACGAAGTGAGCCAGGACCAAAAAGGTCATAAGCACACAAATACCTTGCGCGCTTCTCTCGGCGGCTCCCAACACGCCGCCCTCGCGGTCGGCCGCCGCTCGATCGGCCCCGGGGGGCCTGGGGCCTGGGGTGCGTGGGCTCGGGGTGTGTCCGTCCGTCTCCGCGCCCCGGGCGGGGCTGCGCGGGTGACTCGGGGGCTACCCCCACCTCCGAGTCACCAGGCCGCCCGATGGGCCCGCACGTCACCCCCAAATAGCTTTCTCACATGCCCACTTACCGCTCGAAGAGCCTCCTCCTCGCCCTCTCCACCGCCGCCGCGATCAGCACCCTGGCCGCCGCCCCGAGCGCCCAGGCCACCGGCACCCAGGCCACGGGACCCCGCACCCAGGCCGACCCCCGGCCCGCTCTCACCTGGACGCCGTGCGCCCGGACCGACCTCGGGGGGCCCGCCACCCAGGAGTGCGCGACCCTCTCCGTCCCGGTCGACCACGCCGACCCCGCCGGGCCGCAGCTCTCCCTCGCCGTCTCCCGCGTCCGCAGCGAGGACCCGGCCAAGCGGCGCGGGGCGCTGCTGGTCCTGGCGGGCGGCCCGGGCGGGTCGGGGGTGCAGCGGCTCACCCAGAAGGGCACGAAGCTGCGGGCCGAGCTCGGCGACACGTACGACCTCGTCGCCCTCGACCCCCGCGGCACCGGCAACAGCACCCGCGCCACCTGCAAACTCCCTTCCACCGACCGGCACTTGACCACCCTCCGCTCCTGGCCCGCCCCGGACGGCAGTATCGACGCCAACATCGACCGCTCCCGCCGCACCGCCGACCTCTGCGCCCGCAACGGCGGCGCGGTCCTGCGCAGCCTCACCACCGCCAACCAGGTCCGCGACATGGACCTCCTGCGCCGCGCGCTCGGCGAGCGCAGGCTGTCCGCGTGGGGGACGTCGTACGGGGCGTACGCGGCGGCCGTGTACGCCCAGAAGTACCCGCAGCGCACGGACCGTTGGGTGCTGGACAGCGTGGCCGACCCCGACCCGGCCCGTCTCGCCCGGACCTGGATGTACAACACGGGCAGAGCGGTCGAGGAGGCCTTCCCCGACTTCGCGGCCTGGGCGTCCGACCCGGCGCGGGGGACCGACCGCCTCGCCCGGACCCCCTCCCGCGTACGCCCGTTGGTGCTCTCCCTCGCGGCCCGCCTCGACCGCACCCCCAGGGAATCGACGACCCCCGGCACCCCCCTCACCGGCAACCACCTCCGCCAGGCCCTCCAGAACGCCCTGTACGGCGAGGCCAACTACCCCGCCCTGGCGAAGCTGATCGCCGCCGCGTCGAGTACGGACCCGAAGGTCAAGCCGGTCCTCACCCCCGACATCGCGGGCCCGCTCCCGGACGCCGATGCCGCGACCACCATCGGCGTGATCTGCAACGACGTCCGCTGGCCCACCGGCCCGGGCACCACTGCTGCCCACCGCCGGGCCGTACGGGAGGACCGCGCCCGGTATCCCCTCACGGCGGGCTTCCCGGCCAACATCACCCCGTGCTCGTACTGGAAATGGACCCCGGCCGAGCAGCCCACCCGGATCACCTCCTCCGGCCCCTCCAACATCCTCATGGTCCAGAACCGCCGCGACCCCTCCACCCCCTACTTCGGCGCCCTGAAGATGCGCGAGGCGCTGGGCGACCGGACCCGCCTGATCAGCGTGAACAAGGCAGGTCACGGCTCCTACCTGGGCACGGGCAACAGCTGCGGCGACGCCCGCGTGACGGCCTTCCTGACCCGGGGCGTGCGTCCGGCGTCGGACGTGAGCTGCTGATCGGGGGGGGGGGGCGGGGGGCGTCGTGGCCCGAGCGGGCGCCCCGGCTGGGGGCTTGGGTGGGTGCTCGGGCGGGGGCCTGGGTGCGGGCTCGGGCGGGGGCTCGCTCACCCCGGTCGCAGGCCCCGGGCCGTCACTCCAGCCCCGACACCCGGAACACCGCCCGTGCCGTCTCCCCGTCGACCCGTTCGCCGAGCCGCCGCACCTCCGCCGTCCCGCACCGCAGCGTCTGCGCCCGGGAGGCCCGGACGCCCTCGTCCACCAGGTGCCACAGCTGCGGGTTCGCGACCAGGACCCTCGGGTCCAGTTCTACCCGGCCGCCCTCCGTGTCCCGCAGCACCACCCGGCCCGCGACTCCTTCCGCCCAGCGCACGGCGACCAGACGGTCCGTCCGTACGACACGTTCGCCCAGCACACCGCGTACGGACACCCACCCGGCCCCCGCCGTCACCCGCACCGGCACCAGGATCACCAGCAGCAACAGCGCCAGCCCGACCCACACCGCCGTCCGCGCCCAACTCGACGTCTCCGCGCCCGCGTCGACCACCAGCAGCATCGCCAGGAACGCCCCTGCGCACCGCAGGGCGTGCCGCACCGCATCGGCCCATTCCGCGTCGTGAGCGGTCTCGCCGAGAGGTCCTCCATCGGGTCCCATAAGGGGAGGTTAAGCAGGAAACCCGCACCGCTCGACGGGAGTTGACGCTTCACTGACGAATACCGCCAACTCCTGCCCGTACCTTGATGCGGGCTTGACGCAAGCCGACCACGTGGGCCTCTCTAGGCCTCCTCCACCACGACCGGCGTCCCGGCCCCCTCCAGTCCCCACTCGCTCCACGAGCCGTCGTACACCGACACCCGCTCCCCGTACCCGGCAAGCTCCGCCCCCAGCGCCAGCACGCACGCGGTCACGCCCGACCCGCAGCTCACCACCAGCCGCCGCGCGTCGGGGGCGAGCGCGTCGAACCGCTCCCGCAGCCGCCCGGCCGGAAGCATCCGCCCCTCCCCGTCCTGAAGCTCGCCGAACGGGAGGTTCACCGCACCCGGCATGTGCCCGCCGCGCAGCCCGGGCCGGGGCTCCGGCTCCGTACCCGCGAACCGCCCGCGCGAGCGTGCGTCGAGGACCCGGACGCCGGGCGCGCCCAGTGCCTCCCGCACTTCTTCGCGTCCGACGAAGGCTCCGGGGGAGAGGCGTGCGGTGAAGTCGCGTGTGCGGGGCGGGGGTTCGGCAGGGGAGTGGGTCCGGGGGGTGGCGGAGGGGGCGGTCCGGGCGGCGGCGGGGGAGTGGGTCCGGGGGGCGGTGGGGGAGCTGGTCCCGGGTTCGGAGGGTCCGGTCCGGTGGGCGGCGGAGGGGGCGGTCCGGGGGTCGGCGGGGGAGCCGGTCCCGGGTTCGGTGGGGGAGTCGACCACCGGGCCGCCCGCCGCCAGCCACGCGGGCAGGCCGCCGTCCAGCACCGCCACCCGCTCGAAGCCCGCCGCGCGCAGCATCCACCAGGCGCGGGCGCTGGAGTAGATCCCGGCGGCGTCGTACACGACCACCTGATCCGTGCCCCGCACTCCCAACCTCCGTACCCGCTCAGTGAATTGCTCCTCACCCAGCATGGTGTGCGGCGCGGCGGCACCCTCGTCCGACATCTCCCCGTCGATGTCGAAGATCCGCGCACCGGGAATCCAGGGTCCCTTGTGCCGGTGCGCCCCGACGGAGGCATCCAGCACGACGAGCCGCTCACCGGGCTGGGTTCCCTCAGTGGGCCGGGGTCGCTCACCGGGCTGGGTTCCCTCACCGGGCTGGGTTCGCTCACCGGGCTGGGGCCCCTCACCGCGCCGGAGCCCCTCACCGGGCCGAGGTCCCTGGCCGGTGCGGGCCCCCTCGCCGGGCAGGGCCCTCGCACCCCCCGCCGCCACCCGCTCCAGCAGCCACTCGGCCCCCACCAGCGCACCGTTCACTTCTGCCCCTCCTCCTGGCCCACCGGAGCCATCCCCTCGTCGGGCGTCCACCGCGCCCCGTACGGCATCAAGTCCTCGATGACCACGCTGCGTACGCCCTCGGCGGTGGGCAGCAGCACCCGGATGCCGGGGTGGTAGTCGAGCAGCACCTGCCGGTCCCGGCCGCACGGCCCGACCGGCCCGCGCCCGCCGTCCCCGACCGCGACGATCGTCGTCAGCCCCCGCGCCCCGGACGCCCGCGCATGCCCGAGCGCGACGAGCTCGGCGCAGGGCCCGCCGGTGAAGTGGTAGAGGTTGATCCCGCCGTACATCCGCCCGTCGACGCCGCGCACGGCGGCGCCCATGGTGTGCACCCCCTGCTCGCCGTCGCCCTGCGTATCCACGATCCGCCGCGCGTACGCGACGAGCTCGACCTCGTCGTCGGTCAGCTCTCGTGCCGATCCCGCCCTGTAGTCCATGATCCGCATGCTACGAAGCCCACGCATCCTTCCGCTGCGACAAAGACCCCGCCACCCCTCTTGGCCCGCCCTCTTGCCGCTCCAGCCCCCTGGGCTCCGCTCTCTTGCAGCCCCTCTGGGCTGCGCCGTTTGCCGCCCCTCCCCCCTGGGCTCCGCCCGCTCCTGCATGTCCGTCCCCTTGGGCTCCGCCCGCTCCTGCATGTCCGTCCCCTTGGGCTCCGCCCGCTCCTGCATGTCCGTCCCCTTGGGCTCCGCCCGCTCCTGCATGTTTGTCCCCTTGGGCTCCGCCCCTCCCGCACCCCCGCGCCCTTGGTCGCCGCCCCTCCCGCACCCCCGCCCCCCTGGTCGCCGCCCCTCCCGCACCCCCGCCCCCTTGGGCACCGCCCCTATTCCTGTAGCCCCTTTGGGAGCCAGGGCCGCCCTCCCCCTCCTCCTCCTCCCCCTAGCCCCCTTGGGCGCCGGAGCCGCCCTCCCCGCTCCCCCCTAGCCCCCGCGGCGGGGCCCCCTGGGGGGCGGGACGGGCGGGCAAGGGGGCGGCCCCTCCCGCTCCCGGCCCACCCGGGTACCGCCCCTGGCCCAGCCCCGACACCGGCTGCCCACCAGACCCCCACCGGCCAGCAGCCCCGCCCCGGCCGCACCCGCACCCACCCGGCACCCTCACCCTCACCCCACCAACAACCCCCTCACCACCCCCACCCCATCAACCTCCCCCACCCCCTTGTCCTCCCGATACCGCACCACCCTCGCAAACCTCAACGTCACCCCCGCCGGATACCGCGTCGACCTCTGCACCCCGTCGAACGCGATCTCCACCACCAGCTCCGGCCGCACCCGCACCCCCCACCCCTCCTCGGCCACCGCCAGCTCCTTCAGCCGGGCCGTCTGCCACGCCAGCACCTCGTCCGTCAGCCCCTTGAACGTCTTCCCGAGCATCACGAACGACCCGTCCTCGCCCCGCGCCCCCAAGTGCAGATTCGACAGCCACCCCGTCCGCCGCCCACTGCCCCACTCGGCCCCCAACACCACCAGATCCAGCGTGTGTACGGGCTTCACCTTCACCCACGAGGCCCCGCGCCGCCCCGCCCGGTACCCCGCGTCGAGCCCCTTCACGACGACCCCCTCGTGCCCCCGCGCCAGCACCTCCCGCTGAAACTCCTCCGCCGCGCCCAGCTCCCCGACCCCCACCGGCGCCACCCTCCGCACTCTCAACTCCCCATCCCCCACAACCCGTTCAAGCACCTCACGACGCTCCGCGTCCGGCACATCCAGCAGCTCGCGCCCCTCCCCGTACAGCACGTCGAAGAACACCGGCGTGAGCGGCACCCCCACCGGCACCCCGTCCGCCCCGACCGCGCTCCCCACCCGCCCCGACGTCTCCTGGAACGGCCGAGGCCGCCCGTCCGCCCCGACCGCCAGCAACTCCCCGTCCAGCACCAAGTCCCCACCACCCAGCCCCCGTACGGCCTCCACCACCTCCGGAACCCGCCCCGTCATCTCCACGAGCGTCCGGCTGAACACCCGCACCTCGTCCCCACGCCTGTGCACCTGGATCCGCACCCCGTCGAGCTTCTCCTCCACGGCACAGACCCCCACCCGCCCCACCGCCTCCGCGAGCGTCTTCGCGCTCTGCGCCAGCATGGGCAGCACCGGCCGCCCCACCTCCAGCCGGAACGCACCCAACGCCTCCGCCCCGCCCGCCGCGAGCGCCCGCGCCACCTCCCCGAGCGACCCCCCGAGCATGAGCGCCTGCCGCACCCCCTCCACCGGAGCCCCGTACGCAGCCGCCAACGCCTCCACCGCCACGGCGTCCAGCGCCCCCTGCCGCACCTCCCCCCGGATCAGCGGCACCAGAAACTCCCGCTCCTCCTCCGTCGCCGCCCCCAGCAACGCGTCCACCAACCGCTTCCGCTCCGCCCGCGCCCCCTTCCCCCCGACCCCCGCGATCTCCTCAAGCGCCGCATCCACCTCCCCCACCTCCAACGACGCCACCTCCGCCGGCCCCGCAGCCTCCTTGAGCACCCCCCACCCGACCCCGACCCGCCGCTGCGGCAACCGCCCCGACAGATACGTCACCACCAGCGCCACCTCACCCGCCCCCGCCACCCGGAACACCTCCGCCAGCAGCGCCACCTTCTCCGTACGCCCCGAAGCGGCCCCCACCCGCCGCGACGCCCTCGCCAGCTCTTCGAACCTCACCCGCACTCCCTCCACCACCGGACCACCACCGGCCCTCCCCCGATCGTCCCCGCCCCACCCCCGTCCCGCACGGCGCAGGGGTCCGCCCGGGGCATGCCGACCGGAGCCCCTGCCCAAGGGCCCTCATGCCGACGAAACGACACCCGCAAACGCCGCGCCACCCCGCCGCAACGGCCCACCCACTTCCACGGGCGCGGCGTACGTATCGATCCCCAGCGCAGTGATGCCCCGGCACATCCCAAATGACGTACAGGCGCAGCGAGTTGCCCCGTAGCCACGAAAGAGACCAACCGATAGGGTCCGTCATCGCGGGATCTTCACGCGGTAGGTGCACCCCCCTCCGCAGGCCCGTCCTCCACACCTTCCTGCGGGCAGCCCGGGCGGTCCTGGCGCTCTCGGTAGCCCCGGTCAGTCCCCCATCGGAGTCCTCATGCCCATACGCCCGGTCGCCGTGCCCGGAATCGGGGTGGCGATGCTGCTCGTCTCCCTGGCTGTTTCCGGCTGTTCCGGAGGGACCGCCCAGGCGGCGCCCGGCAAGTCGGCGCCGCCGAGCGCGGGAGAAGTCGCCTACTACCGGTGCCTGGAGAAGCGCGGCGTACTCCTGGAGAAGCGTGACGACGGCCAACTCCGCGTGGACAAGGACGCGTTCGACGAGAAGGTTCACACCTCCGCCGAAGCGAAATGCGCGAACCTGCTCCCGGCCGACGACGCCGCTCCGCCGGCGCAGGTACCGGCCGACTTCGCCGCCAAGCTCACAAGGTTCAGCGCCTGTGCCCGCGCGCACGGCTATCCCGCGTACCCGGACCCGAACCCGACGACGGGCGAGTACGACCTGACCGCCGCCGAGAAGCAGACGTACAGCAGCGCCGAGTTCAAGCGCGCGATGACCGAACAGTGCTCAGAAGCCGCCGACAGCCCCACCACCGTCGTCGGCGCCGAGGCCCCGAACGGACTCTGACCCGGAGCGGTGCACGCCCGCAGGCCCCTGCCGCTTACGGCGACGGGGGCTGTTCGTCATCACCCCGCGTGCTCCGTGTGCGACGCGTGAGGGGGACAGCCCGCTCGACGGCGGCGGACTCCATGCCGCCAGGCGGCCCTGCGCGGGCCGACCCGACCCGCCCCCCTCTGTGTCCCCTTCCTCGTCCACGCTTCGTTTGCCCAGGACAAGCAGGGGTTGCGGGGCTAACCACGCGCCGCCCTACCTTCACGGCACTTCATCAGACACCCGCTCGACGCGGGATGCGGCCAAGCCGTCATACGTAAGGAAGTGTCATGCATACGTCAACATTGCGGGCTCGCCTCACCACACGGAAGCGCTCGGGCAAGAGGAGCATCAAGGATTTCCGGTCGGCCTGCCCGCGCCTCCTCAGGAAGGCTCTGCGCATCCTTCTTGAGGGGGTCGTCCGCGTCGTACTCCGAGAGCTGCTGATCTGGCTTCTCTCCTCGCTGTGACGCCGCGGGTGATGCGCAAGAGCCCCCGTGCCCGGATGCGGACGTCACGAGCCGCCTGAGACGGTCCAACAACAACAAAGCCCCGGGCCGCTGGCCCGGGGCTTTTGTAGGTACTGCCTTGAGCGGGTGACGAGAGTCGAACTCGCGCTCTGAGCTTGGGAATCACCCTGGACTTCGACCAGTGAGTGGCCTCTGAGCTGGGGTGATGGCCTCCTGGTGTCGTTCGCGTACAGCTCTGGCGAAGCACCTGGTGACCGCTGCTTACCGCCCCTACTGGCACGTTGTGGCACGACCGCCGGGGACGATGTGAGCATCGACCTCTCGGGGTGAGCCTGGCTCCGCTCCGGCCCGGCAGCCGCCGCCCTCTGCGTCGGCGCTAACGCTTCTTCCGTATCCCACGTATCCCACGTATCCCGCGCTTCTTCGCCTGCGCCTCCTTCTCCTTGCGCTGGGCCACCCCGTATGCCGACCAAGCACCCTGATGTACGCGGCAACGGGAAGTGCCCGTCACGACTTTCCGCTGACAACGACCGCCGGTCTTGGTGCGCGCACCGCACTTCGCCATGCCGACCCCCGGACGCGGGTGCCGCACGGTGTCGACACCCATGTCGTGGAACACCCGCAGCATCGCGAGGACCTCTCGGTCCTGCGCGATCGGTACGGTCTCCGCTCACCTGCCGGTCGTCACGGGAACGTTGACGAAGTCGGTCACGAGCTTGATGAACGCGTCCTCCTGCTCGAAGAGCATGACGTGGCCCGCGTCGATCTCGGCGTAGGAGCTGTTCCGGATCGCGGCGTGGAGCGCGCGGCTGTGCTCGACGGGGACGGTGAGGTCCTGGGTGCCTCCGACGACGAGGGTCGGGGCGTCGATACGGGGCAGCAGGGACCGGATGTCCACCCGGAGGTCGTACGCGATGTGGCGCAGGGTGCCGGAGGTGGGCGGCATGTTGGGGATGAGGGCCTCGAACTGCGCGCGGCCGATGGCGTTGAGGAAGCCGCGGCTGAAGCCGGTCATCGCCACCGCGCGGCCGAAGGAGGCGGGGTCGGAGGTGCCGAGGTCCTGCCAGAGAGTGAAGAGGCTGCGCAGGTACTCGTCGCTGTCGGTGTGGGCCCACCCGGCGACGAGGACCAGCCGCCGGACCAGGTCCGGCCGCAGGGCGGCGACCGTCGCGGCGACGGTGGAGCCCATCGAGAAGCCGAGCAGGTCGACCGGCCCGTCCACCGCGTCCTCGATGACGGCGATGACCTGGGCGGCGAGCCCTTCCGCGGTCAGCGGGGCGCCGTCGTCCACGGTGGCCTCGGTGCCGGAGAGGTCAGGGGCGATCACCGTGCGGTGCGCGGCGAACCGGGGCGCGGTGCTTCCCCAGTTGAGGGCGGCACCGGCCGAGCCGGTTCCGTGGACCAGGACGAGGGCGGGGCCCGAACCGGTCTTCTCGTAGTGGACCTGTGCGCCGTTGACGTTGACGATGGCCATGGAATGCTCCCTGTCGGTGAGTTGACCGGGGCATCCGTGCTCCGGCCGGACCAACAGTGCCGTCGCCCGACAGGGGCCGGGAGAGACCTCCTTACCCTGGGATCGGCAGTCCCTGGTTGGGCCCGCGGGCGTCCGGCAGGATGACGCCATGAAGATCGACCGCGAGGCACTCGCTGATTTCCTGCGTCGCTCCCGCGACCGGGTGAGCCCCCAGGACGCGGGCCTTCCGGCCGGGCCCCGTCGCCGTACCCCGGGGCTGCGCCGCGAGGAGGTCTCCCAGCTCGCGGGCATGTCCGCCGACTACTACACCCGCCTCGAACAGGCCCGCGGCCCGCAACCCTCGCCGGAAATGCTCGCAGCCCTGGCCCGCGCCCTTCGGTTGTCCGAAGACGAACGCGACCACCTCCACCTCCTCGCCGGCCGACGCCCGCCCGCTTCCCGTACCTCGGGCGACCACGTCAACCCGGGGCTGCTGCACCTGCTGGACCAGTTGCCGGCCACCCCGGTCCAGATACTCGGCGACCTGGGCGACGTACTGGCGCAGAACCCGATGGCCGAGGCCCTGCTGGGCGGGGTGTGCTCAGTGTCGGAGCACGGGCGCAACGTGGTCTGGCGCTGGTTCACGGACCCGGCCCAGCGCGTCGCGTACCCGCCGGAGGAGCACGCGTACTACAGCCGCCTGCACGTGGCGGACCTGCGGGCGGCCGTGGGCCGACGCGCCGGCGATCCGGCCGCGACCCGCCTCGTGGAGCGGCTGACAGCGGCCTCCGAGGAGTTCACCGCCCTGTGGGACCTGCACGAGGTCGCCGTACGCCGGGCAACCCGCATGCGTGTCCTGCACCCCCTGATCGGCCCGGTCGACCTGGACTGCCAGGTCCTGCTCGCCCCGGAGGGAGACCAGCGCGTGGTTCTCCATACACCCCCCGTCGGCAGCGACACCGCCGAACGCCTCGCCCTTCTCAAGATCGTGGGCACGGGCCAGTTCACGCCCTCCCCAGGTGGTGCAGAGGTGGGGCACGGTTCCTGATGCGGTCCGCACAACAAAGAACCCCCGGGCCGGTGGCCTGGGGGTTCGCAGTGGAGCGGGTGACGAGAATCGAACTCGCGCTCTGAGCTTGGGAATCACCCTGCACTTCGGGCCGTGAGTGGCTTTTGACCTGGGGCGATGGCCAGCTGAGGGTGATCTGAGGAGCTTAGGTGAAGCCCTTGGTGACCGCTGTTTACCGCTCCTACTGGCACGTTGTGGCACGACCGCCGGGGACGATGTGAGCATCGACCTCTCGGGGTGAGCCTGGCTCCGCTCCGGCCCGGCAGCCGCCGCCCTCTGCGTCGGCGCTAACGCTTCTTCCGTATCCCGCGTTTCTTCGCCTGCGCCTCCTTCTCCTTGCGCTGGGCCACGCCGTATGCCGACCAAGCCCCCTGATGTACGGGACAACGGGAAGTGCCGGTCACGACCTTCCGCTGGCAACGGCCGCCGGTCTTGGTGCGCGCACCACATTTCGCCACGCCGACCCCCTCGAACGAGTACCCTGCCACTGCTGCGGTGGTTGCGGAGATCGTCCTGCCCCTCGCCCCGGCTGTGAAGCCACGAATCGGCCGTATTCGGCCCGGCGGTGTCGGCGGAGGTACCCCCGTCGAGGTTTCCTCTGGTTCAGAGGTAGACCATGTGGACGCGACCACCACACAACTGCGTCATGTCGTCGGCGTCTGAGGTGAGAAGCGCGACCAGCCCCGGCTGCCGCAGGGCCACCTCCGCCACGGTCGCGTCGATGGCGTACTTGTGCCCGTGCAGCCCGCTCTGCTTCAGCAGCTCAGCAGCCGCCTTGGCAGCCTGCTCGGTGACCGCTTCCACCTTGACCCGCGACAGCGCCCAGTTCAGCCGAGGCATGTTCGTACGCGCATGGCTGACTTCCACGATCGTGTTCGTCCCCACGACCAGGTCCGCGCCCATGCCATGGAACACCCGCAGCATCGCAAGAACCTTCCGGTCCTGCGCGACCCAGGCCGACAACCCCTCGGAATCCAGGACGACGGTTTCGACGCGCTCCGTCATGCGGCACTCGACCGCTCATCGGCGTCGGCATTGCCGAAGATCTTCGAGTGAGCTTCAGCGAGCTCTTCCTCCGTGAAGCTGCCGTGCTCCTCCTCGTGGCGCCGCAGGTCATCACCGAGTAGCCGGTGCCGAATCTGGCGGGCCACCGCTTCCGCCACGTACCCGGAGACGTTGTCCGTGAGCTTGCGAAGCTCGGCCACCTGGTCGCTGGGCAAGGTGACGGTGATGCGCGTCGTGGAGGACATGCGTCAAGCATGCTGGAGTATGCATGGCGCCGTCGGCTGTTCGGTAGCTCGCCCCCTCCTTGGCGGAGGCTGCATCCGGGATGAGTAGCGCATCCGAGGCGGGCCATCGGATCTACCCGCCGCGGGAGGCCGTCCCGGCCGTCATTCGCAAGCTCATGGACATTTCGGTCCCGCCCGCCTGATATCCCAGCCGTGACGGTCTGAAGGTTTGTTGTTAACCCCTCTGAACGCATGGCTCTGCGTGAGGAGCGGTGATGAAAGCCTTGTTGAGCTGGCACTTCCCCTTCTCTGGGCCGCCGCACGTGGTCCTGCGGTGGGCGCGTGTGGAACCGCAGGACCACAACGTCGAACTGAGCACTGTGAATGCGCAGTTGGCAGACGAGCGTTCCACCTCGTACGTTCCTCGCATCGGAAGCTCAACCGACGCAACCGGCGGGAGCCATCATGGAGCTGGAGCACGGTGAACAGACCGGCTTTGTTACCCGTAAGGAGATCGCACAGCGCGCCGGCGTGAAGCGTCCGGCCGTATCGAACTGGGCCCGTCGGCACAGGGACTTCCCCGCTCCTCAGCGCTCTGGTGACACGGAACTCTTCCACGAGGCCGAGGTGACCCGATGGCTGGCGAACCGAGTGATCCCGTCACAGCAGTTGCGCGACGGGGAGCCGACAGGGTCCACCTACGCCGATCGTTTCTCTCGAACCGGAAGCAGCCGTAAGGGATTTGGGAGAGAAGCTTCAGAGGTACGCGAGCGGCGCACCACAGTTGCGGACGAGAAGGCCGTCGCGAAACTCATGGGACCCCTCGCGGACCAAGTGCGGGGCCCGGCGCCGACGGCGGACTACGTGCATCTCTGCCTCGCCGTGTTGTCCATGCGGCACACGGCGCCGGCGCAGTGGCGCGGCGTCGAGAAGGTGATGGCGGCGGGACACAGCACCCGGGACGTGCGGGGGCTGCTCCGCCACCTCGGCGGTCTGGCCCAGGAGGCGCTGCGTCGGAGTGGTGACCGCACCGACATGCGGAGCAGCTTGCTGCGACTGCAGCCGCGGAGTTGGGGCGACCTCACCACAGCTGTACGAACGGCTGCCGGGGCAGGCCCCGGCGCCTTTCCGCTCGTGCTGGAGTCGTTCAACAGCCGGGAAGGTCTCCAGAGCACGGAGTTCTGCAGTCCGACGGGGCTTGCCTCGCTGGCGGCGAAACTCGTACTGACGCCCGGACGGCAGGCCACGGTACTGGACACCTACATGCGGGGCGGAGAGATGCTGGCCGCCGCGCAAGAGCACATGGGCGATGCGTGCGGCCCCTTGTACGGCGAGACCCTCGACGGCCGTTTGCAGGCGGTTGCCAGCTTTCGGCTCCTGCATCTCGGCGTACAACCGGTGCTGACCAGCAGCCGGTCCGACAAGTGGCCACCCGACCGCACGCACCGGGTCGCGGACGTCGTGCTGTCGAACCCGCCGTTCAACATGAGCGACGCGGCTGGTCCTGGGCTGCGGACGAGGGGCGCCTGGCCCTACGGACAACCACCACGGGGCAACGACAACTTCGCCTGGCTTCAGTACGACCTCGACGCTCTCAAGCCTGGCGGCCGGGCGGTGGTGATCATGCCGGTGAAGGCGGGCAACTCGGTGCACTCCGCCGAGCAGGAGATCCGCCGTAACTTGGCCCGCACGGCGGTGGAGTGCGTCATTACACTCCCGTCGCACCTCTTCTCGGGGACCCCCGTGCCGGTTTCCCTGTGGGTGCTGCGGCGCACCGAGCGTCCGGAGAGGGAGGAGATCCTGTTCGTCGATGCTCAGGGCCTGGGGGTGAAGGCCGGACGTCGACGAGTGCTGAGGGACGCCGACACCGATGCGATTGTGGCCCTCGTCCGCCCGTGGCTGGAAGGCAAGGAACTCCCGGCTCAGGAATCCGGTCCCGCGCTCCCGGCGATCGCCGTCGCACGGGCGGACGTCGCCGACGAGGAGTCCTCACTGCGGCCTGCCGACCACCTCGGGGGCGGGAAGTACGGGGCTGCCCCCGAGGCTGCCCGACTGAACGAGGTCGGTGCTGAAGCCGTCCGGCAGAGGGACGTGCTGCTCTCGCTGGAGCAACGAGCCGCAGAGCAGGGGAGCGGCTACCGCCCGAGCGCGGGACCCGTCGGCTGGAAGGAAGCCCGCCTTGCGGACCTGTGCGAGATCCAGGCAGGTCCGTCCTACACCCGCCTTCCGGCACGGGCGCGCTCGGAGGACGGCGAGGTTCCTCTCGTCTTTCCCCAGGACCTGAGCGGCGGGAAGATCACGGGCGAACCCCGAATCCGGATCCCAAGGGACAAGGCCGAGCCGTTCGCCAAGTTCCGCCTGCTCCCGGACGACATCGTCTGCGTACGTACAGGAGCACAACAGCAACCCGCACTCGTTTCCGGCGAACAGTCCGGTTGGCTGCTCAGCTCCAACGTGACGCGTCTGCGGGTGCGCCAGGACGCCGCGATCGATCCGCTGTACCTCCATGCCTACCTCGGCCTCCAGTACGCACGGGAGTGGATGTCCCACCGCGCCGCAGCCACTGCCGCCCCCTCGCTCAGCTCTGCCGCCCTGGGGCACCTCCCGGTGCGCTTGCCTCCGATCGAGCAGCAGCGGCGGTGCGTCGAGCTTCTCGGCGATCTAGGCCGACGTGTCGAGGAGTGCGCCGCGTACGCGTCCTCCCTCGGTCAACTGCGCACCGAGCTCAGTGAGTATCTGCTGCACGGTCTGGTGGAGCCGCTGTGACCGGCCGCCCGATCGATCTCCCCTACTCGCCCATGACTTCCGGAAGGACCCATTCCATGACCGAGCCGACAGCCCGTGCCGGGCGTACGTGGAAGCTCTGGCTGGCACTGTTCGCCGCCTGCTCCATGGTGGTGGGACTCGTGGTGATGGTGATGTTGTTCCGAACAGGCGTCGGCACGACGACCGCCCTCCTCTCCGGAGGCGGGGCATTCGCGACCTCCCTCGGCCTCTGTTTCGCACTTCCCGCGACCATTCGCGAACTCAAGCGGCAGATCTGACCTGGCCTGGACTCCTGGGCACGGGCCGTGGCCCCTGCCGCATCTGCCCCCAGCACGGAACAACAAAGCCCCAAGCCACCGGCTTGGGGCTTTGTTGTTCCGTGCTGGCTGTGGCGAGTACCTGACGCACCACAGGGTCGCTGCACCGCGGGTGCGCGCGGAGTCCTCTCCAGGCGGGCGGACAATGCTGAGGAGTACACTCCATAGGAGTACGTTCCTAAGGAGTGTCTCTCGTGTCCAGTCCCAGGCACCCACCCAAGCCGGCACATGTCTTCGACCGGAGCGTCGAGTGGGACGCTCTCGCGGCGTTCGTGAGCAGACCCCTGCCGCACGCCATGCTCGGGATCGTCAGCGGCAGGCGGCGGATGGGCAAGACCTACCTGCTGCGCGCCCTGGTGGAGCAGCAGGGGGGCTTCTACTTTGGGGCCACGGCGGCGACGGAGACGGAATCCCTGCGCCAGTTCGCTGCGGCTCTTGCGGAGCACGTGGGGTCGCCGGTCCCCTTTGCCTTCGCCACCTGGGACGACGCGATCTCCTACCTGTTCGGGCTGGCCTCGCCGCGAAGTTCTCAGGCTCCACTGCTTGTGGTCATCGATGAATTTCCGTACTTGGCGAAGACCGCTCCGGAGCTTCCGTCGATAATCCAGCGGGAGGTCGACCGGTTCCAGGTTGAGCAGAGCCGGATGCGGCTTCTCCTGTGCGGTTCGGCGATGTCCGTCATGGGCGGACTGCTGGCGAGTACTGCGCCCTTGCGAGGGCGGGCTCAACTGGAGCTTGTCGTAAGGCCCTTCGGGTACCGGGCGGCGGCTGAATTCTGGGGGGTCGCTGAAGACCCCGCGCTCGCTGCCCGTCTTCACGCCGTGCTCGGCGGCACACCTGCGTACCGCCGGCAGTTCCTCGCGGACGACGTCCCCACCAGCCTGGAGGAGTTCGACGACTGGATCAGCCGTACGGTCCTCTCGCCCTTCAGTCCTCTCTTCCGTGAAGCCCGGTACTTGCTTGCCGAGGAAGCGGACATCCGGGACACAGCCTTGTACCACTCGGTCCTTGCCGCGGTGGCTCAGGGGAATTCCACCCGAGGAGGGATCGCGGGGTACATCGGCCGTAAGTCGGTGGACATCTCACACCCCCTCCATGTCCTGGAGGACAGCCACCTTCTCGCACGTGAAGCGGACGTCTTCCGAGCCGGGAAGTCCCAGTACAGAATCACCGAGCCACTGATCAACTTCTACGAGGCGGTGATGCGGCCCGCCTGGGCGCGGCTGGAAAGCGGACAGGCGCGAGAGGTGTGGGCGCAGTCCGCGGAACGCTTCGCGGCACAGGTTGCCGGCCCGCACTTCGAAACGGTGTGCCGCGAGTACATCCTCGGGCCGGGCCGGGCTCTGCTCCGCTCCTCCCTGGGGGAGGTGGGAGGCGGAGTGGTGACGGACCCCGTGGCACGGCGGCAGACGCAGATCGACGTAGCCGTGGTGGAACCCGGGTCCGGGGGCAGCAAACAATCGGTCCACCTATTGGGAGAGGCGAAATGGGGCACCGTCATGGGCCTGAGCCACCTGGAGAGGCTGGCCAGGGCCCGAGAAGTCCTCACCGCGCGAGGCGTGGACACCAGCCGCTGCCAGCTGGCCTGCTTCAGCGCAGCCGGCTTCAGCGATTCGCTGCGGCGTGAGGTGTCACGTGGAACACAAGGCGAGGACGGCGTACTGCTCATCGGCCTCGACGAGCTCTACGGCGGAGCGTTCCGCGCTCCGCTCCAATGAGCGAACGCCAGGAGCGGCGCGGGAAGCGGTTCCTGATCCGGTCCAGACAACAAAGAACCCCCGGGCCGCCGGCCTGGGGGTCTGTCGTGGAGCGGGTGACGAGAATCGAACTCGCGCTCTGAGCTTGGGAAGCTCATGTTCTACCATTAAACTACACCCGCGAAAACGGCCGTTGAGCTTCTGCCGCATCGTCGGACACTGTACCCCATGTCGGGATCGAGGTGTCCAGGGGTGGGTGCGCGGAGTGCGGAGTGCCGCTTGGTGGGGCGTCCTGTATATCCCCTAATGTGGCAGCTTCGTCCACGCGTGGTTTGGGGAAGGGACTAGATGGATCGCGATCGCACCGTCGTCCGCTGTGCCGAGGGGCACGTGTTCAGCACCTCTTCGTTCCCGATGCGGCAGCTCGGTGAAGGGCGGATCGGGCCCGGGAGGCTCGTGAGGTGTCCCCGGTGTGCGCGGCTCCGGCATGCCGTGCCGGTCGGCGGAGAGAAGTAGGAGAAGCGGCAGCGGGTGAGCGCGTGGGGTTGTCCGATTGGGGCGGGCCCGCGCGCTCTGCGTATCCTCGGTGGGTGCTTCTCTCAGACAAGGACATCCGGGCCGAGATCGACGCCGGACGCGTACGTATTGATCCGTTCGACGAATCCATGGTGCAGCCGTCGAGTGTCGACGTCCGGCTGGACCGCTACTTCCGGGTGTTCGAGAACCACCGGTATCCGCACATCGACCCTGCCGTCGAGCAGGCCGATCTGACGCGGCTGGTGGAGCCGGAGGGGGATGAGGCGTTCATCCTGCATCCGGGGGAGTTCGTGCTCGCTTCGACGTACGAGACGATCACTCTGCCCGACAACCTCGCATCGAGGCTGGAGGGAAAGAGCTCGCTCGGGCGGTTGGGGCTGGTGACGCATTCGACGGCCGGGTTTATCGACCCCGGTTTTTCCGGGCACGTGACGCTGGAGCTGTCGAATCTGGCGACGTTGCCCATCAAGTTGTGGCCGGGGATGAAGATCGGACAGCTGTGTCTGTTCCAGCTGAGCTCTTCGGCTGAATTTCCCTATGGGTCCGAGCGGTACGGGTCCCGTTATCAGGGGCAGCGCGGGCCGACGGCCTCGCGGTCCTTCCTCAATTTCCATCGGACGCAGGTGTGATAGCCGGTATGAGTGACGTACGAGAGAATCTGACCTACGAGGGCTTCGGGCACGCGGTGCGCGAGCTGGCGCAGACGATCGCCGATGACGGGTACGAGCCCGACATCGTGCTCAGCATCGCGCGCGGTGGTGTGTTCGTGGCGGGTGGGCTCGCGTACGCGCTCGACGTCAAGAACATCCACCTGGTGAATGTGGAGTTCTACACCGGGGTCGGGACGACTCTGGAAATGCCGGTCATGCTGGCGCCCGTTCCGAACGTCATTGATTTCAGCAATAAGAAGGTTCTTATTGCTGATGATGTCGCGGACACCGGGAAGACGCTGAAGCTGGTGCACGACTTCTGCCTGGAGCACGTGGCGGAAGTCCGCAGTGCCGTGATTTACGAGAAGTCGCACTCGCTGGTGAAGTGCGAGTACGTGTGGAAGCGGACCGACGAGTGGATCAACTTCCCGTGGTCCGTGGAGAAGCCCGTCGTGCGGCGCGACGGGCAGATTCTCGACGCGTAAGCAGGTAGGGGCACGTAGGAGTGGGTGGGAGTACGGGGGAGGGCCCGGGGCGAGTGCATCGCGCCGGGCCCTTCGTTGTATTCCGTGTGCCGTTCTGGCTACAGCGTGCCCAGCTTGATCAGGGCGAGCAGTGCGACCAGCTGGATCGCCGAGGCGCCCAGGGCCTTGGGCCAGGGGAGGTCGTGGGACTTGCTGATCATTGACGTGAACAGTGCGCCGGCCGCCAGCCAGGTCGCCCAGCCGATGATCTGCACCAGGCTGTTGTCTCCGCCCAGGAAGAGGGCGAGCAGCAGGCGCGGGGCGTCCGTGATCGACATGATCAGCAGGGAGAGGCCGACCGTCGGCTGCCAGGAGCCGTCGCCGCCGAGCTGGCGGGCGACCGTGTGCGTCACCGCGCCCAGGATCAGGCCGCAGAGCGTCATGGCGACCGCGGTGATCAGGACGTACGGGATGGCGCTCGCGAAGGTCGAGTTGATCGTGTCCTCGCGGGCCTGGTCGAAGCCGAAGACCGCGAGCATGCCGTAGACGAACGTGACGATCAGTGCGGGGGCCCACACCTGGTGGTCGCGCATCTGCCAGAACGTCGCGCCCGGGCGCAGCACGATGCCCGAGAGCAGCTGCTTCCAGTGCAGGCGCGGGCCGATCGGCGGGGCCGGGGTGTTGCCTGCCCGGTAGGTGTTGCCGTCGCCGTAGGGGTCCTCGTTGACGCTGAAGGCCTGGGTGTGGCCGGGGTTGTTGGCGGCGTACGGGTCGTGGGGGCCCGCTTGGTACGGGGCGGGGCCGCCCTGTGCGTACGGGTCGTAGGGGGCGTTGCCCCGGGGGTCGTAACTGCCCTGTGAGCCGTAGCCGCCCTGCGGGTCGCCGAAGTACTCCGGCTCGTCGGAGCCGCCGCCTCCGTATCCGCCGCTGCCCCGTGGGGCCCCGTGCCCGTAACCCGCGTTCTGCGGCCACTGCTGACCGCCGTACGGGGGGTGCGGCGGTGCCTGCTGTCCCCCGTACGGCTGCGCCTGCGGTTGCTGCCGCTGCGGTTCCTGCTGCGTGCGGTTGTCCCGGCCGCGTCCGATCCTGAATCCAGCCACGCGAACGAACGTACCCGCTCCGGATACGGCCGGGGACGGGCGGTGGCGGATCCGGGGGCCTTTGCCGCCGAGCTGTGACATCCCCTAGGGGAACCCCGGGGGGCCCGCAGGAGGGTGCGGAGCGTAGTCGGGCGGGCCGGATGCGGTGAGAGTTTGTTGAGGATTGGGGGTATTTACGTGGATGAGACGCGGTCTGGTGTCTTTCGTTACATTCCCGATGGGTGGTGCACATGTGATCCACGTAACTTCGTCGCTGTCGCTGAGAGACAAAAGGTCGCAAGGCCGACAAAGCAGACAGAGCGAAGACGAAGTATCTGAGGGAGATCAGTTCTATGAGCGCTACCCGACGCACTTTCCGTACCGCCGCAGTCGCCACCGGGGCCGTCGCGGCCCTCGCGTTCCCGGCTGCCGCTGCTTTCGCGGACGAGGCCCCGGCTCCGGCCGGTGACCAGACGGTGAGCACTCCGAAGCAGGACGCTCCCGCCCCGGCCGCGCCCGCCGCCGGTTCCGGTGACTCCGGTGACGAGAACGTCGTGAAGACGCCTGGCAGCGGCAATGCCGGTAACACCAGTAACACCGGTAAGGGTGACTCCGGTGACGAGAACGTCGTGAAGACGCCCGGCAAGGGTGACGGCAACGGTCAGACCGGTCAGACCGGCTCCGGCAACGGCAAGGGCGATACCGGTGACGAGAACGTCGTGAAGACGCCCGGCAAGGGTGACGGCAACGGCCAGACCGGTCAGACCGGCCAGACCAAGCCCACCACCAAGCCGACCACCAAGCCCACCACCGGCAAGGACTGTTACTGCCCCGAGGGCGGCGGCCACAAGCACAACCAGGGCAGCGGCAACTGCAAGGGCGGCCACAGCGGTCACGGCCACAACGGAAGCAACGGCAACCACGGCCACGGCAACGGGAGCGGTCACAAGCAGACCCACAGCACCACGCACACCCACGTCTACCAGCAGAAGGTCGTGACGACCCCCGGCAAGGCCACCACGGGCAGCGTGGTCGTCCCGCAGGGCACCGTGCCCAAGGGCGGCGTCAAGGCCGGTGCCGAGGGCGTGAACACCGGTTCCGCGAGCAACAGCACCCTGATAGCCGCCGGTGGCGGTCTGGCCGCCGTCGGTGCCGCGGGCCTCGGCTTCGCGATGGTGCGCCGCAACCGTCAGGAGGGCTGACCCCCGGCGGCCCCAGCAGGAGCAGCCCCGGCAGGAGCAGCGCCGGCAGGAGCAGCCTCAGCAGGAGCAGCGCCGGCAGTACGCGTTCCCGGGAGGGACCGGAGTGGAGGTGACCACTCCGGTCCCTCCTCGCGCGTCGTACGGGGACCGACGAACCGGCCCAGCCCCGGCAGCCCCACCACCACCGGCAGCCACATCAGCACCCACAGCCGGTCCAGCTCGTTCGCCCCCGGCAGCGCCGAGGCCGTCAGGAAGCCGACCGCCCCGGCCGCCGCCACCGTCACCGCCAGCCGCGCGTCCCCCCGCCGCCACAGCAGCCACCCCGCGAGCCCCAGCAGCACCACGAACGCCGTCTCGTCCCGCGCCCACTCCGCCCAGTACCGCACCGCCAGCATCGCGATCCGCGTCCCCGGGTTCGCCACGTCGGGCCGTGTGAAGTGTTCCGTGAGCAGGTCCTGCGCGGCCACCGCCGGTCCCGGCAGTCCCAGCAGCCACGACAGCCCCGCCAACCCGGCGACACCGGACGCGCCCGCCACCGCCAGGTGCCGGGCGGCCTTCCTCGTACGTACGAGATCCGGACGTACGAGATGAGTCCGCACCAGTAGCACCAGCCCCGCCACCCCCAGCCCCACCCCCACCATCAGCGCCGACGAGTACTTCACCCCCGCCAGCACCCCGAACCCCACCCCCAGCGGCACCCACGCCCCCGACGGTCGCCCCGACACCAGCCGGTACGCCCCCAGCGTGCAGGCCAGGACACAGGCCAGCACCGCGCCCTCCGTCAGCGGGCGCATCGACCAGTACCCCAGCGGCCCGAACAGCAGCAGCGCCTGCCCGCCCAGCACCGCCCGCGGCCCGTACCCCGCCTCCCGCAGCAGCAGCCCCACCAGCCACGCCGACACCACCGACAGCGCGAGCCCCGTCAGCCACATCCCCGGCAGCACGCCCAGGGCGAGGACCAGCGGGGCGGTCAGCAGGGGGTAGCCGGGCCGCGCCGCGAAGATCGACTCGTACCGTTCGCCGTACGGGCGCAGGCCCGCCGGGACGTCGGCGAGGCAGTCCGCGTACGGCTGGAGGTCCTGCGCCGAGCAGTACGCCCGCAGCGCCTCGGCGTGCGCCGCCCCCTCCGGCGTGCCCGTGAGGCGCAGGGCCGCGACGGCGTACCGGTAGGAGTCCCCGCTGAACACCCACTGGGGGAGCAGGGCGACGTGCATGACGGCGAAGACGAGAAACAGCAGCAACACAGGACGACGGCGCATGCACCCCGGCATAACAAGAGCGGCCGGTTCCGCCCCCGAGGCAGAACCGGCCGCTCATGCGTCCGTACGTATTACTTCACCGGCTCGGGCTCCGGCGCGTCCTCGGACTCCTCCGAGGCCGCCGGGTCGATCGGCGTCTTGACCGATTCGAGCAGGAGCTGCGCGACGTCGACGACCGTCACGGACTCCTTGGCCTTGCCGTCGTTCTTCTTGCCGTTGACCGAGTCGGTCAGCATGACCAGGCAGAACGGGCAGGCGGTCGAGACGATGTCCGGGTTCAGGGACAGTGCTTCGTCCACGCGCTCGTTGTTGATGCGCTTGCCGATCCGCTCCTCCATCCACATCCGCGCACCACCGGCGCCGCAGCAGAAGCCGCGCTCCTTGTGGCGGTGCATCTCCTGCTGGCGCAGGCCCGGGACGGCGGACATGATCTCGCGCGGCGGCGTGTAGACCTTGTTGTGACGGCCCAGGTAACAGGGGTCGTGGTACGTGATGAGGCCCTCGACCGGGGTCACCGGGATCAGCTTGCCCTCGTCGATGAGGAGCTGGAGCAGCTGCGTGTGGTGGACGACCTCGTAGTCGCCGCCGATCTGCGGATACTCGTTGCCGATCGTGTTCAGGCAGTGCGGGCAGGTGGCGACGATCTTCTTGGCGGCGCGGGGCTTCTTGGAGTCCTCCGTCACCTTGCCGTCGTCGTCGTACTCCTCGCCGAAGGCCATGTTGAGGGCCATGACGTTCTCCTGGCCGAGCTGCTGGAAGAGCGGCTCGTTGCCCAGGCGGCGGGCGGAGTCACCGGTGCACTTCTCGTCGCCGCCCATGATCGCGAACTTGACGCCCGCCATGTGGAGGAGTTCGGCGAAGGCCTTGGTGGTCTTCTTGGCGCGGTCTTCGAGGGAGCCCGCGCAGCCGACCCAGTACAGGTACTCGACCTCGGTGAGGTCCTCGATGTCCTTGCCGACGACCGGCACCTCGAAGTCGAGCTCCTTGAGCCACTCCAGGCGCTGCTTCTTTGCCAGGCCCCAGGGGTTGCCCTTCTTCTCCAGGTTCTTGAGCATCGTGCCCGCCTCGGACGGGAACGCGGACTCGATCATCACCTGGTAGCGGCGCATGTCGACGATGTGGTCGATGTGCTCGATGTCCACCGGGCACTGCTCGACGCAGGCGCCACAGGTGGTGCAGGACCACAGGACGTCGGGGTCGATGACGCCGTTCTCTTCGAGGGTGCCGATGAGGGGGCGCTCGGCCTCCGCGAGGGCCGCAGCCGGTACGTCGGCCAACTGCTCGGGAGTGGCCTTCTCGTTGCCCTCCATGTCCTTGCCGCCGCCCGCGAGCAGGTACGGCGCCTTGGCGTGCGCGTGATCGCGCAGGGACATGATCAGGAGCTTGGGCGAGAGCGGCTTGCCCGTGTTCCAGGCGGGACACTGCGACTGGCAGCGGCCGCACTCGGTGCAGGTGGAGAAGTCGAGGATGCCCTTCCAGCTGAACTGCTCGACCTGGCTGACACCGAAGACGGCGTCCTCCGCCGGGTCCTCCCAGTCGATCTCCTTGCCGCCGGTGGTCATCGGCAGCAGCGCGCCGAGCGCGACGTCGCCGTCGGCCCTGCGCTTGAAGTAGATGTTCGGGAAGGCCAGGAAGCGGTGCCAGGCGACACCCATGTCGGTCTTGAGCGCGACCGTGATCATCCAGATGAAGGAGGTGGCGATCTTCAGGCCCGCGAAGAAGTACGTGAGCTGCTGGAGCGTGGAGAGGTCCATGCCCCGGAACCAGGCGACGACCGGGTACGAGATGAAGAACGACGCCTCGTAGCTGTCCACGTGGTGCTGGGCGCCTTCGAGGGCGTGCAGCGTGAAGATGCAGATGCCGACGATCAGGATGACCGACTCGACGAAGTACGCCTGACCCGCGTTGGAGCCCGCGAAGCGGGACTTGCGGCCCGGCTTGTTCGCCTTGCTCAGCTGGCGGATCACGATCAGCACGGCGATGCCGACGATCGTCATCGTGCCGATGAACTCCACGAACATGTTGTACGGAGCCCACTCGCCGATGATCGGCAGCATCCAGTCGGCCTGGAAGAGCTGGCCGACGGCGTTGACGATCGTCAGCAGCAGCGAGAAGAAGCCCACCGCCACGAACCAGTGCGCGACGCCGACGACGCCCCACTTGTTCATGCGCGTGTGGCCGAGGAACTCCTTGACCACGGTGACCGCGCGCTGCCACGGGTAGTCGGTACGGGTGCCGGCGGGCACGGGCTGTCCGAGCCGTACGAAGCGATAGATCTGGAAGATCGCACGGCCGAACAGCGCGACGCCGACTGCCATGAGGACCAGCGACACGATGATCGCGGCGAGTTGCATTTGGGGGCTCCTCGGGCCTGCGAGGGTGGGTAACGGGGGTGCCCGGGGGCGGTCCCGGCCGGTGCCGGGTCCCAGGCATTACTAAGCGGTAACTTATCCAGTCGAGCTGAGATTACCCACTTATGCCGTCGCACAGTATCCAGACGACCGGTGATCTGTGTCGCTCAGGCGACCCTCAGTGAGAGAGGTCGCATCCGGGGGTGCATGCGAGGTCGCGCCCGAGGCCCGCCCCGGGCGTCCGTCCGGCCCCCGCGCGCGGCGCGTCCTGACGTACCGCACAGTGATCATGTGGCTACGTTGCGCGCATGATCTCCCTCAAGCGGCGTGCCGCCACCGCCGCCAACAGGCTGTTCTCGCGTCTCGGCGTCCTCGTCTCCCCGCGCCACTACTACTCCTCCGCCCCGGACCTCCGCGCCCTGGAGCAGTCCCGCGCCCAGTGGTGCGCCCCCTCCGAGCTGCCCGGCATCCGGGTCGACCTGGACGCGCAGATCGAGTGGCTGCGGCGGGCCTGTCTGCCGTACGCGACGGAGTACGAGGGCAACGCCCTCTACCGCAGGTCCGCCGCCTCCGGGCCCGGTTACGGCTACGTCGAGGCCCAGGCCCTGCACGGAATCCTGCGTTCCGTGAAGCCCCGCCGGTACCTGGAGGTGGGCAGCGGCGTCTCGACGCGGATCGCGCTGCGGGCCCTGGAGCTGAACGCCGAGGAGGGCGAGGGCGGCGACGTCGTCTGCGTCGAGCCCTACCCCCGGCCCTGGCTGGCCGACGACCCGCGCGTCACCCTGCACCGCAGCCCGGTGCAGAGCGTCGACCTGGACGTCTTCACCTCGCTGGGTGCGGGCGACGTGCTCTTCATCGACTCCAGCCATGTCGTGGGACCGGGCGCGGACACCAACTTCCTGGTGCTGGAGGTGCTGCCGAGGCTCGCCGCCGGGGTGATCGTCCACATCCACGACATCTACCTCCCGTACGACTACCAGCGCGACCTCCTCGACTCCCCCTTCCACTGGGCGGAGACCTCCCTCGTGCGGGCCTTCCTCACCGGGAACGACCGGGTCGGCATCCTGGCCTGCCTGTCCCACCTGCACTACGACCGCACCGACGACCTGCGCAAGGTCTTCCCCGAGTACCGGCCGCAGTCCGACCGGGACGGCCTGGGCGCGGGCGGCGGTCACTTCCCGGCGTCGCTGTGGCTGCGTACGGCCTGAGTGGCCTGCGCGAGGCCCGACCTACAGGCGGTCCGCCGCCGCGCACCGGTTGCGCGCGTCGAAGAGGTAGGCGGCGTTCCGCTCGATCAGCGGGTAGTCGAAGGCGTCGTGGTCCGTGGCCAGGACCACCGCGTCGGCCGTCCGGACCTCCTCCCCGGTCAGCTCCACCAGCAGCACGTCCGGCGGCAGGTGGGCGGGGACCGCGTACGGTTCGACCGCGCGGACCCTGGCGCCCCGCCGGACCAGCAGTTCGGCGATCCGCAGCGCCGGGGACTCGCGCACGTCCCCGGTGTCCTTCTTGTACGCCAGCCCCAGCACCAGGACGGACGCCCCGCGCAGGTCCCGGCCGAGGCCCCGCTCCATGCGGCGGATCACGTACTCCGGCATCTGCTCGTTGATCTCGTTGGCCAGCGAGATGAACCGCACGTCGTGGTGGAGTTCCCGGCGCACCTGCCAGGAGAGGTACGAGGGGTCCACCGGCAGGCAGTGCCCGCCGACCCCCGGCCCCGGGTAGAAGGGCATGAAGCCGAACGGCTTGGTGGCGGCGGCCCCGACCGCCTCCCAGATGTCGATGCCGAGCGGGCCCGCGCACATCGCCAGCTCGTTGACCAGCGCGATGTTGACCTGCCGGAAGGTGTTCTCCAGCAGCTTGGTCAGCTCGGCGGTGCGCAGCGAGGTGACCGGGACGGTGCGGGTCGTGATGCGGTCGTAGAAGGCGCGGACGGCGTCGAGCGAGGCCGGGTCGATTCCGGCGACGACCTTGGGGGTGTTCTCCAGGTGCCAGGTCGGGTTGCCCGGGTCGATGCGCTCGGGGCTGTAACCGAGGTGGAAGTCGCGGCCCGCGCGCAGCCCGCTGCCCGCTTCGAGGATCGGGCCCAGCAGGTCCTCGGTGGTGCCGGGGTACGTCGTCGACTCCAGGACGACGGTCGCGCCGGGCCGCAGGTGCTCGGCCACCGCGCGTCCGGCGCTCTCCACGCAGGTCAGGTCGGGGACGCCGGCGCGCAGGGGGGTGGGGACGGCGATCACACAGAGGTCGTACGGGGTGTCGCAGACGGTGGAGACGTGCAGGCGGCCCGTGTCGAGGGCGGCCAGCAGACGGGCGGAGGGGATGTCCTCCACGTGACTGTCGCCCGCGTCCAGACGTTTGGCCCGCAGTTCGTCCGACTCGACTCCGAAGACGTGGAATCCGGCTTCGGCGGCCCGTACGGCGAGCGGGAGGCCGACGTACCCGAGTCCCATCACGCATACTTTCGTCATGAATGACAAATTAGCTGAGCGCCTGTCAAATGCCTTAAAACGGACGTGAGGTGCGGCGTGCCGGGCCGGGTCGGTCAGTGCTTCGTGGCACACCTTTCGGTGTTACCGACCGAAAAGGGGATAAAAGCCAATGGCTGCCATGGGCACAATCGACGCAGTGGTGACCGGGGCCGGTGGGTTCATCGGCGGACACCTCACCCGCGCCCTCCTGGACGAGGGCCTGCGGGTGCGCGGCGTGGACCGCAAGCCGCTGACGGCCTGGTACCAGGCCCACCCGGAGGCCGACAACCTGGTCAGGGACGTGGACCTGCTCGACGGCTGCACGGACGCCATGGCGGGCGCCGAGGGCGCGGAGGTCTTCCATCTCGCCGCGGACATGGGCGGGATGGGGTTCATCGAGAACCACAAGGCCGACTGCATGCTCTCCGTCCTCTCCAGCACGCACATGCTGCTGGCCGCCCGGGACGCGGGCGCGGGCCGGTACTTCTACTCCTCCTCCGCCTGCGTGTACGCGGCGGGCAAGCAGACCGAGGCCGACGTCACCGCGCTGCGCGAGGAGGACGCGTACCCCGCGATGCCCGAGGACGGGTACGGCTGGGAGAAGCTGTTCAGCGAGCGCATGGCCCGCCACTTCCGCGAGGACTTCGGCCTCGCCACCCGCACGGCCAGGTACCACAACGTCTATGGCCCGTACGGGACCTGGACCGGCGGCCGCGAGAAGGCCCCCGCCGCCGCCTGCCGCAAGGTCGCGCTCGCGGTGCTCACCGGGACCGACGAGGTGGAGATCTGGGGCGACGGCGAGCAGACGCGTTCCTTCACGTACATCGACGACTGTGTGGAGGGCACCCTGCGGCTCGCCCGCAGCCAGTTCGTCGATCCGCTGAACATCGGCTCCGACCAACTGGTCAGCATCAACCAGCTGTTCGCGATCGTCGAGGGCATCGCGGGCGTGCGGCTCAAGCACCGGCACATTCCCGGGCCGCTCGGCGTGCGCGGCCGCAACAGTGACAACACCCGCATCGTCAAGGAGCTGGGCTGGGAGCCCGAGACCCCGCTGACCGTTGGTCTGGAGCGCACCTACCGCTGGGTGTACGACCAGGTCAGCGCCCAGCTCGACGGCCGACCGTACTTCACCTCGTGAGCCTGGTGAGCCGCGCGAGCGGTGTGAGCGGTGTGAGCAGCGTGGGCCGCGCGAGCGGTGCGGGCCGCGCGAGTGTCCCCGCGCGGGTCGACGTGCTCGGCACCTGGGTCAGCGCGACCCGTCCCGCACAGGCTGTGGACGAGATCGGGCGGTGGGTCGAGACGCCCGGCGAGCGGTCGTACGTGTGCGTGACCGGGGTGCACGGGGTCATGGAGTCCGTACGGGACCCCTGGCTGCGCGGAGTGCACAACCGCTCCGGGCTCACCGTGCCCGACGGGATGCCCATGGTGTGGGCGGCCCGGCGGGCCGGGGCACCGGACACCGCGCGCGTGTACGGGCCCGACCTGATGCTCGCGGTGCTTCGGCGGGCGGCGGAGCGCGGCTGGTCCTCGTACTTCTACGGCGGCGCGGAGGGTGTTCCCGAGCTGCTCGGTGAGCGGATGGCCGGGCGCTTTCCGGGGCTGAAGGTCGCCGGGGCGTGGTCGCCGCCGTTCCGGGCGCTGACCGCCCAGGAGGACGCGGAGGCCGTGCGGCGGATCAACGACTCCGGGGCCGACCTGGTCTGGGTCGGGCTGTCCACGCCCAAGCAGGAGCGGTGGATGGCCGAACACCGCGACCGCCTGGAGGCGTCCGTGCTGCTCGGAGTGGGGGCTGCCTTCGACTTCCACACCGGGCGGGTGCCGCAGGCGCC
The DNA here is from genome assembly GCF_044744005.1 of Streptomyces sp. NPDC087440. NCBI lineage: Bacteria > Bacillati > Actinomycetota > Actinomycetes > Kitasatosporales > Streptomycetaceae > Streptomyces > Streptomyces sp. NPDC087440. The sequence goes on along the minus strand of NZ_JBIUXN010000002.1, from coordinate 560,918 downwards.
GGGCTGGATGCAGGAGCGCGGGCTGGAGTGGGCGTACCGGCTGGGCAAGGAGCCCCGTCGGCTGTGGCGGCGCTATCTGCGCAACAACCCCGCCTACCTGGCCCGGATCGCCCTGCGCCCGCCCCGGCTGGTGGAGGGGGGCCGGTGAGCCCGCTGCGGATCGCCCTCGTCCACAGCTTCTACGCCTCCGGCGCGCCCAGCGGCGAGAACGAGGCGGTCCGCGACCAGGAGCGGGCCCTGCGCGCCGCCGGGCACGAGGTCGCCCTGATCGCCGCCCGTACGGACGAACTCCAGGGCGGCGTCTACCCGTTGAGGGCCGCCGCCCGGGTCGCCACCGGGCGCGGCGCGAGCCCGGCCCGGGAGCTGGCCGCCTTCGCACCCGACGTGGTGCACGTCCACAACCTCTTCCCGAACTACGGGCGTTCATGGGTGCGCGGCTGGACCGGCCCCCTGGTGGCGACCCTGCACAACTACCGTCCGCTGTGCGCCGCCGGAACCCTCTACCGGGACGGCGCCACCTGCACCCGCTGCCCGGACGGCGACCGCTGGGCCGGGCTGCGCGAAGGCTGCTACCGGGACTCGCGGGCGGCGACACTGCCGCTGGCCTGGGCCGGGCGCGGCGGTGCGGCCGGTGATCCGCTGCTCGCACGGGCGGACGCGCTCGTCGTGCTGTCGGAGCTGAGCCGCCGTACGTACGAGAAGGCGGGCGTCCCGGGCGACCGGCTGACGCTGGTGCCCAACTTCGTGGCCGACGCCCCGCCGGTCAACTCCACCACGGGCAAGGGCCGTTGGGTGTACGTCGGGCGGCTGGGCGCGGAGAAGGGGATTCTGGAACTGCTGCGCGCCTGGCCCGAGGGCGAGCCGCTCGACGTGGTCGGCGACGGGGACCTGGCGGCCGACTGCCGCCGCGCCGCGCCGTCCTGCGTCCGCTTCTTCGGCGCGCTGGACCGCGCGGTGCTGCGCCGCAGCCTGCCCTCCTGGCGCGGGCTCGTCTTCCCCAGCCGCTGCCTGGAGAACGCCCCGCTCGTCTACGCGGAGGCCCTCGCCGCCGGGCTCCCGGTGCTCGCCTTCGCGGGCTCGTCGGTCGCCGAGGCCGTACGGGCGGAGGGCACCGGCGCGGTGACCGGCTGGAACGACCCGCTCCGGCCCGTCCTGCGGCACGCGGACACCCGCTTCCCGGCGCTGCGTGCGCACTGCGCCGGGGTGTTCGCCGAGCGGTACGGGCAGCAGGTGTGGACCGCGCGGATGGGGCGTACGTACGAGGCGGCCCTGCGCGCGCGCACCGGAACCGGCCGCACGGGAGCCGAGAAGTCCACGAGCAGTGAAGGGGCCGCCGCGTGCGCCGTATGAGTCCTGCCGGTCCGTCCGCCGGTCCGTACGGGCCCGCCGTGCCGCGGCCCGAGCGCCCTGCGCGGGCCGCCCGCCGTCCGCGGGTCACCGTCGTGCAGCCGTACATCACCGGCTACCGGGCCCCCTTCCTGGCCAGGCTCGGCCCCGTCCTCGCGGCGCGCGGCATCGACCTGACCGTGGCGCACGGCAGGCCCGCGCCCCGGCTGGCGGCCCGGGGGGACGCGGTGCGGCTGCCCGGCGCGTGCGAACTGCCCCAGCGGGACTTCGAGTTCGGCGGCCGGACCGTGATGTGGCGCGACCTCGGGGCGCTGCGCGGGCACAGCGACGTACTGATCCTGGAGCAGGCCCTGCACAACCTGGAGAGCCTGCCGCCGCTGCTGCGGCCCGGCGGCGGCCCGGCGGTCGCGCTCTGGGGGCACGGGACCACGTACAACGCGCGGCACGGCCAGGTGCTGGACGCGCTCAAGCGGCGGATGACCCGGCGGGCCCGGTGGTTCTTCGCCTACACCGAGGGCGGCGCCCGCGCGGTGGCCGCAGCGGGTTTCCCCGGCGAGCGGATCACGGTCGTGCGCAACACCATCGACACCGACGCGCTGGTCGCGGCCCGGGACGCGGTCACCGGCGCCGAGGCGGACGCCTTCCGGCGGCTGTACGGGCTGACCCCCGGACGCACCGGCCTCTACATCGGCGCGCTCGACCGGACGAAGCGCGTCGGCTTCCTCCTCGACGCGGCCGACCGGCTGGCCCGCGAACTCCCGGGATTCCGGCTGCTGATCGCCGGGGACGGTCCGGACCGGGACCTGGTGGAGCGGGTCGCACGCGAGCGGGGGGTGGTCGTGTACGGGGGGCGCACCGCGGGGGACGTCCACAAGGCACTGGTCGGGGCGGTGAGCGACGTGCTGCTGGTGCCGGGCCAGGTGGGTCTGGTGGCGGTGGACTCCTTCGCGCTGCGCACCCCGGTGGTCACCACGGCCGGGCTGTGCCACGGACCGGAGTTCGACTACCTGCGCGACGGCGAGAACGCCCGGGTGGTGGACGGCGGCATCGAGGCGTACGTCCGCACCGTCGCGGAGCTGCTCGCCGACCCGGCCCGACTGCGGCGGCTGAGCGATGTCTGCCGAACGGATGCCGCCCACTACACCATCGGGGGGATGGCGGAGCGCTTCGCGCAGGGGGTGGAGCAAATGGTGGGAAATCTGCCTACTTTCGCATCATGTCGCTAGCGAGCCGTCCGCCCTCCGCGCCGCATTCCCCGCTCCCCTCCCCACCCCGTGCGCCCAACTCCCCGGGCCGCCGGGCGTCTTCCGGGCCCGCCGACCGTGCCACCGTGCTGGCCGGGCAGCTCGCCGCCCTGCTCTTCGTCGCGATCGCGCTGAGCCCGGCCTTCTTCGCCGTGGTCGTCTGGGACCGCAGCGGGGACGGGACGCTGCCCGCGACGGCCTGGGGCCAGGCCCGGGCGGAGATGTCGACGGCCCTGTGGCGGCTGCACGCCGGTCAGCTCTACGGCAGCGCGGTGGTGCTGCTGGCGTCGGCCGTGGTCCTGGTGGCGCTGACCGGCAACCGCGGGCGGCGCGGCGACACCCCGCTGATCGCGGCGTTCCTCGCGCTGTACGCCGCCCCCGTGGTGTCCGGCGTGCTGGGCGAGCACGGCGGGGCGGACAACTGGCGGCTGTGGCTGCCCCCGTTGGTGCTGCTCGCCTTCTACCTCGCCCCTTCCACGGGGCTGACCGTGCTGCTGGGCCGGGCCCGCCTGGTGCTGCGCTGCTACACCTGGGGCAGCCTGGCCGCACTGCTGGCGGTGCCGGACTGGGCGATCACGGCCAGCCGCAACGCCAACTTCAGCCTGGAGGAGTTCACCCCGGGCGGGCGGCTCAGCGGGCTCGCCACCCACCCGGTGATGCTCGGGGTGATGGTGGCGATGGCGCTCGTGCTGGAGTGCGTGCCGCTGGTCCGCACCCGGTGGTGGGCCCTGCACGGCACGGTCGCCGCGGTGACGCTGCTGCTGGCCCAGTCCCGTACGGCGTGGATCATGACCCTGGTCGGGCTGCTCTTCCTCTACCGCCGGGAGGTCGCCCACCGGGTGCACCCGGTCTTCGTACGGCTCATGGCGGCGGGTACGGCGGCGTGCGGGCTGCTGCTGGTGCCCGGGGTGCCCGAGCAGCTCGTACGGCTCAGCCAGGACCAGGAGATGACCACCCTGCACGGGCGGAACCTCACCTGGCAGGCGGTCTTCGAGGCGTTCCACACCAACGTGTGGCTGGGCTACGGGCCCGCGCTCTTCGACGACCCGCTCTCGCCGGTGCACCTCGCCTACGACCACGCGCACAACCAGCTGCTGCACACGCTGGGCATCGCCGGGCTGCTCGGGGCGGTCGTGCTGGCGGTGCTGCTGGCGGTCGTCGTGGTGACGGCGGTGCGGGTCGCACCGGCGGGGGCCGGGCTGTCGCTGTGCCTGGCGGGCCTCCTGCTGGTGGCCTGCGTGCCGGACGTGCCGCTGCGGGGGGCGGGGTTCAGCCCGTACCTCCTGCTCAACGTGCTGGTGTTCACGGTGCTGCGGGAGTCGGGGGCCGGGAACGCGGCCGGGGCCGGCTCCCGGGAGGAGCCGGCCCCGGAGGGTGCGCGGAGCGGGCGGGGCGGGGCGGGGGCCGAGCGTCCCGGTCAGGTGCGTTCGGCGACCAGGTAGACGGCCGAGGGGCGCAGCTTCTGCCAGGCGTTCGCCGGGTGGTAGCGGTAGTTCCAGGCGGTGGCCAGGGACAGGGCCCGGTCGACGCGGGCGCCCGAGGCGGTCCGGTACAGGTTGCGGCCCAGCACCCGGCTGATCCGCGAGGTGAGGACCGACGCGCAGAAGCGGCTGGAGCGGACGGTGAACCCGGCGTCCCGTACGGCCTGTTCCAGCAGGTGCCGGGGGATGCCGCGCTCCCGCTTGGTCAGGCCCGGGTGGTCGCGGTCGCGCCAGTCGCCCATGGAGACGACGGGCTCCCGGATCAGCAGCATCGCGCCGCTCGCACTCACCCGGCCGATCTCGCGGACCACCTTGCTGACGTTCGGGATGTGGTGCAGGACCCCGAGGCAGAGCGTCAGGTCGAAGGTGCCGTCGGCGAAGGGCATGTCGCCGGAGGGGACCGGCTCGACGTAGCGCACCGGGATCTCGCGGCCGCTGTCCGAGCGGAGGGACGGTGAGCGCAAGTGCTCCGAGGGCTCCAGGATGGTGACCTCGCCGATCCGGTCCAGCACCGGCAGGAACTCGCCGCCGTACGCGCTGCCCACGCCCAGCGCCCGGGGGAAGTCGCGTCCGGTGAGGTGCGGGAACCCGTGGTGGGCGTTGAGGCCCTCGTACTCGAAGTTGTCGGCGGAGGTGGGCGCGCTGTCCAGCGAGGAGAACCCCTCGCGCTCGTCCTCGAACCACTCGGCGATCTCCTGGGGGCCGAAGTCGTCGCCCCACAGTTCGCGGCCGGAGAGATAGCGCTCGGTGAAGGTGCGGTCGTCGGGATACGGGCGTCCGGCGGCGGTGGCGCTGCTCGACTGCTGCGGCATGGGGCGTGTCTCCTGTACGGGAGGGTGTGCGGGGTGCGTCGGCCGGGGCTGCGGGCGGCGGTTCCGTGCCCGTCCCGGGGGGTTCGGTGCGCGGTCCGGATGGTTGGGTGCGCGCCCCGGGTGGTTCGGTGCGCGGCCCGGTCGGTTCAGTGCGCGCCCCTGGCGGTGAGGACGGCCGGGACGGTGCGGGCCAGGATGCCCAGGTCGACGGCGAGGCAGTGCGTGTCCACGTACTCCAGGTCGAGCAGCACCATCTCGTCCCAGGGCAGGTCGGAGCGGCCGCTGACCTGCCACAGGCCGGTGATGCCGGGCAGCACCTTGAGGCGGCCGAGCGCCAGGCCCGTGTAGCCGGAGTCCTCCACGGGCAGCGGGCGCGGGCCCACCAGGGACATCTCGCCGCGGACGACGTTGACCAGCTGGGGGAGTTCGTCGAGGGAGAAGCGGCGCAGGAAGCGGCCGACGGGGGTGATGCGCGGGTCGGCGCGCATCTTGAAGAGGTGCCCGTCGCTGTCGTTGCGGGCGGCGAGGGAGGCCCGTTCGGCGGCGGCCGACGCGCGCATCGTACGGAACTTCAGCATCTCGAAGGGCTCGCCGCCCCGTCCCGCCCGTGCCTGCCGGAAGAAGGTGCCGCCCGGGGAGGTGAGCGCCACGGCTGCGGCGCAGGCCCCCAGCACCGGGGCGAGGAGGAGCAGCAGCAGGAGGCTGCCGGTCAGATCGAGTGCGCGTTTCGCGGACGGTGCCCGCATCGCCGCATCCTTTCGTGGGATCTTTGACCGACTTAATGCGAATAGCCGGTTTTGTGGCAATGACTCTCGCACGATGAACTGCAGCCGGTGCGGTTGACGCCACGCTCGTGTCACCCGGCCGGGCCGAAAAGGTGCGAGAGGTGTTGGTCGGCATGCGTGCCGTGGTGACTGGAGGGGCCGGATTCATCGGCTCCCACTTGTGTGGTCGACTGCTCGACGAGGGGTACGAGGAGGTCGTCTGCCTCGACAACTTCCTCACCGGGAAGCCGGAGAACATCGCCCACCTGATGCCACGTCAGGGATTCAGCCTGCTGCGCTGCGACGTGAGCGAGGGCATCGCGGTGGCCGGACCGGTCGACGCCGTACTCCACTTCGCCTCGCCCGCGTCCCCCGTGGACTACCTCCGCCACCCGCTGGAGACCCTGCGGGTCGGCTCCGACGGCACCCGGCACGCCCTGGACCTGGCGACCGCGAAGGGCGCCCGGTTCGTCCTCGCCTCCACCTCCGAGAGTTACGGCGACCCCGAGGTGCACCCCCAGCCCGAGACGTACTGGGGCAACGTCAACCCGGTCGGCCCGCGCTCCTGCTATGACGAGGCGAAGCGGTTCGCCGAGGCCACCGTGATGGCGTACCGCACGGTGCACGGCACGGACGCCGGGATCGTACGGATCTTCAACACCTTCGGCCCCCGGATGCGACCGGGCGACGGCCGGGTGGTGCCGAACCTGATCCGCCAGGCCCTCGACGGCGAGCCGATGACGGTCAGCGGCGACGGCACCCAGACCCGCTCGCTGTGCTTCGTGGACGACCTGGTCGACGGCGTGCTGAAGATGGTCCGTTCCGGGGTGTCCGGACCGGTCAACCTGGGCAACCCGTACGAACTGTCCATGCTCGAACTCGCCAAGTGGATCGCCGAGTTGACCGATTCGGTCTCCGGGGTCACGCACATTCCGCTGCCCGTGGACGACCCGCGCCGGCGCCGCCCCGACATCACGCTGGCGCGCACCGCGCTGGGCTGGGAGCCCGCCGTGTCCGTCGAGGAGGGGCTGCGCCGCACGATCGACTGGTTCGCGACGAACCGGGTTCCCGCACTGGTGCTGGGGGCCTGAGGAGGGGTGGCACGCATGCCGCAGGACAAGAACACGGCACAGGGCGAGGGCGCACCCGAGGGTGCGCCCGCGAGCACGTCCGAGGGCGCGCCCGCGAGCGCTTCCGTCTGGGCCCGGTTCAGGGCCCGCCGCACGCTCAGGCTGATGTGCGCCGGGCTGGCCGTCCTCGTCGGACTGACGGGGGTCGCGGGCTGGCTGGCGTACCGCAAGATCGACAGCAACATCCGGACCGACGAGGCGACCGCCGCCGCGCTCGCCGAGCACGGTGCCGAGCGTCCCGCCCGGCACCCGGGCACCGCGCAGAACATCCTGCTGCTCGGCTCCGACTGGCGCAAGGAAGCCGGCAGCGAGCGCAGCGACACGGTGATGCTGCTGCACCTGGCCGCCGACCGCAGACGGGCCGAAGTCCTCAGCGTCCCGAGGGACTTGAGGGTGGACATGCCCAGCTGCCTGCGCCCGGACGGCGGCTACAGCCTCGCCCAGAACGCCCAGTTCAACTGGGCCTTCCAGTTCGGCGGGGCCGCCTGCACCATCCGTACGCTGGAGAAGCTGACCGGCATCCGGATCGACCACCACCTGACCGTCGACTTCAAGGGCTTCACGAAGATCGTCGACGCGGTGGGCGGCGTCGAGGTGGACCTCAAGAAGCCGGAGCACGACCCGAACGTCGGCCTCGACCTCAGCGCGGGCAAGCACGTGCTGAAGGGGCAGACCGCGCTCAGCTACGTCCGGGCCCGCCAGTACGTCGGCGACGGCAGCGACCTCAACCGGATCAGCCGCCAGCAGGACTTCGTGAACCGGCTCGTCGCCAAGATCCGCGGCAACGGCACCCTCACCAACCCCGCCCGGCTCTACCCGGTCCTCGACGCCGCGACCGCCTCGCTGACCGCCGACTCCGGACTCGACTCGCTCAGCGAGCTGTACGAGGTCGCCGACAGCCTGCGCGCCCTGCCGCAGGGGGCACTCACCTTCACCACCCTCCCGCACCACCAGGCCCCGGACCACTGGTACCGGCTCGACCTGGAACAGCCCGAGGCGCGGCGGGTGTTCGACGCGGTGAAGAAGGACGAGCCGGTACTGCTCGCCCTGGAGAAGGCCCGCAAGGAGCCGTCCGAGGAGAACCCGGAGCCCGAGTTCGAGCCGGTCCACGACGAGTACGAGTGAGCGGTACGCCTCCCGGGGGGCCCGCGGCCCCCGCCCGCGCCGCCGCGGGAACCGAAGGCCGCCCCGGGGCCCGCGCCCTCGTCGGCGGCTTCGGCTGGGAGACCGGGGCGCTGGCCGCCGCCCTGCTCGTCCAGCTCTGCTACACCGCGTACACCGGCCGCCATGTCAGCGCCGAGCACTTCGGGGCGTACGCGATCGCCCTCAACCTGGTGCACGTGTGCGCCTCGACCATGGTCGGCTTCACTCAACTCGTGCTGAAGTCAAGGGAGTTGACCGAGGAATTCCTCGGCTTGGCGCTGCTGACGGCCGCCGTCGCGGGCGTCGGGTCCTGTGCGCTGCTCCAGCTCGCGGCCCCCGTCTGCGGGGTGCTCTGGCCGGACGTACCCGAACTGGTCGCGTTCGTACGGGTGTTGCTGCTCCAGAACGCGGTCTTCCCGCTCTCCTTCGTGTGCGCGTCCGCGCTGCGCCGCTCCGGGCGCAACCGGGCCGCCGCGGTCCTCGAATTCGGCGGGCAGTGCACCGGGTTCGCGGCCGCCGTCCTGCTGCTCACCACGGGCTGGAACCCCCTGGGCATCGCCGTCACCCTCAGCGTCTCGGCCGTGGTGCAGACGGTGGGCGGACTCGCCCTGCTGCGGCCCCGGCTCGGCGGGCTGCGGTGGGGCGGCGCGGCCCTGGGCGGCGAGCTGTGGCTGTGCACCCGCAGCGCGGTGCTCCAGTCGGTGATGTACGGCGTCCCCATGTGGACCGCGGGCCTCACCCTCGGGCCCGCGGTCACCGGGCACTACTCCCGGGCCGTCTACTTCGCCTCCATGGCCCCGATGATGCTGGTGCAGGGGCTGGGGCGGGTCGTCACCCCGGCCGTCGCCCGCTGCGTGGCCGCCGGCCGTTCCCCGCTGCCCGCGCTCGGCGCCGCGCTGAGTGCCGCCTCCGCGCTGCTGGCCTGCGTGCTCGGGGTGCTGGCCGCGCTCGGGCCGACCGTGCTGGTGGTGCTGCTCGGCCCCGGCTGGGAGGAGGCGGGGGCGCTCGTGCCCTGGTTCCTGCCCGGGCTGGGACTCCAGGTGCTGTGCATGCTCGGCAACCAGGGCGACGAGGCGCGCGGGGAGCACGCCGGGGTCTGGCGCGATCAACTCCTCGTGGCGGGAGTCATGGTGGCGGGCTGCCTGGTCGGCGGAGTGCTGGCGAGCCCGCACGTGCTGGGGCTCGCCCACCTCGCGGCCACCCTCGCCGGGCACGCCGGCCAGCTGCGCCGGTGGGGCATGGGGTTGATGTGGCGCACGTACGGGGTGCACGGCCTGCTCGGGGTGTGGGTGAGCGCCTGCACGGCCGCGGCGGCCGTGGGCGGCCCGGGGCTGCGGCTGGTGAGCGGCTGTCTCGGGGCGCTGCTCGCGCTGCTCCCGCTGTGCCTGGCCCCCGTCGGCCACCGGATTCCCGCGCTGCGCACCGCGTGGGAGCGGGGGCTGCCGGTGCCGAGGGTGGGCGGCCGGTCCGCCCCGTGAGCGGGGCGGTTCGTCCGACCGGTGAGCGGGGCGGTTCGTCCGACCGGTGCATTTTGGGCAGCGCCCAGGAGATGCGGCCCGGCCGTAAAGAGCATTGCGTCTATGGTCACACAGACTGCCATGAATCAGACTTTTCATGACGTTTCGTCAGGAGCACAGACATGAACATCCGCGATTTCCTGGGGGTGTTGGGCAGGCGCTGGATCACCGTCCTGACGCTTCTGACGGCCGGTGCGCTGGCGGGCGGTGCCGCGACCTGGCTCACCACGCCCGTCTACCGGGCCGAGGCGAAGATCTTCGTCTCCGCCCGGGCGGTCGCCGACGCCCAGCAGCTCGCCCAGATCTCGAACTTCGGGCAGGACCGGGTGCAGAGCTACGCGGACATCGCGCGCAGCGCCCCCGTGCTGACCGGCGCGATCAACGAGCTGGGTCTGACCGGCACGCTGGAACCCGCCGAACTGGCCGAGCGCGTCGAGGCGGTCTCCCCGCTGGGCACCGTCCTTGTCGACATCGCGGTGCGCGACTCCGACCCCGAGCGGGCCGCCGCGATCGCCAACGCGGTGTCGCTGAGCTTCGCGGACACCGTGGAGAAGCTGGAGACGCCGCTGGACGGCGGGAAGGTGCCGGTGAAGCTGTCGGTCGCCGAGTTCGCCGCCGTGCCGGGCGCCCCCCAGAGCCCGCGCCCGCTGCTCAATTACGCGGCGGGCATCCTCGGCGGGCTGCTGCTCGGCTGCGGCTTCGCCGTCCTGCGGGAGAACCTGGACACCACGATCGGCTCGGCGTCCGCGCTCGGCGACGTACTGGGACTGCCCGTCTTCGGGACGATCCCGCTGGACAAGGGCCACAAGGGCAAGCCCGACGAGGGCTTCGTCGTCGCGCAGGGCGTCCGGTCGCTGCGCGCCGAGGCCTACCGGCAGCTGCGCACCAACCTCCAGTTCGCCGCCGTGGACCAGCGCCCGACCGTCATCGCCGTGACCAGCGCCCTGCCCGGCGAGGGCAAGACGTCCACCTCGGTGAACCTCGCGGCGGCCATCGCCCTCGACGGACGCAGCGTCTGCCTGGTCGACGCCGACCTGCGGCGGCCCCGGGTCGCCGGGCACCTGGGGCTGGTGGAGGGCGCGGGCCTCACCAGTGTGCTGGTGGGCGCGGTGGAACTGACGGACGTCCTGCAGAACGGGCCGGGCGGGATGAAGGTCCTGGCCGCCGGTGAAGTCCCGCCCAACCCGGCCGAGTTGCTCGCCTCGGGCCAGATGGGCGTCGTCCTCGCCGAGCTCGCCGGACGCTTCGACGCGGTCATCGTGGACACGGCACCGGTGCTCCCGGTCGCCGACACGGTCGCGCTGGTGCCCAGGACGGACGGTGTGGTCCTGGTCGTACGGGCCGGGAAGACCGGCCGCGACCAGGCGAGCACGGCGGCCGACACCCTGCGCGGGGTCGGCGGCAGGCTGATCGGCGCGGTGCTGAGCATGGCCCCCGAGCGCCGTGGACCGGGCGCCTACGGTACGTACGGCTCCTACCAGCCCTACGAAGTGCCCGCCCAGAGCGGCTCCGCCCGCCTCGCCGGAAGCATCTCGGGAGCGGGCTGGCTGGCCCGCATCCGGCCCCGTACGAAGGAGAGCGCGGGCACCGTCGGCGCACAGCCCACCGCTTCCGCCGCCTCCTCCTCTTCCAGCGCCCGGCGCGCGGACCGGTGAGGGACGACGTCACCGTCCTCTTTGTCTGCACCGGCAACGTGCACCGCTCGGTGCTCGCCGAACGGCTGCTGGCGCGGCGGGCGCCGGCGGGGGTGCGGGCGGCCAGCGCGGGCACCCGCCCGCCGGGAGCCGTCCCGATGGACGCGGCGACCCGGGACGTACTGGAGGAACTGGGCGGCGAGGGACGGGAGTTCACCTCCCGGCGGCTGACCGCGGAGCAGGTGGACCGGGCCGCCCTCGTGCTCGGGATGGAGCGGGAGCACCGGGAGGCGGCGGTCCGGCTGCGCCCGTCGGCGCTCGGCCGCAGCTTCACCCTGCTGGAGTTCGTGCGGCTGGCGGCGGGGGCTCCGCAGGGGGCCGACCCGGTGGCGTACGCGGCGGGCAGGCGCGGCACGCTGCCGCCCGGCCCGGACGCGATCGAGGACCCGTACGGGCAGCCGTACGAGGTGCTGAAGGAGTGCGGCGTCCGGATCGCGGAGGCCGTCGACGCGGTGGCGGAGGCGCTGGCGGAAGCGCCGGCAGGGGCTGCGGCGGGAGCTTCGACGGGGGCTTCGACGGGGGCTTCGACGGGTGGGGAACCGACGAGTGCGCGGGGCGGCCCCGTCCCCGTACCGGGAACAACGAGGAGAGCCTGATGGGCGCCACCGCCCGCACCACCGTCGCCATGGCCTTCGTGCGGATGCCCACCGCCCAGAGCCCCCAGTCGCGGGGCCGGATCGGCGAGGACCCGGCGCACACCTACTACCGGTGCATGGCCTCCGCGTACGGCTCGGTACGGCGCTTCCAGCCGGACGCCGACCTGGTGCTCGTCACCGCGGACCCGCTGCCCGAGCCGTACGCCGGGCAGCTCGCCGCGATCGGCGTCGAGACGGTCCTCGCCCCCTTCGCGCACCGGCCGCCCGCCGGGTGGGGGCACGGCTGGGTCAGCTCGCTCTACCACCTGGACGCCCTGGAGGCCCTGGCCCCGCGGGGCGGCACCCAGGTCTTCATCGAGCCGGACATGCTGTGCGTACGCCCGCTGGACACGCTCCTCGCCTCGCTCGACGGGGCCGTCGGCGTCCAGACGGAACGCCTCGACGCGCTGTACGCACCGGGCGCGCCCGCGCTGGACGAGTACGCCCGGTCCTGCCACGCCATGCACCGGGAGCTCGGCGAGAGCGACGCCGAGCACGGCATGTACACCGGGTCCTTCTACGCGATCCCCGAGCGGTGGGGCCCGGTCCTGCGCGAACGGGTCGCCCGTGCCTGGGAGTTGGCGCTGGAGAGGCATGCGCGCGGACTGCCCTGCTTCCACACCGACGAGCACTTCATGAACTACGCGCTGCGCGCCGTCCCCCTGAAGGAGACCAGCGAGCACGTCCGCCTCATCGGCACCGCCCCCTGGCGGCGGCTGCTCACCGACCGCGACACCATCCTCGGCCTCACCCTGTGGAACCTCACCCACGAGAAGGATCTGGGTTTCCAGCGGCTGTACGGGGAAGCGGTGGACCGGGGGTCGTGGTTCTGGACGGCGTCGGACGCGGAGTTCCGGGAGCGGGCCGGTGCCGTCCTGGCGGCGACCCGGCGGACGCCCCAGCGGGCCCTGCTCAACGGGGTCGGGGACCTCGTGGAGAAGGTCACGACGCCTGCGATGCAGCGGCGGCTCAAGCCCCTGTACACGCGAATGGTGCAGGTCACGGCGTCGATGCGGAGTGTATGAGTGAGATAAGTGCCGTTAAGTTGAGCCTCCTCCACTCAGCTCTGTTGACGGCGGCGTTCGAGTGATGCATCCTTGAGCCAGATCCACTCAAGTACGTAACTGGAGGAATCCGAAATGGCACGTGCGGTCGGCATCGACCTGGGCACGACTAACTCCGTCGTCAGCGTTCTCGAAGGCGGCGAGCCCACCGTCATCACCAACGCCGAAGGCGCCAGGACCACGCCGTCCGTCGTCGCCTTCGCCAAGAACGGCGAGGTGCTCGTCGGCGAGGTTGCCAAGCGCCAGGCGGTCACCAACGTCGACAGGACGATCCGTTCGGTCAAGCGCCACATGGGCACTGACTGGAAGATCGACCTCGACGGCAAGTCCTTCAACCCGCAGCAGATGAGCGCCTTCATCCTGCAGAAGCTGAAGCGCGACGCCGAGTCCTACCTGGGCGAGAAGGTGACCGACGCGGTCATCACCGTCCCGGCGTACTTCAACGACTCCGAGCGTCAGGCGACGAAGGAGGCCGGTGAGATCGCGGGCCTCAACGTGCTGCGTATTGTCAACGAGCCGACTGCCGCCGCCCTGGCCTACGGTCTCGACAAGGACGACCAGACCATTCTCGTCTTCGACCTCGGTGGCGGCACCTTCGACGTCTCGCTGCTCGAGATCGGTGACGGCGTCGTCGAGGTGAAGGCCACCAACGGTGACAACCACCTCGGTGGTGACGACTGGGACCAGCGCGTCGTCGACTACCTGGTGAAGCAGTTCCAGGGCAACCACGGCGTGGACCTGGCCAAGGACAAGATGGCTCTCCAGCGTCTCCGCGAGGCCGCGGAGAAGGCGAAGATCGAGCTGTCGTCCTCCACCGAGACGTCGATCAACCTGCCGTACATCACGGCGTCGGCCGAGGGCCCGCTGCACCTGGACGAGAAGCTCACGCGCTCGCAGTTCCAGCAGCTCACCTCCGACCTGCTGGAGCGCTGCAAGACGCCGTTCCACAACGTCATCAAGGACGCGGGCATCGCCCTCTCCGAGATCGACCACGTGGTCCTCGTCGGCGGCTCGACCCGCATGCCGGCCGTGGCCGAGCTCGTCAAGGAGCTCACCGGCGGCCGCGACGCCAACAAGGGCGTCAACCCGGACGAGGTCGTCGCCATCGGCGCCTCGCTCCAGGCGGGCGTTCTGAAGGGCGAGGTCAAGGACGTCCTGCTCCTCGACGTCACCCCGCTGTCCCTGGGCATTGAGACCAAGGGCGGCATCATGACGAAGCTCATCGAGCGCAACACCACGATCCCCACCAAGCGCTCCGAGATCTTCACGACGGCCGAGGACAACCAGCCGTCCGTGCAGATCCAGGTCTACCAGGGCGAGCGCGAGATCGCGGCGTACAACAAGAAGCTCGGGATGTTCGAGCTGACCGGTCTGCCGCCGGCCCCGCGCGGCGTGCCGCAGATCGAGGTCGCCTTCGACATCGACGCCAACGGCATCATGCACGTCGCTGCCAAGGACCTCGGCACCGGCAAGGAGCAGAAGATGACCGTCACCGGTGGCTCCTCGCTGCCGAAGGACGAGGTCAACCGGATGCGCGAAGAGGCCGAGCAGTACGCGGACGAGGACCACAAGCGCCGCGAGGCCGCCGAGACCCGCAACCAGGCCGAGCAGCTCGTGTACCAGACGGAGAAGTTCCTCTCCGACAACGCGGACAAGGTCCCCGGCGAGGTCAAGACCGAGGTCGAGACCGCGGTCACCGAGCTGAAGGAAAAGCTCAAGGGCGAGGACACCGCTGAGATCCGTACGGCCACCGAGAAGGTCGCCGCCGTGTCCCAGAAGCTCGGCCAGGCCATGTACGCCGACGCCGGTGCGGCCCAGGGCGCCCCGGGCGCCGAGGGTGCTGCCCCGGGTGCCGGTCAGGCCGCCGACGACGACGTCGTCGACGCCGAGATCGTGGACGACGAGAAGGACAAGAAGGGCGGCGCTGCCTGATGACGGAGGAGACTCCGGGCTTCGAGGAGAAGCCCGACGTCTCTTCCGGCGCGGACGACGCCGAGCCGAAGGCCGCTGAGTCCTCCTCCCCGGAGGAGGGCTCGGCGGCCCCGGCCGACGCCGCGAACGCCGCGAAGGACGTCGCACTGACCGCCCAGCTGGACCAGGCCAAGATGGCGCTCTCCGAGCGCACGGCCGACCTCCAGCGCCTGCAGGCGGAGTACCAGAACTACCGTCGCCGCGTGGAGCGGGACCGGATCACGGTCAAGGAGATCGCCGCGGCGAACCTCGTGACCGAGCTCCTCCCGACCCTGGACGACATCGGCCGGGCCCGCGAGCACGGCGAGCTGGTCGGCGGCTTCAAGTCGGTCGCCGAATCGCTCGAAACGGTGGCCGCGAAGATGGGCCTCCAGCAGTTCGGCAAGGAGGGCGAGCCCTTCGACCCGACGATCCACGAGGCCCTGATGCACTCGTACGCGCCGGACGTCACCGAGACGACCTGCGTGGCGATCCTTCAGCCGGGCTACCGGATCGGCGAGCGTACGATCCGTCCCGCACGGGTCGCGGTGGCCGAGCCCCAGCCGGGGGCGGCGGCCGAGAAGTCGGAAGACTCCGATGACAAGGAGAGCGGTGACCCCGAGAAGGGGTAGTACCGCACTCGGCATCACGGGTCCGAGAGGAGGGACGTCGAGGAAATGAGCACGAAGGACTTCGTCGAGAAGGACTACTACAAGGTTCTCGGCGTCCCCAAGGACGCCACCGAGGCCGAGATCAAGAAGGCGTACCGGAAGCTGGCCCGGGAGTTCCACCCCGACGCCAACAAGGGCAACGCCGAGGCCGAGGAGCGCTTCAAGGAGATCTCCGAGGCGAACGATGTCCTCGGGGACGCCAAGAAGCGCAAGGAGTACGACGAGGCGCGCGCCCTCTTCGGCAGCGGGGGCTTCGGCCCCCGCCCCGGGGCGGCGGGCGGCTCGTTCAACTTCGACCTCGGCGACCTCTTCGGGGGCGCGGCGGGCGGCACCCAGACCGGTGGCTTCGGCGGCGGCATAGGCGACGTGTTCGGCGGCCTCTTCAACCGGGGCGGCGCGGGCACCCGTACGCAGCCTCGGCGCGGCCAGGACATCGAGTCCGAGGTCACCCTCAGCTTCACCGAGGCCGTCGACGGCGCCACGGTCCCCCTGCGGATGTCCTCCCAGGCCCCCTGCAAGGCGTGCTCCGGCACCGGCGACAAGAACGGCACCCCCCGGGTGTGCCCGACCTGCGTCGGCACCGGCCAGGTCTCGCGCGGCGGCGGCGGAGGCTTCTCGCTCACCGACCCGTGCGTCGACTGCAAGGGCCGCGGCCTCATCGCCGAGACCCCCTGCGACGTCTGCAAGGGCTCGGGCCGGGCCAAGTCCTCCCGCACCATGCAGGTGCGCATCCCCGCCGGTGTCACCGACGGCCAGCGCATCCGCCTGCGTGGCAAGGGCACGCCGGGCGAGCGCGGCGGACCCGCCGGTGACCTCTACGTGGTCGTCCACGTCGACTCCCACCCGGTGTTCGGCCGCAAGGGCGACAACCTCACCGTCACGGTCCCCGTCTCCTTCACGGAGGCGGCCCTCGGCGGCGAGGTGAAGGTACCCACCCTCGGCGGACCGCCGGTCACCCTCAAGCTGCCCGCCGGGACGCCCAACGGGCGCACCATGCGGGCCCGCGGCAAGGGCGCGGTCCGCAAGGACGGAACCCGCGGCGACCTCCTGGTCACCGTCGAGGTCTCCGTACCGACCGATCTGAACGACAAGGCCAGGGAAGCCCTGGAGAACTACCGTGAGGCCACGGCGGGCACCGACCCGCGGGCCGCACTCTTCCAGGACGCGAAGGGAGCGTAGGAGAGAGCGATGGACGGCCGACGACGAAACCCCTACGAGCTGACCGACGAGTCACCGGTGTACGTCATCTCGGTCGCCGCCCAGCTCTCCGGCCTGCACCCGCAGACCCTGCGCCAGTACGACCGCCTCGGCCTGGTCTCCCCCGACCGCACGGCCGGGCGCGGCCGCCGCTACTCCGCCCGCGACATCGAGCTGCTGCGCACGGTCCAGGCCCTCTCCCAGGACGAGGGCATCAACCTGGCCGGGATCAAACGCATCATCGAGCTGGAGAACCAGGTCGCCGCCCTCCAGTCCCGCGTCGCCGAACTCTCGGCGGCGGTGGACGGCGCGGCCGCCGCCCTCCAGCAGCGCGAGGCCCAGGTCCACGCCTCGTACCGCCGCGACCTGGTCCCGTACCAGGACGTGCAGCAGACGAGTGCGCTGGTGGTGTGGCGGCCGAAGCGGTCGTCGGACTGAGTCCGTACGCGTACCGAAGGGGCCCGGGAGCAACTGCTCCCGGGCCCCTTCTGCGTGCCCCCGTCAGGGGATGAGGTCGGTGACCACGTCGACCAGGGTCAGCCACATCGGCTGGCCGCCCGTGCCGTAGGCCGCGGCGAGGGTGTAGCCGATGGAGGCGTCCACGGGCTGCGGGGTGGTGTCCTCGCGCCACTCCACGAGGACGGTCTCGTCGCCGTCGGCGGTGAACTCGCCGAGGGTCGCGCCGTCGCGGAGGAAGCTGCTGGTGTTCAGCGAGGTGGGGACCAGGCGGTAGTGGACGCCGGCGTGGGTGGCGTCGATCTTGTACGTGGAGCGGCGGAGGCGGCCCCTGCCCGGGGTGATGGAGGCCGGGGTGTCGTCCACCGTCAGGGTGAGGTGGGTGGCGGAGCGGGTGCCGATGGCGCTGTAGGTGTCGGCGCCGTCGATGCCGCCGGTACGGGTGAGGTCGGTGCGGGGGATCGCCGGGCCCGAGACGGTGATGCGGGCGTGGGGGGCGATGATCACCGTGACGGCACCGAAGAGGGGGTCGTCCAGGGGCGGGCGGGACGCCGGGGGGTGCGGGTGGTTCTTGGTGAGGTCGGTCATGCCGTGGCCTTCGGGCGGGAGGGGACTGGCTTGCTGGCTCACTTCTGGAGACCGTACCGAGGGGCGGAGGGTTGCGCACTCCGGGGACTTTGTGCAGGTCAGGCGTCGAGGATGCCGGACGTGGCGATGAGGTAGCCGAGTTGGGCGCGGTTGGTGGTGCCGCCGAGGGAGGTGGCGAGTTTGGCGATGTGGGCGCGGCAGGTGCGGATGTTGAGGCCGAGGCGGTGGGCGATGGCTTCGTCGGTGTTGCCCTCGATGAGGAGGCGGGCGATGGTGCGGCGGAGGTCGGTGGTGTGGTGGGGGAGGGGCTCGGTGAGGGGGACGGCGTACTGCCAGTGGTGTTCGAAGACCTCGGTGAAGTAGCGGATGAGCGCGGGGTGGTGGATGTGCAGGGCCATCTCGGGGCCGGGGGAGGCGGGGATGAAGGCGGCTGTGTCGTCGAAGATCATCATGCGGTCGACGCGTTGTTCGACGGTGCGGATCTCGCAGTGCGCCGGGAGGCGTTCGGCGTAGGCGTAGACGCCGTAGCTGTAGCGGATGCTGTGCTGGTAGAGCGTGCGGATGCGGGCGTTGCGCTCGATGGTCGGCTCGGCGCGCACCAGGGCGTCGGCCAGGGTCTTCGCCTTGCGGGCGCCGCCCGGCTGGATGGTCAGGACTTCCGTGTGGGCTTGGGCGGCCGCGTGGTCGAGTGCTGCGTCGATCTGGTCCTTGCCGGTCAGGACGGTGAGCGCGGGGCGCTGCTCCGGATTCAAGGCCTGTCCGTTCTCTGACGGTGCTCTGGACGGTGGGTTCAACCGTCGAGCATGCCGGATCTGGCGATGAGGTAGCCGAGTTGGGTGCGGTTGGTGGTGCCGCCGAGGGAGGTGGCGAGTTTGGCGATGTGGGCGCGGCAGGTGCGGATGTTGAGGCCGAGGCGGTGGGCGACGGCTTCGTCGGTGTTGCCCTCGACGAGGAGGCGGGCGATGGAGCGGCGGATGTCGGCGGCTTCGGCGGGGAGGGGCTCGTCCAGAGGGACGGCCAGGTGCCAGAAGCGGTCGAAGGTGCTGGTCAGGAAGGCGATGAGGAGGGGGTCCCGCAGTTCCAGGGCGGTGCGGGTGCCCGGTAGGACGGGGACGTACGCGACCGTCCGGTCGAAGATCATCAGGCGGGGGATGAGTTCGTCGAGGGTGCGCACTTCCAGCTGTACGTCGGGCAGCCGGTCGAGGTAGGCGTGCAGGCCGTAGCTGTGGCGGACGGTGTGCTGGTAGAGGCTGCGCATCCGGACGCCGCGCTGGCCGAAGAGCTTGGTCCGTTCCAGTGCCTGGGTGAGGTGGCTCTCGGAGCGGGCCCCGCCCGGTTGGAGCGTGCGGACCTCAGTGAGGCATTCCGCCGAAGCCACGTCGAGGGCGGCGTTGATGCGCTCAAGTCCTTCCAGGACGGTGATCGCCGGGAGCAAGGCTGTTCCGTTCGGGGGAGGGGCGCAGGTGCGGTCAGAGGTCTAGGACGTTCGACCTTGCTATCAGATAGCCGAGTTGCGCGCGGCTCCCACTGCCCAAGGAGGCGGCGAGTTTGGCGATATGGGCTCGGCAGGTACGGACGTTCATGCCGAGCCGACGGGCGATGGCCTCGTCGACGTACCCCTCGATGAGGAGTTTGGCGATCGAACGTTGCACTCCGGAGATGCCTTCGGGCGTGGGATCGTACGCGACGGGTTCCAGCAGGGGCACCGCGTGGTTCCAGAACTGCTCGAAGACCTGCGTGAGGTAGGCGACGAGCGCGGGTTGGCGGATCTCGAGGGCCACGTGGCGATCGTCGTTGACGGGTATGTACGCGACGGAGCGATCGAAGATCATCAGGCGGTCGACCAGCTCTTCCAGCGTGCGTATCTCCACCTGGCCCTGGGCCATCCGCTCGGCGTAGGCGAGAGTGCCCTGGCTGTGCCGGACGGTGTGCTGGTAGAGCGTGCGCATGGCGACGCCACGGTCGACGAGCGGCTGGCCCCGCTTCAGGGCCTGTTCCAGGATGTCTTCGCGACGACCGCCCCCGGGCTGGATCGTCAGGACTTCCTTCTGGCACTGGGCAGCTGAAATGTCGAGCGTATCGTTGATGCGCTTGAGGCCTTCGAGGACCGTGATGGAGTGGGTCGTCGCGGAGACTTGGGCACTGATGGCCATGAACGGCTCAAATGCATCGGCGAGTTGAGCCGTCAGCAGTCTGCGATCCTGCATTTCCCTCTCTATGGGGTGCAGGAGTTGGCCCAGCGCGGCCGAAGGCGGAACCGGGAGAAGCCAGTTCGCGTCGTCAGGGTCAGGGTGTACCAGGGCGAATTCCATGAGGCAGGGAGCGGATTGGACCTCGCTGCGAGCGATGCGCCCCGTGCGCAGGGCGATGGCGTAAAGCTGCGCGCCGGACTCGCACAGCTCACTGACACTGTGCGGATGTGCCGATTTGCTTCCCTCTTCACGCATATGTCCACCCCCCAGGGTCCTGAACGTACAGGAACATGATGCATCGGCCCAGTGGTGTTGACGTGCCTGGATGAGCCATCGTCTTCATCACGGGGTTGAGGAAGCCACCAAGTGAGGACGAAGCCGACTATGCGTAAGAGAATGCTTCGCTCTGTGCTTGTCGCCGCTGCTACTGCGGGACTTGCGCTCGGAGTGGGCGTTGGCGTGAATGGTGCTGCCGCATCGCCGACGGGCCTTGACCGGGGTGCGACGCAGACGTTCCGGGTGCCGGACCTGGGCTGGGGCGTAGCCTCAGGTGAGGGCCGTTCCTCCACTTCTGCCAAGACCGACCTGGGCTGGGGCTGATGATGACGTCGGACGACCCTTCTTTCAGACGCGAAATGGCCCGGGTCATGCGCGGCGGCTGGCACCTCATCGATCTGGTCTCCGCGCTCCCCGAGCCCGGTGACTCGCTGATGGTGACCCTCTTCGGCGATCCGATCCTGGTCGTCCGTGAGCGGGACGAGGAAGTCCGTGCCTACCGGTGTCTGCGCCGCCCGCGCGGTGCGCCGCAGCCCATCCGGTGCGAGATCCGGTACGGCAACATCTTCGTCAACCTGGAGAAGGCCGACCACCAGCTGTACGAGACGGGCGGCGCCCCACGCGTCACCCCCCACCCCGTCTCGCGCACCGGCCGGCCCGCCCAGCGGGCCGCCACAGCCACCCCCCGCAGTGCCTGACGCGATTCCCCCGTCGCAGTAGATCGCCCAGGCGCTTCCCCCACACAGCGACGTCCTCGTGAACCTGAACACGAGGACGTCGCTGTGCTGTGCCCGGAAACAATCCCGACAGGGGTCAGGCCATGCCCAGACGCCGGGTCAGCGTGATTTCGAGGACGACCCGCTCCGGGTTCTCCCTCGGCTGCCGCCCGTAGCGCTCCGCGTACCGGCGTTCCGCGTCCGCGACCTCCTGCGCCGATTCGCGCACCCGGGCCACCCCCTCCAGCGTCGACCACCGCGCGCCCGCGACCTGGCACACGGCCACCCGCGCCCCCGCCTCGCCCGCCGCCCTCACATGCACCGCCTTGCGGCTGCCGCGCGAGCAGATCACCCGGGCGACGCCCTGCTCGACGTCGTACGTCACCCCTACCGGCACCACGTGTGGCGTGCCGTCCCGGCGCAGGGTAGTGAGGGTGCAGAGGTGGTACTCGCTCCAGAAGGCGCGGAATTCCGGGCTGGGGTCCTGCAGGTCGATGGCCATGGGGCGCAGATTAGCGCCCGGGGCGACCCGCTTTCGTAAAGCTGAGTGGAATAGACTCAACTTTGTGCACGTTGGATGAGTCATAGAGGTCGTGCCGCAGGGCACGCGCACAGCAGCTGTCGATGCCGTGAGGGCGTACAGGAGGAGAGTGCAGACGTGGAAGCCGAGCTGACCAACAGGAGCCGGGACGCGATCAACGCGGCCACCAACCGGGCCGTGACCGACGGCCACCCCGATCTGACCCCCGCGCACTTGCTGCTCGCTCTGCTGGAGGGCCAGGACAACGAGAACATCACTGACCTGCTGGCGGCCGTGGAGGCCGACCAGGCTGCCGTACGGGCCGGGGCCGAGCGGATTCTCGCCGCCCTGCCCAGCGTCACCGGGTCCACGGTCTCGCCCCCGCAGCCCAACCGCGACATGCTGGCCGTCGTCGCCGACGCCGCGCAGCGCGCGAAGGAGCTGGGGGACGAGTTCCTGTCCACCGAGCACCTGCTCATCGGGCTCGCCGCCAAGGGCGGTCAGGCCGCCGACGTACTGAAGAACCAGGGTGCGAGCGCATCGAAGCTGCTCGATGCCTTCGAGAAGAGCAGGGGAGGACGCCGGGTGACCACTCCGGACCCGGAGGGCCAGTACAAGGCCCTGGAGAAGTTCGGCACCGACTTCACGGCCGCCGCGCGCGAGGGGAAGCTGGACCCGGTCATCGGCCGTGACCAGGAGATCCGGCGGGTGGTGCAGGTGCTGTCGCGCCGGACCAAGAACAACCCCGTTCTCATCGGTGAGCCCGGTGTCGGCAAGACCGCCGTGGTCGAGGGGCTGGCCCAGCGCATCGTGAAGGGGGACGTGCCCGAGTCGCTGAAGAACAAGCGGCTCGTGTCGCTGGACCTCGGCGCGATGGTGGCCGGTGCCAAGTACCGGGGCGAGTTCGAGGAGCGGCTGAAGACCGTCCTCTCCGAGATCAAGGAGAGCGACGGGCAGATCATCACGTTCATCGACGAGCTGCACACCGTCGTGGGCGCCGGGGCCGGTGGGGATTCGGCCATGGACGCGGGCAACATGCTCAAGCCCATGCTGGCGCGCGGCGAGCTGCGCATGGTCGGTGCGACCACGCTGGACGAGTACCGCGAGCGCATCGAGAAGGACCCCGCCCTGGAGCGGCGCTTCCAGCAGGTGCTGGTCGCCGAGCCGAGCGTGGAGGACACGATTGCCATCCTGCGCGGGCTCAAGGGGCGGTACGAGGCGCACCACAAGGTGCAGATCGCCGACTCCTCGCTGGTGGCGGCGGCGACGCTGTCCGACCGGTACATCACCTCCCGCTTCCTGCCCGACAAGGCCATCGACCTGGTGGACGAGGCCGCCTCGCGGCTGCGGATGGAGATCGACTCCTCGCCCGTCGAGATCGACGAGCTCCAGCGGTCGGTGGACCGGCTGAAGATGGAGGAGCTGGCGCTCAAGAACGAGACCGACCCCGGTTCCGTCCAGCGCCTGGAGAAGCTGCGCCGCGACCTCGCCGACAGGGAGGAGGAGCTGCGGGGGCTGAACGCCCGCTGGGAGAAGGAGAAGCAGGGCCTCAACCGGGTCGGTGAGCTGAAGGAGAAGCTCGACGAGCTGCGCGGCACCGCCGAGCGCGCCCAGCGCGACGGCGACTTCGACACCGCCTCCCAGCTGCTGTACGGGGAGATCCCCGGCCTGGAGCGCGAGCTGGAGGAGGCCGCCGAGGCCGAGGCCGAGGTCCGTGACGTCGACACCATGGTCAAGGAGGAGGTCGGCCCGGACGACATCGCCGATGTGGTGGGGTCCTGGACCGGCATTCCCGCCGGACGCCTCCTGGAGGGCGAGACGCAGAAGCTGCTGCGCATGGAGGCCGAGCTGGGCAAGCGGCTGATCGGGCAGAGCGAGGCCGTACAGGCCGTCTCCGACGCCGTACGCCGTACGCGGGCCGGGATCGCCGACCCCGACCGGCCCACCGGGTCCTTCCTCTTCCTCGGTCCCACCGGCGTCGGCAAGACCGAGCTGGCGAAGGCCCTCGCGGACTTCCTCTTCGACGACGAGCGCGCCATGGTGCGGATCGACATGAGCGAGTACGGGGAGAAGCACTCCGTCGCCAGGCTGGTCGGTGCCCCGCCCGGCTACGTCGGGTACGAGGAGGGCGGCCAGCTCACCGAGGCCGTGCGGCGGCGTCCGTACAGCGTCGTGCTCCTGGACGAGGTGGAGAAGGCGCACCCGGAGGTCTTTGACGTCCTCCTCCAGGTCCTGGACGACGGCCGCCTCACCGACGGCCAGGGGCGGACGGTGGACTTCCGCAACACCATCCTGATCCTGACGTCGAACCTGGGCAGCCAGTACCTGATGGACCCGGCGACCGCCGAGGACGTCAAGAAGCAGCAGGTCCTGGAGGTCGTACGGTCCTCCTTCAAGCCGGAGTTCCTGAACCGGCTGGACGACCTGGTCGTCTTCTCCGCGCTCAACAAGGAGGAGCTGGCCCACATCGCCGAGCTCCAGGTGGCCCGCCTCGCCAAGCGGCTCGCCGACCGGCAGCTCACCCTGGACGTCACCCCCGACGCCCTGGCCTGGCTGGCCGAGGAGGGCAACGACCCGGCGTACGGCGCCCGCCCGCTGCGCCGCCTCATCCAGACCGCCATCGGCGACCGCCTGGCCAAGGAGATCCTGGCCGGCGAGGTCAAGGACGGCGACACGGTCCGCGTGGAGCGGGTCGGGGACGGGCTGCTGGTGGGTCCGGCCACGACCGTGGCGACGGAGAAGAAGCTGTAAGGGGTACGAGCCGGTGCCAAGGGTGCGATTCGCGGTGTTCTCTCAGCGCGCAGCGGATCGCACCCGCCGGGGCTTGCGTTCACCCTCCCGGGATGGGAGAGGATGACCGCAACCGTACGAAGGGAAATACACGGTGAGCATCGACCCGTCCTCGATTCCGAATTTCGGGGGACAGCCCGAACCGCAGCCCGAGGGACCGGCAGGCCCCGTCATCCCCGACCAGGACCTGGTCAAGCAGCTCCTGGACCAGATGGAGCTCAAGTACGTCGTCGACGACGAGGGTGACCTCGCCGCGCCGTGGGAAGAGTTCCGCACGTACTTCATGTTCCGCGGCGAGGAGGACCAGCAGGTCTTCTCGGTGCGGACGTTCTACGACCGCCCGCACAGCATCGAGGACAAGCTCCAGCTGCTGGAGCTCCTGGACGACTGGAACCGCCGCACTCTGTGGCCGAAGGTCTACAGCCACACCCACGACGACGGCTCCGTCCGCCTCATCGGCGAGGCGCAGATGCTGATCGGCACGGGTGTCTCCCTGGAGCACTTCGTGTCGTCCACGGTGAGCTGGGTCCGCGCCTCCATCGAGTTCGACAAGTGGGTCGTCGAGCAGCTCGGCCTGGAGAAGGACGTCGACTCCGCCGAAGAGGGCGACAAGGGCGACGACGAGGCCTGAGCCTCCCCCGTCACATCGGCATCGGCGCGACCGTCAGCAGGTACGTCCCGTACGCCATCGAGAGCCCGGCCAGGGCTGCGGTCACCGTGATCGCGGCCCTCGGCCGGGCTTTTGCCATGGCGCAGGCCAGGGGGAGGAGCAGGGGGAAGGCGGGCAGCAGGAAGCGGGGCTTGGACTCGAAGAAGCCCGCGCCGCCGACCGCGATGAGGACCAGCACGCCCGTGTAGAGGAGCAGCGCGAGCGGGGGGCGGCGGTCCATTCCGTACGTCAGCAGGGCGAGGAGGAGCACGCCGACCGCGACGATGACCAGCGCCATCGGGAAGCCGAACCGTTCCGGCGCGCTGACCAGGTGCCTGATGAACTTCAGGGTGCCCGAGCCGAAGTCGAAGCGGGACGACCAGCCCGCCTGCACCGCGAAGTAGCCGCCGAGCGGATCGCCCGTGCGGATGCCGACGTGCAGGACGTACGAGGCCCAGCCGAGCGGGGCGAGCAGTGCCCCCGTCCAGATCCGCCAGCCGCGCTGCCGCCCCTTGAGGAGTTCGTACGCGGCCGTCAGTACGACGGCGGCCACCAGCGCCACCGCGTTCGGCCGGGACAGGCCCGCCAGCGCGGCGAGCGAGCCCGCGAGCAGCCAGCGCCGGGTGAGCACCCCGTACAGCGACCAGGCGGACAGGGCGACCAGGACGGGCTCGGTGTACGCCATGGACAGGACGACCGCGTGCGGGAGCAGGCCCCAGAGCGCGACCGTGACGGTGGCGACCCGGCGGCCGTAGAGGCGGTCCACCACCGCGAAGACGCCCCAGGCGGCGGCCAGCGCGGCCGTCCAGGAGATCAGGAGGCCCGCGCCGCCGGGGGTGACCGGGAGGACGGTGCCGACCGCGCGGATCAGGCCCGGGTAGAGCGGGAAGAACGCCAGGTCGCTCTGGACGACCTCGCCGCCCGCCAGGAGCCTGGTGTGGCCGTAGCCGTGCGTGGCGATCCGGGTGTACCAGAGGGAGTCCCAGGACTGGCCGAGGAGGCGCAGCGGCGACTTGCCGATGTGCCAGGCCCACACGGCCATCAGCAGCATCCCGGTCAGCCGTGCCGCCGCGAACGCGCCGAGCGCGGGGGCCGCCCGCAGGAACGCCGCGCGCAGGGCGGTGGACGGGGTGCGGCGGGCCGCCGGGGGTGCGGCGGGGGTCGTGGACTGGGCGGGGACGACGGTGTCGACGGAGGTGTCGACGGACACGGGGCTACCTCCGGGCGGCGGGGACGGTCGCGGGGCGACCGGGGACCGGTCGTCCCGACCTTGATCGGCCCCGGCGCCGTCCGCTACCGGAGGTCGGCCGACCGGGTGTACGGGGAAGCGTACGGGGTGTCAGCAGAGCTGTGCAGGAAGGTTTTTGCCCTCCCGTGCCGCACCGGCCGCTTCTGCAACAAGCTGCACCGGAGCGTGCAGGAAGCTGCGCGCCGTCGGCCGCGGCGGGCCCGCTCGCCGATGGGACGGTAGGCAGGCGCGGAAAGCGCAGGTCAGACAGGGTGCCGACGAGGGGAGACACAGCCGTGTCCGCAGTACAGACAGAACGGAACAACCCGGAGACCGTCAAGCCGGCGCTGGTGACCGGCCTGCTCGTGGTCGCCCTGATCGTGGGCACCAGCTCCCTCGAAGGCGTGCTGCGCAACGTGGTGGGCGGCGCGCTGGCCGTCGCACTCCTCGTCTCGGCGGGCTTCACCGGTGCGGCGATCAAGCGGAGCAGGCTGCGGCAGCAGGGCTGAGGCCCGGTGCCGCCCCGGGGCTAGATCCACCCCCGCTCGCGCGCCAGCAGCGCCACCTGGAAGCGGTTGGTCGCGCTCAGCCGCTCCATCAGGGACGCCACGTGCTTGCGGTACGTACGGACCGAGATGCCCAGGTCACGGGCGCCCGCCTCGTCCTTGTCGGCCGTGTAGAGCGTTTCGAGCACCTGCCGCTCGACGCCCTCGGGCCGGGCCCCCGGTGACGGCGTGTCGCCGGGGGCGGCCGGGAGCGGGTCGGCGGCGTCCCACATCCGCTCGTACAGCGTGACCAGGGTCGCGACCAGCCCGGGTTCCCGGGTGAGCAGCGCCCCCTTGCCGGTGTTCCGCGGGTCGATCGGGGTGAGGGCCACCGCCCGGTCGCAGATGATCATGCGCTCGATCGGCTGCCGCGCGATGCGTATCTCGCAGCCCTTGCGGCTGAGTTCGCGCAGGTAGGCCATGGTGCCGGGATGACCGACGGCGGCCGGGCCGAGCAGGCTGCGCATCGTGACGCCCCGGCGCAGGACGCGCATGTCCAGCGGCCGGGAGTGGACGATCGACTGCGGGGTGAGGATGCCGTCGGGCTGCGCGGTGAGGTTCTCGGAGCGGGTGAAGAAGGTCATCTCGTCGATGGCCGCCCGGATGTCGGCCTGGTTCTCCAGGCGTTGCACCGGCGGGCCCTGCTGCCCCGGCCGGGCGTCGGCGGCCGGGGCAGCCGCGCGTTCGCCGAGCAGCGAGTCGACCACGCCCGAGTGCGCCACCCCCGCCTCCAGCTCGTCCTGGAAGCGGGCGAGCCGCCGCTCCACCAGGCGCTCCACGGCCTTGCCCGGCGACACCGGCCGCAGCACGCCGTCGTGCAGGGCGGCGAGACCCAGCTCGACGACCCGCCGCCCGTGCGCCTCGGCGGCCTCGGCGGGCAGCCCCAGCCGCAGGGCGAACGTGTCCGCGTCGGCCTGGCCCAGCCGCAGCAGCAGCCGGTACGCCCGCTCGACGTCCCCTCCGGCCTCCAGGAACTCCAGATTCGGCCCGGTCACGGCCCCCGCCTTCCCCCGTTGCGTACGGCTTGCGCACCGCTTGCGCACGGCGCGCGTACGGCTGGTCGGGCCGTACTGCTCCGCGGGCACATGGAATCACCCCGTCCGCCGGGCGGGCCAGTGCCGCCGCAGGTCAGGACAGTGTGAGCCCCTTCAGCCGGGTCACGGCCTCCTGGAGGACCTCGGTCCTCTTGCAGAAGGCGAAACGGACAAAGGGGGCACCGGCCGTGCGGTCGTCGTAGAAGACCGCGTTCGGGATGGCCACCACCTGGCACCGCTCGGGCAGTTCGCGGCAGAAGGCGAAGCCGTCGTCCGTGCCGCCCAGCGGGCGGATGTCGGTCGTCACGAAGTACGTGCCCGCCGGCCGGTACACCTCGAAGCCTGCCTCCGCGAGGCCGGTGCTCAGCAGGTCGCGCTTGGCGCGCAGCTCGGTGCGCAGGCCCTCGTAGTACGTGTCGGGGAGAGCCAGGGCCTCGGCGATCGCGTACTGGAAGGGGCCCGCCGAGACGTACGTCAGGAACTGCTTGGCCGAACGGACCGCCGCCACCAGCGCGGGCGAGGCCGTCACCCAGCCGACCTTCCAGCCGGTGAACGCGAAGGTCTTGCCGCTGGAGGAGATGGTCACCGTCCGCTCGCGCATCCCGGGGAAGGAGGCGAGGGGGAGGTGCTCGACGTCGTACACCAGGTGCTCGTACACCTCGTCGGTGACGACGAGGAGGTCGTGCTCAACGGCGAGGCGGGCGATCTCGGTCAGTTCCTCGCGGGTGAGGACGGTGCCGGTGGGGTTGTGGGGGGTGTTGAGGAGGATCAGGCGGGTGCGGGGGGTGATCGCGTCGCGGAGTTCGTCCAGGTCGAGGTGGTACGCGCCGTCCTTCGGGCGGAGCTGTACGGGGACGCGGCGGCCGCCCGCCAGGGCGATGCAGGCCGCGTAGCTGTCGTAGTACGGCTCCAGCGCGATCACCTCGTCGCCGGGCTCCAGCAGGGCCAGGAGGGAGGCGGCGATGGCCTCGGTGGCCCCGGCCGTGACCAGGACCTCGGTGTCGGGGTCGAAGGAGAGGCCGTGGAAGCGGAGCTGGTGGTCGCTGACGGCGGTGCGCAGTTCCGGGACGCCGGGGCCCGGCGGGTACTGGTTGCCCCGGCCGTCGCGCAGCGCGCGCACCGCCGCCTCGCGGACCTCCTGGGGGCCGTCCTCGTCGGGGAAGCCCTGGCCCAGGTTGATCGAGCCGGTCGAGACGGCCAGCGCCGACATCTCGGCGAAGATCGTCGTGCCGAATTCGGCGAGGCGGCGGTTGAGGAGCGGGCGGGGGGCGTCCGGTGATCCTGCGGAGGTGGTCATGGCGGCCATCCTGCGCGGAACCTCTGGACTTGCTCAAGTGTGCTTTGGGCGGGACGGCGTTCGGGAATCCCCCTTCCACGTGCGGAGGGAACGCCCTCCGCTCCGGGGGAACGGAAGGACGGTGAGGGCCGTGACCGGTCTCTTCATCGCTTTGGGTGTGATGGTGGTCGTGGTGATCGCCATCTTTGCGAAGGTCAGGAGCACGCCGGACCCGAACCGGCTGCGGAAAGTGCCGACCGCGCGGCCCCACCCGCACACCAAGAGGAAGCGCCGTGCGAGCCGCAGGGGTTCCTGGTCGGGCGGCGGCGGCGCGTACGTCTGCGGGGGCGGCGGGTCGTCCTGCGGAGGTTCCTCCTCCTGCGGGGGTTCCTCGTCCTGCGGCGGCGGCGGCGGTGGCGGTGGTGGTGGCTGCGGCGGCGGCAGCTGAAGGCCTCCGGCGGAACGGCTGACACGGGGCAGCTGATCCGCCGGTACGGGGCGGTGCGCGCCCGGTGGGAGCAGGGGGAGGACTCGTACGCGTGTCCTCCTTCTCAACTCCCGCCGGGCGCGCTTTTGTTGAACAGTTGAACCGTGTGGCCCCCGAGGGGATGGAAACCCCGCCAGATTGGGTAAAAACGCTAGGTGCGCCGCACACTTCATGATTCCCTCGCTGTGGAAATTCCCCGAGCGGGCGGTCCTCCAGCTCCACCCCGATACAACACCGGCGTGCCCCTGGCCCACCCCCCACTGCGTGTTTGCGGAGCCACCCCATGCTGACGACCCTGAAGACCGACTACACCGACACGTGTGCCTCCGATCTGGCCTGGGCGCTCGGCCGGGAGCCGCTGCCCGCCCTCGCCGTCCTCGACCTCGAACTCGGCGGCGCGACCCTTCAGCTGCGTCTGCTGGGCGCGTCCCACCAGGTGCTCCTGTCGGAGGGGGACGGCTACTGCTCGGAGACCGTCGCCTGCATCCCCGGCAGCAGGACCCCGCTCCCGCTGGGGGTGTCCAAGCAAGTGGGCGACTGGGACTACGAGTTCGCGGCCCGCGTGGAGAAGCTCTCGGAAGCCGCCTTCGCGGGCCGGGCCCAGGAGCTGCTCGCCCTGGTCGCCGATCACCCCAACGGGCTGGCGGGAACGTTTCCCGGCAGCCCGTACGCGTTCACCGCGCTCCTCGCCCAGCACGAGGACGGCGGCCGGGTGAGCTGGCGGACCTGGCACGCCTACCCGCAGGAAGGGCAGTTGGTCGTGACCCGGACGCGGGTCGGCACCCGGGTCGGCACGCGGGTCCCGGCGGGGGTCTGAGCCGCACCGCCATCGGGGCGGAGCGCGGCGGGGACCGGTGAACCGCGGTGTGCGCCGCACGCGGATTCCGCGTTGTATGCCGTACGTGCCCCAGGTGCACCCGTGTGGGTGACACGTTGCGAGTGGGTGGTGACGTAGCGTTGCCCAACATGATCCAACCGGCCTCCGCCCCAGCCGGGCCCGACTCCGCCGGACCTTCCGCCGGCCCCCCGCACCGCCCCGCCGGACGCGTTCCGGTGCAGGGCGGCCGGGGCCCCGGGGCGGGGCAGCCGCTTCCGGTGAGTCCGCGGACGGCCAGGTTCCTGGTGCTCGCGGTGGTGTTCCTGTGCGCCGCCTGCGGTCTGGTCTACGAACTCGAACTGGTCGCCCTCGCCTCGTACTTGATCGGCGACTCGGTCACCCAGGCGTCCGTGGTGCTCTCCACGATGGTCTTCGCGATGGGCGTCGGCTCGCTGCTCGCGAAACGGCTGCGGTGCCGGGCGGCCGTCGGCTTCGGGATGCTGGAGGCGGGACTGGCGGCGGTGGGCGGCAGTTCGGCGCTGGTGCTGTACGCGTCGTTCGCCTGGTTCGGCGGCGCACGGTACGTCCTGGTGGCGTTCTCGCTGGCCATCGGCATCCTCATCGGGGCGGAGATCCCGCTGCTGATGACGCTGATCCAGCGGATCGGGCGGGGGCCCGACCCCGGCGAGGGGGACGACGCCAGCGGTGACGTGGCGGACCTCTTCGCCGCCGACTACGTGGGCGCGCTCGTCGGCGGCCTCCTCTTCCCCTTCTTCCTGCTCCCGATGCTCGGGCAGCTCACCGGCGCACTGCTCACGGGGGCGGTGAACACGGCCGCCGGGGGTTCCCTCGTGCTGTGGCTCTTCCGCCGCGAGCTCACGCGCCGCAACCGCTGGCTGCTCATCGGCGTCAACGTGGCGGTGCTGGCCTCTCTCGCCACCGCGACCGTGCTGGTGGACGACTTCGAGCGGGCGGCCAGGCGGGCGGTGTACGGGGACCGGGTGCGGGTCGCCGTGCAGACCGACGCGCAGGAGGTCGTCATCACCGGCAGCGCGTCCGGCCCCATGGACTTCTTCCTGGACGGCCGGCTGCGGGTCTCCAGCCGGGACGAGTACCGCTACCACGAGGCCCTGGTGCACCCCGCGATGCGCGGCAAGCACGCCCGCGTGCTGATCCTGGGCGGCGGTGACGGCATGGCCGCCCGGGAGGTCCTGCGCTACCCCGACGTCCGCTCGGTGACCCTCGTGGAGCTGGACCCCGGGGTCGTCCGCCTCGCCCGTACCGACCCGGCGCTGGTCGCCCTCAACGGCGGCGTGCACCGGGACCCCCGGCTGACGGTGGTCAACGCGGACGCCTTCGGCTGGCTGCGCTCGGCGCCGCTCGGCGGCCTCCCGTACGACGTCGTCATCTCGGACCTGCCCGACCCCGGCATCACGGCCGCCACGAAGCTCTACTCCCAGGAGTTCTACGGGTTGGCGGCTGACGTCCTGGCCCCCGGCGGCCGCATGGTCGTGCACGCCGGGCCGATCGGGGCCCGCCCGCACGTCTACTGGACCGTCGAGGCCACCCTGCGCGCGGCGGGCCTCGCCACCCGGCCGTACCGGGCGACCGGCCGCCTCTCCGACTTCAGCGCGGGCCCGGACCGCTCCTCGGGGAACTCCCGCGCCCCGCGCGACTGGGGCCTGATCCTGGCGGCCCGCACCCGCCCCGGACTGGGCATCGAACCGGACGCCCCGCACCTGCGCTCCCTGACCGTGCCGCTGCTGCTGGAGGGGGCGAGGTCGGCGGAGGCGGCCCGGCTGCGGGGGGTCGGGGCGTCGACGCTGGTGCATCCCCGGTACGGGCAGTGAAGGCCCGGGGGTCCCGGGGGCGACTCCGGGCAAGACTTCTGGGCAAGACCAGGGTGTGAAGCCGGTGAGCCTGAGTAGGCTCAGGAACCATGGACCATGAGGTGCTCGTTCCGGTTCTGCCCGCCGCCGTCAGGCACACGCTCGCCGACCCCGCCCGGGTCGCCCGCTGCCTCCCCGGCTTCCAGCAGGACGCCGACAAGTCGTCCACCCCGCTGACCGGACGCCTGAAGGTCCGGCTCGGCGGACACACCATCACCTATCGGGGCGCCCTGACCGTCACCGCCGCCCCCAAGGGGCCCAAGGGCGTCTTCACCGTCGAGGGCGAGGGCGCCGAGGCCCGCGGCAACGGTTCCGTGAAGCTGACCCTGACGGTACGCACCGCACGCCACGACGACGGTACGAAGCTGAGCTTCAGCGGCACCGCCCACGGCGACGGCCGCATCACCGAACTCGACGCCCCCACGGTCGAGTCCGCCGTGCACCGCCTCCTGGACCGCTTCGGGAGCAGACTCGGCACGGAGGCCGCCGGTCCCGGCCCGCGGCCCGCACCGCAGCGCGACCCCAAGCCGGACCGTGACGCCAAGCAGGACCGCACCTCCGGGCCGGACCGCACCTCCCGGCCCGACGAGCCGCGCGCCTCCGTCTTCGAGACCGAGGTCCCGCAGCCCTCCCTCGACCGCCTCAGCGACGAGGAACTCACCGAGGACGATCCCCTCCCCGGCTCGGGCCCCACCCGCGAGGACGAGGAGATCGCCCTGCGCGAGGCCCTCGCAGGGCTGCCCGGCGAACTGCCGGACGCCTTCCCCGACGAGCCGCCCGCCGAGGCCGCGCACGCCCGCCGCACCATGATCGGCCGCAGCGCCGAAGAGGTCGACCACGCGCCGCCGCGCGGCCGGTACGCCCCCGTCATGGCCCCCGCCCCCGCCTCCGGCACGTTCACGCTGCGCCGCCTGGCCCCCGCCGCGGCCCTCGCGGTGGCCTCGGCGGTGGTCGTGGGACGGGTGCTGCGGCGGCGCAGGTGACGTCGGGGCTGGGTAGGGTCCGGGGCGTGAGTAGCGAAGAGAAGAAGAACACCGGTGTGGTGCTGACCGCCGGCGACGTCGAGGTGACCGTCGACCCGGCGGACGGCTGCCGCGTCGAGAGCCTGCGCATCGGCGGCACCGAGGTGCTCCGCCAGCCCGAGAACGGCAAGCACTTCGGCAGCTTCCCGATGGTCCCGTGGTGCGGCCGCACCGAGAACGGCCGCTTCCGCGACGGCGACAAGGTCCACCAGCTCCCGGTGAACTCCCCGCCGCACGCCATCCACGGCACCGGCCGCGACGGCCGCTGGCGCACCGCCGTGCGCGACACGGCGTCGGCCTCCTTCACGTACGACCTCACCAGCCCCTGGCCGTACGCGGGCCGCGTCACCCAGCTCTTCGAGCTGACGCCGGACGCGCTCACGCTCACCATGGGCGTCGAGACGTACGACAACTCCTTCCCGGCACAGGTCGGCTGGCACCCCTGGTTCCGCCGCAACCTCGGCGGCCAGGACGTGACGCTGGACTTCACCGCCGCCTGGCAGGAGGAGCGCGGCGAGAACCACCTCCCCACCGGGCGTCGCATCGACCCCCTCCCCAGCCCCTGGGACGACTGCTTCGGCATGCCCGACGGCGTCGACGTCACCCTCACCTGGCCCGGCGAGCTGGAGATCAGGGTGACCAGCCGCGAGGAGTGGGTGGTCGTGTACGACGAGCAGGAGGCGGCCGTGTGCGTCGAGCCGCAGACCGGCCCGCCGAACGGGCTCAACACCCTGCCGCGTCTGGTCACCCCGGTCGACCCGCTGGAGGCGTCGACCACGTGGACGTGGCGGCGGCTGGGCTGAGGCCGTGGCGGCAGGGCTCCCGGCCGCCACTTAAGCTCGTCACCATGACTGACGTACGCGCTGAACTGCTCCAGCAGATCAAGGACAAGGCCGTGGTGCACGGCAAGGTGACCCTCTCCTCGGGTCTGGAGGCCGACTACTACATCGACCTGCGCCGGATCACGCTGGACGGCGAGGCCGCGCCGCTGGTGGGGCAGGTCATGCTGGACCTGACCGCCGACCTCGACTTCGACTGCGTCGGCGGGCTGACGCTCGGTGCCGATCCCGTCGCCACGTCGATGCTGCACGCCTCCGCCGCGCGCGGTCAGCGGCTCGACGCCTTCGTCGTGCGCAAGGCGCAGAAGGCGCACGGCATGCAGCGCCGCATCGAAGGCACCGAGGTCAAGGGCCGTCGCTGCCTGGTCGTCGAGGACACCTCCACCACCGGCGGCTCCCCGCTGACCGCCGTCGAGGCGGTCCGTGAGGCCGGCGGCGAGGTCGTCGCGGTCGCCACGATCGTCGACCGGGGCGCGGCGAAGGCCATCGCCGACGCCGGAGTGCCGTACCTGACCGGCTACCAGCTCGGCGATCTTGGTCTGGGCTGAAGTTGTGACCTAGGTCCCGGTCCCGCTGCGGCAGGGCTGTGACCTGGGGTTTTGTCTGAGGTCGGGGTGTTTCACGTGAAACACTCCGACCTTTGTGCATTCCGGGACACGGGACGCGGAGGTCCGCCGGGTGGAGTCCCGTGAAGAGTCTGGAAAGATGGGCGACGACGATGACGTCGCCCCCAGGTCAGGGACCAGCACGCACACCCGCATATCCCAAGGAGCGGACAGATGCCCATCGCAACCCCCGAGGTCTACGCCCAGATGCTCGACCGGGCGAAGGCGGAGAAGTTCGCCTACCCGGCGATCAACGTGACCTCGTCCCAGACTCTGCACGCCGCGCTCCGTGGCTTCGCCGAGGCCGAGAGCGACGGCATCATCCAGATCTCCACCGGTGGTGCGGAGTTCCTGGGTGGCCAGCACAACAAGGACATGGTGACCGGCGCGGTCGCCCTGGCCGAGTTCGCGCACATCGTCGCCGCGAAGTACGACATCACGGTCGCGCTGCACACGGACCACTGCCCCAAGGACAAGCTGGACGGCTACGTCCGTCCGCTCCTTGAGGTCTCCGCCGAGCGCGTCAAGGCCGGTCGCAACCCGCTGTTCCAGTCCCACATGTGGGACGGCTCGGCCGAGACCCTGGCCGACAACCTGGCCATCGGCCAGGAGCTGCTGGCCAAGGCCGCCGCCGCCAAGATCATCCTTGAGGTCGAGATCACCCCGACCGGCGGCGAGGAGGACGGCGTCAGCCACGAGATCAACGACGAGCTGTACACGACGGTCGACGACGCGCTGCGTACCGCCGAGGCGCTGGGCCTGGGCGAGAAGGGCCGCTACCTGCTGGCCGCCTCCTTCGGCAACGTGCACGGCGTCTACAAGCCGGGCAACGTCGTGCTGCGTCCGGAGCTGCTGAAGGACCTCCAGGAGGGTGTGGGGTCCAAGTACGGCAAGGCGTCGCCGTTCGACTTCGTCTTCCACGGTGGTTCGGGCTCGACGGCCGAGGAGATCGCCACCGCGCTGGAGAACGGCGTCGTGAAGATGAACCTCGACACGGACACGCAGTACGCCTTCACGCGTCCGGTCGTGGACCACATGTTCCGCAACTACGACGCGGTGCTGAAGGTCGACGGCGAGGTCGGCACGAAGTCGAAGTACGACCCGCGTACGTGGGGCAAGGCCGCTGAGGCGGGTATGGCGGCGCGGGTGACGGAGGCTTGTGCGGCGCTTCGTTCCACGGGGACGCGGCTGAAGTAGTTCTCGCTTCTGGGAAGGGCCCGGGCGCACTTCGGACTTTGTGTCCGGGGGTGGCCGGGCCCTTTTTGTTGCGCATGGGGCGGGGGTGTGTGCGGCTCTGGCCCGCTGGGCCAAAGGGGCCCCAGACCCGCCCCTTCACCTAGAGCGCTCGGCCGCGCGGCTGGGTTGGTGGTTGCTCGCGCAGTTCCTCGCGCCCCTGAAGGGGCTTTCGTCTGGCCGGAAGGGGCGAGTGCGGGGACTATCCCGGTATGGGTGAAAGCGGGAGTGGTGGAGGGTTGCGGGTTGGGACAGCGGCCGGGCGGTGGGTGCTGCTCACCACCGTTCTGGGGTCGAGCATGGCGATGCTGGACTCGACCGTCGTGAATGTCGCCCTGCCGCGTATCGGCAGGGATCTCGGTGCTGATCTCGCCGGGCTCCAGTGGACCGTCAACGCGTACATGCTGACGCTGGCCGGGCTGATCCTGCTGGGCGGCGCCCTCGGGGACCGGTACGGGCGGCGGAAGGTGTTCGTGGTCGGGGTGGTGTGGTTCGCCGTCGCGTCGCTGCTGTGCGGGCTCGCGCCGAATGCGACCGTGCTGATCGCCGCCCGGGCCTTGCAGGGCATCGGCGGGGCGCTGCTCACCCCCGGCTCGCTGGCGCTCATCCAGGCGTCCTTCCACCCCGACGACCGGGCGCGGGCCGTGGGGCTGTGGTCCGGGCTCGGCGGCATCGGGGCCGCGATCGGGCCGTTCCTCGGCGGGTGGCTCGTGGACGGGCCCGGCTGGCGGTGGGCGTTCCTGATCAACGTGCCGCTGGCCGCGCTGTGCGTGCCGGTCGCGCTGCGGCACGTACCGGAGTCGCGCGATCCGCAGGCGCACGGCCGGTTCGACGTGCTGGGGGCCGCGCTGGCGGCCGTCGCGCTCGCCCTGGTGACGTACGCGCTCATCGAGGCCCCCACCCGGGGGGCGTCGGTCGTGGTGGTGGGGTGTGCGGTGGTGGGCGTGGTCGTCGCGGGGGCGTTCCTGTACGTCGAACGGACGCGGGCCGAGCCGATGATGCCGCTCACGCTCTTCGCCTCGCGGCAGTTCAGCGCGATCAACGTGGTGACGCTGTGCGTGTACGCCGCGTTCAGCGGGTTCTTCTTCCTGGCGGCGTTGCAGTTGCAGGTGGTCGCCGGGTATTCGGCGCTCCAGGCGGGGACGGCGATGCTGCCGACGACGGTGTTGATGTTGTTCCTGTCCGCCCGGTCCGGCGAGCTGGCCCAGCGCATCGGGCCGCGCATTCCGCTCACCGTGGGGCCGCTGCTGTGTGCGGCGGGGATGCTGCTGATGCTGCGGGTGGGGGAGGGTGCGTCGTATGTGGCGGATGTGCTGCCCGCGGTGGTGGTGATGGGGATGGGCATGGTGACGCTGGTGGCCCCGCTCACCGCGACCGTGCTGGCCTCCGTGGACGCCGGGCGGGCCGGGCTCGCCTCCGGGATCAACAACGCCGCCGCCCGCGCCGCCGGGCTCATCGCGGTGGCCGCGCTGCCGCTGCTGGCCGGGATGGGGCCGGACGCGTACCGGTCGGCGGCCGAGTTCGGGGCGACGTTCCGGCGGGCGATGCCGATGTGTGCGGGGGTGCTGGTGCTGGGTGCGCTGATCGCGCTGACGACCGTACGCAATCCGAAGGGCGCCGTCCCCGAGAGCGCGTGCCGTACGCACTGCGGGGTCGCCGCACCGCCCCTGGAGCCCGATCGCGGGGAGCGGCACGGGTTGTCGTAGCGGGGAGGCAGACTAGGGGGCATGGCTATTCACCAGGACCTCCTCGGGGGACCGCCCCCGACCCACCTGCCCGACGACCCGGAGCCCCGCGAGCTCCTCGCGAACGGCACGGCCCCCGCCGACGTCGCCGCGAAGTACCCGGCCTCCTCGCTGGCCTGGGCGCAGCTCGCGGACGACGCGTTCGACAAGGGCTCCGTCGTCGAGTCGTACGCGTACGCCCGCACCGGCTACCACCGCGGCCTGGACTCGCTGCGCCGCGCCGGCTGGAAGGGGCACGGCCCGGTGCCGTGGGAGCACGAGCCCAACCGCGGCTTCCTGCGCGCCCTGCACGCCCTGGCCCGCGCCTCGCAGGCGATCGGCGACCAGGAGGAGTACGAGCGCTGCTCGACCTTCCTGCGCGACTCCTCCGCCCTGGCGGCCGACACCCTCGGCTAGATCGTTCGGGTACGCCCCGGGGCGCGGCACCGCCGCCTCCGGGGCGACACGCCTCCCGTCGGGCATGCGCCGTGGCTGCCGATAAGACGCCTGTACGATCGCCCGGACCGTGAGGAAGATCGTCGCCGGTGTCCGGGGCCCGCGCCCCGCTCCCCCCACCCGCCGGAGACAGCTGCCCCAGACGCCGACCAGGGGAGGGCTCCGACGTGGGCCAAGGCCACTACAGACACCCGTCGTCCGGCGGCCACCCGGCCCGCAGACCCCCCTCCGCCTGGCGTCCCGCGCCCCGCAGCACTTCCGCCGCCCGGGGTCCCGCGCCCCGCACCCGTCTCACCCGGCGCGGCCGCCTCCTGGTCACCGCCCTGTGCGTCGCCGTCGGGATCGGCGGGACCTCCCTGGCCGTCGCCGCCCGGGACGGCGCCTCCGGCTCCGGTGGCACCGGCAGAGCCGCCGCCCCGGGACCCACCGCGTCCGAGGCCCCCGGCGAGGTCTCCCGGAACCCCCCGAGCCGGGACCGTGCCGAGCACCAGGTCCCCGCCTCCGGCACCGGGTCCTTCGCCGTCGCCCGCCTCACCGGCGACCCCGTCGGCACGGGGACCCTGCGCCGGTACCAGGTCCAGGTCGAGACCGGCAGCGGGGTCGCCCCCGACCGGGCCGCCGCCGAGATCCAGCGCATCGTCGCCCACCCCCAGGGCTGGGCCCGCAACGGCCGGGGCCGCTTCCAACTGGTCGCCGAGAAGCCCGACTTCGTCATCCGCATCGCCACCCCGAAGACCGCCGACCGGCTCTGCGCCGCGGCCCACCTCGACACCGGCGGCGAGCTGAACTGCGAGACGGGGAAGGGCGTCGTGGTGAACCTCAAGCGCTGGCTGACCGGATCCCCGCAGTTCGCGGGCACCCCCGCCGCGTACCGGCACCTGATCATCAACCACGAGCTGGGCCACGCCCTCGGCCTCGGCCACCTCGGCTGCCCCGGCCCCGGCCGCCCCGCACCCGTGATGCAGCAGCAGATCAAGGGCCTCGACGGGTGCCGCTCCAACGCCCACCCGTATGCGACGAACGGGACGTACCTGGCAGGACCGGCCCTCTGAGGCGCACCTCGCGGGACCCCGGACTATGCTGCCCGGCAGGGGACCGGGGCCCGAGAATCCTTCGAGGAAGGGGCGGACCGCTACCTGGAAGTTCGTGTCGAGGAGCATGCGATGACGCACACCCCCGAGGCGCCCGGAACCGAAGGCTCGGAGACCCCGAACCTCGATTTCGCCGGCACCACACCGTACGAGGACTACGTCCAGGCGGACGTCCTCACCCACCTCCAGCACCCCCTCTCCGACGATCCCGGAGAGATGGTCTTCCTGGTCACCACCCAGGTCATGGAGCTGTGGTTCACGGTCATCGTCCACGAGTGGGAGACCGCGGCCGCAGCGCTGCGCGAGGAGAAGCTCCCCGTGGCACTGGACGCACTGAAGCGTTCCACCCGCGAGCTGGAGGCCCTGAACGCCTCCTGGAAGCCGCTCGCCAACCTCACACCCGGCCAGTTCAACTCCTACCGCAGCGCGCTCGGCGAGGGCTCCGGATTCCAGTCCGCGATGTACCGGCGGATGGAGTTCCTGCTCGGCGACAAGGCCGCCTCCATGCTGGTCCCGCACCGGGGCGCACCCCGCGTGTACGACGAGCTGGAGAAGGCGCTGCACCAACCCAGCCTGTACGACGAGGTGTTGCGCCTTCTCGCACGGCGCGGCCTGCCGGTCCCGCCGGAGGTCCTGGAGCGCGACCTGTCGCAGAAGTACGAGCCGTCGCCCGAGATCGAGGCGGTCTGGGCGCAGGTGTACGGCGACGAGGAGGTCGGCGCGAACCGCTCCGAACTCGTCGTGCTCGGCGAGGCGTTGACCGAGGTCGGCGAACTCGTGTGGCGATGGCGCAACGACCACCTGGTGGCCACCCGCCGTGCGATGGGCTCCAAGGTCGGCACCGGCGGCTCCGCCGGAGTGGCGTGGCTGGAGAAGCGCGCCCGCAAGAACGTGTTCCCCGAGCTGTGGACGGCGCGCAGTCATGTCTGAGAACGCTTCTGAGAAGGCTTCCGAGAACGCACAGGCGATGTTTCACGTGAAACGTGCGGCCGAACTCGACGCAGCCGACGAACTCGGCAAGCACCGCGAGCTGTTCAGCCTCCCCGAGGGGCTCGTCTATCTCGACGGGAACTCCCTCGGTGCCCTGCCCGGAGCCGTCCCCGGACGCCTCCAGGACGTGGCCGGACGCGAGTGGGGCGAGCTGCTCATCCGGTCCTGGGACGAGAGCGGCTGGTGGACCGCCCCGGAGCGGATCGGCGACCGCATCGCCCCGCTCGTGGGCGCGGCGGCGGGCCAGATCGTCGTCGGCGACTCCACCAGCGTCAACGTCTTCAAGGCGCTGGTCGGGGCGATCCGGCTGGCGGGCGACGACCG
This sequence comes from Streptomyces sp. NPDC087440, assembly GCF_044744005.1. Classification (NCBI taxonomy): domain Bacteria; kingdom Bacillati; phylum Actinomycetota; class Actinomycetes; order Kitasatosporales; family Streptomycetaceae; genus Streptomyces; species Streptomyces sp. NPDC087440. Next base: position 520,522 of record NZ_JBIUXN010000002.1, on the reverse strand, counting down.
CGACGAGGTGCTGGTCGACGCCACCACCTTCCCCACCGACGGCTACATCGCCGCGTCCGCCGCCCGGATGACCGGCCGCACCCTGCGCCCGGTCCGCCCGGAGGAGGTGCGGGACGCCCTGGGCCCCCGTACCGCCGCCGTCCTCCTCAACCACGTCGACTACCGGTCGGGCCGCCTGCACGACCTGCCCTCGCTCACCGCCGCGATCCACGCGGCGGGCGCGCTCGCCGTCTGGGACCTGTGCCACAGCGCGGGCGCGGTGCCGGTCGGGCTCGACGAGCACGGCGTGGACCTGGCGGTCGGCTGCACGTACAAGTACCTCAACGGCGGGCCGGGTTCGCCCGCCTACCTGTACGTCGCCGCCCGCCACCAGGAGCGGTTCGACTCGCCGCTGCCGGGCTGGACGGGACACGCCAACCCGTTCGGGATGACCCCGGAGTACACCCCGGGCGACGGGGCGGTGCGCGGCCGGGTGGGCACGCCCGACATCCTGTCGATGCTGGCCCTGGAGACCTCGCTCGACGTCTGGGAGGGCGTCGACGTGGCATCCGTACGGGCGAAGTCCCTGGCGCTCACGGACTTCTTCCTGGAGTGCGTGACGGCGTACGTCCCCGAGGGTCGCGTCGAGGTGGTCACGCCGCTCGCACACGCCGAGCGCGGCAGCCAGATCGCGCTGCGCTGCGACGACGCGGGGGACGTGATGAAGGCGTTGATCGCGCGGGGCGTGGTCGGGGACTTCCGTCACCCGGACGTGCTGCGCTTCGGGTTCACTCCGCTGTACGTCGGTTTCGGCGATGTGGAGCGGGCGGCCCGGGTGCTGGCCGAGGTGCTGTAGCGGGACGACGCGTGGTGGCCACGTCGGAGGGAACGGTTCCCGGCGTGGCCACACGCATGCAAAGCGCCTGGTAGCGTCCGCGCTTAATGATCCAAATGGGTGTAGGAACGACCCGCCAGTGCCCGGAGGTTGAAGCCGTCATGCCGAGCGTTCCCCTGCCGGACGAGCCGTCCGGGCTCCCCCTCGACGAGCCGCCGACACTGCCCGCCGTCGCGCCGGACGCCACCGCCCCGTACGGCGACCACCCCGACCAGATCATCGACTTCTACGCGCCCCGGGGCGAGCGCACCGGGGCCGCCCCGCTGGTGGTCGTCCTGCACGGCGGGGCGTGGCGGGCCCCCTACGACCGGCAGCACGTCACCCCGTTCGCGGACTTCCTGGCCCGGCGGGGGTTCGCGGTCGCCAACGTCGAGTACCGGCGCGGGAGTTCACTGCCGCACCAGGACGCCTCCGGTCCGCTGGCGGGCCGCTGGCCGGAGACCTTCGACGACGTCGCCGCCGCCCTGGACGCGCTGCCGCACCTGGCGAAGGAGGCACTGCCGGAGGCGGACGTCCGCCGCACCGTCCTGACCGGGCACTCCGCGGGCGGCCACCTGGCGCTGTGGGCCGCCGCCCGGCACGTGCTCCCGGAGGGTTCGCCGTGGCGGCTGGACGCGCCGCCGCCGCTGCGCGGAGTGGTCGCGCTCGCGCCGATCGCGGACTTCGCGGAGGCGGTACGCAGAGGGGTGTGCGGCGGCGCGGTCACGCAGCTTCTGGGCGGCGACGGTACGTACGAGGAGCGCAGGCCGTACGCGGACCCGGCGGCGCTGCTGCCCACCGGCATCGCGACGACCGTCGTCCAGGGCCGCACCGACACCACCGTCCCGCACGAGGTGGCGGAGGCGTTCGCGGCGGCGGCGGCGAAGGCGGGGGAGGTGGTGGGGGTGACCCTGCTGGAGGACGTCGGGCACTTCCCGCTGATCGACCCGGTGGCGGACGCGTGCGCGGTGGTGGCGGAGGAGATCGCCCAGCTCGCGTACTAGACGGGCCAACTCGCGTGCGCGAAACGGGGCTTGCGGACCGTGGTTGTCCGCAAGCCCTCCTACTGTCTGAGGCATGACGAAGACGCAGAGCGAAGCGCAGAAGGTCCTGGTCGCCGGAGCCACCGGCACGGTCGGCCGCGAGGTGGTCGCCGAACTGCTCGCCCGAGGGGCCCGGGTCCGCGCCCTCACCCGCAACCCCGCCAAGGCCGACTTCCCGGCCGAGGTCGAGGTCGTACGCGGAGACCTCGGTGACCCGGCGTCCCTTGCGCCCGCGCTGGAGGGCGTCGAGGCGGTCCACCTGATCGTCTTCGGCGGCGAGGAGTACGCGCCGCTGACCACGGGCCCGGAGCTGCTCGCGCAGGCCGCGAAGGCGGGGGTGCGGCGGGTGACGGTGCTGCACGGCGGCGGACCCTCGCCGCTGGAGGACGTGGTGCGGTCCAATGAACTCGGCCTGGAATGGACCGTGTTGATGCCGGTGGAGTTCATGTCGAACGCCCTGTTCTGGGCGGACGACATCAAGGCGAACGGCCGCATCGAGGAGCCGTTCGTGGACCGGGTCAGCTCGATGGTGCACGAGGGCGACATCGGGGCGGTCGCGGCGGTGGCCCTGCTGTCCCGGGACGGCAGCCACCACGGGAAGGAGCACGTCATCACGGGTCCGGCCGCCCTGACGCTGCGCGACAAGGTGCGCATCCTCGGCGCGGCACGGGGTGCGGAGATCGGCCTGGTCGAGCTGACCGAGGAGCAGGCGGTGGAGCGGATGCGGGCGCAGTACATGCCGCAGGAGACCATCGACTTCATGCTGGAGATGTACGGCAACACTCCCGTCGAGGGGCGCACGGTGGCCCCGACGGTGCCGGACGTGACGGGCCGCCCGGCGCGGACCTTCGAGGAGTGGGCGGCCGAGCACGCGGGGGCGTTCCGGGCGTGAGGCGGGGTGCGCAGTCCTCGGGCGCGTAGTCCTTGGGCGCGTAGTACTTGAGGGGGACGCGAAAGGTCGGCGTACGGAGGGACGACCTTTCGTGGACCCCGCCCTACCTTGGGAAACGTGAACCAGACGATCAGTAGTAGAAGCCCGGAGTACCGGCTGGCCGCCCGAGCGCTGGGCGGTCTGCGGGAAGACCTGCTGAGTGAGCCCACCGCCTACCGGCTCCTGCCGCCGCTGGGCCCGGACCACCGGCTGGTGGCCGCACTGCCCGCCCGGATGCGCGAGCGGGCGTCCTGGGCGGTGCACGCCCTGGTGACGGCGGGGGCGCTGCTGGCCGCCTTCATCGCCTTCGTCACCATGGGCGGGAACATCGAGGGCGTGGTGATCGCGCTGCTGACCGCCGCTCCGGTGCTGCTCAGCCTGGTGCGACCGGCCGCCGCGTTCTGGCTGTCGCTGCTGATGGCGCCGGTGACCGGGCTGCTGGGCGCGTTCGACGTGTACTGGCCCTGGCCGGGCGGGGTGATCGCGGCCCACCTGGTGGTGCTCATCGTGGTGGCGTTCAGGACCCGGCCGCGGACCGCCGTCTGGATGTGGCTGATCTCCGCCGCGTACACCTTCCTCGCGGACGTGGTGCTCGGCGCGGGGCGCTTCAACAACGGCGGTCCGTTCCTGGCGGCAGCCGCCTTCCTGCTCCTCCTGGTGTGCATCGTGCACGTCCGCAGGGCCGGGCAGCGCGAGGTGGTCGCCCAGAAGTCGGTCACCGCCGTCGAGCGCGGCCGGCGCACCCTGCTGGAGGAGCGCACCACCATCGCCCGCGAACTGCACGACGTGGTCGCCCACCACATGTCGGTCGTCGCCATCCAGGCGGAGGCCGCCCCCTACCGGGTGGAGAACCCGCCGCCCGAGCTGGAACAGGCCTTCGCCACGATCCGCGAGAACGCGGTGGCCGCCCTGACCGAACTGCGCCGCGTCCTGGGCGTCGTACGGGCGGAGGACTACGAGGCCCCCGACGCCCCGCAGCCCCAACTGGCCGACCTGCCGCGCCTGTTGGCGAACGTCCGCGACACCGGGCTGGAGGTCGAGCAGGCCGTCACCGGTGCGGTGCGGGTGCTGCCGCAGGGGGTCGAGCTGTCGGCGTACCGGATCGTCCAGGAGGCGCTGAGCAACGTACTGCGGCACGCGCCGGGTGCGCGGGCCCGCGTCGAGGTGAGTTACGTCCTGGGCGGGCTGGGGCTGCGGGTGGTCAACGGGCCTTCGGCGGCCGACGCGCCGCCCTCGCCCGGTGCCGGGCACGGGCTGACCGGGATGCGGGAGCGGGTGCAGATGCTGGGCGGCGAGATGACGGCGGAACCGACGCCGGAAGGGGGCTTCGAGGTGACGGTGTTCGTGCCGGTGGCCTCGGGGGCGGGGGCGGGGGCGGGTCCGGAGGATGCGGTTCCGGTTCCGGTGCCGGTTCCGGTGCCGGTGCCCGGGCAGGGGCGGCGGGGGAGCGCGGTGGAGGACGCCGTGCCGTCGCCGGACGAGGAGGCACCCGTACCGTCGCCGCGCGAGCAGCCCCCCGTACCGTCACAGCCGGAGCCGTCCGCGCTCTCCCTCCTGAAGGAGCGGCCCGAACCCCTCCCGAACCGCCCGGAGCCCGCCGAATGACCACAGCAGCCCCCGCCCCCTCCCACCCCATCCGGGTGCTGATCGTCGACGACCAGATGATGGTGCGGGAAGGCTTCTCCGTACTCCTCAACGCCATGCCCGGCATCGAGGTCGTCGGCGAGGCGGTCGACGGGCGGCAGGCGATCGAGCGGGCGGCGGCCCTGCGGCCGGACGTCGTCCTGATGGACATCCGGATGCCCGAGCTGAACGGCATCGAGGCCACCCGCGAGATCGTCGCCGCCGACGGGGACGCGAAGGTGCTGGTCCTCACCACCTTCGACCTGGACGAGTACGTCTACCAGGCGCTCCGGGCGGGGGCCTCGGGGTTCCTGCTGAAGGACGCCTCCGCACGCCAACTCGCCGAGGGGGTACGGGTGGTGGCGGGCGGCGAGGCGCTGCTCGCGCCCGCCGTCACGAAGCGGCTGATCGCGGAGTTCTCGAAGCTGACCGGGCCGACGGGACGCAGACCCGCCGCGCTCACCCAGATCGGTGACCTCACCGACCGCGAGACGGAGGTCCTGGTGCTGATCGCGCACGGACTCTCCAACGGGGAGATCGCGTCCCGGCTGGTCGTCGCCGAGTCCACGATCAAGACGCACGTGAGCCGCGTGCTGGTGAAGCTGGGCCTGCGGGACCGCACCCAGGCGGCGGTCTTCGCGTACGAGGCGAGGCTGGTGACGCCGGGGTAGGGGGGGCGATCACCCGTTCGGGGGAACGGTGAATGAACCAGCACTTTTGCGTGTCGGCCCATCCACACTGGTGCTCGCCAGGAAGGGAGCGCATCATGACGGTCATGGCAGAGCGCACGTCCGGCATGACGGTGGAGGAGTTCGAAGAGGTGGCCCGAGGGGCCGCCGCCGCCTCCGATGCCGTCAGGTTCGAGTTCATCGACGGACGGACCAGGGAAAAGAAAGTGCCGGACGGGGATCACAACGAAATCGTCGAGTGGCTTCGGGCGATCTGTATGCAGCACAAGCCCGGCTGGGCGCTGTTCGGCTCCGATCAAGGCCTCAAGGTCGAGAAGTACCGCAACGGCCGGGCCCGGCCCGATGGGATTCTCGCGCCCCGGAAGTCATTCGCCGGACAGGGCGAGTGGGGTGACCCTGCTCCTGCGGTGATGGTCGTCGAGGTCACTTCGTACGACTCGGACACCGACCAGCGGGACCGGGTGGAGAAGCCGCCCGCGTACGCGACAGCGGGTATTCCGGTGTACCTGCTCATCGACCGGGACAGCTGCGAGGTCATCGTGTTCACCAAGCCTGACGGAGAACTCGGCAATTACACGGACACACATCGAGTCGCCTTCGGCCAGAAGATCACGATCCCCGAGCCCGTGAGCATCGAGCTCGACACCGAGGAACTCAAGGAATACGTCCGCTGAGCCGCGCCCTGCCTGCGATCATGCCCCCATGACCGCCCCCCAGGACACGAACCGCGACAGCTCCCTCACCGAAGCCATATCCCTGCGCACCGCCGGCCGCACCGAGGAGGCCCGCATCCGCCTCCTCGCCCTCGGCGAGCGCTTCCCGGAGGACGCGGAGATCGCGTACCAGACCGCGTGGGCGCACGACCGGCTCGGCCTGGAGGCGGAGGCGGTCCCCTTCTACGAGAAGGCGCTCGCCGGGACCCTGACCCCCGAGGACCGCAGGGGCGCGCTGCTGGGGCTCGGCAGTACGTACCGGACCCTCGGCCGCTACGAGGACGCGGTCCGCACGCTGCGCACCGGGACCCAGGAGTTCCCCGAGCACGGGGCGCTCCGCACCTTCCTCGCGATGGCGCTGTTCAACGTGGGCGAGGCCCACGACGGCATGCGTCTGCTGCTGCGTCTGCTGACGGAGACCAGCGGGGACACGTCCGTGCAGGAGTACCGCGAAGCCATCGAGTTCTACGCGAAGGACCTCACCGTCACGGAATGAGCCCCCGGTACGGAACGAGCCCCCCCCGGTACGGAAGGACCCCCCGGCCCGGCATGAGCCCCCGGTGCGGAAGGGGCCCCGGCCCCTCAGCCGTCACCCGTGCATCCGCCGCAGCACCCGGAAGGCGAGCGCCCCCGCGACTACCGCCAGCGCCAACACCACACCCGATTCCACCAGTTGGAGCGGCCAGAGGTCCGCCAGCGTGTGGTAGTCGACGTACTGGGTGGTCCCGCCCCGCTCCTTCACACACGCGTCGAAGACCTGGCCGTACACCTCGTCGCTCGGATCCGGGTGCGCGTTGAGCGCCCGTATCCCCGCTGCGGCGCAGGGCTCGGTGTCGATCCGTACGCCCGACGCGTCCATCCAGCCCGCGTCGTGCAGCCACACCTGGATCATCCCCGACATGTCCGCCGCGTCGTCGCCCGTCTTCGTACGGACCGGCCAGAGCCCGCCCCGCACGGTCTTCATGACGGCCAGCACGCCGCCCAGCACCGCCGCCGTCACCGCCATCGACACGACCGCCCGCCGCACCAGCAGCCCGAGCAGAGCACCGGCGGTCACGCCCAGCACGCAGTACGCGACGGTCACCGGGCCCAGGGACTCGTACACGCCGAACTGGTACCAGTCGAAGCTCCAGTAAGGCTTGCCCGTGAACGGCGCGCGCGCCAGCCGGTAGCCCGCGACCAGGAGCAGCGCCCCGGTCACCACCACCGTCAGCGGCAGCGCGAGCCGCACCGCTAGCCAGCGCGCGGGGGACACGGACTGCGTCCAGGCCAGCTTGTACGTCCCCGACTCCAGCTCCCGCGCGACCAGCGGGCCCGCGACGAACGCCCCCACCAGCAGCGGAAGGAGCAGGAGGCCGGTGCCGTACGGCTCGACGAAGGTCCGCAACGCGTTGACGACCTGACTGCGGCCGCCCAGCGGGGCGCCCGTCGCCTCCATCCACCACCGCGTCCCCGCCGCAGCTCCCGCCACCAACACGGTCAGCACGGCGGCGATCCGCAGTGCCCACCGGTGCTGCCGCAGCGCCACGCGGATCGCCCCGCGCCGCAGCTCGGCGACCGGTGCGGGCCCCGGGGCCGCCGCCCGTGCGGGCCCGGTGGTGTGCGGTGCCGTGTGCGTGGTGGTCATGAGGCATCTCCCTGGGATGCGCGGTGAAGAAGCAGGCAGGCAGCCGCAGCCGCCACGGCCGTACCCGCCAACAGGGGGAGGGCCAACGTGAGTTGAGCGCCGAGCGTGTCGTGCGGCTGTGACTGGCCCGCCAGCATCAGGACGCCGAGCGCCAGACCGGTGACGACCGTCGCCCGCGTCGTCCGGCGCACCAGCAGCCCGACCATCGTGCCGAAGGCCACCGCGAGCAGCACGTAGGCGAGGGGTACGGGCGCGAACGACAGCGGGGTGCCGTTCACCCACCCCAGTGCCACCTCCAGCCCCACCAGCAGCCCGAGCGCCACGACGGCCTTCGCCGCCAGCCAGCGCAGCGGCGTCACGCCCTGCGTCCAGGCCATCTTGTACGTCCCCGACTCCAGCTCCTCGGCCACCATCGGCCCCGCCATCTGCACCCCGCCGAACAGCGGCAGCAGTCCCGCGACCGCCTTCCCGGCGGTGAGCCCCCAGCCCCCGTCGGCGGACCACATCCGCCCCCCGGCCGAGAGCACCGCAGCCGTCCCGGCCAGCACCAGCGCGGTGATCAGCGCCGCCCGGTGCTGGTGCAGGACGTGCCGGTAGGGGACGGCGGCCCTCGGCGCGACCCCCGCGACGGCGCTCACGACGCCCCCGCGTGGCGGCCCCGCAGGACGCGGAAGGCGAGGGCGACCGCGATGGCCGCGAGCGCCAACAGCAGCCCGGAACCCACGAGTTGGAGCGGCCAGAAGTGGGACTCGGGGTGTACGTCGGCGAAGTGGGTCACGCCGCCCAGGCCGGTCATGCACTCCTCGAAGGTGGAGCCGACGCCGGTGGGGCCGTTGCAGGTGTCGTTGAGGATGCGGGTCCCGTCCGAGGTCAGCATGCCCTCGGTGAGGGTCCACACCTGGGGGGTGTGCAGCGACTCGATCGGCGTCTTCGACACCAGCGTCCGCACCGGCCACAGCAGTTCCCGCAGCCCCATGGTCAAGGCGCTCTGGGCGACGAAGACGACCACGGCGGTCACCACCATCGCGGGTACCGTCCTGCGCACCAGCAGCCCCACGAGCGCCCCGACGCCGATGCCCAGCGCGCACTGCGCGACCACGCCCGGCCCGAGCATCTCGTACGCGGTGCCGTACCAGCTGAAGCGGAGGGAGCCCTCGGGCAGGCCGTCCCTGGCCGCGCGGAACAGCAGCACCAGGGCGGTCGTCCCGGTCAGCGTCACCGCCGTCGTCAGGGCCAGCTTCGTGGCCAGCCAGCGGACCGGGGTGACGGACTGCGTCCACAGCCAGGTGTACGTCCCCGACTCCAGCTCGCGCGCCACCAGCGGGCCCGCGACGAACGCCCCGACCAGGGCGGGCAGGAGGGACAGCGGGACGAGCGAGGTGTTCAGCGCCAGGGTGAGGCCGGTGTCGGCCCCCCGGGCGCTGACGCTCGCCGGATCGTCGCTCAGGGCGAGGGTGATCAGGAAGGCGGCCACGAACACGGCACACAGCAGGATCAGAGCCGTGAACACCCGTGCCGTGGAACGGTGTTGGCGTGCGGCGACCCACTGCGGGCCGCGCAGCGCGGGCAGTACGGACAGTGCACTCACGCCCCGACCTCCGTCGACGTACGCCCCGCCACCGCACCCTGCGGCCCGGCACCCAGCGGCTCCGCACTCGGCGTGAGCAGGGCCGGGGCCTCCGGCGAGCGCATGTGGGCCAGGAGGAGTTCCTCCAGGGTCGGCTCCACGGCCTCCCAGTCGCCTCCGACCGGCTCGGCCCCGCGTCGTACCAGAGCCGTCATGTGACGCCCCGTCACCTTCGACTCGACGACCGTCGTCCCCGGCCCGATCTCGGCGACCGGACCCGACAACAGGGCGTGCGCGGCGAGGAGTTCGTCCGTCTCGCCGCCGAGGCGGATGCGGCCGTTCTCCATCAGCAGGAGGTAGTCGCAGGCGCCTTCCAGCTCGGCCAGGATGTGGGAGGAGATGACCACGGTGGTGCCGCTCTCGCCCGCCTCGGCGAGCAGGTTGCCCATCAGCTGGTGGCGGGCGAGCGGGTCCAGGTCGGCCATCGGCTCGTCCAGGAGCAGCAGGTCGGGCTGCTTGCCCAGGCACAGGGCGAGCGCGACCCGGGTGCGCTGGCCGCCGGACAGCTCGCGGACCTTGGTGTCGAGGTCGAGCCCGCCGTCCTTGACGATGCGCGTGGCACGCTCGGCGTCCCAGCGCACCGGGTTCAGCTCCTGCCCCATCCGCAGGGTCTCGCCGATGCTGAACTGCGGGTACAGCGGCTTCTCCTGCGCCAGGAAGGCGAGCTGCTCACGTGCGGCCCCCGGCGTGCGCCCCAGCACCCTCAGCTCGCCCTGCGTCGGCCGTACGAGCCCCGCCAGCTGCCCCAACAGGGTTGACTTACCTGCCCCGTTGGGCCCGACGAGCGCGCATATCCGGCCCTGCGGCAGCCGGAAGGTGCAGTCCTGGACGGCCCACTTGCCCAGCCTCCCGTACCTCTTGCCGAGGCCGACCGCCTCGATCGCTGCGTTGGTCATCGCTGTTCCCCTTGCTCCCCTTCAAAGACCTGCTCCAGCACGGAAGTGAAGAGCGCGGCCGCGTCGTCCTTGTCCATCCCCGACGACCTGGCCCGCCCCGCCCACTCCCGCAGTTCCTCGCGCAGTGGTGAATCTGCGGGCTGCGCGGCCCCCAGGGAACGGGTCACGAACGTGCCCATCCCTCGCCTGGCCTCCACCAGGCCCTCCCGCTCCAGCTCCCGGTACGCCTTGAGCACGGTGTTCGGGTTGATCGCGGTCGCCTCCACCACCGCCCGGGCGGTGGGGAGTTGGTCCCCCGGCTCCAGCAGACCGAGCCGCAGGGCGTGCTTGGTCTGCTGGACGATCTGGAGGTAGGTGGCGACGCCACTGCGCCGGTCGATGCGGTACTCGACCATCGCGCTTCACCCCCCTTTCACTAATCAAGTAGTGAAAGGGTGATCCAAGAGAGGGCCGGTGTCAAACGACACCGGCCCTCTCGCTCGCGCTACGGGTCCGTAACGTGGTCCGTTATGACTCGGTCCGGTACATCAAGTCCGTTTCGTACGTCGTGAACCCGAGCCGCTCGTACACCGCCACCGCCGCGACGTTGTCCGCGTCCACGTACAGGGAAGCCGTCGGCAGCCCCTCCGCCGCGAGGTGCCGCAGCCCGGTCGCGGTCAGCGCCTTGCCGAGCCCGCCGCCCTGCGCGCCGGGCGCGACCCCGACGACGTACACCTCACCGAGCTGCTCCTCGCGGTGCACCTTGGTCCAGTGGAACCCGACGATCTCCCCGTCGGACTCGCGAACGGCCAGGAAGAACCCCTTCGGGTCGAACCACTCCTCCGCCTTCCGGTCGTCGAGGTCCCGCTGCGTGAGCGACCCCTGCTCGGGGTGGTGCGCGAAGGCGGCGGCGTTCACGGCCAGCCACGCCGCGTCGTCCTGCCCGGGCACGAAGGTCCGTACGCTCACGCCCTCCGGGAACACGGGCTCCGGGATGTCGAGCGGGCTCAACGGCCGCCGCAACTGCCGCAGCTCCCGGAACATCGCCATCCCCAGCACCTGCGCCAGATGCCGCGCCGCAGGCTTCCCGCCGTGCGCCCACACCCGCAGCCGCCGCCCGGACGCGTCCAGGAGCGCGTCCCCGAGGGCCCGCCCGTACCCCTTCCCCCGCTGCTCGGGCCGTACGACGAGCTCGGCGGCCGGCGCCTCGACGGGGTCGGTGTCCTCCAACTGGGCATACCCCACCAGCTGATCCCCGTCACTGATCAGAAAATGGGTGACCCCCTCCCGCTTCCCGCCCCGCAGCTGCAACCGCCCCTGCTCGGAGACGGCCTGCACGCCGTCGGAACGGGCGGCATCGGTCAGTAGCTCGGTCACCTGGGCGGCCTGCGCGCCGTCAAGCGCATCAAGAATCCGCAGCCGGCCGGGGCCGGGAAGAGTCGCGTCGCTGGTCATGGGGTCGAGGGTACGGGGAGGGGGTCGTTCGATCCCCCCGTTCGGGCACTCAGCCCGCCCCGTGCTCCCGGAGCACCCCGTCCGCGACGCGCGCCAGGTCCTCGGCAGGGGGAAGCGACACCTGGGCCTCGCGGTCCAGTCCGGTCCACGTGGCGACGGCCATCGGGCTTCCGCTGCGTTCGAGGGCGTACCGGGCGACCTCCCCGTCGCGGTTGGCGGCGACGAGCAGCCCGATGGTGGGCCCGTCCAGCTCCTTGTCCCGTACGAGGTCGTCGGCAACGGCCAGGTAGAAGTTCAGCTTGCCGTAGTGCTCGGGCTCGGCCCGGCCCGTCTTGAGCTCGATAATCACGAACCGGTGCAGTCGCACATGGTAGAAGAGCAGGTCCAGCCGGAAGTCGGAGCCGCCGACCCGCAGCGGGTACTGGCGGCCGACGAAGGCGAACCCGGTGCCGAGTTCGGTGAGGAACAGGACCATCCGGGCCACGAGCGCGTCCTCCAGGCTGCGCTCGGAGGCGTTGCCGCCGAGTCCCGTGAAGTCGAAGAGGTACGGGTCCCGGGTGATCTCCCGGAGGACGTCGGAATCCTCGGGGACGGTGAGGGTGAAGTTGTTGAGGGCGGCACCCTCGCGCTCGTGCAGGCGCTGCTTGATCTGGAGGTCGAGGACGCTGCGGGACCAGCCGTGCTGGATGGCGCGTTGGGCGTAGAAGTCCTGCTCGGGGCGGGTTTCGCACTTGTTCATGAGGCTCACGATGTGTCCCCACGGCAATTGTCCAACAGGCTGTTGGACAATTGGTTCGACCCATGTTCGAGCCAATTGCTGCATGTAGTGGAGATTGCTCCGGCTGAACCCCCGCTGCCCCGGAAACTCCGTCCGCAGCTCCGTGGCGATCCGGTCGATGACCTTCGTCCCCCACCTCTCCTTGCCCTGCTTCTCCAGAATTGTCCTGCCGATCTCCCAGTACATCCGGATCATCTCGGTGTTCACCTTGAGCTGCGCCCGCACATGCGCACCCCGCACGATCGACTTCAGGTCGTCGACCATCTCGTGGAAGCCAGGCGGCAGGCTCGAAGCCTGGGCGGGTACGGCTACGGCAGCGGTCTCGGCCGCGATCTTCTCGTTCACACGCACAGGCTTGCTTCTCGCATATGCCCCTGGCCCCCCAACGCCCCACACTCAGCCGAACGGGTGAAACTCACCCCATCCCTGACGTACCGCCAACGGAAACCACCTCGTAACCCGCACCCCCCTGTTGCGCTACGCGCGTTGACTTTAGGCTCTCGAACGCACCCCGCACCCTTCACGCTGAACTCACAAGGGGACAGATGTCAGCGAACCCTCGTCCGAACCGCGCCGCCCGGCGGTTCCTCTTCGCCGCCGCCGGTCTCACCACCGCCGGTGCGCTCGTCGCCGCGATGCCCGCGTCCGCGCAGGGCCACGGCGGCGGCAACGGACACGGCGGCCACGGCCACCCGAAGCCGGCCCGCACCGTCGACGTGCAGCTCCTCTCCTTCAACGACCTGCACGGCACCCTGGAGCCCCCGGCCGGTTCCTCGGGCAAGATCGGCGCGATCGACGCGGGTGGTGTCGAGCACCTGGCGACGAGCCTGCGCAAGGCCCGCAAGGGCAAGGCGTACTCGGTCACGGCCGCCGCGGGCGACATGATCGGCGCGAGCCCCATGCTGTCCGGGCTCTTCCACGACGAGCCCACCGTCGAAGCCCTGAACAAGATGAAGCTCGACGTGACGTCCGTCGGCAACCACGAGTTCGACGAGGGCTCGGCCGAGCTGCTGCGCATACAGAACGGCGGCTGCCACCCCACCGAGGGCTGCTTCGAGAAGGACAAGAAGGGCAAGCCGAAGAAGTTCAAGGGCGCCGACTTCCCGTACCTCTCCGCGAACGTCACCAAGGAGAAGACCGGCAAGCCGCTCCTCAAGCCGTACACCGTCTGGAAGAAGAACGGCGTCAAGATCGGCTTCATCGGCGTCACGCTGGAGAACACCCCGGGCGTCGTGACGGCCAACGGCGTCAAGGGCCTGAAGTTCCACGACGAGATCGAGACGGTCAACAAGTACGCCAAGGAGCTCGACCGGCAGGGCGTGAAGTCCATCGTCGCGCTCATCCACGAGGGCGGCATGCCCGCCTCCACCACGTACGACTACAACTGCGACAGCCCCGGCCCCGGCGACGGCATCTCGGGTCCGATCAAGGACATCGCCAAGGGCATCAGCCCCAAGGTCGACGCGCTGGTCACCGGCCACACCCACCAGAGCTACGTCTGCACCATCCCCGACCCGGCGGGCAACCCCCGCCTGGTCACGTCGGCCGCCTCCTTCGGCCGGGTCTACACGGACACGACGCTCACCTACGACCGCCGTACCCAGGACATCGTCCGCACGACGGCCAAGTCGCCCACCTCGGGCAACCACATCGTCACCCGTGACCAGCCCGAGCGGGAGAAGCTGGGCGAGGACATGCGGGACCTGATCGCGCGCTGGAACGTCCTGGCCGCCCCGATCGCCAACCGCCCCCAGGGCTACATCTCCGCCGACATCGAAGGCCGCGGTTCCCCCGCGCTGGAGAAGCCGCTGGGCAACCTCATCGCCGACGCCCAGCAGCAGGGCCTGTCCGCCGCCGACAAGGGCGGCGCGCAGCTCGCCCTGATGAACCCCGGCGGCATCCGCTCCGACCTGGTCTACAAGGCCTCGGGTGCGGAAGGGGACGGCGTCGTCACGTACGGCGAGGCCTTCACCGTGCAGCCCTTCACCAACCTGATGAACGTCGTCGACCTCACCGGCGCCGACCTCATCGCCGCGCTGAAGCAGCAGGTCAGCGGCGGTAACGAGGCCTCCCCGAAGATCCTCCAGATCTCCAAGGGCCTCACGTACACCCTGGACCTGACCAAGAAGGGCGCCGATCGCATCGACGCCGCGACCATCAAGCTGAACGGCGAGGCGATCGACCCCGCCAAGACCTACCGCGTCGCGATGAACGAGTTCCTGGCCGGCGGCGGCGACAACTTCCCCGCCCTCGCCCTCGGCAAGAACAAGCTCAACGCGGCCTCCGACCTGGACGTCTTCAACGCCTACCTGGCCGCGAACTCCAGCGCCGCCAAGCCGATCGCGCCGCCGGTGACGGACCGGATCAAGATCGTGAAGTAGTACGTCCGCACGCTGATACGTGAAGGGGCGGCACCCGGTGATCTCCGGGTGCCGCCCCTTGCGCATGCCCGTTCACCGGACCGACTCCGGCGTCAGCTCCAGCCGCTCCCCGCCCGCGAACCCCGCCCGCAGCCGCCGGTCGTGGGTGGCGACGACGAGCGTCCCGGGGAATCCGGCGAGCGCGGCCTCCAGCTCCTCCACCAGGGCGGGCGAGAGGTGGTTCGTCGGCTCGTCGAGGAGGAGCAGGTCGTGGGGCCCGTCGAGCAGGGCCCCCAGCTCCAGCTTGCGCCGCTGCCCGGTGGACAGGTCGCACACCGGCGTCGCGAGGTCCGCCTCCCGGAACAGCCCGTACCGTACGAGCAGGTGGCCGCGCTCCTCCCCGTACGCGGCGAGGACGGTGCGCGGGTCATGGGCCGCGGCGTACGCGGACTGCTGCCGCAGGATGCCGACGCGTTCCGGCCGTACGACCGTGCCGGAGTCGGGTGCGAGCGATCCGGCCAGCAGCTCCAACAGGGTCGACTTGCCTGCCCCGTTGGGGCCGGTCACGAGGAGGCGTGCACCCGGTTCGACGGTCAGCGCGTCGATGCTCAGGCGTCCCGGCACTCGTACGTCCGTCAACTCGACCGCCTGTGACGGTAGTTCACCGGGCAGACGCCCCGTGAAGGTCAATGCCACCGGAGGCGGCGGAACCGGATTGCTCGTCAGTCGCTGAAGGCGTTCCTGCGCGTTGCGGATGCGCCCCATCGCGCCGTGCGCCCGCGACCTGGCCCGGAAGGCCCCGGCGCCGCTGAAGCCGCGCGGCACCTTGCGGGGGATGGCGTGGAGCTGGGTGTTGTGGCTCTCCGCGAGTGCTGACTGCCGCTCCAACTCCGCACGCCATTCATCGTGTTGACGTGCCCAGCGCGCCCGGGCCGCCGCCTTCGCGGCGAGGTAGCCCACGTACCCGTTGCCGTGCCGCCGCACGGTGTGCAGGTCGGCGTCCACCTCCAGGACCGTGTCCGTCACCCGCTCCAGGAAGGCCCGGTCGTGCGTCACGGCGACGACCGTCCCCCGGTGTGCCCGCAGCCGCCCCTCCAGCCAGTCCACGGCCGCGTCGTCCAGGTCGTTGGTCGGCTCGTCCAGGAGCAGCAGCTCGGGCGAGGAGGCGAGGGTGGCGGCGAGCGCGAGCCGGGAGCGCTGCCCGCCGGACAGAGTGCCCAGCGGCCGGGCCCGGTCCAGGGCCTCGCGTTCGCCCAGCCGGTGGAGGGCGGTGTCGACGAGCCGGTCGGCGTCGTACCCGCCGCGTGCCTCGAACGCGGCGAGGAGGCGCCCGTACGCTTCCACATCGTCGGCGCTCGCCCCTTGCAGGGCCTGCTCCAACTCCCGTACGTCACGCAGCGCGAGGTCGATCGCGTCGCCGACGCGGGCGGTGCCGGGGAGGTCCAGGGTCTGTGCGAGGTATCCGATGCCGCCGGGGGCGGTGACGGTGAGGCTGCCGTTGTCGGGCAGCTCCCGCCCGGCGATCAGCCGGAGCAGGGTCGACTTCCCGGCCCCGTTGTCCCCGACGATGCCGACCTTCTCGCCGGGGCGGACGGTGAACGAGGCGCGGTCCAGGACGAGTTGGCCGTCGTACCGCTTGGTGATCTCGGCGGCGGCGAGCTGGGAGGTGGTGGCTGCGGCTGCTGGGAACAAGTGGGGACCTTTTGTAGGGGACAGGGGCAGGGGCGGCGCGATGCGCGTTTCAACGAGACGCATCGTCTCGCGAGAAGGAAGATACCGTCCCCCGGCCCCCCTGGCAAGACGTTGCGTCTCGCTAGGGGGTTGGCTCCACGGGCGAAGTCCCTACTCCGCCCTCAGCCTGCGGCTTCCCGCCCGGTCCCTGGCGACGTTGCGTACCTTCCGGGTGCGGGCCGACGCGGCGAGCAGGGCGAGTACCGGGGGTGATGTCGAGTCCCGGGCGAGGAGGCGCTGCATCCAGTCCGAGACCTCCGCCAGCTCAGCCGGCGTCGGTGCATGACCGCCCTCGACGGACAGCAGGAAGTCCCAGTCGCCGATGCGGCGACGGATGAAGGTGCGGTGGCCCTCGGCCCTGAACCCCTCAATTTCCGGCTGTAGTTGACCGGCCCACTCCCTGAACTCAGTAAGACCGTCGCCCTTCGCCGCAACCCCGTCCACGAGCGCGACCACCGCCGTCTTGGCCAGCGCTTCCCGGGGGTCGCGCAGGAGCGTGGCCACGACCGCGCGGTCCCGGTCGCGGCTCGTGGAGGCAACGAGCACCGCGATGACGCAGTGGTACGCGGCCATGCGGACGTGCTCGTCCGCGACGGCGGCATCGACATCCACGTCCAGGAGGGCGGCCTCCGCCAGCAACGACTCCAGATCCGAACCCAGGCTCACCGCTTCGTCCCCCTCTCGTACGGGCCCCCGGCGGGCGGACGTGCCCAGGGGTGCATGAGGTTCCCGCGCGGTGAAGTGAGTACGCGTACTCACGCCCCGGCCGCGCCCCGTTCCGCACCATGAGGCGACGCAAACACGACCGCGATCGCAGCCACGATCGCACCACACCACCCACCGGGGGAACCTCATGATCGCGCGCAAGCTGCTCCGTACGACCGTCACCAACCCGCTCTCCGCCGCCTACCTGGGACTCGTCGCAGCAGTCACGGTCTTCACGGTGATCTCGGCCTTCGTCGAGGAAGCGAACGAGTTCATAGCGCTCTGGGTCATCCTGGTGACCTCGCCCACGTCCACGCTGATCCTGGGGGCGTTGCAAATCTTTGGCGGGGGCGAGAAGGATGCCGCGGGGCTCGTCGTGTACGTCGTCATCGCCCTCAGCGCACTCATCCAGTCGACGGCCCTGGGCCTGATCTGGAAGCTGGTGCGCAGCGACCGCGCACGGGGCGTTCGACCCGTGAACTCTTGAGCCGCGCGGGCGGCTTGAGTCTCCCGTGGGGGGAGACCGGAGGGTGGGGGCATGGACGACGACGACACGTTGTACACGATCGGAGCGTTGGCCCGGCGGACCGGGCTGACGGTGAAGACCATCCGGTTCTACTCCGACACCGGCATCGTCCCGTCCACCGCCCGAAGCCCCGCCGGTTACCGGCTCTACGACATCGACGCGCTCGCACGCCTGGACCTGGTCCGCACCCTGCGCGACCTCGGCCTCGAACTCGCCGTCATCCGGCGGGTGGTGGAGCGGGAGGCCTCGGTCCCCGAGGTCGCGGCCGCCCACGCCGACGCCCTGGACGTGCAGATCCGCACCCTTCGCCTGCGTCGCGCGGTGTTACGAGCGGTGGCCAAGCGGGGCCCCAGCCCGGAGGAAATGGACCTCATGCACAAGCTCGCCCGACTCTCCGACGACGAACGCCGCCGCCACGTCCACGATTTCATCGACGCCACCTTCGGCGGCCTGGACGCCAATCCCGCCTTCGTGGAGATGATGCGTTCGGCCATGCCCGAGCTGCCGGAGGACCCCGAGCCCGATCAGGTCGACGCCTGGATCGAACTCGCCGAACTCACCCAGGACCCGGAATTCCGCACCGCGGTGCGCCGGATGGCCGAGCACCAGGCGGCCGAGCGCGCCGAGGGCGACACCACCGGCCTGCACCACGACCTCACCGAGACGGTCCGCGACCAGGTGGGCCGCGCCCTCGCCGCAGGCATCGCCCCCGCCTCCGCCGGGGCGGCCCCCGTCGTCGACGCCCTCACCGCCCGCTACGCCGAGGTCTTCGCCCGTACCGACGACGCCGACCTGCGCCGCTGGCTCCTGATCCGCCTGGAAGTCGCCAACGACCCTCGCGCGGAACGCTATTGGCACCTCCTGTCCACCCTGAACGGCTGGCCGGTCCCGCCGTCCCTGGCGCCGGTCTTCACCTGGTTCATCGAGGCGTTGCGCAGCAGGTGAGCGCACACCGCGCGAAGGAGGCCGGTCGCTTCCGTGAATTCCGTGAATTCCGTGGATTCCCTGGATTTCGTACGCGCTGCGGGCTTGAAGTTGCCGCTGCGGCAGCTTCTACGGTCGTGACCAGGGCCGGAACGACCGGCCCTGCGGCACACGCGTGAGGGAGTGAGAGCGTGGAGAGGGACTGGCCGATCGCAGACGTGGCCCGCATGTCGGGCGTCACCGCCCGGACGCTGCGCCATTACGACGAGACCGGCCTGCTGCCACCCTCCAGGATCGGCGCCAACGGCCACCGCCGCTACGGGCAGCGCGAGCTGCTGCGGCTCCAACAGATCCTCGTACTGAGGGAGTTGGGCGTCGGTCTGCCGGAGATCGCCCGCATCCTGTCCGACCAGGTCGACGAGGTGGACGCCCTGCGCAGCCACCACCGGCGCCTCCTCACGGAGCGGAACCGGATCGACGTCCTGGCCGACACCGTCTCGCGCACCATTGCCGAACTGGAAGAGTCCAGGAAGGACGACCGACCCATGACCATCAACCGTCCGGAGAACCTGTTCGAGGGCGTCACGCCCGCCCACTACGAGCCCAACATGGGCGACCACCCCGACCTCGCCGACGCGGTCGGCCGTCGCGCCGCCACCATGAGCCAGGCCGACGCCGACGCCGCCCACCGCGAGCGCACGGCGCAGATGATCCGCCTGGCCGAACTCATGGCCGCGGGCCACCCGGCCGACGCCGCGCCCGTACAGGCCGAGGCCGACGCCCAGTACCGGGCCCTGACCGAACTGCGCGCCCTCTCCGCCGAGGACTACCGGGCTCTGGCCCACTCCATCGTCGGCAACGAGACCTGGCGCGCCGCGTACGAGTCCATCGCTTCGGGGCTCGCCGCGTACCAGCGGGACGCCATGCTCGCGTACGCCGCCGCCCGGCTGAGCTGAGTCCCTGACCGGCGGATGCCGGGTCCGGGTGGCTCCGGTACCGGCATCGGCACCGGCACCGGTGGTGCGGCCTGTGCGCGAGGGCCCCGCGTGCAGGCCCCATCCGGGTGTGCGCAGTTCGAGGAGCGCCGGCCAGGGCTCAGACCCGACGGTCCTGCCGGTCGTCGCGATGGCGGCCGAGTGCCCGGCCGGAACGCCCGGAGCTGCCCGGCATGACGCACGCGGCTCCCACCCGTACCGGTATCGCGAACCACCGGAACCCTGGGGTAGCGAATCCCTGCTGCTGGAGGAGCCCCGGATGAGTGTCAAGGACAAGGCCGGACCCCGAGGCGGCCGCGGCTCTGCCCCGCTGAAGGTCGATCCCGAGATAGACCGCCTCATCACGCACGTGGCGCACTTCATGAACGTCACCAAGAAGGACCTGGTGGCCATCGCCGTGACGGACTACGTCGCGCGGCACCGCGAGGAGATGCGGGCCAGGACGCAGGGAGCGATGAGCAGCGTCCTGGACGTCACCGATCGTTCACGCGTCGCCCTGCTCACGGGCCTCACACCGGAACAGCGCGACGCGGTGGGCGGGGTTCCCGAGGATGAATGACCGCCTGGCCCCTCGTTCACCGTGCCCTACACTGCGCTCGCTGCCTTGCCTCGACCTCGTACCTGGATGCGAACGCAGCGGCTGGGGACCCGAGTTCGTCATGCCGGAGCGCCTGCTCGCGGGGAAGGAACAGGCCTGGTCGACCTTGATGGACCCCAAGTCCGCAGCGAAGCTGCTGGGCGACTTCTGACGGCACGCCCGGCTGGTGGATGACGGCTCCGCCGGGAGTGGGTGTGCGTTCAGAAGTGGGACAGATTGGCGGGAAAGTGTCCTACTTTCGCGGGGGGTCGTCGAACACTGTCAGGTCGGACGTCTCGGCGGTCATGGCGATCGG
Source organism: Streptomyces sp. NPDC087440 (assembly GCF_044744005.1). Lineage (NCBI taxonomy): Bacteria > Bacillati > Actinomycetota > Actinomycetes > Kitasatosporales > Streptomycetaceae > Streptomyces > Streptomyces sp. NPDC087440. The sequence goes on along the minus strand of NZ_JBIUXN010000002.1, from coordinate 500,174 downwards.
ATCGATGTACGGCACAGACCACGCGGCCCCGGCCAGGATGGCCGCTGTCGGCGCCGGCCGGTGCGGCGCGGTCGGCGGCTGCGGGCACATAGCGACTCCTGGACGGGGCGGGGGCAGGTGCAGGCGTAAGTGAGTCCCGTCGGTTTCCGGCGGCCGTCCGGTTCACACCGTGCCCGGAGGCCCGGTCCTTGTCATCGCCACGCGGACGGGGCGCGGCCCGCTGCTCGTCAGCAGGGGGGAGCAGTTCGAGCAGGCCACGGCCGGCGGCTCAGACCTGCCGGTCGTCGCGATGGCGGCCGAGCGCCCGGCCGAAGCGCTCGGAGATGCCCGGCATGAGGCTCGCGCCGTCGCCCGGCCGGTCCAGGCCGAAGACGTAGCCGGGGAAGTCCAGCTCCTTCTGCACCGCCCAGATCGCCTCGTGCTCCTCGGGCGGGAGAATACGGGCCGGGTCGCCCACGGCCACCCAGCCGATCGGCACGGTCGTGTCGGCGGGCAGCACGGTGCGCAGGTGTACGACGCCGTTGATGCGCACCTCCGAGCGCGTCCCGATCCGCGCACCGTTGAAGACCCTGCTGCCGGTCGCCAGGAACACCTCGTCCTCGACGGTGCAGCCGGTCAGGTACGAGGCCGGACCGACCAGGACCTGTCGGCCCAGCCGCAGCGGATCGCGGCGCGTGCCGCGCAGGACAGCGTTCTCCATCACGATGCAGTCCTCACCGAGCTCCACCGGGCCGCCCTCGGCGGTGAGTACGGCACCGAACAGCACCCGGCACCCGGCTCCCACGCGTACGTCGCCGGACAGGGTGGCGTTCGGGGCGACGTAGGCCGTCGGGTGCACGGTCGGCGAGAGGCCCTCATGAGCGATCAGCATGTGCGCGATCCTGCCCGGCCCGGGGTGTCTCCGCGCACCGTTTCACGTGCCGAGACCACGGTCGCGCGGTTCTGGGCTAAAGGGTGTTGCACAAGAGTGCGTGCGGGCAGGCCGGGTGGGCGATTCTGGCCTGCGGTTTCATCCGGTGAGGGTGAGGTTGTGCATGGTGGCGACGGCCTGGACGGCGTGGTGGAGGCCAGGGCCTTTCTGGCGGCAGTCGCGGAGGATCTTCCAGTTCTTCATCCGGGCGAAGGTGTGCTCGACCCGGGCGCGGACCTTGCGGTGTGCGGCGTTGTCCTCGCCCTGGCCGCGCAGCAGCGGCCACTTGGCCCGTTTCCGGTGCGGTGCGGCACGACGAGGCCGGTGCACCAGTACGCGCCGTCCGCCAGGACGGTGACGCCCGCACCTTTCGAGGGCAGGTCGGACTCGCGCCAGGCGTGGGCGTCGGCCTTGTTGCCGGGTGCCGGGCGGGCGGCGGCGATCACCAGGCGGGTGTCGGCGTCGATGATGACCTGCACGTTTGCGGAGAAGCGGTAGTTGTGTGAGGAGGCGCCCACGCGCCGGTCGCGGACCGGGACCAGGGTGCCGTCCACGAGCCACAGCCGGTGGGTGTTGGTGAGTGGCCGCGGGGCTGGCTCCAGGGCCGGCAGCGGGCGCAGCCGGTGGATGACCCGGCAGACGGTCGCCGGGCAGACCCCGAACAGCGGGGCGAGCTGGCGCATCGTGAGGTTGGTGCGGTAGTAGACGGCCACCAGCAGCACCCGCTCGGCCAGCGGCAGCGCCCACGGCCGGCCTCCGCCGGGACCGTTGCCACCGCGTTCGCGCACCATCTTCACCAGCTTCTCGAACCGGTCCATCCGAAACCCGGTGAAGGTCTCCACCCACAAGGCCTCAGCCTTCAACACCTCACGCGTACGCGGGAGATGCCCGCCGCGAGAGCTTGTGCAGCAACTTTTGGCGGCCGGTGTTCTGCACCGAGGGCTACTTGACCACGGTGAGGAAGGTGCCCCAGGCGCGGTCGGTGACGGTGATGACGGGGCTGTCGGCGGCGAGCTTGGTGTCGCGGAGGTGGGTGCGGCCCGGGGTGTTGTCGGCGACCTCGACGCAGTCGTCAGCAACGGGGCCGCTGTGGGAGGACTTGTGCCAGTTCAGGCTCTAGCTGCTCACTGCGGCCTCTTCACTTGAGGACGGTCAGGAAGGCGTTCCAGGCGTTGTCGGTGATGGTGATGACGGGGCTGGTGGCGGGGAGCTTGGTGTCGCGGAGGTGGGTGCGGCCCGGGGTGTTGTCGGCGACCTCGACGCAGTCGTCAGCAACGGGGCCGCTGTAGGAGGACTTGCGCCAGTTCAGGTTTTCGCTACTCATGGAACCTCTTCAAAGCCTTTTGGATTGCCATTGCTGATTCCTCGACCGCGAGGGCGCGGGCGGCGAGGCGATCATAGACCTTCTGGTACCAGAGGACTTGGGACAATTCCTCGCTGTACGAGCCGGTGTTGAAGCCCTCGGTGTAGGCGCCCCGGGTTCCATCGGGGAGGGTCAGGACGGACAGCGTCCCCACGATGTGCCCTGCTCGGCTCGGCAGCACCCGCAAGTTGATGTTCGGGGTCTCGTGGGCTTCCAGGAGTCGGGCGAGCTGAGGCTCGGTAGCACCGTACAGGGCGGATTCCGCAAGAATGAGCGACATCCACGGCGGGTCCGCGCGTTCCCAGACAGCCTGGCGCGCTCTGCGTTGCTCAATCGTGCGCTCGACTTGCTCGGGGCTGCCTGCGTTGGCAGTAAGAATCAACTCCCTCGTATAGTCCGCTGTTTGAAGCAAGCCGGGCACAATGTGGCCGCAGGCGTGGATCATTACCGCTTCCTGCTGCTTGTGCAGGAATGGCTTCGCGTACCCCACGAATGTGGCCTGATCCAGAATCTTGACCAGGTTCACCAGCTGATCCGGGCGGAGCCCCAAAACCACTTCGAGCTTTCGTGCCAGAGCTGTATCCGGTGGTGCGTCCCCGGTCTCCACCTCCGAGATGCGTGACTGGCTGGAGAACACCTTTACGGCCAGCCCCCTTTGGGACCAATCCTCGCCCGGGATCTTGGCCCGCATCTTGGCCAGCCGCGCTTCCTGGACCACATTCCCGATGTACTGCTCGATGTTCTCGCTGGGGTCTGGCTCCCGCACTCGTGGCATATGCCGTACACCTCGATCGCGCTCCGATAGCGAACTCCTACCGATCGTAACCCTGAGTGGTCAACCTGGAAGGAGGAAACCGGAGTTCAACTGCGCAAGCAGGAAGAAGAGGCATGACCCCCAACCCCAGAACCCCCACCACACCCCCGCGCGACACCGCCCAGGAGCGGCAGAACCACACCGCCACCGTCGCCTTCAACGAGCTCTTCGCGGCCATGGTCAAGGCGGGCACCCTCCTCCCGCACCTCACCCTCTGCCTCGACGAGCCCGGTGTCCCGCTCGACCTCGGTCGGCTCAGCGCGGTCGACTGTCTCAACCTCGCCCGGCGGCTCAACCTCCTCCTCGCCCTGGAGGCCGAGGTCCAGCGGTCCGGCGCCCTCCTCCTGGAGCAGCAGACCCGCAAGGCGGTGCGGAATTGAGCGCCGAGGACGGCGGCGAGGCGGTCCTCTGCCCCGCCTGCCAGAAGATCGTCCTGTGGCTGGACGGCACCAGCCGCTGCCCGGCCTGCAACGGCCCCCTCCCGGTCCTCTACCCGCTCCCGCAGCCCGCCGGGCCACCGCCCGCGTAAGCCGGACTCGATCGCGCAACCCGAATCCGCCCCCGTGCCCAGAAAAGTGGGACATCTGAGCCGCAAAGTGTCCTACTTTTCGACGCCTCCCCCCCCCGGGACCTGCGGGCGCCGGGGAGGTTCCCGCGCTTGAGCTTCGGGACCTCAGGGTCGAGACGCTTTTACTCGGAAGAGGCTGGTGGGCACATTCCCACCCACCCGCCCTTCGCGCACGCGAGCCCGCGCGCGAGCGGCGTTGCGACGCCAACTCGCCGATTCAGTAAGGCGGGTGACGTTTTGTGATCGAGTGGCGGCAGCGTGTGGCGAGCCTGTACGGTCCGTCACAACAGAACGGCCCCTGCGGGTGTTTGCCGCACCACACAGAGGCCTGACCATTCCGATCGCACAACTCAGAAAGACGATCTCATGGCTGTTGGCCAGCTTAGTCGTACCGTCCATGCCCCCGCCCACCCCATGGCGACCCCCGGCTTCGGGAAGCGTTCCGCCCCCGACCAAAACCCACGCCACCAGGGCGACTTCGTACACCTGCCCAGGCGTGAAGCGGCCATCGCGCAGTACATCGACCGGTTGCCCGACGGCGCGGACATCAGCATCAAGACCCTCGCCCGCGAGATGGCCGACTACGGCCAGTGCGCCATCGGCACCGCCCTCAACCGCCTCACCGACGCCGGTCACCTGCGCCGCCGCCGCATCGGCCTCATGGACGACGAGGGCAACGTCCGGCACGTCACCGAGACCCACTTCAGCCGCACGCCCCGGCCTGCCGCCTGGTGGCACGACGTCTTCACGGACAGCGTCCCCGCGTCGGGGTACGACAACCCCGAGCCCGGCGAGACCGACAGCGGCGGTCACGAGGGCCGGGGCTTCCGGGCGCTGGCCCGGCTCGGGCGGCGGGAGCCGCAGCTCGCGCTGTCGGAGAGTGAGTGTTACGCGCTGGCGGAGACGGCGGGGGAGTGGTTCCGGCGCGGGGCGAGCGAGACCCAACTCGTCTACGCACTCACCCTGTTGCTGCCCGGCCGCGTCACGCACCCCTTCGGCTTCGTGCAGTCGCGCCTGCTGGCCAAGCTGCCGCCCGAAATCCCCGCGACCCCCCTCGGCGTACCCATGACCGAGTGCGTCGGGTGCGGAGCGGCCGGACGGCCCGAAGAACTGCCGGGCGGACTGTGCCGACCGTGCCGGAGCACGGAGCCGGTGCGTGAGTGCGGTCCTTCGCCGGAGGTGGTCCGGGGGAAGGCCGCCCGTATCCGCAGGGAGATGGAGGTCCGGCGGGAGGAGCGGGGCGGCGGCCCGCGCCGGTCGCGTGGGCGACGTAGGCGCAGGTAGCGGCCTTGGTGGCGCCCGTGCCGGATCTCCCGGCGGGCCGGGGTGCGGGCGGCGAGGAGCGGACGCGAGAGCGGCTCTCGGACGGGGTGGGTGAGTTTCCGTAACCGGACGCGCATATTTCGGTTGCTCCGCGTCAGGCGTTCCTGGCCCGTCGTCCGAAGGGCGTGGTCAGGGAGGCGACCGTGAGGCGGGCCGGCCTGCGCAGGTCGCGGTCCGGGTGCAGGACGGTACGGAAGGCGGCCCAGGCGAGGGCGCCGAGGAGGAAGCCGTAGTCGGAGACCAGGCCGTGCCCGTTCTCCTGGGCCAGCCACATCGCCAGCCCGAGCACCGGCACTCCGAGCGCGAACAGCCTCTCCTTGCGCACGGCCTTGGCCCGCACGCCTTCCGCCTCTTCCTTCTTCCGGTCGCCGCCGCCGTACAGCAGCAGCGCTGCGGCGAGCGTCGCGCCCAGGAAATAGGTGGCACCGGAGCTTCCGGCGAAGTTGCGCGGATCGGTGCTGTGCGCCACCTGGCCCCACAGCTTGTCGATCTGCTCGGGCAGCAGGATGCCCGCGGCGAACAGGCCGAGCGTCAGCGGCGCGCCCCAGAACCACTCGGTGAAGGCCGCGACGGCGGCGAGGGTGGCGATGTTCCAGGCTGCGCCGCCTATGCCGCCGTTCTGTAGGAAGACGGACGTGACCACCCGCCACCAGCCGGACTTGGCCGGGTCGGCGTCGAGCGCCCCCATCGCCCCCGACCAGCAGAGCTGGAGGGCCACCCCGGCGAGCGCCAGGCAGGTCAGACCGACCGCCGCCCAGGGAATCCGCCGCTCCCGCAGCGTGCTCCGGCCGACCAGGGCCAGCCCCCCGTTGAACATCAGAACCATCAATGCCGCCGTGGTCACGTTGAACAGCACTGCGTCCATCGTCGCCACCCCCCTTCGTGCATGTGCGCCGTCACGGAACGACGTCGCCGGTCGATCAAGACGCTAGCGCGCTCCGGAACAGATTCAAACAGTGTTTGAAAAGTCATGACCATTCGCTAGGCTGCGCCATATGAAGCTGACCGCAGAGCGCATCGTCGAGGCGGGAATGGCGACGTTCGCCGAGACCGGGTACCACGGTTTCTCGGTGCGGCAGGTGGCGGACCGGCTGGACGTGCACGCGGGCAGCCTCTACTACCACGTGCCGAGCAAGGCCGCGCTGCTCCAGCTGATGGCCGACCGGGTGGTCCGCCAGGCGTACGACGAGGGCACCGCCGCCCTGGCCGCACTCCCCCCGCAGGCGCACTGGCCGGACCGGATCACCGCACAGTCCGTCGCCCTGCGCCACAGCATCCGGCGTCACCCCGGCGGGGCGATCCTGCTCGCGGGCAGCCCGAAGACCCTCAGTCCCGGCGCGCTCTCGTTGATGGAACGCCTCCTCGACACCCTGGCCGAAGCGGGCGTCCCCGCAGAACACTGCGCCACCGCGGCCGACACGATCCTCAGCCACATCACCGGTTACGTCCTCCAGGAACAGAGCGACCCACCGGCGGCGCCGATCACGCCGGACGGCGTCGCCGAGCTCCGGCGGAGTTATCCCCTGACAGTGGCCGCCGCCTCGGCCCACGGCCCGGACGAAAGGTTCACCCGAAGCCTGGACCTGCTGTGCGCGGGCATCACCACGCTGATCCCACCGAGAGGGTAGGGGCCACAACCCGCCGGGACGGCAAGGACCGCCGCTCCCTCCTCGCCCCGGCCCGCTTCACGGGTGTATCCGCGCCCCCTTCAGCACCTTGTCCACGGTGTTCTTCGGCCCCCCCTCGGCGGGGGCGTCGATCCGGAACTCCTCGTGTGCGTCGGAAGCGCGCCGGTAGAAGTCGATCGCGGAAGCGGCGGTTCCTGCGGCTCTGGAATGAACGTGGGGGCTCAAGTCCGCTTGAGCGTGCGGGGTTTCGGGTGTGGGGTGTGGGGTGTTGTTCAGGTCGCGGTGCATGCCTCCGCGATCGAGAGGCTGTTCTCGTAGAGGTGGTGGCGGGTGATCCGGCCGTCCTCGACGGTGAGGTGCAGCGCGAACGGGCCGCCGAAGGACTTGCCCGTCGTGCGCACGGTTCCCGAGAGGTGGCCCATCAGGACGGCGTCGGTGCCGTCGACGAGGAAGGCGTCGAGGGTGGCCGTGGTGTCCTCCGGGACCGTGTGCTCCGCCAACTCCCGTGCCTGGGCAGCGCATTCGGCCCCGGTGGAACGCGGGCGAATCCACGGGGCGGCGGGGTTCTCGGCGATCAGCCAGTCGACCTTGTCCGCGAAGAGCTCGGTCATCCGCTCCTCGTCTCCGGCCAGCCGGGCCGTCACGAACTCCTGGACGATCTGGCGGGTGGTCTCGGCGGTCGAACTCGGGGTGTTCTCGGGGGGCTTGACGGTCATGCGTGCTCCTTGGGCAGGTGGTCGGGGTTCCCGTCGGGGGCCCGTCGACGTGCACCAGGTTGCCGTGGGGGTGGGGGTGGGGGCGATTACCTCGGAGGTAAGCGCGTGGCCGGTGGGGGGCGGTGTCCTCCCCTTCCGCCCCTTTGGGCGGCGGGGCCGCCCTCCCTCTCTTCCCCCGTAGCCCCCTTGGGCGGCGGGTCGCCCCCCTCCCCTTCCCCCTAGCCGCCTTGGGCGGCGGGGCCGCCCCCCGGGGGCGGGACGGGCGGGCAAGGGGGCGGCCCCTCCCGCTCCCGGCCCACCCGGGTGCCGCCCCTGGCCCAGCACCTGCGCCGGACGCGCGTCACCGCCCAGGCGCCGGCCCGCCTCCCGGCACCGGGCACGCGCAGCCCCGCCCCGCCGGGGCAAGGGGGTCCCCAGCCCCACCCCTTCACCTAAACCCGCAGGGGCAAGGGGGGGACAGGTCCCGTGCAGGGGGTGGTGGGTCTCCGACCCGTGCAGGTTCGTCGTGGTTGCTCGCGCAGTTCCCCGCGCCCCTGAAGGGGCGCTGCCGCACCGGCGGCGAGATGTTCGTGCCCCCTGAAGGGGCGCTGCCGCACCGGCGGCGAGATGTTCGTGACCCGGGGGCCCGGGTGGGTCAGACCAGGGCGACGACCAGCAGGGTGAAGGCGACGATGATGACCGCCACGCGGCCGTAGTGGTACCGGTCCCACCGGTTCATCTGCTGCTTCCAGTCCGCCGGCCGGTTCTCCGGCGTCCACTTCTTGCCCTGGTTGTTGATCGGGACGAGGAGCAGGATCGACATCACCACGCTCAGGATGAGCAGCCCGGCCGCCGTGACCACCAGCCCCGTGCCCGCCACCCCCCACGCCGCGACCGCCCATATCGCCGCCAGGACCAGCGAGCCGATGTACCAGAACGGCATCAGCGCCCCGAGCATCCGGCCGCCCTTGCTGCGGGCCTGCTGATCGGCGTCCTCCGGGAGCGAGTTGAAGATCGGGTTCATGACGAAGGCGACGGAGAACTCCACCCCCACCATCAGTCCGACCAGAACGGTGGTGGCGACCTGAAGTGCATCCAGCATGACGACTCCCCTGAGATCGATCTAGCGTTGCTAGGTGATGTGGCAACGCTAGACCTACTGTCGCTCGTTTGTCTAGCGGTGCTAGGGTTCAGTTATGTCGGTAGTACAGGAACGCAAGCAGCGCGAACGGGCCGAGCGGGAACGCCTCATCGTCGCCACCGCCCGCGAACTCGCCGAGCAGCAGGGCTGGGACGCGGTCACCACCCGGCGGCTCGCCGAGCGCATCGAGTACAGCCAACCCGTCCTCTACAGCCATTTCCGGGGAAAGCGCGAGATCGTCGGCGCCGTCGCCCTGGAGGGCGCCACCGAGATGGCCACGGCGATACGAGCCGCCACCTCCGCCGCGAACGGCCCCCGCGAACGGGTCGCCGCCCTCGCCCACGCCTACCTCGACTTCGCCGCCCGCCACCCGGCGGTCTACGACGCCCTCTTCCAGCTCGACGGCGGTCTGGCCTACGCGAGGGAGGACACCCCCGAACCCCTCAAGGACGCCTTCGCCGCACTGCTGGAGAGCCTGGGCGAGGTCGCGGGGGAGGGGGTCGCCCCGCCCCTCTTCACCGAGACCTTCTGGGCCGCCCTGCACGGCCTCGCCACCCTCACCCGCGCGGGCCGCCTCCCCCCGGAGGACGCCGGGCAGCGGGTGTCGTTGCTGGTGGAGCGGCTCGCGGTGGGGTGAGGGCGAGGGGGGGAGGTGTTACGGAACCTCGCTCGGTGGCGGTGTCGGTGCTCCCGGCAGGCGGACGACCGCCTCCGTGCCCGGGCCGCCGTCCAGCGGGGCGTGCAGGGCGACCTCGCCGCCCGCCTCGCGGATGGCGCGGGCCACGATGGACAGGCCCAGGCCGGAGCCGGGGAGGGCGCGGGCGGAGGGGGAGCGCCAGAAGCGTTCGAAGACGTGCGGGAGGTCGGCGGGCGGGATGCCCGGGCCTTGGTCGCGGACCGTCAGTTCGCCGAGGTGGAGACGTACGGAAATCGTGCCCGACGGCGGGCTGAACTTGACCGCGTTGTCGAGGATGTTCACCAACGCCCGCTCCAGGACCGGGGGTTCGGCCCGTACGTACCAGGGGGCGAGGGAGACGTCGAAGGTCAGCTCCGGGCCGCGCAGGCGGGCGCGTTCCAGGGCGGTGCGCATCAGGTCGTGCCAGCCCACGACCTTCGGGGAGGCGTGGCCGGGGACGGATTCGGGGCGGGCCAGTTCCTGCAAGTCCGTGATGAGAGAGGCCAGTTCGGTCATCTGGGCCTTCACCGAAGTGAGGAGGGCCTTGCGGTCGTCCGGGGGGAGCGGGCGGCCGGTGTCCTCACTGCGGGAGAGCAGTTCGATGTTGGTGCGCAGGGAGGTCAGGGGGGTGCGGAGTTCGTGGCCCGCGTCGGCGATCAGCTGGGACTGGAGGTCGCGGGAGGAGGCCAGGGCGGCGGTCATCGCGTTGAAGGAGGCGGAGAGCCGGGCGATCTCGTCGTCGCCCTCGACCGGGATGCGCAGGCTCAAGTCCTCGGTACGGGCGACGTGTTCGACGGCGTACGTCAGCCGGTCGACGGGACGCAGGCCGCTGCGGGCCACCCACAGTCCGGCCCCGCCCGCGAGCAGCACACCGACCCCGGCGACCGCGAGGAGGATCAGCGCGAGGGTGTCGAGGGGGTCGTTGACCTCGCTGAGGGGCCGGGAGACGGACACGGCGAGCTGGAGGTGGGGGTAGGCCTTGAGCTGGTAGGTGTAGACGCGGTACTTCTCGCCGGTGGAGGCGAGCGCGTCGTGCCAGGACTCGGCGGTCTGCCCCGCGGCCACGGCGTAGTCCTGGGGGGTGGCGGCGACGGACTGCCGCCCGTAGATCACGCACTGCTCGCCGGTCCTGGTGACGACCTGGACGGTGGTCCGGTCGACCCCGCTGGTGGCGTCCCGCTTGGGGAGCTGGCGCAGGCAGCGCGCCTGCCCGGCATCGGCGTCGATCTCGATCTGGCGGACGACGTCGCCGTCGTTCATACGGCTGTTGCTGAGCGCGTTGTCGAGGTTGCTGACGAGCGCCTCACGCGTCACGAACCAGCAGGTCACGGACGCGGCGGCGACGGCGAGCGCGACGGCGGTGGCGACCAGGAGGGCGAGCCGGGAGCGCAGGGGGAGACGGCGGTACCGGGCGAGGGGGCCGCTGCGGCGGCGGGGGCCGCCGGGACCGGCGGGGCCTGTGCCCGTTCCGGCGGCGGCGCTGCTTCCGGTCGCGGGACCGGTTCCGCCTCCGTGGGCCGGAGTACCGCTTCCGGGGGTGGTGCGGCTGTTTCCGGGCGCGTTGGGGCCACTGCCGGGGGCCGTGCCGCTTCCGGGCGCGTTGGGGTCACTTCCGGGGGCCGGAGCACCGCTTGCGGGTGCGATGGGGCTGCTTCCGGGCGCGGTGGGGCCGCTGCCGGGGGCCGTGCCGCTTCCGGGTGCGGGGCCGGGCCGGTGGTGGCTGGGGCCGTCCTCGGGTGCGGGGCTTCCGGGGGCGGGGCTCCCGGAGGCCGGGATGCCGTTGCCTGCGGGGCTGTTCACTCGCCGCCCCGCAGCACGTAGCCCACGCCGCGGACCGTGTGGACCAGGCGGGGTTCGCCGCCCGCCTCGGTCTTGCGGCGCAAGTACATGACGTACACGTCCAGGGAGTTCGAGGACGGTTCGAAGTCGAAGCCCCAGACGGACTTGAGGATCTGCTCGCGGGTGAGGACCTGGCGGGGGTGGGCGAGGAACATCTCCAGCAGGGTGAACTCGGTGCGGGTCAGCTCCACCTGGCGGTCGCCGCGGGTCACCTCGCGGGTGACCATGTCCATCCGCAGGTCCTCGAAGGTCAGGATGTCGCCCGGCGTCTCGGGCAGCCCGGCCTGGGCGGCGTACGAACTGCGGCGGAGCAGGGCCCGTACCCGCGCGAAGAGTTCGTCCAGCTCGAAGGGCTTGACCAGGTAGTCGTCGGCGCCCGCGTCGAGCCCGGAGACCCGGTCGCCGACCGTGTCGCGGGCGGTCAGCATCAGGATGGGGGTGGTGTCCCCGGAGTGGCGCAAACGGCGGGCGGCGGTGAGGCCGTCCATGCGGGGCATCTGGATGTCGAGGACGATCAGGTCGGGTGCGTAGGTGGCGGTCTTCGTCAGCGCCTCGATCCCGTCCACGGCGACCTCGGTCGCGTACCCCTCGAAGGCCAGACTGCGCTGGAGCGCCTCCCGTACGGCGGGTTCGTCGTCGACGACGAGGATGCGCTCGGCGGAGGTCTGGTCGGTGGGGGGAGTGGCTGCCGGGGTCATGTCGCTTCAGTCCTGCTCTTCTCCGGTACGGGGCGGGGGCGCGTCCAGCTTTGCACGGGGCGGGGCGCCGCACGCTGCGGACGCCGCAGGGAGGCGCGGTCCGCGCGGGGCGTTGTGGGCGCCGCCCGGGGCGTCACACCCCGAGGCCGCCGATCAGGCCGCCGCCGCGCGGGTCCTGCTGCTGGCGGGGGGTCTGCTGCTGGTCCTGGGAGCCGCCCTTGCGGAGGCTGTCCAGGTCGGCCTTGACGGTGTCGACGGGGATGGCGAAGCCGAGGCCGACGCTGCCGGAGCTGCTGCCGCTGCCGCCGCCCGAACTCGGGGCGTACATCGCGGAGTTGATGCCGATGATCTCGCCGCGCATGTTGATCAGGGCGCCGCCGGAGTTGCCGGGGTTGAGGGAGGCGTCGGTCTGGAGGGCCTTGTACGTGGTCTTGGACTGGCCTGTGTCGCCGTTGAACTGCTCGCCGCCGAACTCGAAGGGCCAGCCGCCCTGGCCCTGGCCGCGGGGCTGCTCCTGCTCCTTGGAGACGGTCACGTCGCGGTCGAGGGCGGAGATGATGCCGCTGGTGACGGTGCCGGACAGACCCTCGGGGGAGCCGATCGCGACGACCTCGTCACCGACCTTGACGTCCTTGCTGCTGCCCAGCTTGGCGGTCGGCAGCTTGGGGGCGTCCTGGACCTTCAGGAGGGCGAGGTCCTTGTCGGGGTCGGTGCCGACGACCTTGGCGGTGTAGGACTTGCCGGTGGAGAGGGTGACCTTGACGGTGTCGGCGCCCGCGATGACGTGGTTGTTCGTGACGACCTCGCCGTCGGCGGTGACGATCACGCCGGAGCCGGTGGACTGACCGGCGGACGAGGTCGCGCTGATCTCGACGATGGCGGGGCCGACGGCCTGGGCGACACCGGAGACGGTGCCCATGCTGGACTGCGAGACGTTGCTGCCGGGGGCGGCGAGGGGGCTGCCGGTGCCGTCGCCGTTGCCCGTGTACCGCTGCGTGAGGTAAGCGGCACCGCCGCCGAAGGCCGCCGCGACGACGGCCACCGCGGCGAGGAGCGCCACGGGCCGCCCCGCGCGGCGGCGGTGCGCGGTGGGGGCGTGGGCCGGGGGCGGGGGGAACCCGGCGTACGGCTGCGCGGGCTGGTCGCTGCTGGGGTGCGGGGTCTCGTTCGTCATGTTCATGAGCTTGGGCTCGGTGGATGAGAACAGTCTGAGGGCCGGTTAAGAAGCCGGGCAGATTCCCGTATGCCCGATATAAGGGCGGGCACTTCGGCCCGTCGAGGGGGTCCCCCCTGTTCGAGCGAAGCCGAGAACTTGGGGGAGGTTGAGGACGCGCGGGCGCAGCCCGTGCAAGGGCCCGGGGCGGAGCCCCGGCAGTGAGCTCAGCCCCCGAGGACCGCAGACCTCACCCGCACCCGCACGACCGCCGCACGATCAACGCCGAAGGGAACTGCTTGACGCGCTCCCGCCGCGACCCCGCCACCCGCAGCCCGTCGTCCAGGACCAGGTCCACCGCCGCCCGGGCCATCGCGGGCCGGTCCGAGGAGATGGTGGTCAGCGGCGGGTCCGTCAGGGCCGCTTCCTTGACGTCGTCGAAGCCGGCCACCGCCAGGTCCCCCGGCACGTCGATCCGCAGCTCACGGGCCGCCCGCAGCACGCCGATCGCCTGGTCGTCCGTGGAGCAGAAGATCGCGGGGGGCCGATCGGGCCCGGAGAGCAGCCCGAGCGCCACCTCGTACGCGGCATAGCGGTCGTACGGCGCCTGGAAGAGCCGCCCCTCCGTCGAGCGCCCCGACTCCTGCATCGCGCGCCGCCAGCCCTCGACGTGGTCGGCGACCGGGTCGCCCACCGAGGGGGTGGACTCGACGCCGCCGAAGCAGACGACGTACGCGTGGCCGTGCTCCAGCAGGTGCCGCGTCGCGAGCTGCGCGCCGCCGATGTCGTCCGTGACGACGGCGACGTCGTCGATCGCCTCCGGGCGCTCGTGCAGCAGCACCACCCGGGCGTCCCACGCGTCGATCTCCGCCGCCGCGCTCTCGCTCATGCCCTGGCTGACCAGGATCAGACCCGAGACCCGCATGCCGAGGAAGGCGCGGAGGTAGTGGATCTCGCGCTCGTTGCGGTAGTCGGAGTTGCCGACCAGGACCATCTTTCCGCGCTCGGCGGCCGCCTGCTCCACCGCGTGCGTCATCTCGGCGAAGAACGGCTGCCGGGCGTCCGGCACGATCATTCCTATGAGGTCCGTACGGCGGGACGCCATCGCCTGCGCGACCCGGTCCGGGCGGTAGCCCAGTTCCTTGATCGCGGCGAGGACACGCTCGCGCGTGGCCGGGGCGACCGGCCTCGGTCCGTTGTTGATGACGTAACTGACGACCGCGGTCGAAGTCCCCGCCAGTCTTGCCACGTCGTCCCGCGTCACCTTGGCCACGCGCGGAAGTCTACGCGGAGAGACCGGGCCACAGGCCGGTCGTCCCAAGGAACGGGCCGACTTACTCCGCCTCGGGCGATTCCGCCGACCGGGCTACGGAGGCCGAGGCCCGCGCACGGGCCTTCTCCGCCTCCCGCCCGGCGACCTTCTCCGCCGCCGCGGGCTCCTGCTTCTCCGTCTTCTCCGGCACGACGAAGCGGTAGCCGACGTTGCGGACGGTCCCGATCAGGGACTCGTTCTCGACGCCGAGCTTCGCGCGCAGACGCCGTACGTGGACGTCGACCGTGCGGGTGCCGCCGAAGTAGTCGTAGCCCCAGACCTCCTGGAGGAGCTGCGCCCGCGTGAAGACCCGGCCGGGGTGCTGCGCCAGGTACTTCAGCAGCTCGAACTCCTTGAAGGTCAGGTCCAGGACCCGGCCCTTGAGCTTCGCGCTGTACGTCGCCTCGTCCACCGTGAGGTCGCCGTTGCGGATCTCGGTGGGGATGTCGTCGACGGCCAGGTGCTGGCGGCCCATCGCCAGGCGCAGCCGCGCCTCGACCTCGGCCGGGCCCGCCGTGTCCAGCAGGACGTCGTCGATGCCCCAGTCGGCGGTGACGGCGGCCAGGCCGCCCTCGGTGACGACCAGTATCAGCGGGCAGCCGGGGCCCGTGGAGCGCAGCAGCTGGCACAGCGACCGCACCTGCGGGAGGTCGCGGCGGCCGTCGATCAGGATGGTGTCCGCGCCGGGGGTGTCCACCAGGGCGGGGCCTTCGGCGGGGGCCACCCGCACGCTGTGCAGCAGCAGGCCGAGGGCGGGAAGCACCTCCGTCGACGGCTGGAGGGCATTGGTGAGGAGCAGCAGAGAGCTCATCGCGCCCCACCTGCTCGCACGGTCGTCGTCTTCGGTTGGTGCACGGTTCGCTCGCCCATAACGTCGGTTCCTCCTCGGTCCCTGCGAGGACGTTTACGGCACTGCTTCGTACTGCTGTTTCGTACGTACTAGGCCGAAGGCCCCCGCGCCCCGGGGTCCGACGTGCCCGATTTCCTGCTCTCTTGCCCTGTTCTTTCCGAGCTTTTTAGGTCGTCCGGAAAGCACAAAAGGACCCGGGGGCAACGTTGCCCGAGTCCTCTGCCCAGCAGAATAGCCCACATGACAGGCGGCTCCTCTGTTCCCTTGATCACTCCCACGACTCGGCGCACCACGCTCCGTACGGACGATTTTGTCCCGATCGAGGCGCTGTACGAGCCCGGGCCGACCGCCGGTCAGGACCCTCCCCCGCACCCCGCGCAGGTCCCCCTCTTTGTCCTCGCCCACGGCTTCTCCGGCTCGCTGGAGCGGCCCGCCCTGCAACGGGCCGCGGCGGTGTTCGCGCAGTACGGAGCCGTGATCACGTTCTCCTTCCGGGGGCACGGCAGGTCCGGCGGACGCTCCACGGTCGGCGACCGCGAGGTGCTGGACCTGGCCGCCGCGGTGGCCTGGGGAAGATCGCTGGGGCACTCCCACGTGATCACCGTCGGCTTCTCGATGGGCGGCTCGGTCGTGCTCCGGCACGGGGCCCTGTACGGGGCGCCGTCCGGATCTTCGTACGCATCGGAGCAGAGGGGGCGCACGGAAGCGCGCTCGGGCGCGGGGGCCGACGCGGTGGTGGCCGTGAGCGCGCCCGCCCGCTGGTTCTACCGGGGGACGGCCCCCATGCGCCGCCTCCACTGGGTGGTGACGCGTCCGCTCGGGCGTCTGGTCGGGCGGGCCGGACTGCGTACCAGGATTCACACCGAGGCCTGGGACCCCGTACCGCTGTCACCGGTCGAGGCCGCCCCGTACCTCTCGAACACCCCTCTCCTGGTCGTCCACGGCGACCGCGACCCCTACTTCCCGCTCGACCACCCGCGCTCCCTCGTCGCCGCCGCGCCCCGTGCACAGCTGTGGATCGAGCCCGGGATGGGGCACGCGGAGAACGCGGCGGCCGAGGAGCTGCTGGCCCGCATCGCCGTGTGGGGGCGGGCGGGTGTGCCGGATGGCCCATGATGGACAGCTGACGAGTCGGTCGGGCGAGAGGAGAGCCGCTGTGGCAGCGGGAACCATCCGCTTTTGGGCGGCGGCCAAGGCCGCCGCGGGCACCGCCGAGGAGCCGTACGCGGCGGCCACCCTCGCCGAGGCGCTGGACGCGGTCCGCGAACGGCACCCGGGGGAGCTGACGCGCGTGCTCCAGCGGTGCTCGTTCCTGATCGACGGCGACCCCGTCGGCACTCGTGACCACGGGACGGTACGGCTGGCCGAGGGCGGCACGGTCGAGGTGCTCCCGCCGTTCGCAGGAGGGTGAACCCCAGACCATGAGCAACCACAGCAACGAGCAGTACCCGTATCCGCAGCAGGGGCAGGGCCAGGGGTACGGTCAGCAGCCGTCCGGCGACTACGGGCAGGACCCGTACGACCCCCAGGCGCAGCAGCCCTTCCAGGCCCCCGCCCAGGACCCGTACGCCACGCAGACCTGGCAGGGCCAGACCTGGGAGACCCAGTACCAGCCGGTCCAGCCCGCGTCGGCGGCCGACACCGCGTACCTCCCGCCGCAGAACCAGGCCTCGTACGACTCCTCGTACGACGCGTACGGGACGGGCTCGTCGCACGGGACGGGCTCGTCGCACGGGACGGGCTCTTCGTACGGAACCGGCTCCTCGTACGGAACCGGCTCCTCGTACGGGACCCAGTCGACCGGCACCCAGCCGACCGGCAGCCAGCCCCTCCCGCCCGAGGTCCCGGTCCGGCAGGACCCGGAGCCCGTGGAGCCCGCGCACACCCCCGCCGCCGGGATTCCGCAGGCCCACGCCCCGTACGACATCCCCCCGGCCCCCGCCTACAGCTCCCCGGCGACCCGCGGCAACACCCGGATCACCGACGCCCAGCGGGCCCGTGCCGAGGGGCGGTCGCCGATCATAGAGCCCGGCATGAAGCCCGCCCTGATCACGGCAGTGCTGGGTGCGCTGCTCGCCGGGGCGGCGTTCTTCGGGCAGTTCGCGCTGGTGGTCCCCGTCGTCCTGCTCCAGGCGGTCACCGCCGCCGGATGGTTCCGGCTGAACGGCATGTGGCCCGCCCGGCAGGGCATCGCGCTCGCCTTCCTCGGCGCCGTGGTGGCCGACGTCGCGATCCTGGTCGTCGACGGGCTGCACGCGCCCGCCGCGATCCTGGGCACGCTCGGCATCTGGGTCCTGCTCACCCTCGTCCTGCACCTGCGCAACGGGATGCCCGCCGACGAGCGGATGTACGCCCTGACCGCCGGGGTCACCTCGGCCGCGCTCGCGGTCGTCGCCTCCGGGCACCTGGCGGCGGACCCCAAGGCCATGACGGTCGGCGGGGTCGCGGTCGCCGTCGCGGTCTTCGCGCGGGCGCTGCCGCTGCCGACGATCGCCTCCGTGGCGGTCGCCCTGATCGCCGCCGCCGGTTCCGGCATCGCGGTCGGCGGGGCCAACGGGGTCGGCCCGGACGGTGCGCTGATCGGGCTCGGGGCGGGGATGTGCGCGCTGATCGGGCTGCGGGTGGCGAGCTACGACTACCCGTCGAAGTTCGTGCACATGACCGCCGGTGTGGCGCTCCCGCTGACGGCGGCGGCCCCGGCGGTGTACCTGCTGGGCAGGGCGTTCGCCTGATCCCTCCTGGGACTTCCGGGGTTGGTGTGACCCCCACCGGTTAGGCTCACCGTCAGATACGGGGGCCGAACGAATGCGGGTGGGGGAACACCGGTCATGCGCGCGATACGAATACTTCTCATCCTGGTGGTGATCTTCGGCGGCATCTTCGTCGCCGCCGACCGCTTCGCCGTGAACTACGCCGAGGACGAGGTCGCGGCCAAGGTCCGCACCAGCCAGGGCCTGTCGGCGGAACCGCAGATCGACATCAAGGGCTTCCCCTTCCTCACCCAGGTCCTGGGCAAGAAGCTCGACCGGGTCGACGTCACCATGGACGGCCTGGAGGCGAGCGCGGAGGGCAAGAAGCTGACCGTGGGCACGATGACCGCCGAACTCCACGACGTGGCCCTGGAGAACAACTTCTCCTCCGCCACCGCCGCCCGTGCCACCGGCACCGCCGTGATCTCGTACGACGACCTCACCCGCGCGGCGGGCGACAAGGACGTCAAGCTGGCCTACGGCGGAGGCGGCAAGGTCAAGGTGACCGGATCGATCTCCTTCCTCGGCCGCGAACTGACCCGCAGCGTGCTGTCCAGCGTGAGCCTGAAGAACGGCGGCCGGTCCATCGCGGTGCGCGCCGACGAGGTGCCCGGCCAGGAGATCCCCGGCCTCGAAAAGCTGATCCGCAAGAAGATCGACTTCGAGCGCCCGATCGGCGGCCTGCCGAACGGCCTGAAGCTGGACAAGATCACGCCGGTGGAGACGGGCATGCAGATCTCCGTGAGCGGCACGAACGTGCACCTGGCCGGATGAACACACCTGTGGCCGGATAGCGAGACGGAGGCGTCCACTCCGCAGGACTGGACGCCCCACGGGCGGGACGAGGGGTCGGGACCGATGTCCCGGCCCTTCGCCATATCCCACACACCGGACGATTCCGTCTCACCATATGACACACCGGTGACACGCCCGCCGGATCGTCCCTACGATCGGACCCATGCAGAAGCGACAGGCGGACCTCACGAAGCGGCGGGCAGTAGACCTGTGCCGCGTCGCCGCCATGCTCTGTCGCTAGCACCGTTCGCGCGGAGGTCGCCGGGCACTGCGTCCCGACTCCCGCCTTCCCGGGGCGACCTGCGCCCCTCCCGCCGCACAGCGCCGCCGTACGCACGGCCCCGCCGCCGTACCCGCGCGCACCCCCGCACCTGCCCTGCCGTATCCCCCCGTAACTGCCCCGGAGGAGAAACACATGAGCCGCAGCGACGTACTGGTCGACGCCGACTGGGTCGAGGCCCACCTGGACGACCCGAAGGTGGCGATCGTCGAGGTCGACGAGGACACCTCGGCGTACGAGAAGAACCACATCCGCAACGCCGTCCGGATCGACTGGACCAAGGACCTCCAGGACCCGGTCCGCCGCGACTTCATCGACCAGGCCGGCTTCGAGAAGCTGCTCAGCGAGAAGGGCATCGGGAACGACACCACCGTCGTCCTCTACGGCGGCAACAACAACTGGTTCGCCTCCTACGCCTTCTGGTACTTCAAGCTGTACGGCCACGGCGACGTGCGCCTCCTCGACGGCGGCCGCAAGAAGTGGGAGCTGGACTCCCGCGACCTGGTCGACGGCGCGCAGGTCCCCGAGCGCGCGGCGACGTCCTACAAGGCCCAGCCGCAGGACGAGTCGATCCGCGCCTACCGCGACGACGTCGTCAAGGCCATCAACACCCAGAACCTGGTCGACGTCCGCTCGCCCGACGAGTTCTCCGGCAAGCTCCTGGCCCCCGCGCACCTCCCGCAGGAGCAGTCGCAGCGCCCCGGCCACGTGCCCTCCGCCCGCAACATCCCGTGGTCGAAGAACGCCAACGACGACGGCACCTTCAAGTCGGACGAGGAGCTCAAGGCGCTCTACGAGGCCGAGCAGGTCGACCTGGCGAAGGACACCATCGCCTACTGCCGCATCGGTGAGCGCTCGGCCCTGACCTGGTTCGTCCTGCACGAGCTGCTGGGCGTGGAGAACGTCAAGAACTACGACGGCTCCTGGACCGAGTACGGCTCCCTCGTCGGCGTGCCGATCGAGCTCGGCGCCAACAAGTAAGCCCCCCTCCCTTCCCAGACTTGGAGCACCCCTCATGTGCGGAGCACAGGCCGGCGGCCCCGACGCCTCCACCATCAAGCCCGGTGAGACCACCATCCAGGGCAGCGTCACCAAGGACGGCGAGCCGGTGACCGGCTACGTCCGCCTCCTCGACTCGACCGGCGAGTTCACCGCCGAGGTCCCCACCTCGGCCACCGGTCAGTTCCGCTTCTACGCCGCCGAGGGCACCTGGACGCTGCGCGCCCTGGTCCCGGGCGGCACGGCGGACCGCACGGTCGTCGCCCAGACGGGCGGCCTGGCGGAGGTCGCGATCGCCGTCTGAGTACCTGACGCGCCCCTCGCACCGCTCGGCGCCGGGGCGCCTCACGGGCTTCGGCCCGCTGCGCCGGACTCCGTCCGTCGGGTTCCGCGCAGCACCGGGCCTCGCAAACCGGCCGGAGGGCCGCACCCACAGGGGGTTGGACGCCATACCTGTGACGAAAGGGTGCGGCCCTCCGGTCCTGCGTTCTTCCGGTCGGCCGGACGCGTACCGGCCCTGCCGCGGGCCGGTCCCCGGACGTACCGTAGAAGTATGTACGCGCGTCGCCGCCGCGGCTATTTCCTCATGATGGGGACGTGCCTGGTCCTCTTCGTGGGAGGGTGCGCGGTCGTGCGGCTCTGGTCGGTGCCGGTCGCGGTCGGGATGTGTGTGGTGGCGGCCCTGATTCCACCCGTGGCGGCCATGGTCGCCAACCGCAAGGGACCCGGGGACCGGTGGTGGGACGACACCACCGGGGACGACGACTCCGACGACCTGTGGGACGAGCTGGACGGCCGGGGCAAGCGCGACCGCCCCTGACCCCCGTGCGGCCTACCCTGACCCCCGTGCGGCCTAGTAGACGAGCGCCTGCACGCCGTCGCCCATGATCTCGCTCACGAACACCTGCGCCCCGGCGATCCGCACGCCCTCCAGCACGTCCTTCTCGCCGATGTCCCGCCGTACCGCACACTGCGTGCACAGGGTGATCGTCCCGCCCGCCTGGACGGACTCGATCAGGTCCGGCAGCGGCGCGGAGTGCGGCAGCTCGAACTCGGCCGCCCTCCCCGGCAGCGCGAACCACGCCGACTCACCCGTCAGCCACAGCGACACCTCCACCCCGCTGGCCACCGCCACCGCCGCCACGGTGAACGCCTGCGAGCACCGCTCGGGGGCGTCGGCCCCGGCGGTCACCTTGATCACGAGCTTCTTCGACATACCGCGCAGCCTAAGGGCCTGTCCGGCGCGACGAACCTCACCGAGAGCGCCCGAGCCCGGCGGACTAAGCTGGGGCCCGGCCCGTATCTCACACCCCGCTCATCACAAGGAGCACCCCGTGCTTGAGGCAGTCTTCTCCTCCCTGCTGGTCCTGGTCTGCGTCGGCGTCCTCGCCTTCGCCGGTCTGACCGTGAAGAAGCTCTACCAGGGCCAGCGCTAACCCGTACCGGCCGCCCTCCACACAGATCGCCTGAGCCACTCATGATCGAGATCCCGTCCGACCTCCACCCGGACCTCGTCCCCCTCGTCTTCCTCCTCGGGAAGTGGACGGGTGCGGGCGTCACCGACTTCCCCGGCCAGGAGAAGGCCAACTTCGGCCAGGAAGTCACCTTCAGCCACGACGGCCGCGACTTCCTGGAGTACGTCTCGCACTCCTGGATCCTCGACGCCGAGGGCAACAAGGTGAAGCCGCTGGAGACCGAGTCCGGCTTCTGGCGCATCGACAAGGACCGCAAGGTCGAGGTCGTCATGACCCGCGACACCGGGGTCGTCGAGATCTGGTACGGCGAGCTGGCCGACCAGAAGCCGCAGATCGACCTGGTGACCGACGCCGTCGCGCGCACGGCCGCCTCCGGTCCGTACACCGGCGGCAAGCGGCTGTACGGGTACGTGAAGAGCGACCTGATGTGGGTCGGCGAGAAGGCCACCCCCGAGGTCGAGCTGCGCCCGTACATGTCGGCGCACCTGAAGAAGACCGTCACCCCGGAGGAGGTCGAGGCCATGGCCAAGAACCTCCCCGACCTGCCGGACGACGGCATCGCGTTCTTCCGCTGAGCCGAGAGCAGTCCGAACGCTCGCCGCGCTGCCTAGACTGGTGGCGTGGTGAGCACCGACTGGAAGAGTGATCTGCGGCAGCGCGGTTATCGGCTGACACCGCAGCGGCAGCTTGTGCTGGAAGCGGTGGACGCGCTGGAGCACGCGACACCCGACGACATCCTGGGCGAGGTGCGCAAGACGGCCTCCGGGGTCAACATCTCGACCGTGTACCGGACCCTGGAGCTCCTGGAGGAGCTCGGGCTGGTCAGCCACGCGCACCTCGGGCACGGGGCGCCGACGTACCACCTCGCCGACCGGCACCACCACCTTCACCTGGTGTGCCGGGACTGCTCCGACGTCATCGAGGCCGACGTCGAGGTCGCCGGGGACTTCATCGCCACACTGCGCGGCGAGTTCGGCTTCGAGACCGATATGAAGCACTTCGCGATCTTTGGTCGCTGCAAGGACTGCACGGCGGCCAAAGCGGCGCAGGGGGACGCGTAAGCGAGTCGTACGCTGGGAGGCATGACGAGCCCCCTCCTTTCCCTGCCCGGCGCCGTCCCCGCCGAGGGCCGCGACGCGGGCGTGGCCGCGCACTACGGCGACCTGTTCCGCGAGCAGCGTGCGCTCGCCGGCGGGTCCGGTTTCGTGGACCTCTCGCACCGGGGGGTCGTGAGCGTCACCGGCGCCGACCGGCTGAGCTGGCTGCACCTGCTGATCACCCAGCACGTCACCGAGCTGCCCGCCGGGCAGGCCACCGAGGCGCTGGTGCTCACCGCCAACGGGCACGTCGAGCACGCCATGTACCTGGTGGACGACGGGGAGAGCGTCTGGATGCACGTCGAGCCGGGTACGCAGGGCGAGTTGATCGCGTACCTGGAGAGCATGAAGTTCTTCTACCGGGTCGAGGTCCAGGACCGCACCGAGGACGTCGCGATGGTCTGGCTGCCCGCCGGGTCCATCGGTGAGGTGCCGGCGGGTGTCGTCGTACGGGAGACGGCCTACGGACGGGACCTGTTCCTGCCGCGCGCCGACCTGGAGAAGTTCGCCGCCGAGCACGGGCCCGCGGCGGGCGTGCTGGCGTACGAGGCACTGCGCGTGGAGGGGCACCGGCCCCGGCTCGGCTTCGAGACCGACCACCGCACCATCCCGCACGAGCTGGGCTGGATCGGCAGCGCGGTCCATCTGCAGAAGGGGTGCTACCGGGGGCAGGAGACCGTCGCCCGCGTGCAGAACCTGGGGAAGCCGCCGCGCAGGCTCGTCTTCCTGCACCTGGACGGCAGTGAGGTGCTGCTGCCGCCGTCGGGCACGCCGGTGCGGCTGGCGGCCGACGGGCCCGACGGGCGGCAGATCGGCTTCGTGACGACGTCCGTACGCCACCACGAGCTCGGCCCGATCGCGCTCGCCCTGGTGAAGCGGAACGTGGCGCTCGACGCCGAGCTGATGGCGGGGGACACCGCCGCCGCCCAGGAAGTGGTCGTGGAGCCCTGATACGGCCCTAGATGTCCAGTAGCACCGTGAACGGGCCGTGATTCGTCAGCGACACCCGCATGTCCGCGCCGAACCGGCCCGTCTGCACCGTCGCCCCCAACTCCCGCAGCCGCGCCACGACCTCGTCGACCAGCGGTTCGGCGACGTCACCGGGGGCGGCGGCGTTCCAGGTGGGACGGCGGCCCTTCCTGGCGTCCCCGTACAGGGTGAATTGTGAAATCACCAGGAGCGGGGCGTTCACGTCGGAACAGGACTTCTCGCCCTCCAGGATGCGCACCGACCACAGCTTCCTGGCCAGCTGCGCCGCCTTCTCCGGGGTGTCCTCGTGGGTCACTCCCACCAGGACACACAGGCCCTCACCGACGATCTCCCCGACCGTCTCGCCGCCGACGACGACGCTCGCGCCGTCCACTCTCTGCACCACAGCTCGCATGCCGACCATGATGCCTGCCCGCAATCCCCTCCCTCGTGCAAGGGCCATACGGGTGCAGTGTGCCTGCGTGGGAAGCGGCAGGAGTGGCACGATGCGTGACGAGGCGGTGCGCCGCACCGTTCGAGGGGACGGACACTCATGAGCATTTCCGGCGCGGGGCACAGGGTCCACGGCCAAAGGGTCACCGGCCAAGGGGCCACCGGCCCAGGGGTCACAGGAGCAGCGGTCCCAGGCCCAGGGGTGCACGACGCGCTGCCCGCACTGGCACCGCACGACCTCGGTGTCCTGGGGCTGCCCGAGCTGCGCGTCCTGCGGCAGGGCGCGCAGAGCGACGAGGCCGACCTGAGTTACGTACGGCGGCTGCTGCACGGCCGCATCGACATCCTGCGTGCCGAGCTGGCCCGGCGGGGCGGGCCCAAGACGCCCGTGGTGGAGCGGCTGTCGGAGATCCTCGCCGACACCCCCTCCAGCCACCGGTCCTCCGCCCGGCACGTCACCCTGTCGACGCCGCGCAACGAGGAGTACATGCGGCTGGCCGCCGACATGCTCGCGGAGGTCGAGCTGTCCGACCTCGACGCCCGGACGGACGCAGAGCTGCACGCGGGAATGGGCCGCCTGATCGGCTACGAACAGCAGGTCTCCCGGCAGCGGCAGGCCCTCCAGCGCACCGCCGACGATTGCAGCGCGGAGATCGCCCGCAGGTACCGTGAAGGCGAAGCTCAAGTAGACGACCTGCTCCACTGAGGCTCCCGCCGGGCGATCCCCGGTGCCGGGCCGCCGCGGGGCGGGTCCCCGTCCGGAAGGCCCCGCTCGACGATGACGACCTCCACCGCTCCCGCCGCCGGTCCGGCCCCTGTCATACCCCCGGTTCTCGCCGAAGTCGTCCGATCCGGCTTCGTCGAGGGCCACCACCGGGGTTCGCTGGTCGTGCTGGCGGCCGACGGCAGCACGGAGCTCGCCCTCGGCGACACCACCTCCCCCGTCTTCCCCCGCTCCAGCAACAAGCCCATGCAGGCCGCCGCCGTCCTCCGCGCGGGCCTGGAGCTTTCCGGCGAGCGCCTGGCACTGGCCGCCGCAAGCCACTCCGGCGAGGGCTTCCACCTCGATCTCGTACGCACCATGCTCAGCGAGCACTCCCTCGCCGAGGGCGACCTCCAGACGCCGCCCGACCTGCCGCTGGACCCCGTCGAGGCCGAGTCGTACCTGGCCGCCGGGCACGTCCGCGACCGGGTCACCATGAACTGCTCCGGCAAGCACGCCGCGATGATCGCCGCCTGCCGGCTGAACGGCTGGGACCCCGCCACCTACCTGGACCCCGCCCACCCCCTCCAGCAGCTCGTCCTCGCGTGCGTGGAGCGCGCGGCGGGCGAGAAGGTCACCGCCGTCGGCACCGACGGGTGCGGGGCGCCGCTGATGGCGATCAGCCTGACCGGGCTCGCGCGGGCCTTCCGGCACTTCGTCCTCGCCGAGGAGGGCAGCCCGGAGCGCCGGGTCGCCGACGCGATGCGGGCGCACCCGGAGTACGTGGCGGGCACCCGACGCCCGGACACCTGGCTGATGCGGGCGGTGCCGGGGGCGCTGTCGAAGATGGGCGCGGAGGCCGTGCAGGCCATGGCGCTGCCGGACGGCCGGGCCCTCGCCTTCAAGATCGACGACGGGGCCGGGCGGGCGCTCGGGCCGGTGCTGGCCAGGGCGCTTCGGCTGCTGGGCGTGGACGGCGACGTGGTGGCCCGGATCGGGGACGCGCCGCTGCTCGGAGGACCGGTGAAGGTCGGCGAAATCCGGGCGACATTCTGAGGGGGCGTGCTTAGCGTGGGCGCATGAGTGCCCACGCTGATCGTCCCGCCGCCGCTGACTCCATAGACGTACGCACACTGACCGAGGCCGACTTCCCGAACTGGGCCCGTGCCACCAACACCGGCTTCCTGCGGGCCGCCCCGTACACCGACGAGGACCTCGCGCTGCGGCTGGGGCGCACCGACCTCCCGCGGGCGCGGGGCGCGTACGACCAGGGGCGGTGCGTGGCGACGTACCGCTCCTTCGCCCAGCAACTCACCGTGCCCGGCGGGCAGTTCGTGCAGGCGAACGCGGTCTCCAGTGTCACCGTCACACCGACGCACCGCAGGCGAGGACTGCTCAGCCGGATGATCCGCGCGGACCTTGTCGAGGCGAAGGAGCGGGGCGACGTGGTGGCGACGCTGATCGCCGCCGAGTACCCGATCTACGGGCGGTACGGCTTCGGGCACGCCACGTCCACGCACGTCTGGGAGATCGACACCCACCGCACCGGCCTCGACCCGCGCTGGTCGGGCCCCGCGTGCGGCGGCCGGATCGACCTGGTCGATGCCGAGGAGATCCGCAAGCTGGGCCCCGAGCTGCACGAGCGGTTCCGGGCGGTGCGGCACGGCGCGATCGACCGCGACGAGGTCTGGTGGAAGAACCGCACGGGCCTGACCGCGTACTCCTTCGAGCCCTACCCGCCCGCCTTCTACGCCCTCTACCGCGGCCCGGCCGAGCGCGGCGGGCAGGTCGAGGGTCTGGCGGCGTACCGGTTGGACGACAACTGGGGCGACGCCAAGCAGCCGCTGAACACGGCGAGCGTCGGCAACATGATCACCACCACCCCGGACGCCGAACGCGCGCTGTGGCACTACCTGTGCTCCGTCGACTGGGTGTCGACGGTACGGACCGGCTACCGCGCGCCGGACGACCTGCTGCCCGACCTGCTGCCCGATCAGCGTGCGGCGCGCATCGTGACGTCGGCGGACTGGCTGTGGGTGCGGGTGCTCGACGTCGTACGGGCGCTGGAGGCCAGGACGTACGAGAGGAGCGGGACGGTGGTGCTGGAGGTGGCGGACCGGCTGGGCCTGGCCGGGGGACGCTTCAGGCTGACGGTGTCGGAGTTCGGTACGGCGACCTGTGAGCCGACTTCGATGGACGCCGAACTCTCGCTGGATGTAAGGGAGTTGGGGGCGCTGTATCTGGGCGGCCGGTCGGCGGTGCGGATGGCGGCGCTGGGCGAGGTGACCGAGGGGACGGCGGGGGCGGCGGCCCGGACGGACGGGCTGTTCCGGACGGCGCGTCAGCCGTGGTGCCCGGACACCTTCTGAGGGCCTGCCCGGGTGCTAGCCGAGGGCGGACTGCCCGAGGACGACGAGGGCGACGGCGCCGATGCTGAGGCAGGCGGTGTTCCTGGTCTTGACGCCGACGGTCAGGAAGCCGAGCGCCAGGGCGCCCAGCAGGCCGTACTGCTTCTCGACCAGGTTGCTGAGGACGTAGGCGCCGATGGCGAGGAGTGCGACGAGCGGCATGGGGATCACTCCGGACGGTGGTTGGTGAACCTGGGGCCAGCTTGGTCGAGTTGGCGACCAACTCTTCTCAAGTTGTCCCCATGCCTCAAGAACCTTTAACCAGGTTCGCCAACAACTCCCGTTAGATGGCGTGAAGTTGTAGTGTTCTGGTTGTGAGCACAGTCGGCGCCGCCGTGAACGGTCGGAAAAGGTCGAGGTCGCATCGCGATGTGGCCGATGCGCTGCGGACCCGGATCAGGGACGGGGAGCTGCAGCCGGGAGACCGCATGCCGACGCAGGCGCAGTTGGCGGAGGACTACGGCGTGGAGCGCGGCACGGTGCGCCAGGCGCTGCGCATCCTCGCCGAGGAGCGGCTGCTGACCAACGTGACCAAGGGCTCCCCGGCGACGGTCGCGGGCGACGCCCCCGCCGCGCTCGGCGCGGGCGCCGCGGCACCCCCGCAGCCCACGATGGTGGCCCTCGGCTCCCGCATCACGGAGGCCTTCGAGGCGGACCACGTCGAGATCGACGCCCTGTGTCTGACGGCGGTGTCCCTGACCCTGGGCTTCGGGGAGGCGCTGCGGCGGGTGCACGAGAGCCGGGTGAGACCCTCCCGGATCACCGTCCGCGTGCTGCTCCCCAGCCGGGACATCGACCTGGCCTTCCCGACGCCGGTCGCGGACGGCAACGACGCCCGCCTGCACGGCCGTTGGCTCGCGCAGCGCAATGCGCAGGGGCAGGTGCTGCGGCACAACCTGATCAACCTGCGCCGCACGCACGGCATCGACGTGAAGATCACCTTCCGCGCGCTGCCCTTCACTCCCCCCGTGAAGCTCTACCTCCTGAACAACTCCGAGGCCCTCTTCGCGTACTACATGATCACGAAGCAGAAGGAGCAGTTCGACCAGGACCACGAGCCCCTGGAGATGTACGACACGGTGGGCACCCGGTCCATGCTCTTCCCCTTCGACCAGCAGACGGGCGGTCCGCGGGACGGGACGTTCGTGGAGCAGTCGCAGCTGTGGTTCGACGCGATCTGGAACACGATCAGCCAGGACCTGAACCTGGCTGCCAACTGACCACGAGTTGGCAGCCGGACCGGGCTTCCCGGGACATGGCGTCCTAGGGCATGGCGGCGGGCGCGATCACCGCGAGCGTCAGGACGGTCGCCCCGACGCTCGCACAGGCGGGGCTCTTGGCCTTCGCCCCGATGCAGAGCAGCAGGAGCCCGATCGAGCCGGGGGCCCCGTAACGCCACTCGACGAACCTCTCGAATCCAATGACGACGACGGCGGAGAGCAGCAGCAGAGCAGGCATGGGGTCCCTCCCTCGGGATGCGCGGTGGAGTGAGCGGCGGGGAGGCGACGCTGCCTCAGCCAAGTTTGCCAAGTAGCAACCAACTCACCTTGGTTGTCCCCACTTGGTCGCGATCCATAAACAAGATGGCTACAACTCCCGCTAGATGGCTGTGAGTTGTAACGTTGTGTCGTGAGCGACGTGAGCAGTTCCGCAAGCGGCGGAAAGCGGACGTACAGGGAAGTGGCCGACACCCTGCGCGACCGGATCCGAAGAGGCGAGATCAA
Organism: Streptomyces sp. NPDC087440; assembly: GCF_044744005.1. Classification (NCBI taxonomy): domain Bacteria; kingdom Bacillati; phylum Actinomycetota; class Actinomycetes; order Kitasatosporales; family Streptomycetaceae; genus Streptomyces; species Streptomyces sp. NPDC087440. Next base: position 471,551 of record NZ_JBIUXN010000002.1, on the reverse strand, counting down.
GGCCGGCGAGCCGATGCCGACACAGGCGACGCTCGCCAAGGACTTCTGCGTGGAACGCGGCACCATCCGCCAGGCCCTGCGCATCCTGCACACCGAGGGCCTCCTCACGGAGGCGACGCGGGGGGCGCCGGCGAAGGTGGCAGCCACCTCTCCGGTGACGGCGGCGGGCGACCCGGAGGGCGCCCGCCCGCAGCCCACGGTGAGCGCGCTCGGCCCCCGCCTGGCCAGGGCCTTCGAGGCGGAGGAGGTGCGCATCGACACGCTGAGCCTGACCTCGGAGTCGCTGTTGCCGGCGATGGCGGAGCCGTTGCGCCTGATCCACGAGAACCGCCTGAAGCCGACGAGCATCACGGCACGCATCCTGCTGCCCGCCCGCAACATCGAGCTGGCCTTCCCCAAGGGCGTGGAGCCGAGCGAGGCGACCCTGGTCCACCAGCGCTGGCTCCAGCAGCGCAACGCGCAGGGCCAGGTCCTGCGCAGCAGCCTCCGCAGCCTCTACCGCTCGCACGGCATCGACGTGCACGTGACCTTCCGGGCGCTCCCCTTCACCCCGCCCCTGAAGCTGTACGTGCTGAACGACACGGAAGCCCTCTTCGCGTACTACCAGGTCGCCAAGCGGCCCGAGGTGATCGAGGAGACCAACCTGGAGATGTACGACACGCTGGGCCCGGAGTCGGTCCTCTTCACCTTCAACGCCGAGAAGGGTCCGCGCGACGCGGCCTTTGTGGAACAGTCGGCGAAGTGGTTCGACGCGCTCTGGAACACCATCACGTCGGACCTGACACTCTCCTAGTGACTTCAGAATCGACGGACCTCGGGCAGGCGGCTTCCGTGATCGAGCAGTGGAGGGACTTGGTCACGGGGGCCACCTGCGTCCTCTTCGACTTCGACGGCCCCATATGCGGGCTCTTTGCGGGGCATCGGGCCCATGACATCGCGGACCGGATGATCGGCTGGCTGGGCGAGCGCGGGCACGAGGTGCGGCTGACCGGGAGGGAGCGGGACGATCCGCAGGCCGTGCTCAGAGCCGTCGCCGTGGCGCATCCCGAGCAGCTGATCGTGCGTGATCTCGAACAGTCCCTCACCGAGGCCGAGTTGACGGCGGTGCCGACCGCCGCTCCGACCCCCCATGCCGACGCCCTGATCCGGGAGTGGGCGGTCCGCGGCGTCCCGCTCGCCATAGCCACCAACAATTCGTCCCGAGCCGCCTCCCGCTACCTCGCGCGACGCGGCCTGAGCGACTGCTTCGCCCGGCACGTCTACGGCAGGACCGAGAACCTCGACCACCTCAAGCCCCACCCCTACAGCCTCGTTCGCGCCCTGGCGGCGCTCCAGGCGGACCCCGCAAAGTCCCTGATGATCGGCGACACCCCCACGGACCTCCAGGCAGCCCGGACCGCAGGCGTTCCCTTCCTGGGGTACGGAAGGGACCCGGCCAGGATCGCGCGGCTGCGCACGGCCGGAGCCGAGGCCGTGGTGGCCTCGATGGAGGACGTCCTCCGCCTGCTGACGGAGGACGGCGCTCAGGCCTGAAGCATCAGCAGGGCGAACAGGACCGCCCCGACCGCGGTGCAGGTTCCGTTGCGGGCCTTGGCGCCGACGACGATCAGGAGGAAGCAGACGGCGCCGAGCGCCCCGTACCGCGTCTGCGCGAGAGCCTCCAGACCGTCGATGAGGAATTCGCTCACCAGGATTCGCAGGGACATGAAAGGTGCCCTCCCATCGGTCAACCATCAATCCAATTGGACTGGTTGGCTGTGATTGGCTTGTCCCCTGCCTAATAGATCGGCTAACTGGACTTGCCCTGCGGTCTGTTGGATGGCCCAAAGTGGGTTGGCGGCAGTCCGGAAGAGGTACGTTCTCGGGGTGGCGACTGCATCGGGCAACGAGGGCGGCGAGTATCTGCGGGTTGCCCGCGCGCTCCGTACCGCGATGTCCGACGGCACGTACGGGGTGGGGTCCTCCCTGCCGCCCCAGCGGGTACTGGCGACGCGGTTCAACGTCTCCCGGGACACCGTCCAGCGGGCTCTGCGGGAACTGACCAGTGAGGGCTGGATCGAGGCCAGGCAGGGGAGCGGAACCAGGGTCGTCCAGGTGCAGCGGGTGCACTCGGCCGTCAGCGGGATGGGCGTGCTGAGGGCCCTCATCGATGAGGCGTTCCGGGCCGAGGAGGTGACCCTCGACGCGTTCTCGCTGACCGCCGAGACGCTGAGCGGCTATCTCAACGAGCAGGTGGCGCGCGTGCACGAGGGCGAGATCAGCCCGCGCCGCATCACCGTCCGCCTCCTGCTGCCCGCCGAGGACGTGGACATGCCGTACCCCAGGAGCAAGGGCGGTCCGGAGGACAAGCGGCTGACCACCACCCTGCACGAGATGAGCAGGGTCAGCAGTGAGCTGATCCGGGGCATCCTGCTCGGTCTCCGCCGTGAGCGCCTGGTGCAGGAGGTGGAGGTGGAGATCAGGCGGGTCCCCCTGACCCCGCACGCCAAGCTCTACATCCTGAACGGGACGGTGGCGCTCCAGGCCTTCTACGAGGTCATCGAGCGCACGAAGGAAATGGACGCGGGCGAGGAACTGGACGCCATCGACGTGGTGGGCCTGCAGGCGCCGCTCTTCGAGTACGTCAAGGACCGCGACCCGACCTCTCACGGCTCCCGTTTCGTCGAGGTGTCCCAGCGGTGGTTCGACTCGGTCTGGGAACTTCTCGCCGTCCCGCCCGCACACGCGTAGGGCGCTCGTCCGCCCGTGCCACCCGCCCGGCGGCCCCGTCACCTCAACGACGTACGACTCCCGAGCAAAACAGGGCACTCGCGCACGCCGGGTTTCGTCCTACCGCTAATGTGACCCGCTCCATGACGTCCATCGCCCATCCCGCCGAGGGCAGTCGGCAGGAATCCGTCCTCGACACCGCGCGGCTCGGACTTTCCACGCGTCCGAAGGCGCCCCGGGGCGGTATCAGCATCTGGTGCGGCCAGCAGCGGATCGTCCTCGAAGCCCTCACGCATGCACTGCCCCAAGTACCCGGATTCCTCGCCGGGAGGGAGGACCCGGTCGAGGCCGTTCCGCTGTCCGGCGTCTCCCCGGACGGGCAGGGCCCGCTCAACAGCCGTCTCGTCGAGGCACTCGTCGGTCTGCTGGCCCAGTTGGTCACCGTCCGCAAGGAGACCCTTCCAGCGCTTCCGGGCGGGTGGCCCCGGGACGGGCACAGCCGCACCTTCTTGCGCATGCTCGCTCTGCTGGCCGACCGGGACATCAGGCAGTCCAATTGGACCGAGTTCGGCGGGCTCTTCGCCGCTCTGGGGGTGCCTGAGAGTGCGATGAGGGATTTCGCGGACCGGCTTCCGCCCATGGTGCGGCGGCCGTTCAGCCTGCTGCACGCCGATCTCGGCCGCGACAAGGTGCTCCTTCCGTACGACGGCCAGCCGCCGCTGGTCTGTCTCGACTGGGAACTGGCCTGCTACGGCGACCCGTTGTACGACCTGGCGACACACCTGGTGCGCATGCGGTACCCCCCGGAGCAGCACGCCGAGGTCAAGCGGTCCTGGCTGCGGGCCATGAACGCGGTACGACCGGCGGCCGCCAACGGCATGGAGACCGACCTCCGGCACTATCTCGACTTCGAACGCGCACAGACGCTCTGGCCCGAGGTGATGCGCGCGGCCCGCTCGCTCGGGGAGGGCCGGGAGCCCGCCGGTCTGGAGCGGGCGACCGCGGCCGTCCGGCGATCCCTGCTGGCAGCGAGCCAGCCGCTCACGCTGACGAAAGTGCCCGGACCGGCGGAGATCGAGCGTGCCCTGTACCGGTGGCACGCGGCATGGGGAGGCAAGGAGGGAGAGCCCCGGCAACTGTCCACCGCCTACTGGGTGAAGGACCCCGAGTTCCGGGCGAGTGCCGACTTTCCTTCCGGTGCGGTGACCGAAGCCCTGGCCGCCGAGGGAGCCGCCGCCTCCCCGTACGTCTTCAAGGGCACCGGGCACCTCAACACGGTCGTCTACGTACGGAGTGCGCAGCGGTCCGTCGTCGTACGGCGCAAGCTGGAGTCCGAGAGCCGCAGGGAGGCCTGCTTCCTCCAGGAGCACGTGGTGCTCCGCGCCCTGGAGAACGCGGACTGCGGCGTGCGGGCGCCGCGGGTGCTCGCGCTGGGGGAGAGCGGCCTCGCGGACGGCTTCGCGATCCATTCGTACGAGGGCCCGTCCAGCGGCCCGCCCGAGCACCCGGTGCACGGGCTGCGCCCGGCCGAGGCGGACGACCTGGTGGACCAGCTGGGCGCGGTGGCCGACGCCGGGCTGAGCGGGCTGGACCCGACGATGGGCCCGGCGGGCTTCTACGACTGGCTCAGCGACCGGCTTGTGGAGCTGGTCGACTCGCTGCCCCGGCCGTCGCTCCAGCTGGCTCGCGCGCTGGGCCTGCCCGACGCGGCCCGGCTCAAGGAACTCCTGGCGGGCCGCACGGTGACCCCCCGCAGTTCCGTCCTGCTGCACGGCGACCTGAACCCGTGGAACCTCGTCCGGGGCGAAACGCCGGGCCGGCTCACCCTGATCGACTGGGAGATGGCCATGGTGGGGGACCCGCTCTACGACCTCGTACGACACCTCCACCTGACGCCGCACAGCGCGGAGATCCGCCAGCGCATGGTGCAGCGCTGGGAGCGGGTGCTGGGGCGGCGCGGGGACGCGTACGTGGACGGCTGGGAGCGTGACGTGCACACCTACCGCTGGGTGGAGCTGATCCGGTCGGCCTACGTGGACCTCGACAGGCTGCTGACCGGGGACGGCCTGGACGCCCCCAATGTGCGGCGGGCCGTGGACTCGTACGCGATGACGCTCCAGGCGGCCACCGCCTCCCTGGGGCTGCGGGGCGCGAGGGTGCTCAACCCGTACCTGGAGCTCGCCCTCCCGCAGAGCGACCGGGCCTCCGCCGTCTGAGCGGCCCGCCCACGCGCCGGGCGCGGGCCGCGGAACTAGGATGGCCGTCGAGCACGGAGGGGTCGCCGGATGAGCGGGTTGCGGGAGCTGAAGAAGCGGCGGACGTACGAGGCCATCTCGGACGCGGCCGTGGGGCTGTTCCTGGAGCGGGGCTTCGACGCCGTGTCCGTGGCGGAGGTGGCGGCCGCGGCGGAGGTGTCCAAGCCGACCCTGTTCCGGTACTTCCCGGCCAAGGAGGACCTGGCGCTGTACCGGTTCGCCGACCACGAGGACGAGTCGGCGCGGGTCGTGCGGGCGGGCCGGGCGGAGGGGCTCGGGGCGCTCGACGCGCTGGAGCGGCACCTCCTGGAGCGGCTGGCCGCGCGGGACCCGATCACCGGGCTGTGCGACGAGGCGGGCGTGCTGGCGTACCAGCGGATGCTGTACGGGACGCCGAGCCTGGAGGCCCGGTTGTTCACCTATCTGCGCCGGTCGGAGGCGGCCCTCGCGGGAGTGCTGGGGGAGGGCGTCCGGGCGCGGCTCGCCGCCGGGCAGATCGGGGTCGTGCTCAGGGTGCTCGCCCTGGAGAACTGGCGGCGGATCGAGGCGGGCGAGAGCGCGGAGGCCGTGTACGCGGGGGCGGTGGCGGAGGCCCGGGAGGCCTTCCGGCAGTTGCGGGAGGGGCTGGAGGTCTAGCTCGGCGGTTGCGGGAGGGGTTGGAGGTCTAGCTCGGCGGTTGCGCGAGGGGCTGGAGGTCTAGCCCGGCGGTTGCGGGAGGGGCCGGAGGTCTAGCCTCCGGGCCGTACCGCCGCCTGCACATGCTCCGCGAACCGCCGTGTCGCCGTGTTCAGGGCCTGGCCCTTCGGCAGCAGCAGGTCCACCCGCCGCTCCAGCCGTACCGACGTCGTGTTGCCCGTGATGGGCAGCAGGCGCAGCGGCAGGTCGGGGAGCGGGAGCAGGTCGCGGGCCAGGGACTCGGGGACGAAGGCGACCCCCAGGCCCGCCGCCACCAGGTCGCTGACCATCGCCCACTCGCTCACCTCGCACACGATCCGCCGCCGCATCCCCGCCTCCACGAACAGCGCGTCCGACAGGATGCGGCCCGTCCACAGGCTGTGGGTCTCCACGAAGCGTTCGCCGTCGAGGAGCGGGAGGGGGACGTCCTCGCGTGCGGCCAGGGGGTGGTCGAGCGCGCAGGCCAGTACGTACGGTTCGACCGCCACCGGAATCATGTCCAGCAGCGCGGTCGTCCTGGCCGGGTCGGGGGCGGAGGCGAGCGCGCAGTCCAGTTCGCCCTCCGCGACCATGCGGATCATCTCGTTCGCCGGATGCTGGCGGACCTCGATGTCCAGGCCCGGGTGCGCCCGGACGAAACCCGACAGCCAGGACGCCAGCGGCACCAGATGGCGGCTCGCCTGGTACGCGCCGATCCGCAGCCGCCCGGTGAGGCCGCCGTGCACGTCCCGTACCGCCTGGAGCGCGCCGTCCGCCGCGTCGAGGGTGCGCCGGGCGGCCGGGAGCAGGGCCTCGCCCTCGGTGGTGAGGCGGACCGGGCGGGTTCCCCGTACGAACAACAGCGCCCCCACCTCCTTCTCCAGCGCCCGCACCGACGACGACAGGCCCGACTGGACGATCAGCTCGCGGGCGGCGGCACGGGTGAAGCTGCGCTCCTCGGCGAGGGCGACGAAGTGGCGGAGGTGGCGGAGTTCCATGCGTCCATTATCTCTGGCGGAGATGGTCGGTATCTCCATCCGTTGTCGTGGAGCTGGTAAGGATCGGAATCGGCCGTCCGTTGAACCAGGCATGAACGCGATATCCACCGCCCCCGCCCGCAAGGCTGCTTCCGCCCGCGTCGGCTTCTGGTTCGTCGCCGTCGCCTTCTCCGTGCTGATGGCCTTCGGCACCGCGCCCACCCCGCTGTGGCCGCTCTACCAGGACCGCGACGGCTTCGGCGCGACCACCGTCACCATCGCCTTCGCGATCATGGTGGTCGGCGCGTCCGTCGGCTTCCTCGGCCTCGGCCACCTCTCCGACCGCTACGGCCGCCGCCGCGTGATCGTCCCGGCGCTGGTCGTCGACGTCGTCGCCGCCGCGATGCTGGCGATCCGGCCCGACCTGCCAGTGCTGCTCGCCGCCCGGCTGCTGACCGGTCTGGCGGTGGGCCTGATGGCGTCCACGGCGACCGCGTACCTCATGGACCTCTGGCACGAGGCGAACCCCGGGCAGCCGCTCTCGCCCGTCCCCGGCCTGGTCGCCGCCGTCTCCAACCTCGGCGGACTGGCGATGGGCCCGCTGGTGGTGGGCGCGCTCGCGCAGTGGGCGGGGGTGCCGCTGGTCACTCCGTACGTCCTGTTCGGCATCGCCATGCTGGTGCTGCTCGGGCTGATCCTGGCCACGCCCGAGACGGTCGACACGGAGGCGGCGAAGGGGGTGCGGCCCGCGCGGTTCGCGCTGCGTGAGGGGGCGCGGCCGGTGTTCGTGGCGGCCGCCGCCGGTGGTTTCTTCGCCTTCGCGGCGAGCGGCATCTTCTCCGCGCTGGGCGCGATCATCGTCCGGCTCGACCTCGGGATCACCTCGCCGATGGTGGCGGGCACGGCCGCGTTCGCCGTCTTCGGGGCCTCGGCGCTGGCGCAGCTGCTGCTGGGGCGGATGCCGGTGGCGCGGATGCTGACGCTGGGTGCGGTGCTGTTCCCGGTGGGTCTCGGGCTCACGGCTCTCACGCTGTACGTTCCGTCCCTGCCGCTCTTCCTGGTGGCGGCGGTGCTGACCGGGTCCGGGTCCGGGCTGCTCTTCAAGGCGAGCGTGGGGCAGACGGCGGCGGCCGCTCAGCCGTCCTCGCGGGCCGGGGTGCTGGCGGTGTTCTTCGTGATCGCGTACGTCGGGATGGGGGTGCCGTCGGTGCTGTTCAGCATCGCGGCGACGCAGTTCGGCCGGCAGCCGGTGATGATCGTGTTCGCCGTGCTGCTGTCGGTGGGGTCGGCACTGGCGGCGTGGATCGGGGTGCGGGCGTCGAAGCCCGCCGCAGCGGCGGCCGAGACGGTGCGGGCTCGGGAGCCGGTGCGCGCCTGAGCGACGGGCGGGAGGGAGCGTGGGCGAGGGGCCGGATCCGGGCGGGGTCCGGCCCCTCGCCTCAGATGTGCTCGTCCTGCGGGAAGCCGGTCCAGCGCAGCTCGGCGGGCAGGTGGGTCTGGTCGTTCAGTACGAGTACGGTGGCGGGCCTGCCGGGGGCGTAACGGATCACGGTCAGCGCGGCGTTGGCGAGGTTGAGGCCCAGCCAGCGGGACGCGGGGGCGTCGAGCGCCTCGCGCACGAACCACGCGGCGAGGAAGTTGTGCGTGACGACCAACTCGCGGCGGACCGTATCCCCTTCGGCGGGACCTGTGAACAACTCCACTGCCTGTGCCGCCAGTTCGGGACCCTGCTTGCGCTCCTGCTCCGTGAACTGTGCGACGAAGGCGAGATACCGGTCGGCGTTGACGCCCTCCGGGAAGTCCTCCCGTACCGGCTCGTACGGGACGAAGTCCCCGGCGGCCTCGCTGAGTTGGGGGCGTACGACCTGCCCCGCCCGTTCCGCGACCAGTCGCGCGGTCTCGGCGGCGCGGGGGAGCGGACCGTGGTGGATCGCGTCGAGCGGCACGTCGCGCAGCCGCTCCCCGAGGAGTGCGGCCTGACGCCGCCCGGCTTCGGTGAGGCCGGACTCGTCGGGGGTGGCCTCGGCGTGGCGGGCCAGGTAGAGGTAGCGGGGCGCGGTGGGGGTGGTGCTGCTGGTGCTGTTCCCGGTCATGGGAGGAGGGTAGTGAGGGGGGGGGCTTGGCGCTGCCCGTGGGGGAGGGGGCGCAGGTCGGCGGGTATGCACAGCGGCTGCCCGCCCTCCGCGCTTTGTGCGCGGGGGGCGGGTTCGTGGTCCCGGCCGGTCGCCCGGGGCTCAACTCGTGCTGTCCGTACGGTGCTTGGGGAAGCCGTGCACCCGCGCGGCCAGGACGGCCAGCAGTACGGGGACCAGCAGGACCAGCACGCTCCACGGGAAGGACGTCGAGCCGAGCAGTCCGAGCAGGATGCCGCCGACGACTCCGCCGCCCGCCATCGCCGCGTTCCAGAGGGTGACCAGCATGGCCTGCGCCGCGTCGGCGTGCTCGCCGCCCGCGTCGCCCGCGGCGGTCTGGAGCAGGGTCGGCGCGCCGCCCCAGCCGAGGCCCCACAGCGTCACCGCGACGTACACCATGGCCGTGCTGTCGGAGAGGAGCGCGAGGAGGGCGGCCGCGACCGCGATGAGCAGGGTGCTGGCGATCATCAGGGCGCGCAGGCGGCGGTTGATCTGCGCGCCGACCACCCAGATGCTGACCAGCGACGCCGCGCCGAAGACCAGCAGGACGAGGTCGATGGAGTCACCCATGCCCAGCTCGGTGAGGAAGGTGGCGATGAAGGTGTAGAGGATGGTGTGGGCGAGGACGAAGACCAGGGTGACGAAGAGGACCGGGGTCACGCCGGGGACGCGGAGGGCGCTCAGCATGCCGGGGGCCTTGGCGGCTTGTGCCCCCTTGGGCGTGCGGGCCGTGCCCGGGTAGTCCGGCACGATCGCCGCGATCCACCCCAGCAGGGCGACCGTCAGCCCCGTCATCACCAGGAACGCCACCTGCCAGCTCAGCGCCTTGCCGAGGAAGGTGCCCGCCGGGACGCCCAGTGAGAGGGCGACCGGGATGCCCGCCATGGCGATGGCGATCGCCTTGCCCTGGAGGTGTACGGGGGCCATGCGGCGCGCGTACCCGGCGAGCAGTGCCCAGGCCAGACCGGCCGCCACGCCCGCGACGAAGCGGGCCGCCATCGTGAGGGTGTAGTCGGTGGAGAGGGCGGTGACGGTGTTGGCGGCGGCGAACCCGGCCATCGAGGTCAGCAGCAGGCGCTTGCGCCGCCATGCGGCGGTGGCGGCGGTCAGCGGGATCGCGGTGAGGGCGGTGCCGATGGCGTACACCGTCACCGTCTGGCCGGTGGCGGACTCGCTGACGCCGAGGTCGGCGCTCATGGCGGGGAGGAGGCCGGCGGGGAGGGTCTCGGTGAGGCTGGTGATGAAGACGGCGGTGGCGAGGGCGAGGAGGGCGGCGAGGGGGAGGCGGGAGTTGGCGGCGGAGGTGGTCTCAACTGGTGCTGTGGCGTGTGCAGTTCCCATGCCGGTATGGTCGAACCCTCACATTGATGTGAGGGTCAACGCGACAAGTTGTGAGGTGGGTCACATGGCGAATCTCCCCGGCCGCATACGCATCGGCGAACTCTCCGAGCGCACCAACACCCCCCGCAGAATGCTCCGTTACTACGAGGAGCAGGGCCTGATCGCCGCCGAGCGCCTGCCCAACGGCTACCGCGCGTACGACGAACGCTTCGTGGACCGCGTCGCCCAGATCCGCGGCCTGCTGGACGCGGGCCTGCCCACCCGCATCATCCGCCAGATCCTCCCGTGCCTCGACAAGCCCCGCACCATCCACTTCCCGGACGCGACCCCGGAGATGCTGCACACGCTGGAGACGGAGCTGGGGCGGATGCAGGCACGGGTGGAGTGCATGCAGCGCAACCGGGACGCGATCGCGGAGTACCTGGAGGCGGTACGGCCGAAGGCGGACGCCTGAGGGGGCCTTTCGCGGTGGCCCTCCGCAGTGATGGAATTGACCCATCCAATCACCCCCGGAATGCACCCTGTGCAGGGTCTTTTGGCTGCCTAGAGTTGTCCCCATGAACACCACGGAGAACCGCACCGAAGCCGCCCGCACCGCCGCCGAACAGGCCGTGGACACCGCCGCCCCCGCCCGGGCCGCCCGCCCCCTCCTCACCCGCGCCGCCACCGCCGAGACCGCCAGCGACCCGAGCAGCGTGATGACCCTCCTCGCCGACTGCGGCACGGACGGCAGCCCGATCACCAGCTACCGGTCAACCTTCGCCGCCGGTGCGGTCGGCGCCCCCGCCCACTTCCACACCCGCGCCTCGGAGATGTTCTTCGTCATCGACGGCTCCCTCCAGGTCCTCCTGGACGACACCGTCGAGACTCTGCACCAGGGCGACTTCCTCCTCGTCCCCCCGCACACCCCGCACGCCTTCGCCGCCGCGCCCGGCTCCACCGCCGACGTCCTGTTCGTCTTCACGCCGGGCATGCCGCGCTTCGACTACCTGCGCCTGCTGAACCGCGTGGTGCGCGGCGAGGCGAGCCCCGACGAGATCAAGAACTCCTCCGAGCTCTACGACAACCACTACGTGGACAGCCCGGCCTGGCGCGCGGTGCTGGAAGCGGCCAAGTAGCAGCCAGTAGCGGCAGGTTGGGGGAAATCCGGTGGCGCCCCGGACACCCCCCGCCTACCTTCTCCACCTGTGACGGAAGAGACTGCTGGGACGCCCGTACGGTCCGGGCCCCCGGCCCCCGGGACAAAGCCCGCGGGGTTGTTCTCCCGCCCGTACGCGGGCCTGACCGCAGGCATCACCGCGGTGATGTTCCTGACCGGCTTCGCCGCCCTCGCCGTGGTCCCCACCCTCCCGGTGGCCGCCCGCGAACTCGAAGGGGTGTCCCTCTTCCCGCTGGTCGCGGGCTGTTTCGTGGCCGCGAGCCTGCTCGGCGGAGTCCTCGGCGGCACCTGGGCCGACCGGGCCGGAGCCCGCCGCCCGCTGGCCGCCGGAACCCTCCTCGCGGTGCTCACCCTCGTCGTCTCCGGCCTGAGCGACAGCGTCTGGCAGCTCGCGGCGGGCCGCTTCCTCGACGGTCTCGCCGCCGGAATGACCGCCGTCGCCGTCAACGCCGCCGTCGCCCAGAACTACCCCGACGAGCTGCGCCCCCGCGCCCTGTCCCTCCTCAGCACCTGCTGGATCGTGCCGTCCCTGGTCGGGCCCCCGGTGGCCGGTCTGGTCGCCGAGACGTGGTCCTGGCGCACGGTCTTCCTCGGCCTGGCCGTGCTGACCGCCCTCCCGGCACTGGCGGTGCTGCTCCTGCTCCGCGAGCGCGGCGGCTCCGTACCGTACGAAAAGACCAACGACGCAGGGGAGTCGGCGCACCGGCCGGGGCTCCTGGTCGCCGTCGCGGTGAGTGTCGGCGCGGCGCTCGGACAGTACGCGGCGTCCGGCTGGGACCTCGCGCACCTGCTGTACGCGGTGGCCGCGCTCGCCGTGCTCGGGGTGTTCGCGCCCCGGCTGCTGCCCCCGGGAACGCTGCGGGCGGGACGCGGGCTGCCCGCGTCCGTACTGCTGCGGGGGCTGACCTCGGGGGTGTTCTTCACCCTGGAGGCCTTTGTGCCGCTGATGCTGCTGACGGTACGGGAGGTGCCCGCGGTGGTGACGGGGCTGGCCTTCACCGGGGCGGCGGTGTTCTGGGCGGGCGCGGCCTGGGTGCAGAGCCGGTGGCTGGGGCGCTTCCCGAGGCACCGGGTGGTGATCGCGGGCGCGCTGCTGCTCGCCGCGGCGGTCGTGCTGGCACTGGTCGGAACGTTGCCGTCCGTACCCGCCGCGACGGCGGCCCCCGCCATGGTGGTGGCCGCGATCGGCATGGGCCTGCTGGCGCCCTCCCTCACCCTGCTCTCGCTGCACCACACCCCGCCCGACCGCCAGGGCTATGCGAGCGCGGCGATGCAGACCACGCAGAACCTGGGCCAGATCGCGGTGCTGGGCGTGGCCTCCGCGCTCTTCAACGCGGTGCTGGTGCGCGAGGGTGAACTGCCGGGCTACGCCGGGGCGTTCGCGCTGCTGCTGGTCCCGACGGCCCTGGTCGTGCTGCTCGCGGGACGCGCCCGTGCGGACGCGCCCCGGACCCGTACTCCTTCTCCTCCTACTGCTTCGCCTGCGTGAAGCGGATCATGTTCCCCGCCGGGTCGCGGAACGCGCAGTCCCGCACTCCGTACGGCTGGTCGACGGGCTCCTGGATGACCTCGCCGCCCGCCGCGCGCACCTTCTCGAAGGTGGCGTCGACGTCCTGGGTCGAGAAGATCACCCCGCGCAGGAAACCCTTGGCGAGGAGCTCCGCCATGGCCTGGCGGTCGGCGGCCGGGGCGTTCGGGTCGGCGAGCGGGGGTTCGAGCACGATCTCGACGCCGCCGGGCGTCGGGGACCCGAGCGTCACCCACCGCATGTCCTCGTAGCCGACGTCGTTGCGCACGGCGAGGCCGAGGGCGTCGCGGTAGAAGGCGAGCGCCTTGTCGTGGTCGTCGACGGCGATGAAGCACTGGGAGAGGTTGATGTCCATGGCTTCGACGTTACGGCGACGTGCCGCCCGGCGCTTCTCCAGAACTGACCGCTTTCCCGCGCCGCCCGCCGGGCCGCGTGACGACCTTCTCCACACACGCCGGAACGAACCCCTCCACCCCGTGCGACCTGCCCCGATACGCGCTCGGGGACTCCCCGACCAGCTCCGTGAACCGCGAGCTGAAGGACCCCAGCGACGTACACCCCACCGCGAAGCAGACCTCCGTGACGCTGAGGTCCCCGCGCCGCAGCAGCGCCTTCGCGCGCTCGACCCGGCGGGTCATGAGATAGCTGTACGGAGTCTCCCCGTACGCGGCGCGGAAACTGCGCGAGAAGTGCCCCGGCGACATGAGCGCGACCTTCGCCAGCGCGGGCACGTCCAGGGGCTGCGCGTAGCACCGGTCCATCGTGTCCCGCGCCCGCCGCAGCCGCCTCATGTCCTCCAGATCCACGCATTCCAGCATGGCACGCACCACCGACACCGGCCGTCCGCTCCCGCGACGAGCCCTTCCACGCAGCAGCCGCCTGACTTGTCGGTGCGGGGGCCGGTCGTACATGCGTGAGCCGGGGCCCCGTCACCGCGCGCACAGCCGGTCCAGGGACATCCGGCTCTCCTCGTCCGCGGGGCGGTAGACGAGCAGGCGCAGTCCCGGGTCCTGGAGCGGCAGCAGGACGTCGAAGTCGACGGTGATCGCGCCTGCGACCGGATGCCGCAGCACCTTCCGGCCGCGGCCGTTGACGCTGACCTCCCGCTCCGGCCACAGGCGGGCGAAGTCCTCGTCCTGTGCGACGAACTCCGCGATGAGGTCGGCCAGTTCGCCGTCCTCCGGGTGTGCGGCCCAGGCCGCGCGCAGGTGGGCGATCCCGTCCCGCAGCGTCTGCTCCCGGTCCGCGTAGAAGCCGCGCATCGCCGGGTGCAGCAGGCACAGCCGCATCGCGTTGAGCCGGGACGGCGGCACGTCCGCGAAACCCGGTAGCAGCCGGGCCATTTCGGGGGTCCGGGCGAGGATGTCGTAGCGGTGGTCCAGCAGCATGGCCGGCAGCGGTGAGAGGTCGTCGACCAGGCGGGCCAACGACGGCGCGGCACCGGCGTCCGGCCCACCGGTGGTGCCGGGGCGGCGGTGTCCGGCCAGGTCGTACAGGTAGTCCCGTTCGCTCGGATCCAGGCGCAGCGCCCCGGCCAGCGCCGCCAGCACCTCCGCCGAGGGCCGCAGCCCGCGGCCCTGCTCCAGCCGGACCACGTAGTCGGTGCTGACCCCTGCCAGTTCGGCGACCTCCTCCCGGCGCAGTCCCGGCGTCCGTCGGGGCCGCCGGTGCGACGGCAGGCCCAGCCGGTCGGGGTCGAGGCCCTCGCGCCTGCTCCGCAGGAACGCGGCCAACTCCCGGGCGGGGTCCATGGTTCGGGTCGTCATGACCGGTCCAACCGCCAGGGTGGGACCGTTCTTCCCAGGAAGTGCCGTCCCTTACCCCCCGGCCGCCGCCGTCACAGACTCGGTCCCGGCAAGAGATGCATGAGATGCAAGAGACGAACGAGCACAGGAGGACCCGATGGCACTGACCCTCGACACCTACCGGCTGCTGGGCCGCTCGGGACTGCGGGTCTCACCGCTGGCCCTGGGCACCGCGACCTTCGGCACCGAGTGGGGCTGGGGCGCCGAGCGGGCCGAGGCCCGCAAGCTGTTCGACCGCTACGTCGAGCTCGGCGGCAACCTCCTCGACACCGCCGACACCTACACCGACGGAAGCTCCGAGCGCCTGCTCGGCGAGTTCGCCCGTGACCAGCGCGAACGTCTGGTGCTGGCGACCAAGTACGCGACGCTGCGCCGTCCCGGCGACCCCAACTCCGGGGGCGGCCACCGCAAGGCCCTGTTCGGCTCGGTGGAGGGGAGCCTGCGGCGGCTGGGCACCGACTACATCGACCTGCTGTACCTGCACGTCTGGGACTTCCGCACACCCGTCGAGGAGGTCCTGCGCGGCTTGGACGACCTGGTCCGGCAGGGCAAGGTGCTGTACGTGGCGATCTCCAACACCCCGGCCTGGCAGGTGTCCCGGATGCAGGCGATCGCCGACCTGCGCGGCTGGTCGCCGCTGGTCGCGCTGCAGCTCGAATACAGCCTGATCGAACGTACCGCGGAGCGCGACCTGATCCCGATGGCCCGGGAACTGGGGCTGGGCGTGGTCCCGTACTCACCGCTGGGCGGCGGGGTGCTCAGCGGCAAGTACGGCCGCGACGACCTGACCGGGACGAGCGCCGGCACCGGCGAGAGCACCCGCAGGGACCACAACCTCACCCTGGGCACGCTCACCGAACGCAACCTGGCCGTGGCCGACGTCGTCCGGGACGTCGCCGCCGACCTGGGCCGCACCCCGTCCCAGGTCGCGCTGGCCTGGACCCTGCTCAACCCGGGCGTGGCAAGCACGCTGATCGGGGCCCGCACTCCCGCCCAACTGGAGGAGAACCTGGGCGCCTTGGAGATCGAGTTCACGACCGCCCAACTGGCCCGCCTGGACGCGGCGAGCGCGATCGGGCTCGGCCAGCCGCACGACCTGCTCGCGAGCGACAACATGCGCCACGTGACCACGGGCGGCCTGCGCATCGAGACCCGCCGCTGACGGCCGACGGTGCCGAGGTGGCGTGGAACACTTTTGCAAGCAGGCGCTTGCAAAAGTTAGCGGGGAGGGTGCACCATCGGGGCATGGCTTCACTGAACGTCGGCAACCTCGGGGAGTACCTGCGGGAGCAGCGCCGCAACGCGCAGCTCTCGTTGCGGCAACTCGCCGATGCGGCCGGGGTGTCCAACCCGTACCTCAGCCAGATCGAACGTGGCCTGCGCAAGCCCAGCGCGGACATCCTCCAGCAGCTCGCGAAGGCGCTGCGGATCTCCGCCGAGACGCTGTACGTGCAGGCGGGGATTCTTGACGAGAAGGACCGGGAAGAGCTGGAGACGCCCGCCGTCATCCTGGCCGACCCGCTGATCAACGAGCGGCAGAAGCAGGTGCTGCTCCAGATCTACGAGTCCTTCCGCAAGGAGAACGCGGCGGAGAGCGCGGACCGGGACGCCCCGGGTGCGGACGGCGTCGGCAGTGAAGCGACACCCTCACACTGATGCGATCCGGGAGGACCACAGTTATGGCCATCAGCGATGACCTGCGCAAGACCCTCACCGACCCGACCCCCCTCTACTTCTTCGCCGGTACGGCCGACCTCGCCGCGCGACAGGCCAAGAAGCTCGCCGACGAGGCGCCGGAGCGCTTCGAAAAGGTGCGCCAGACCGACCCCAAGGTCGTGCAGGAGAAGGTGACCACGCAGGCCAAGGAGGCGCAGGCCACCCTTCAGGCCAAGTTCTCCGAGGTCGTCGGCTCCTTCGACACCGACCTGAAGAAGCTGGGCGAGACCGCCCAGGACCTCGCCCTGCGCGGCGTGGGCGTGGCCGCCGAGTACGCGGTCAAGGCCCGTGAGACGTACGAGAAGGTCGCCGAGCACGGCGAGCAGGCCGTGAAGCAGTGGCGCGGCGAGGCCGCCGAGGAGATCAACGAGATCGCCGTCGCGGTCGAGCCGGACCCGGAGCCGAAGGTGGCCGAGGAGCCGAAGGCGGACGCCGACACCGCGGATGCTGCCAAGGCCGATGCCGGCCAGGCCGAGGACGCCCCGGCGAAGAAGGCCCCGGCGCCGCGCAAGGCCGCGGCCAAGAAGACGGCTCCGGCCGCCGAGGAGAAGTAACCCGCCGGTCCACGGACCGGAGGGATCGGGAACGACGGGCCGGATCGCCACGAGGGCGTCCGGTCCGTCGTTTCGGTACCTTGGGCGGCAGGGCGGTCACCAGGCGGTCAAATCGATGAGGCGGTGCTCAGGATGTTGCGTGCGGGATTCGACGGCATGTTGTGGTTCGTGATCGGCTGGGTCTTCCTCATCATGGCGGTGGTCGCGCTCGTCATGGCGGCGACCGCGCGGGCGGACGCCTACCGGGCCGCCGACAAGCAGTCCAAGAACTTCTGGCTGGTCATTCTCGGCATCACGACGCTGGTGAACCTGGTGGTACCGATGCTGTTCCTGCAGATCGCGGGACTGGTCGCCTCGATCGTCTTCCTGGTGGACGTGCGTCCCGCACTCCGGCAGGTGTCCGGCGGCGGCCGGCGCAGCGGCGGCAGCAGCAGCGACGGGCCGTACGGGCCCTACAACGGCGGGCGCTGAACCCCGCCGTTCAGGGTGGCGCGGTCCCGGCCCAGCAGCAGGAGCGCGACGTCGTCGGTGAGTTCGCCGCCGTTCAGCTCGCGGGCGCGGGTCATCGCGGCTTCGAGGAGCGCGTCGCCGCGCAGGCCCTCCGCCAGCTGACGGTTGATCATCGCGACCATGCCGTCCTGGCCGAGCCGCCCCGGGCGGCCCGAACCGTCGGGGCCCGCGATCCGGCCCTCGATCAGACCGTCCGTGTACATCAACAGGCTCCAGGCGCCGCCCAGTTCGACCTGGCTGCGCGGCCAGCGGGCGTGCGGCAGCAGGCCCAGCGCCGGGCCGCCGCCGTCGAAGGGCATCAGCTGCGCGAGCTGCCCCTGGCGGGCGATCAGCGGGGCCGGGTGCCCGGCGAGGCACAGACCGGCGCGGCGGCCGTCGGGCGCGATGTCGACCGTACAGAGCGTCGCGAAGATCTCCTCGCTCTCCCGCTCGTGCTCCAGGACCCGCTGGAGGGTGGAGAGCAGCTCGTCCCCGCACAGGCCCGCGAAGGTCAACGCCCGCCAGGCGATGCGCAGTTCGACACCGAGTGCCGCCTCGTCCGGGCCGTGCCCGCAGACGTCGCCGATCATCGCGTGGACGGTGCCGTCCGGGGTGCGGACGGTGTCGTAGAAGTCCCCGCCGAGCAGGGCCCGGGAGCGGCCGGGCCGGTAGCGGGCGGCGAACGTCAGGTCCGAGCCGTCGAGCAGCGGGGTGGGCAGCAGGCCGCGCTCCAGACGGGCGTTCTCCTGCGCGTGCAGCCGGGACTCGGCGAGTTTGTACGAGGCGGTGTCGGCCCGCTTGCGTTCCACCGCGTACCGGATGGCCCGGCTCAGCAGCCGCCCGTCCAGCTCGTCGCGGAACAGATAGTCCTGCGCCCCGGCCCGTACCGCGTCGGCGGCGTGCTCGGGGCGGTCGGACGGGGTGAGCGCGAGCACCGCGTGGTGCGGGGCCATCCGCAGGACGTCGTGCAGCGCGCCCAGCGAGTGACCGGCCGCCGTGCACTCGGGGCAGTGGCCGCAGCCCGGCAGGGCCAGGTCCAGCAGGATGCAGTGCACGTCGTCGGTGAGCAGACGCCCGGCCTCGGTGAGGTTGCGGGCGGTGCGCACCCGGACCCGGCCGCCGCTCGCGGAGTCCCGGTCGAGCAGGTCGGGGACGGCGACGGCGTCGGTGGGGTCGTGCTCGATGACCAGCAGGGTCAGGTCGGTCGGGTGCTGGGGCTGGTGCTGGGGCTGGTGCGCGGGGTGCGAAGAGCCGCCCTGTCCGTCGCTTTCCACGGCGGGCACTGCTCTCTGCCGCGGTATGGGTACGGGCATCGGTTCGGTTCCTTCCCTCCCCCCGAGGGCGGTGGGACGCCGAGCGACGCCCCGCCAAACGGGGACCTTAGCGGTACCCGGTGGGCTGACGGAATGGCGTTCACGAATCCGCCCCGGTCATATGCCGGGAGTTTTTGTCGCTTGCGGCCCGGCATGACCGGGTTCCGCCGGGGGACCGAGGCCGGTTCCGCCGCTCCCGTTCCCATGACAAAGATCACCCCGCGCGGGAGCGGTTTCCCCGTGCCCTAGCCCGGCCGCACGACCCCCAGGATCGGCATCGAGCCCGCGCCCGCCACCGTCACGTTCCGCCCCGGGCGGGGGGCGTGGACCATCGAGCCGTTGCCTATGTACATCGCGACATGGCTCGCGTCGGAGAAGTAGATGATCAGGTCCCCGGGCCGCATCTGCGACACCGGCACCCTCGGCAGCAGCCGCCACTGCTCCTGCGAGGTCCGCGGTATCCCGCGCCCCGCCGATATCCACGCCTGCTGGGTGAGCCCGGAGCAGTCGAAGGCGTACGGTCCCTCCGCGCCCCACACGTACGGGTCGCCTATCTGGTCCATCGCGTACGCCACGGCCCGCTTGCCCTGATCGGTGCCCGCGCCGCCCCCGCTGCCCAGCGCCCCGGAGCTCATCCAGGCCGACTGGGCGCGGCCCTGGGCCTCGCGCTCCAGCTCCAGCATCTTGGCCCGGTCCTTCGAGGCCAGCCGGGACTCGATCTTCTCGGCGGCGTCGATCTGCTTCTTGATCTCCTTGCGGGCCTTCTCCTTGCTCTTGCGGTTCGCCTCCAGCTTGGTCCACTGGGTGCTGGCGTCCGCGGAGTAGGTGCGCAGGTCCTCCTGGGTGCGCTTGAGCTCCTCCAGCATGCTCTTGACCGCCGACTCGCCCTGCTGCATGCGGGCCGCGCCGCGCAGGAAGAGGTCCGGGTTCCCGCTGAGCATCAGCCGCGCGCTCTGCGGCACGCCGCCCGTGCGGTACTGGGCGCGGGCCTGCGCGCCGAGCCGGTCCTTCAGCTTGTTGATCTTCTGCTCGCCGGCCACGATCGTCCGGGCCAGCTTCACGATCTCGCCGGACTGGCCCTGCGCCTGGTCCTCGGCGAGGTTGTACGCGTCGGTGGCGACCGCCGCCTTGCGGTACAGCTCGTCGATCTCTCTTCGTACGTCTTCGAGACTCGACCCCGAGCCCCCGGCGGGCGGCGGCTCCGGAGCGGCGTACGCCTGCCCCGGCAGCACCAGCGCACTCAGCGCGCAGACCACCGCCACGGCGGTCGTGACCCGGCGACCGCTGATCCGGCGACCGCCGACCGCGCGACCCCCGACCCGACTGTCCTCGGCACGGCTGCTTCTACGGCGTCGGTTCACGAGCTCCCCCCGGAACAAGTCCTGTGCCGGGCCCCTGTGACCCGGCATGGAATCTGATTTACCGTCAGTAACTTGGCGACCCTGCCGAGATGCTGCCACGCCCGCCGCAAAAGCGACAGGGCCCGAAACAGCATCCCCTCACAACCCCCAAGAACCTTCCGGCCCTTCCCTGCACACCCGTCCGACGAACGAGATCGAATTCCCGTTCCCTCACAGTGCCCCGCAGGCAAAAAGTCCCTCATTATTCACCGGAAGGTGGCACTCCGGGCCCCGGGGTCCTGCCTACCCCCACCCCACCGGCGCCAACGCCCCCCACCGCACGGTGACCTCCCCCTGCCGCCACCGCCGCTCCCCGTCCGCCGGAGCGTGGCCGTCCGCCGTGTGCGGTCCGCGCACCGGCCAGTCCGCCGACAGGTCCCGCACCGCCCGCACCCACCGCTGCCGCACCCCCAGCGACGCGAACGGCGCCGCCGCCGCCCAGGCCCGGTCGAAGTCCCGCAGGAAGGCGTGCACCGGCTCGCCCGGCACATTGCGGTGGATCAGCGCCTTCGGCAGCCGCTCCGCCAGGTCCGAGGGCTTCTCCAGCGACGCCAGCCGCGCCGCGAACGTCACCGTCCGGGGCCCCTCCGCCCCCAGCGCCACCCACACATGCCGCCGCCCGATCTCGTCGCAGGTCCCCTCGACCAGCAGCCCGCCCGGGGCCAGCCGGGCGCGCAGCCGCTCCCAGACGGCGGCCACCTGCTCCTCGTCGTACTGTCGAAGGACATTGGCGGCACGGATCAGCATCGGCCGCCGCCCGCCGTCGAGCGGCACCTCGAAGCCCCCGTGCCGGAAGGTCAGCCCCTCCCGCTCGTACGGCTTGGCCCCCGCCACCCGCGCGGGCTCGATCTCAATACCGGTCACCTCGACGCGCGGCGCGGCCGTCCGCAGCCGGCCCAGCAGCTCCACCGCCGTCCAGGGCGCGGCCCCGTACCCCAGGTCGACGGCCACCGCCCCTTCCGTACGCCGCAGGGCGGGCCCGTGCACGGCGGCGATCCAGCGGTCCATGCGCCGCAGCCGGTTCGGGTTGGTGGTCCCGCGGGTGACGGCGCCGACGGGGCGCGAGGAAGCGGTGCGGGAGGCCATGGACAAAATCCTAAAGCGCGCAGCACACACCGACCGGACGCCGCCGACGCGCCGACCCGCCTGGCAATGATTTGGCAAAGTGGAAATGGACCGCGGAATTCCGCTGTTCTCCCCCTTCGGAAGGGCGGCACCGCCCTCCCTTGGCATGCCCGCGCAGTCAGTCGAGAGGACCGTCGACGTGAGCCAGTACGTCTCCCGACTCACCGGCACACTGGCCGCGGCCACCCCGCCGCGCCTGCGCCTGCCCGGCACCCCGCGCAAGCCGCGCCGCATCGCGATGCTCAGCGTGCACACCTCACCCCTGCACCAGCCCGGCACCGGCGACGCGGGCGGCATGAACGTCTACATCGTCGAGCTCGCCAAGCGCCTGGCCGCGATCAACATCGAGGTCGAGATCTTCACCCGGGCGACGACCGGCGGTCTGCCCCCGCGCGTGGAGCTGGCGCCGGGCGTGCTCGTACGCCACGTCGACGCCGGACCGTACGAGGGCCTCGCCAAGGAGGAGCTGCCCGCCCAGCTCTGCGCCTTCACCCACGGCGTCATGCAGGCCTGGGCCGGTCAGCGCCCCGGCTACTACGACCTGGTCCACTCCCACTACTGGCTCTCCGGCCACGTCGGCTGGCTCGCCGCCGAACGCTGGGGCGTCCCCCTGGTCCACGCCATGCACACCATGGCCAAGGTCAAGAACGCCGCGCTCGCCGAGGGCGACACCCCCGAGCCCGCCGCCCGCGTCATCGGCGAGACCCAGATCGTGCGCGCCGCCGACCGCCTCATCGCGAACACCGCAGAGGAGGCCGACGAACTGGTCCGCTTCTACGAGGCCGACCCCGGCCGCGTCGCCGTCGTGCACCCCGGCGTGAACCTCGAACGCTTCCGCCCCGGCGACGGCCGCGCCGCCGCCCGCGCCCGCCTGGGCCTGCCGCAGGACGCCTTCATCCCCCTCTTCGCGGGCCGCATCCAGCCCCTGAAGGCCCCCGACATCCTGCTCCGCGCGGTCGCCGTCCTCCTCGCCGAAGACCCGACCCTCCGCACCAAACTGGTCGTCCCCGTCGTCGGCGGCCCCAGCGGCAGCGGCATGGCCAAGCCCGAGAAGCTCCAGAAGCTGGCCGCGCGCCTGGGCATCGCCGACGTCGTCCGCTTCCGCCCGCCGGTCGGCCAGGACCGCCTCGCCGACTGGTTCCGCGCCGCCTCCACCCTCGTCATGCCGTCCTACAGCGAGTCCTTCGGCCTGGTCGCCATCGAGGCCGAGGCCACCGGCACCCCGGTCGTCGCGGCAGCGGTCGGCGGCCTCCCCGTCGCCGTACGGGACGAACGCACCGGCTTCCTCATAGAGGGCCACGACCCGGCCGCGTACGCCCGCGCCCTGCGCCGCTTCATCGACCACCCCGAACTCGTCGACACCATGGGCACCGCCGCCGCCCGCCACGCCCAGGCCTTCGGCTGGGACACCGCCGCGTCGGCCACCGCGGACGTCTACACCGCGGCCATGCACGAACACCGCCGTCACGTACGCTCGCACCATGGCTGAGACAGCTGACAAAGCGGCGCGGGACACACTCGAGGCGACCCTGGGGGACGCCGACCTGGAGTGGGAATCCCCCTCTCCCGGCTCCTACGTCGTCAAGCTCCCCGGCACCCGCAAGCTCTCCACCACGGTCTCCCTGATCATCGGCCGCCACTCCCTCTCCCTGAACGCCTTCGTGATCCGCCACCCCGACGAGAACCACGAGGCCGTCCACCGCTGGCTCCTGGAGCGCAACCTCCGCCTGTACGGCGTGAGTTACGCCATCGACCCGCTCGGCGACGTCTACCTCGCCGGGAAGCTCCCCCTCGCGGCCGTCACCCCCGACGAGATCGACCGCCTCCTGGGCTCGGTCCTGGAAGCCGCCGACGGCTCCTTCAACACCCTCCTGGAGCTGGGCTTCGCCTCGGCCATCCGCAAGGAATACGCGTGGCGCGTCTCCCGCGGCGAATCCACCCGCAACCTGGACGCCTTCGCGCATCTGACGCAGCCCAGGTCCTGACGCGCCGAGGCCCGCCCGGAACTCCCGGACGTGCCTTTTCCCCGCGTACGAGGACCTACGCGGCCGGCGTGACCTCCCCCGCCTTCGCCACCGCGCCCTTGTCCGGCACGGCGATCTTCTCGACCACGGCCGACTCCTCCTCCGGCATGTTCCGCATCAGCACCCAGTACCCGCCCGCGGCCACCATCCCGATCCCCGCGCACGCCCCCCACAGCCACGCAGCCCCGAACCGGTCGATGACGTAACCGCCCATCAGCGGAGCGGTCAGCGCCGCGACCGCCCAGGACATCGTGTACATCCCCTGGTAGCGCCCCCGCCCGTGCACCGGCGACAGCCGCACCACGAGCCCCGTCTGAATGGGCGAGTTGATGATCTCGGCCAGCGTCCACACGCACACGGTCAGCACGTACACCCCGAGCGACCCCGCGAAGGCGGTGAGCCCGAACCCGTACCCCGCGAGCAGCGACGAGACGACCAGCAGCCGCCGCGGGTCCCGGTGCTCGATGAAGCGCGTCACCGGAATCTGGAGCGCCACGATCAGCACACCGTTGACCGCGATCGCCGCCCCGAAGTCGGAGCTGCTGAACCCGTCCGTGCCCATTGCGACCGGCAGCGCCACGTACCCCTGCTGGAAGATCAGTGCCACCAGGAACGACAGCCCCACCACGCTCATGAAGCGCCCGTCCCGCAGCACCGTCCCGAGCCCCACCGACGGCTCGGCCGCCTTCTGGGCGACGGTCCGCTCCGGCCGCGACTCCGGCAGCTTCACGAAGACGACGACCGCGCACACCAGCGTCATGCCCGCCTCGATGAGGAACCCGGCCCGGTAGCTGTACTCGGCGAGGAACCCGGCGCCCGTCGACGAGATCGCGAACCCCAGGTTGATCGCCCAGTAGTTGAGCGAGAACGCCCGCACCCGGTCCTCGGGCTTCACGATGTCGGCCATCATCGCCTGCACCGCCGGCCGCGAGGCGTTGGACGCCATGCCCACCAGGAACGCGACCCCGGCAATCGCGATCGGGTGCTCCATGAACCCCAGCAGCGCCACCGAGAACGCCGTCGACGTCTGCGCGACCAGCATCGTCGGCCGCCGCCCGAGCCGGTCCGCCATCACGCCCGCGACCAGCGAGGACACCACCCCGCCGAGCCCGTGCAGGGCGGCGACCAGCCCGGCGTACGTGGCCGAGTAGCCCCGGTCCAGCGTCAGGTACAGCGCCATGAAGGTGGCGACGAACGCCCCCATCCGGTTGACCAGCGTGCTCGTCCAGAGCCACCAGAACTCCCGGGGAAGCCCCGAGACGCTCTCGCGCACGGCGCGCCTCAGACCTGCTGCGGACATGGACATCCCCCGAGTGTGTAAGTGGCTCCCTGAACACCCGGAACTTACGTACGCACCCCATGCATCCGCCACTCAATTGACGCAGGTCCGCAATCGACGAAGGTCCCGCCGCTACGGTCCCTCGTCCCGCGCGGGAGGGCCGAAATGTCGATTACGCTCGTACGCATGGCCGACGCACCGTACAAGCTGATCCTCCTCCGCCACGGCGAGAGCGAATGGAACGCGAAGAACCTGTTCACCGGCTGGGTGGACGTCAACCTCACCGAGAAGGGCGAGAAGGAGGCAGTGCGCGGCGGCGAGCTGCTCACCGCCGCCGGTCTCCTCCCGGACGTGCTGCACACCTCGCTCCAGAAGCGCGCCATCCGCACCGCCCAGCTCGCGCTGGAGTCCGCGGACCGCCACTGGATCCCGGTGCACCGCAGCTGGCGCCTGAACGAGCGCCACTACGGCGCCCTCCAGGGCAAGGACAAGGCCCAGACGCTCGCCGAGTTCGGCGAGGAGCAGTTCATGCTGTGGCGTCGCTCGTACGACACCCCGCCGCCGGTCCTGGAAGACGGCACCGAGTTCTCCCAGTCGGCCGACCCCCGCTACGCCACGATCCCCTCGGAGCTGCGCCCGCGCACCGAGTGCCTCAAGGACGTCGTGGAGCGCATGCTGCCGTACTGGTACGACGGCATCGTCCCGGACCTCCTCGACGGCAAGACCGTCCTGGTCGCCGCCCACGGCAACAGCCTGCGCGGCCTGGTCAAGCACCTCGACGGCATCTCCGACGAGGACATCTCCGGCCTGAACATCCCCACCGGCATCCCGCTCTACTACGAGCTCGACGCCGACTTCCAGCCCGTCACCAAGGGCGGCACCTACCTCGACCCGGACGCGGCCGCCGCGGCCATCGAGGCGGTCAAGAACCAGGGCAAGAAGAAGTAGTCCGTTCTTCCTGTACGAGAAGGCCCTCGGCCGCGGAATCCCCGCGGCCGAGGGCCTTCTCCGTACGCCCCGTCGCCGGGCGCACCTCACCCGTTCGGGGTAATTTGTCCGGTATGAACGCCTCTCTGCGCACCCGCTGCGCCCACGCCCTCACGGCGGGCGTCCTGACCGCCGCCCTGCTCTCCGCCGGTACCGCCGCCTCCGCGGCACCCTCGCCCAAGCCGTCCCCGAGCGCCTCCGTGGCCGCCGCCGCCATCACCGTCAAGGCCAGTGCCAACGAGGTCGACCAGGGCGGGACGGTGACCTTCACCGGCCGCACCAAGGGCCTCAAGGTCGGCAGCAAGCTGCTGCTCCAGCACAAGAACGGCACCAAGTGGACCACGCTCAAGGCGAGCACCACGGTCAAGAACGGCAGCGGCTACACCCTCGACGCCAAGCTCCTCACCAAGGGCAAGGAACAGCTCCGGGTGAAGGGCGACGACGACACCGTCTCCCCGACCGTCAAGGTCACGGTGAAGTAGGGCGTCCTCCGCCGTACGTACGACGCGGGGCCCGCCCGATGCAGGCGGGCCCCGCGTCGTACCGCGACGGAATCAGCCGCAGCAGCCGCCGCACTGGCACGGTGCGCCGGACTGGCAGCCGCAGCCGCAGCCCGAGCCGCAGCCGCAGGCGCCGAGCAGCGGCAGGTGGGTCACTTCGACGGTCTCGGGCGGGGTGTCGGTCGTGGTGGGGGTGTCGGCCATGGGATCTCCTCGGGTGCTCGATGGATCGCCGGCTCGATGCCCGAAGGCACGGCAGGAGAGACGGACGGTCTCCCCCCACCCATTGCATGCCCGAATCGCGGGCGCATCAACAGCGCGCGGAAGCACGAGAGTTGATGCGCCGTGCACACGGCTCGTACGGCTGCGCCCGCACCGGACGTGCGTCTGTGCCGGTACGTCCGGGGCTACGCCTGTACGGAGCTGTCCTGCGCCGCCTGGACGTCGTCCGCGTGCTCGCCCGTCACCAGGTACACGACGCGCTTGGCGACCGAGACCGCGTGGTCGGCGAAGCGCTCGTAGTAGCGGCCGAGGAGGGTGACGTCGACGGCGGTCTCGATGCCGTGCTTCCAGCGGTCGTCCATCAGGTGGGTGAAGAGCGTGCGGTGCAGCAGGTCCATCTCGTCGTCGTCCTGCTCCAGCTGGAGGGCCAGGTCGACGTCCTTGGTGATGATGACCTCCGCCGCCTTCGCCATCAGGCGCTGGGCGAGCTGGCCCATCTCCAGGATGGTCGCGTGCAGGTCGTGCGGCACGGCGGTGGCCGGGAAGCGCAGCCGGGCCAGCTTCGCCACGTGCTGGGCGAGGTCGCCCGAGCGCTCCAAATCCGCGCTCATACGGAGGGACGTGACGACGATACGGAGGTCGGTGGCGACCGGCTGCTGGCGGGCCAGCAGGGCGATGGCGCGCGCCTCCAGGTCGTGCTGGAGGTCGTCGACCCTCTGGTCGGCGGCGATGACGCTCTCCGCGAGCTTCAGATCGGCGTCCAGCATGGCGGTCGTGGCGCGACCTATCGCAGAGCCGACCAGACGGGCCATCTCGACCAGGTCCTCGCCGATCGAGTCCAGTTCCTCGTGGTACGCGTCCCGCATGGGGGTTCCTGCTTTCGTCAGTACGGCCGACTGCGGCACAGCGCAGCCGTGAATTCCGGGGTCTGGCGGGGCTCCGGTCCCCACACTCCCACCATCCGCGCGGTACGCGTCCGGTTCCGACCGCCGAAGTGAACCGCCCCCATCCCCTTGGTGAACTCTGGGCGACGAACGTTCGAGCTGCCACCCATTCGCTTGGGGCAGTGTCAGTGACCAGGCATAACCTTGTGCACATGGACGTGAACGCGGCAGTGGCCGCAGCAGCAGCGATCGCCGGTCTGTGCACCGGCATCATCGCCATGCTGGCGTTCCGCTGGAGCGAACGCGACCAGAAGCGCCCCACCAGGGCCGCCGTGCGCCCCGAGGTGAACGCCACGCTGCCGCCGGGAGTGGACACCGTCCTCTCCGTGCTCCGCTCCTCCGCGGTGGTGCTCGACGAGAGCGACAACGTGGTGAAGGCCAGCTCGGCGGCGTACGCCCTGGGGCTGGTCCGAGGCGGAAAGCTGGCTGTCGAGCCGATGATGCACATGGCCCGGGACACCAGGCGGGACGGGGAGATACGGCAGGTCGAGCTGGACCTGCCGCGCCGGGGCACCGGCCGGGGCGAGGCCCTCGCGGTGTCCGCCCGGGTGGCACCGCTCGGCTCGCGCCTGGTCCTGCTCCTGGTGGAGGACCTGACGGAGGCCCGTCGTATCGAAGCGGTACGGCGCGACTTCGTCGCCAACGTGAGCCACGAGCTGAAGACGCCGGTGGGCGCCCTCTCCCTGCTCTCCGAGGCCGTCATGGACGCCTGTGACGACCCGGAGGCGGTGACCCGCTTCGCCGGACGCATGCAGATCGAGGCGACCCGCCTGACCTCCCTGGTCCAGGAGCTGATCGACCTCTCCCGGGTGCAGAACGACGACCCGCTGGAGGACTCCGAGCCGGTACGGGTGGACGAACTGGTCGCCGAGGCCATCGACCGCAGCCGCCACACGGCCTCCACCAAGCAGATCACCATGCAGGCGGGCGGCACCTCCGGCCTGCACGTCTGGGGCAACCGCGGCCAGCTCGCCGCCGCCCTCGGCAACCTGGTGGAGAACGCCGTCAACTACAGCCCCGCCCGCACCAAGGTCGGCATCGCCGCCCGCCGGGTTCCCGCACCCGGCGGCGACCTCATAGAGATAGCCGTCACCGACCAGGGCATCGGCATCTCCGAGCGCGACCGCGACCGGGTCTTCGAGCGGTTCTACCGCGTCGACCCGGCCCGCTCCCGCGCCACCGGAGGCACCGGTCTGGGCCTGGCCATCGTCAAGCACGTCGCCGCCTCGCACGGCGGCGAGGTCACCGTGTGGAGCTCCGAGGGACAGGGCTCCACCTTCACCCTGCGGCTGCCCGAAGCGGGCTCCGTCCGGGAGGCCAGGGTGGAACACACCCCCGGCCGCCCCCTCGTCGGCCCCGACGACGTCGACGCGGTCGAGGGCTTCGACGAAGAAGCCCCGGCCACCGGCGAAGCCCTGGTCACCGCCGAAGCTCCGGCCGCAGCCGCCACCCCGGCTGCCGCCGACCGCACGCACAAGACCCCCATCCGTGAGAACACCCCTGCCCCGGAGGTCCTTCCGTGACCCGAGTGCTCGTCGTCGAGGACGAGGAATCCTTCAGCGACGCCCTGTCCTACATGCTCCGCAAGGAGGGCTTCGAGGTCGCGATCGCCGCGACCGGCCCCGACGGCCTGGACGAGTTCGAGCGCAACGGCGCCGACCTCGTCCTGCTGGACCTGATGCTGCCCGGCCTGCCCGGCACCGAGGTCTGCCGCCAGCTGCGCGTGCGCTCCAACGTCCCGGTGATCATGGTGACCGCCAAGGACAGCGAGATCGACAAGGTCGTCGGCCTGGAGATAGGAGCCGACGACTACGTCACCAAGCCCTTCTCCTCCCGCGAGCTGATCGCCCGCATCCGCGCCGTCCTGCGCCGCCGGGGCGAACCGGAGGAGGTCACTCCGGCCGCCCTGGAGGCCGGTCCGGTACGGATGGACGTCGACCGGCACGTGGTCACCGTCGCCGGGGCCAAGATCGACCTCCCGCTCAAGGAGTTCGACCTGCTGGAGATGCTGCTGCGCAACGCGGGCCGCGTGCTGACCCGTATGCAGCTCATCGACCGGGTCTGGGGCGCGGACTACGTCGGCGACACCAAGACCCTCGACGTCCACGTCAAGCGCCTGCGCGCCAAGATCGAGCCGGACCCGGGCGCCCCGCGCTACCTGGTCACGGTCCGCGGCCTGGGCTACAAGTTCGAGCCGTAAACCGCAGTCGTAGGCGTGCATACGCGTACGCACGACGAAGGGGCCCCGCCGGAATCCGATTCCGGCGGGGCCCCTCGCGTACGTACGACGGCGACGTCAGTTGGCCGCGCCGGTCGTCGCCGAACCCGACGGCTGGTTCTTCGGGTCCTTCGGGTCCTTCTTCGGGTCCTTCTTGTCCGGCGTGCCCGTGGCCGAGCCCGACGGCGTGCCGCCCGGGGCGCCGGAGGCCGGGGTGCCCGTGGGGGCGCCGGTCGGCGCGGTGGTGGCCGGCGGGGTGGCCGGGAGCTTGTCCGGGCCGAAGCCCTCGAAGTGGCCGACGGACGGGACGACGAACGCCTTCAGCGTCACGTCGCCGGTCTCGCTGAAGGAGAAGGTGACCGGCTGCGCCTTGCCGAGCTGCGGGCCTTCGGCCTCGCTGCCGTTCGCGATGACGGCGGAGGCGTTGTCCTTGCCGCCGATGATCACGGAACCGCCGGCCGGGACGGTGAGCGGCCCGGGCTTGGCACCCTGCGCCTTGCCGGAGGTGAGCTTCACCTGGGCGGTGGAGTCGCCGAGCTTGATGGCGTCCAGCGTCTGCGGCTGCTTGCCGTTGTTGAAGACGGTGACGGCGACCACGGCATCGCCCTTGCCCGCCGTCTTGGTCTTCTCGTCCAGGGGCTGGGTGATGACCAGCGCGTTCTGGATCTTGATCTGGCCGTCGGCGACGGAGGTCGCGGCGTTGTCCGGCTTGATGGCCAGGGTCTGTGCGTCGTTGCCGGCGCCACATGCGGCGAGCGTGACGATCGAGAACGCGAGGGCGGTGGCGGCGAGAGTGCCGCGTCGAAGGCTGCGGCTCACGGCGGCGGCAACTCCTTGGACGTTACGGACGGGGGGACTTGGCAAGCGGCCCGATGTACAGCGGTCGGACGTGACTGCGGGCTTAGGTTATCGACTCGCCGACCTGGGCCCGCACCCGACCCGCCCCCTGGAGTACGCGACGCCCGCCCAGTGCAGGAGGCGGCGGACCGGTCCGTGGCATGGCGGAATTCGTACAGCGTTCAATGGCGGGATATTGCCCGCGGAATTGATCAAGGGGACCGTGATCAATTCGGGATTGGCGCGGATTGCCGGAGATTGCGGCCGGACGGGTGATCGATCTCCGAACGGAGTAGACGAAGTTCACCTCGCGGAACCCGGCAAACCGGGACTTTCGGGCCCTCTTCCGGGCTCTGTGGTGCGCGTAACGTACACGTTTCTCTTCGCCCGCACAGCCGCTCCCACCTGCGAATACCGTCTTCCGGAAGGCCTCCGCAGCACGTTCCTGTTGCAGTTGTCAAGCCCCGAGATATGCCCTGACCTGCGGAAACGCCATTCAGAACAAGCAGTTTCCGTGTTACTCTGGATAGCCACGGAAGGGGTACCTGTCACATGACGTTCAAGGTTGGCGACACCGTGGTCTATCCCCATCACGGGGCCGCGCTGATCGAGGCCATTGAGACTCGCCAGATCAAAGGCGTGGACAAGACCTACTTGGTGCTCAAGGTCGCCCAGGGCGACTTGACGGTTCGTGTGCCTGCGGACAATGCGGAGTTCGTCGGTGTACGCGATGTGGTCGGCCAGGACGGGCTGGACCGGGTCTTCGAGGTGCTGCGCGCACCGTACGCGGAAGAGCCCACGAACTGGTCTCGTCGCTACAAGGCAAATCTGGAGAAGCTCGCTTCTGGCGACGTCATCAAGGTCGCCGAGGTAGTCCGCGACCTGTGGCGTCGTGAGCGCGAGCGCGGTCTCTCCGCCGGCGAGAAGCGCATGCTCGCGAAGGCGCGCCAGATCCTGGTGAGCGAGCTGGCGCTCGCGGAGAACACCAATGAGGACAAGGCCGAGGCCCTGCTGGACGAGGTTCTCGCGTCGTAACCGTTGTTCACGTGCTCGGCTGCACCCGGGCGCGTGCGTTGATGGTGTGAGTGATGCCGTGGTGCCCGGCGACCGACTGTGTCCGCAGTCGGCCGTTGGACACCGCGGCATTCTTCTTTCTACGTTCCCTGCGCCTGATCCCGCATGCGGTTTTTCGCGGTGCCGATGCGCCGCCCCGTCCGACTGTCACGGAAGGGGTCCGGTCAGGGCGTCGCGCCCGGCTCGCTGTGGCCATACCCATGGGGGACGAGGACACAAACCTCCGGAGTAGTCCATGACAGTCGAACGCCCCTCTGCGCCCTCCGAAAGCCCCGCCGTGAGCCCCGCGAGCCCCGCCGCAGCTCCCACGGGGAGCCCCACGAGCCCCTCCCGCACCGCCGCCGTCATCCCGGCCGCCGGTCGCGGTGTGCGCCTGGGCCCCGGCGCCCCCAAGGCGCTCCGTACCCTCAACGGCACCCCGATGCTGGTCCACGCCGTGCGCGCGATGGCCGCCTCCCGGCATGTCTCGCTGGTCGTCGTGGTCGCCCCCGCCGACGGCGAGACCGAGGTCAAGAGCCTCCTGGACGAGTACGAGCACGCCCTGCCCGAGCGCACCGAGTTCCTGGTCGTCCCCGGCGGAGACACCCGCCAGGAGTCCGTGAAGCTGGGCCTGGACGCGCTGCCCGAGGACATCACCGCCGTACTGGTGCACGACGCGGCACGTCCGCTCGTTCCGGTGGACACCGTGGACGCGGTCGTCGAAGCGGTACGGTCCGGGGCGCCCGCCGTGGTGCCCGCACTGCCGCTCGCGGACACCGTCAAGCAGGTCGAGCCGAGAGCGGACGGCACCCCCGAGCCCGTCGTCGCGACGCCCGAGCGGGCGCTGCTGCGGGCCGTGCAGACGCCGCAGGGCTTCGACCGCGCCGTCCTGGTGCACGCCCACGAGACCGTCCCCGGCACCGGGGAAGGGGCCACGGACTGCGCCGGTATGGTCGAGCGGCTCGGGCAGCCGGTCGTGGTGGTGCCCGGGCACGAAGAGGCGTTCAAGGTGACCCGGCCGCTGGACCTGGTGCTGGCCGAGGCGGTACTCGCACGGAGGAGGGCCAACGATGGCTTCTGAGAACAACCCCGCTGAAGGGGGCCCGGTCATTCCGCTGGTCGGCATCGGGACCGACATCCACGCCTTCGAGCGCGGCCGCGAACTGTGGTGCGCCGGGCTGCACTGGCCGGACGAGGAGTTCGGTCTCGCCGGGCACTCGGACGCGGACGTCGTCGCCCACGCCGCGTGCGACGCGCTGTTCTCGGCGGCAGGGGTCGGTGACCTCGGGGCGCACTTCGGGACGGGGCGGCCCGAGTGGGCCGGTGCGTCCGGGGTCACGCTGCTCACCGAGGCGGCCCGGATCGTACGGGCCGAGGGCTTCCGGATCGGGAACGTCGCGGTGCAGGTCGTGGGCGTACGGCCCAAGGTCGGCAAGCGGCGCGAGGAGGCCCAGAAGGTGCTGAGCGCGGCGGTCGGCGCGCCGGTGTCGGTGTCGGGGACGACGAGTGACGGGCTCGGGCTCACCGGGCGGGCGGAGGGGCTGGCGGCGATCGCCACCGCGCTGGTCTACCGGGCCTGAGGGCCTGCCTCCGGTGGGCTGAATCCCCCGTTCCGCTTTTGCGCATGCCTTGCACGTACGCTGGTACGGCAAGGCATGTGGCACGAGTGGAGGCAAGCGGTGACGGTGACGACCGAGGTCCGGACCGGCGTGTCCACGGGATACGTGCTGCGGCCCGCGACCGCCGAGGACGTCGGCGGGGCCCGCGCCGTCATGCTGGACACCGTCTACCGCGACCTGAAGTCCGGCTACGTACCGCGCTGGCACGCGGACATCATCGACCTCGACGGAACGTATCTGCGCCCCGAGCGGCGCACCCTCCTGGTGGTCGAGAAGGACGGCGAGATCGTCGCCACCGGGGCCGTGCGCGACCAGGGGCCCGAGGCGCCGCCCAATCCGGAGTGGGTCGCCGAGCGCTTCCCGTCCGGGACGACCGCCCAGCTCTGCCGCATCTACGTCCGCCCGGAGCACCGGCGGCACGGACTTGCCCGCGCGCTCGTGCGTGAATTGTGCGACTTTGTCGTGAAGGTCGGTGGGTACGAGGCGGTCTATCTGCACACCGACCCCGCCGTTCCGGGCGCCGAGCCGTTCTGGCGCTCGCTGGCGACCGAGGTCTGCGACGAGCGGAAGCTGCCTGGTGGGGGGCAGGGCATCGTCCACTTCGAGCTGCCGATGGGTGCCCGGGAGAGCGGTCAGCCCGCCCGCTAGGTGACAACCGTTTTCAGGTAGGGTCGTGACATGTCCTCGATACGCCGTCGTGCCGCGCTGCCCCTCGCAGCGACGGCCGCCACGCTCGCCCTGACCGTCACGGCCTGCGGAGGCGGTGGTTCCGGCAGTGCGGCGGGCTCGGGCGGCGGTGACGGCCGGCTGCGCGTCTCGCTCGCGTTCCCGCCCGCACAGGCCATGTCCCCGTACGGCGACGACGCCGTGACCCTCAGCCGCCTCGCGGTCGTCGAGGGGCTCACCGCGCTCGGCAAGAACGGCGAGGCGCTGCCCGCGCTGGCCACCGAGTGGAAGCCGGACGGCGACAAGGCCTGGACCTTCACCCTCCGCAAGGCCGTCTTCCAGGACGGCAAACCGGTCGACGCCGAGGCGGTCGTACGGTCCCTGACCGCCGCCGAGAAGGCCTCGCCCAAGCCACGCGTGCTCAGTGACACCGACCTGGACGCCAAGGCCGAGAGTGCGCAGCTGGTGCGCATCACGACGAAGACCGCCGATCCGCTCTTCCCGCAGCGGCTCGCGAATCCGTCGTTGGCGATCCTCTCGGCAGGCGCGTACAGCGGCGGCAAGGTGAACCCCGCCGGGCACGCGACCGGTCCGTACACCCTCAGCAAGCTCAACGGCGCCGTCAGCGCCACGCTGACCAGGAACGACACCTACTGGGGTACGAAGGCCAAGGCGATCGGCGTCGACGTGGCGTTCGTCGCCGACGGCAAGGCGCGGGCGAACGCGCTGCGCGCCGGGCAGACCGACATCGCCGAGTACGTGCCCGTCTCGCAGGCCTCCCTGCTGGAGGAGAGCCAGGTCCGCGAGGTGCCGACCGCACGCACCAACAGCCTGTACCTCAACACCAAGAAGGGCCCCTTCGCGGACGCCGCGCTGCGGGCCGCAGCCCGTACCGCCATCGACAGCAAGGCCCTGGTCGAGGGCGTGTACGAGGGCCGGGCCGACACCGCACAGGGCCTCTTCGGGCCGGGCGTCGCCTGGGCGGCCAAGCAGCGCGTGCCGGTCGAGGGCCGGGCCACGCCCGCGCCCAAGGACAAGGTCGCGGCCGCCGGGGAGATCGTCCTGGCCACCTACACCAACCGGCCCGAGCTGCCCGAGGTCGCCACGGCCGTGCAGCAGCAGCTGGAGAAGGCGGGGTTCCAGGTCCGCCAGGTGGTCCGGGACTACGCGCAGATGGAGGCGGACGCACTCGCGGGCACGTTCGACGCGTTCATCCTGCCGCGCAACACGCTGCTCGACACCGGGGACCCGTCCTCGTACCTGGCCAGCGACTTCACCTGCGCCGGGTCCTTCAACATCTCCCAGCTCTGCGACAAGCAGGTCGACGAGGCCGTCGCCAAGACCGTCTCGGCCGTGGACACCCCGGCGCGGCAGGCCGCCGAGATGAAGGCCGAGGCGGCCGTGCTGGGCACGGACGCGGTGGTTCCGCTGGTGCACGAGCGGTTCGTGCAGGGGGTCGGCAAGGGCGTCGAGGGCGTCTCGCTCGACCCGATGGAGCGGACGCTGGTCACCGCCGACACCCGTATCGGATGAGGCTGAGGGGGTTCGCGGGGAGGGCACTCGCCCTTGTCGGCGTGGTGCTGGCCGTCGGGCTGCTGCCCTGGCTGACCAGGAACGATCCGGCTCTCACCATCCTGCACGCGCGGTACGCCGACCGGCCGCCGACGCCCGAGACGCTCGCCGCGATCCGCGCCGAGACCGGCCTCGACGGCGGCCCGCTGCACGTACTGGGCGGCTGGCTCGGCGGGGTCGTGCGCGGGGACTTCGGGATGTCGTGGGTGTCGGGCGCGCCCGTCGGCCCGGACGTGACGGCCGCCCTCGGGGTCTCCCTGTCGCTGATGGGCTGCTCGCTGCTGGTGGCCGTGGTGCTGGCGGGGCTGCTGTGCCTGCGGACACTGCGGCTCGGAGCGCAGCGACAGCTCGTACGGGCGCGGGCGGGCGTGGTCGGGGCGGTGCCGGCCGCGCTGCCGGAGTTCCTGATCGCGGCGGTGCTGGCGACTGTTTTCGCTGTTCAGCTGGGGTGGTTCCCGGCGGTGGGCTGGGGGACCTTCCCCTCGGCCGTCCTGCCTGCCGTCGCCATGGGCATCCCGGCGGGCGCGCTGCTCGGGCGGTTGCTGGACGACGCGCTGCCGGGGGCCTTCGCCGAGCCCTGGGCGCGGGCGGCTGCGGCCGGTGGGATTCCCGGGGCACGGGTGGCGCTGCACGCGCTGCGCCGGACGCTGCCCGGGGTGCTGCCGCAGTTCGGGTTCGTGGTGGTCGGGCTGACGGGCGGGGCGGTCGCGGTCGAGACCCTCTTCGCGATTCCGGGCCTCGGGGGTACGGCGCTGTCCGCCGCCCTCGCGCAGGACCTGCCGGTGCTTCAGGCGTCCGTGCTGGTGCTGCTGTTGCTGGGGGTGGTGGCGGGGCTCGCGGTGCGGGGGCTCGGGCTGCTGCTGCTGGGGCCCGCACTGCGGGACGGGGCGCTTCCGACGCTGGTCAGGCCCCGGCTGGAGGCGGGACGGGCGGTGCGCTGGGGGGCGGTGCTGGTGACGGTGGTGTTCCTGGGGGTCGTGGTGGCGGGGCTGCTGCGGGACCCGTACGCCATCGACGTGACGGCCCGGCTGGCGGGACCGGGCTCCGGGCACCCCCTCGGCACGGACTCCCTCGGCCGCGACACACTGGCCCGGCTCGGGCACGGGGCGGGACGGACGGTGCTGGCGGCGCTGGCGGTCTCCGTGGTGACCCTGGTGGCCGGGGTGCTGGTGGGGCTCCTGCCCGGGTCCGGAGGCTTCACCGAGATGGTGAACGCGCTGCCCGCGATCGTCGCGGGGCTGGTGGTGGCGGGCGTCGCCGGGCCGGGCGCGGTGGCGGCGGCGGTCGCGGTGGCGGTGGTGGCGTGGGCGCCGCTGGCGGCGCACACGCGGGCGCTGTACGAGCAGGAGCGGGCGGCTCCGCACGTCGCGGCGGCGCGGGCGCTGGGGGCGGGGCGGGGGTGGGTGGTGCGCCGGCACGTTCTCCCCGGGGTGCTGCCGGGGGTCGTGCGGCACGCGGTGCTGCGGATTCCGGCGCTTGCCCTGGCGCTGGCCTCGCTGAGCTTCCTCGGGTTGGGGGCGGCGCCTCCTGCGCCGGAGTGGGGGCGGATGCTGGCCGAGAACGTGCCGTATGCGGAACGGGCGCCGTGGGCGGTGCTGGCGCCGGCGGGGGCGCTGGTGGTGCTGGGGGTGGGGGCGGTGCTGTGGGCGGCGGTGGCGGGGGCTGCGTCGCGGCGCGTGCGGTTGTCCACAGCTGTGGATGAGGGTTTCGCGGAGGTACGGGCATGAGGGGCGGCCCCGACGAAGGGGCGTCCGGCGCGGGGGCGGGGCGGGGGCTCCCGGGCTGGGCCGGGAGCGGGAGGGGCCGCCCCCTTGCCCACCCGTCCCGCCCCCGGGGGGCGGCCCCGCTGCCCAAGGGGGCTGGGGGAAGCGGGGGGAGGGCGGCCCCGCTGCCCAAGGGGGCTGGGGGAAGCGGGGGGAGGGCGGCCCCGCTGCCCAAGGGGGCTGCGGCTTCGTCGCCCGATCGGGGTCGGTGGGGGAGGTGGCGGGGGCTGCGTGAGGTGCGGGGGTTGCCTCCGTATCTGCGGCTGCTGGTGGGGACGCAGCTGGCGTTCAACGTGGGGTTCTTTGCGGTGCTGCCGTATCTGGCGCAGTACCTGGGTGGGGCGCTCGGGATGGCCGGGTGGGTGGTGGGGTTTGTGCTCGGGCTGCGGACGTTCAGCCAGCAGGGGCTGTTCGTTGTGGGCGGGGCGCTCACCGACCGGTACGGGCCGAGGCCCGTGGTGCTGGTGGGGTGTGTGCTGCGGATCGCCGGGTTCGTGTGGCTGGCGTTCGCGGGGAGTACGGCCACCGTCGTCGGGGCCGTGCTGCTGATCGGGTTCGCGGCGGCGCTCTTCTCGCCCGCCGTGGAGTCGGAGACCGCCCGGGAGGCCGTGCGCTTCGAGGCGGAGACCGGGACGCCCCGGGCGCAGGTGCTGGCCGTGTTCTCGGCCGCCGGGCAGGCGGGAGCGTTCGTCGGGCCCCTGCTGGGGTCCTTGCTGCTGGGGGTGGGCTTCCGGGCCGTCTGCCTGGCGGGGGCCGTGGTGTTCGTGGCGGTGCTGGCCGGGCACTGGCTGCTCATGCCCGCCCGGGACGGGGCGCACGAGCGCGAGCACCGGCGGGGCGGGGTGCGGGCGCTGGCGACCAGCCCCGGGTTCGTCGTCGTGTGCCTGGCGTACAGCTGCTACCTGGTGGCCTACAACCAGCTGTACCTGTCCCTGCCCGCCGAGGTCGAGCGGGCGACCGGGTCGCAGGCCGCGCTCGGGTGGCTGTTCGCGCTGTCCTCGCTGCTGGTCGTCTTTGTGCAGCTGCCCGTCACCCGGTGGGCCGGGAAGCGGCTCGGGCTGCGCACCGCGCTGGTGGGAGGGCTCGGGGTGGTGAGCGCCGGGTTCCTCGGGGTCGCCGCCTCCGTACCCCTGCACCTCACCGGGCCCGCCGGGCTGCTGCCCGGCGCGTTCCTCGTCGTCGCGATCACCCTCGGGCAGATGCTGCTGGTCCCGGCCGCCCGCGCCCTCGTACCCGACCTGGTCGACGACCGGCACCTCGGGCTCGCCATGGGCGCGCTGTCGTCCGTCTCGGGGCTGGTGGTGCTGGTGGGAAGCTCCGCGACCGGCACGCTCCTCGCGCGCGGGGGCGTCGTCCTGTGGGCCGTGCTCGCCGCCGTGCCCCTCGCCGGGGCACTCCTCGCGCGGTGCCTCCGCCATGGGGAGCGGGTGGCGGGGTAGAGGTAGGAGGGTCAGCTCGTACCCGTAACCCCGGAAGGACACGACCCCCGTGAGCGCCGACCTCAGCCCCCAGCTCAAGGAACTCCTCGACGGCCCCGTCTTCATCACCGTGGCCACCATCCAGCCCGACGGCAGCCCCCAGGTCTCGCCGGTCTGGGTCAAGCGCGACGGGAACGACGTGCTGTTCTCCACCACGCTGGGGCGACAGAAGGAGAAGAACCTGCGCCGCGACCCCCGCGTCACCGTCCTCGTCCAGCCCGCCGACGCCCCCTACACGTACGCGGAGATCCGCGGCAGCGTCGAGATGACGGAGGAGGGCGGCCAGGAGCTCATCGACGAGCTCGCCATGAAGTACATCGGCAAGAAGTACGCCGAGTTCAACCCGTCCTCGGTGGACGACGCCCCCCGCGTCGTCGTCCGGGTCCACGCCCGCAAGGTCGTCGGCAACATCTGAGGCACCCGGCCCCGTATCCCGCCCGGTTCCGGCACGGGGTACGGGGCTGTTTCACGTGAAACACTCGATACCCTGGAGAGGTGACTATTCGCCTGTACGACACCAGCGCCCGGCAGACGCGTGACTTCACCCCGCTCGTCCCGGGCTGTGTCTCGATCTACCTGTGTGGCGCCACCGTGCAGGCGGCCCCGCACATCGGGCACATCAGGTCGGGACTCAACTTCGACATCATGCAGCGGTGGTTCTCCTACCGCGGCTACGACGTGACCTTCATCCGCAACGTCACCGACATCGACGACAAGATCATCGCGAAGTCGGCGGACCAGAACCGCCCGTGGTGGTCCATCGGGTACGAGAACGAGCGCGCCTTCAACTCCGGTTACGACGTGCTCGGTTGCCTCCCGCCCACCTACGAGCCCCGCGCCACCGGCCACATCACCGAGATGATCGAGATGATGCGCGGCCTGATCGAGCGCGGCCACGCGTACGAGGCCGACGGCAACGTCTACTTCGACGTCCGGTCGTACGACGGCTACCTGGAGCTGTCCAACCAGGAGCTCGACAACCTCCTCCAGCCGTCCGCACCCGACGAGACCGGCAAGCGCGACAAGCGCGACTTCGCC
Organism: Streptomyces sp. NPDC087440; assembly: GCF_044744005.1. NCBI lineage: Bacteria > Bacillati > Actinomycetota > Actinomycetes > Kitasatosporales > Streptomycetaceae > Streptomyces > Streptomyces sp. NPDC087440. Next base: position 432,194 of record NZ_JBIUXN010000002.1, on the reverse strand, counting down.
ATGTGGAAGGCCGCCAAGCCCGGCGAGCCCTCCTGGGAGACCCCCTGGGGCCGCGGCCGTCCCGGCTGGCACCTGGAGTGCTCGGCCATGGCGCACAAGTACCTCGGCAGGGCCTTCGACATCCACGGCGGCGGGATCGACCTGATCTTCCCGCACCACGAGAACGAGATCGCCCAGGCCAAGGCCTTCGGCGACGACTTCGCCAACTTCTGGGTGCACAACCACTGGGTCACCATGGCCAACGAGAAGATGTCGAAGTCCCTCGGCAACTCGGTCCTGGTCAGCGAGATGGTCAAGGCCTGGCGCCCGATCGTCCTTCGCTACTACCTCGGCACCCCGCACTACCGCTCCGCCATCGAGTACAGCGAGGAGGCCCTGCGCGAGGCGGAGTCCGCCTTCGCCCGCATCGAGGGCTTCGTGCAGCGCGTGGTGGAGAAGGCGGGGCCGGTCGAGCCCGCCGCCGAGGTGCCCCCGGCGTTCGCGGAGGCCATGGACGACGACCTCGGCGTCCCGCAGGCCCTCGCGATCATCCACACCACCGTGCGGCAGGGGAACTCCGCCCTCGCCGCCGACGACAAGGAAGCCGCCGTCGCCCGCCTCGCCGAGGTGCGCGCCATGCTCGGCGTCCTGGGCCTGGACCCGCTCGACCCGCACTGGGCCGGTGAGTCCGACCGCGGCGAGGACCTCCACGGCGTCGTCGACACTCTCGTACGCCTCGTCCTCGACCAGCGTCAGTCCGCGCGCGAGCGCAAGGACTGGGCGGCGGCCGACGCCATCCGCGACCAGCTCCAGCAGTCGGGCCTGGTCATCGAGGACAGCCCGACCGGACCGAGGTGGACGCTCGGGCCCCGCTAGGGGCTTTGGCGAGCAGGGCCCGGGAAGGGGCCTTCCGATGTGCCGCCCGGAGCCCCGGGCGGCACACTTCATTTACGTACGCATTGACGATCTGCATCACCATGTGGATCGCCGGATCCACAGGAAACAGGTAGTCATGGCCGGCAACAGCCAGCGCAGGAACCGACGCACGACCAACAAGAAGGGCATGCAGGTCGGCAGCGGCGGCCAGCGTCGCAAGGGGCTCGAGGGCAAGGGCCCGACCCCGAAGGCGGAGGACCGCAAGAAGCACAAGGCGAACCGTCTCGCCACCGCCAAGGCCAAGCACGCCCAGGCGCGCCGCCCCGCCCCGCGCCGCGGCGGCGTCAAGGGCACCTCGGAGATGGTCGTCGGCCGCAACCCGGTCTACGAGGCCCTGCGCGACGGCGTCCCCGCCATCACGCTGTACGTCCAGCAGTACATCGACAACGACGAGCGGGTCCGCGAGATCCTCCAGCTCGCCGGTGAGCGCGGCAAGATCCACCTCATGGAGGCGCCCCGCGTCGAGCTGGACCGGATGACCAACGGCCTCAACCACCAGGGCGTCGTCCTCCAGGTCCCGCCGTACGAGTACGCCCACCCGCAGGACCTGCTGGACGGCGCGTACGAGAACCACGAGGAGCCGCTGATCGTCGCGCTGGACGGCGTGACCGACCCGCGCAACCTCGGCGCCATCATCCGCTCCACCAACGCCTTCGGCGGCCACGGCGTCGTCGTGCCCGAGCGGCGCGCGGCCGGCATGACCGCCGGTGCGTGGAAGTCCTCCGCCGGTACGGCCGCCCGCACCCCCGTCTCGCGCGTCACCAACCTGACCCGCGCGCTGGAGGAGTACAAGAAGGCCGGTGTCACGGTCGTCGGCCTCGCCGCCGACGGCGAGCACAAGGTCGAGGACCTGGAGCAGCTCGCCGGTCCGGTCTGCATCGTCATCGGCGGCGAGGGCAAGGGCCTCGGCCGCCTCGTCGGCGAGACCTGCGACTACCGGGTGCGCATCTCGATGCCCGGCGGCGCCGAGTCGCTGAACGCCGGTGTCGCGGCGGGGATCGTCCTGTACGAGACGGCGCGTCGTCGGAAGTAGTACGTCCGTTTGCGCTAGAGGGCCCCGGATTCCGTCCGGGGCCCTTTTCGTCCACCTGCGTTGACCTGCGGTGTCTGCGAGAAGGTGTGGATTTGACGGGTCTCGGACAGATCGAGGGCGTCAAGGCAGTGTCCTAAACACACATCACTCGGTTAGATGAGTGTGGACACCAGAACACCCGGGTTCGACGATCAGCCCGCACTGAGCATGGTCAAGGTGCCCTGCGACCCGGCGCAGGTCATCGTCAACCACGCCAGCTTCCGCGTGCAGCTCGCCCCGAGCCAGAGCGCGCGCCCCACCGTGGTGCGGGGTGCTCTGGACGACCGGACGGCGAAGTTCCCCGCGCTCAGCGGGGCCGGAGCGGCCGTCGGGGCCGCGGCGGGCGCGGCGGCCGGACGCCGCCGGGCGCCCGTCGTGTGGACGGGCAGGTCCGAGCCGGGCGACCCCGGCGCGGGTGGGCTCCTCCAGGCCGTGCGCGACTCGACGGCGACCCGCCCCGCGGACGACCTCGACACCGGAGCGACCCAGCTCATCCCGCGCATCGGGCCGCCCGGGCGCGCCTCGGACGACACCATGCAGACCCCGGCCGTCGGGGGGCCCGTGGGGTCCGCGGGCCCCGGCGGCGAGCCCACCCGGATGCTGCCCCGGATGCGGCAGGCGGAGGGCGCGTACGACACGCCGTACGACACCGGCGAGCAACTCCCGTACGAGGGGGACGAGTCGGACGAGCGCGGTGACGGGCGCTCGCGGCACTCCTTCTACCCCGACCGGCGGATGAACCTCGGCGTGGTGCTGCTGCCGCTGCGCGTCTTCCTCGGCTTCATCTCCATCTACGCGGGCATGGGCAAGCTCTGCGACCCCGTCTTCTTCGACGGCGGCGAGCGCGGCTCCATGGTCAAGTGGCTCACCTCGCTGCACCCGTGGCCGCTCGCCGAGCCGCTGCGGGAACTCGGGCTCCAGCACCCGGTCGGCGCCGGGCTCAGCGTGGCGTTCCTCCAGGTCATCGTGGGTGTGCTCACGGTGCTCGGGCTGTGGCAGCGGGTCGCGGCGGTCATCGGGACGCTGCTGTCGGCGGCGCTGCTGCTCACCGTGAGCTGGAAGAGCGTCCCCGCGTACGACGCGCCGGACATCATCTACCTCGCCGCCTGGTCGCCGCTGATCATCGCGGGTGCGCCCGTCTACTCGATGGACTCGCGGCTCGCGGGCGAGGCCTGGCGCACGCTGGGTCCGCGCAGCGAGGTGTGGGAGCTGCGGCGGCGCGTGCTGCGGCGCGGCTTCCTGATGGTGACGCTGGTCGTGGGCCTGACCCTGCTGGTCGGCTCGGTGCTGGGCGGGGCGGTCCGCTCGGCGGAGGTCGTCGTGCCGGGGCCGGACGACGACCCGGCCAACCACCTGCCGGGCCGCCCGCTCCCCAAGGAGCCGGGTGCCCAGCGCACCTCGCAGGGCCCGCAGCGCAAGGCGCCCAAGCCCTCGGCCTCCGCCTCGGTCTCGCCCTCGGCGAAGCCCAGCAGCACGGCCGGGCCGCGGGCCACGGCCACCGCGGGCGCGACCGCGGGCCCGAGCCAGACGCGGGGCTCCACGGGCCGTACGCCCACCCGGAACAACCCCCCGGCGGCGACCTCCGCGGGCCCCACGGCCACGGCGGGACCCTCCTCCAGCGGGGGTAACGGCGACGGCGGCAACGGCGGTTCGAGCTCCGGCGGGTCCGGCTCGGGCGGCTCCTCCTCCGGCGGCGGCTCCCAGGGCGGGAACTCCGGCGGAGGGTCCGGCGGGGACAAGGTGATCGGCGGACTGCTCGGGTAGGGCAGGACACGTACACGTACACGTACGGGTACGACAGAGGGGCCCGGCACCGGGGATGGTGCCGGGCCCCTCTGTCGTACGTACGGGTTGTCGTACGTACGGGATCTCAACGGCCCTGGGCGGCAAGCTCCTTGGCGGCCTCGGTGAGGTCCTTGGCGGTGTCGATGGCACGCCAGTAGGCGCCCTGCGGGATCGGGTAACCGGCCAGGCTGCGGGAGCGGGCGAGGCGCGGGAAGGTGGTGCGCTCGTGGTCGCCGAGGTCCGGGAGGAGGGCGGTGAAGGCGGCGGAGAAGACGTACACGCCCGCGTTGATGAGGTACGGCGAGGGCGGCGACTCGATGAAGTCGGTGACGTTGCCGAAGGTGTCCGTCTCGACGGCGCCCCACGGGATGCGGGGGCGGGCCAGGGCCAGGGTGGCGGTGGCGTCGCGCTCGGCGTGGAAGGCGGCCATGTCGCGCAGGGAGAATCGGGTCCAGATGTCGCCGTTGGTGGCGTACCAGGGCTGCTCGGGGTGCGGCAGGTGTGCGGCCGCGTGCTTCAGGCCGCCGCCTCGACCCAGGGGCTCCGTCTCGACAACCGTCGTGACGTGCAAGGGGAGTTGGGCGGCCTGCTCGGTCAGCCAGTCCTGGAGGACCTCGGCGAGGTGGCCGCAGGAGACGACGGCGTCAGTGACGCCCTCGGCGGCGAGCCAGGCGAGCTGATGGCCGATGATCGGGGTTCCGGTGCCGGGAATCTCGACCATCGGCTTGGGGCGGTCGTCGGTGTACGGGCGCAGTCGCGAGCCCTGGCCACCGGCCAGGACGACGGCCTGTGTGGGTGCGGCGGACGCCGTTGTGTCGGGGATGGTCATGCAGGGGACGATATGCGGCGCGGGGGGCGCCGCCGTTGAGGGGCAGGGCCGTCAGCTCTGTGGGGTGTCTACCGGTGGTCCGTTTCGGCCGATCAGGGGCGGTGGTTCGCGACGCCGGAGGCGAAGGAGGTGTCGCAGACGGGGCGCGAGTACGACTGGGCGCGGGTGGGGCCGTAGTGCGTGACGGCGGCGCGGCCCAGGGCGCGGGCGATGTTCATGCAGTGCTTGGCGAGGGACGGGCGGCGCTCGACCTCGCGCTGGAGGTGCGTGAGAGCCGTTCCGGGGTCCTTCTCCTGAAGCTCCACCAGGAGCCGGTCGCGCAGAATATCCTGCGGGGCACGGGACTTGGCCTGGGTGGAGACGTCCTCGGCGGATGCGGTGAGCATCTGGGACTCGGGAGTGCCGGCGACCCACGGGACGCGGGTGACGGCGAGGGTCCCGGAGAGCACCAGGACGACGGGCAGGACGAGGGCGAGAGTTCGGCCGATGCGGCGGGCTGAGTGGGTCACGCGAGTGAGCGTAGCGGCCGGTGACGATTTGGCGACATTCCGTCACCCTCATGGGGGATGGTTCGAGATCCCTTTTCGAATGGGGTGTTGACGTACAGGGCTCGAAATGCCCAGTGTGCCGGGGTATTTGTGGGCCGTCGTGCGTAAACGCCGGCTGGTGCGTGCTTGGTCAAGCGCGGAACGCGGAAGGGCCCCGCACCGAAGTGCGGGGCCCTTCACGGTACTTGCCGGTGATCAGCCGCTGCTTGCGGTGATTGGCCGCTTCGTATGGTTGTACGGTGATCAGTCGCTCAGGCGCTCGCCGGTCTTGGTGGAGAAGACGTGCAGCTCGCCCGGGCGCGGGACGACGTGCAGCTCGGTGCCCTTGTCCGGGACGGCGCGGCCGTTGACGCGGACGACGAGGTCCTTGTGCTCGCCGCCGACCTCGGCGGAGCCGTACACATAACCGTCGGCGCCGAGCTCCTCCACGACGTTGACGGAGACGGCGAGGCCCGCCGGGGCGTCGCTGGTGTCCTTGGACAGGGTCTTCGCGGCCTCGCCGCCGTGCTCGACGATGTCGAAGTGCTCGGGGCGCACGCCCACGGTGACCGTGGTGTCGCCCTTGTCGGCGGCGGCGGACAGGGCCTCGCGGGAGACCGGGACGACGCTGTTGCCGAACTTCACGCCGCCGTCGGTGATCGGGACCTCGACCAGGTTCATGGCCGGGGAGCCGATGAAGCCGGCGACGAAGAGGTTGGCCGGGCGGTCGTACATGTTGCGCGGCGAGTCGACCTGCTGGAGCAGACCGTCCTTGAGGACCGCCACGCGGTCACCCATGGTCATGGCCTCGACCTGGTCGTGCGTGACGTACACGGTCGTGATGCCCAGGCGGCGCTGGAGGCTCGCGATCTGCGTACGGGTCGAGACGCGGAGCTTGGCGTCGAGGTTCGACAGCGGCTCGTCCATGAGGAAGACCTGCGGCTCACGCACGATGGCGCGGCCCATGGCGACACGCTGGCGCTGACCGCCGGAGAGCGCCTTCGGCTTGCGGTCGAGGTACTCGGTGAGGTCGAGGATCTTCGCGGCCTCTTCGACCTTCTTGCGGATCTCGGCCTTGTTGACGCCCGCGATCTTCAGGGCGAAGCCCATGTTGTCCGCGACGGACATGTGCGGGTAGAGCGCGTAGTTCTGGAACACCATGGCGATGTCCCGGTCCTTCGGCGGCAGGTGCGTGACGTCGCGGTCGCCGATGCGGATGGCACCGCCGTTGACGTCCTCCAGACCCGCGAGCATGCGCAGGGAGGTCGACTTTCCGCAGCCGGACGGGCCGACGAGGACGAGGAACTCGCCGTCCTCGATCGCGATCTCCAGCTGGTCCACGGCGGGCTTGGTGGAGCCCGGGTAGATGCGGGTGGCCTTGTCGAACGTGACTGTTGCCATGGTGATGCGTCTCCTTCACCGGCAGGAACGTGCCGGACGATCCGAGTAAGGGAGTGAAGTGGTCTGGTCCAATTCGCGGACCGGGTGTGACGCTACCCGGGCGCCGGGGATCTGTCAGTAGTCCGGGGCTGTGAAATCTGCTGTCCACGGGGGTGGGCGGTCCGGTTAGACTTCTGCCCGACGCCTCCTTAGCTCAGCTGGCCAGAGCAACGCACTTGTAATGCGTAGGTCATCGGTTCGAATCCGATAGGGGGCTCCACCAGCCACAACGCCCCGTCTGTCGAACAGGCGGGGCGTTGTGCTGTACCTTCCGCCTCACGCCATGGGGGGCACCTGGCGTTGTCTGCGGCCGCACTGTGCCGCCCTTCATCATCAGGAATGGTGCATGCGAAGACTCATCGCAGTCGGGGGAGCGGTGGCGTTGCTGGCCACCGCGGGGATCACACTGGCGGGACCGGCGACGGCGGACGACGCCTTCGCCTTCTCCTTCCACCGCCCGGAGATCAACCTCCAGCCGGGCGAGGGCGTGGTGGAGATCGGGATCGGGGGGTTCAGCGGAACGGCACCCGACGGTACGTACGCCTTCGCGCTGAGCAGCAAGCCGCTCGACGACCCGACCTGGGCCGGTGGCGGGCTGCCCGCGGGGCTCACGGTCGATCTCGACGACCAGGAGTGCAAGGCGTCGGCAACCGTCAAGGGGGTGTACCTCTGCGACATCACGGACGCTCATCCGTACGCCACGCCGAGAGTCCGCGCCGATGCGAGCGCGGCCCACGACACGAAGCTCTACTACGGCCTGGTGTACGTGCCCCGGGGCAAGAGCGTCGCGGACGGCGTGAAGGAGGCCCAGGTCGCGGCGACCGCACCGGCCTCCGGCACGCATGCTGCGCGCACCGTGACGGTGAAGTCGGCGGCGCACGTCGCGCAGAACACGCTGAAGTTCACCGCACCGGATGTTCCGGCGGGCGGCACCGTCACGCACACGCTCGCGGTGCACGCCGTGGACAAGGGGCCGCTGACCGTCCAGTTCGACGACGCCGGGGAACAGCGGCCGCCGGAGTGGGACGAGCCGATGCCCGAGATCACCTCCGTCTCCGTCGGGGAGGGGGCGACGTGCGACCACAGCCTCTCGCCGATCGTCTTCGGCGGCGGTGTCACCTGTGAGATCGAGAAGCCCGGCGACTACACGGTCACGTACGCACTGAAGGCGCCGAAGGGCCTGGCGGCCTGGAAGCTGGAGGCCCGCGCCTCGTACGACATCTACAACTGGGGCACGGGCAACCCGGAGGCGACCGGGCGGTTCGCCGTGCAGAGCGACCGTCCCGTGCGGGACCGGTTCCACCTGCTGGCCCGCAAGCCCGACGGGACCCTGCGGGTCTACCAGGGCTCGGGCAGGGCGCCGCAGGTGTTCCAGCCGCCGCAGCTGGAGGTCGGCGGCTGGAAGGGTTACACCGCGCTGGCCAAGCTGGGACCGCTCGGCAGCCGGGACCAGTACAACGGCATCGTCGCCCGTGACTCCTCCGGGGTGCTGTGGTCGTACGGGACGGGCATCGTCCGGGACGACGTGGGGGACCCGAAGAGGGTCGGCGGCGGCTGGAACGAGTACAACGCGCTGACCGGCATCGGCGACGCGAACGGCGACAAGAAGTACGACCTGGTGGCGCGGAACGCGGCCGGGGCGCTCTACTTCTACGAGGGGACCGGCAATCAGGGCGCCCCCTTCAAGGCGCGCACGCTGATCGGGAACGGCTGGCAGCAGTACAACGCGCTGACCGGCCTCGGGGACGCCACGGGCGACGGCAGGGGCGACCTGGTCGCGCGCACCGCCGCCGGCGAGCTCTACTTCTACGAGGGGACGGGCCGGGCCGCCGCCCCGTTCAAGCCCCGTGTGCTGGTCGGCAAGGGCTGGAACATGTTCTCCGCCCTCGTCGGCACGGGTGACCTGAACGACGACGGCCGGGCGGACCTGGTCGGCCGGGACACGGCCGGATTGCTCTGGTACTACGAGGGGACGGGCAAGCCCGCGGCCCCGTACAAGGCCAGGGTGCGGGTCGGGGGCGGCTGGAACGCCTTCAACGCCCTGTTCTAGCGGACGGGTGGTGAGCGGGGGGCCCGGGCCTGGGGGACAGGTCCGGGCCCCACGTGCGTTCCGCCGTCCGGCTGTCGGGCGTCATCGTGACGGGTGACGGGTGACGGGTGACGGGTGACGGGTGACGGGTGACGGGTGACGGGTGACGGGTGGCGGGTGGCGGTCAGCGGCCTGCGATGCGGTCGGCCCAGCGGGCGATGGGGTGGGTGGTGGCCGTGCGGCCCGTGAGCTCGCGGCGGTCGGCCTCGCGGTAGGCGGCGTACATGCCCTGGACGCCGAGCCAGCGGAAGGGTTCCGGCTCCCACTTGCGGACCTTGTGGTTGACCCAGGGGAGCGTGGTGAGGTCGGTGGCGCCGCCCTGGCCGGAGTCCTGGAGGAAGAGGTCGCGCAGGGTGCGGGCGGCGAGGTTGGTGGTGGCGACGCCCGAGCCGACGTAGCCGCCCGCCCAGCCGAGCCCGGTGGAGCGGTCCAGGGTGACCGTGGAGCACCAGTCGCGGGGGACGCCGAGGACGCCGGACCAGGCGTGGGCGATGCCGGTGCCCGCGAGGGTGGGGAAGAAGCGGACCAGGATCTCGCGCAGGGCGGTGACGGTCGCGGCCTGGGTGCGGCCGTCGTTGTCGGTCTTCGAGCCGAAGCGGTACGGGACGCCGCGGCCGCCGAGGGCGATGCGGTCGTCGGCGGTGCGCTGGGCGTACATGTAGGCGTGGGCCATGTCGCCGAGGTTCTCGCGGCCGTCCCAGCCGATGGTCTCCCACAGGGCGGCGGGGACGGGGTCGGTGACGATCATGGAGCTGTTCATGGGGAGCCAGTCGCGCTTCTGGCCCTTGAGGTTCGGGGTGAAGCCCTCGGTGCAGCGCAGGACGTAGGGGGCGCGGACCGTGCCGTAGGGGGTGCGGGCGTGCCGGGGCTCGATGGCGGTGACGGGGGTCGACTCGTGGATCGTCACGCCCAGGGCCTCGACCGTGTCGGCCAGGCCCTGGGCGAGCTTCGCGGGGTGCAGGCGGGCGCCGTGCGGGGTCCAGGTGGAGCCGACGGCCCCGGCGACCTTGATGCGGGCGGCGGTGTCGCGGGCGCCGAGCAGGACGCGGTCCTTCTCGCCGAAGGCGACCTCGGTGGCGTGGAAGGACTTCAGGCGGGCGAACTGGGCCGGGGTGTAGGCGACTTCGAGGACGCCGCCCTGGTGGATGTCGGCGTCGATGCCCTCGGCGGCGGCCGTGCCGACGACCTCGGCGACCGTGTCGTTCATGGCGTGCTGGAGGCGGGCGGCGGCCTCGTGGCCGTGCAGCTCGGCGTACCGGTCGCGGCCCGCGATGCCGTTGTAGAGCCAGCCGCCGTTGCGGCCGGAGGCTCCGTAGCCGCAGAACTTGGCTTCGAGGACGGTGATGGTGAGGGAGGGCACCGCCTTCTTGAGGTAGTACGCCGTCCACAGGCCCGTGTAGCCGCCGCCGACGATGCAGACGTCCGCGGTCGTGTCGCCGGGGAGGGGCTCGCGGGGGGTGGGTATGCCGTGGTCGGCGTACCAGAAGGAGATGCCTCCGTTGGTGGTGCGGGGGGTGGGGGTGCTGCTCATGGTGGCCTTCGTCCTGTTCGGCGGTGGTGCCGGGACGCTAACGGGCGGGGGTGGGGGGCGCAATGGGCGTCGGGGGCGCGGTCGGGGGGCGCGGCTCGACGGTGTGTCGGGGGTGTGCGGGGGTGCGGCCGGTGGGATGCCGGGGCGCGGATGTACGGGCGCGACCTTGGGGGTGGTGGGGGCGTTGGACGGGGCATGAGTGAGGTTCTGTTTCTGCCGCCGCAGTTGGTGTCGTCGTCCGTGCCCTCGTCGTTCGATGGGCTGGTCCTGAAGTCGGAGAGGGTGGAGCGGATCGGGGATCACCGCTGGTCGGTGTGGGTGGGCGCCGATCAGCTGGTGGAGTGGGAGTGGGAGGGCGGCCGGCGCGGGTTCCTGGGGGACAGCGCGGCGAACGTGGAGCTGACGGAGTTGCTGTGGCAGCGGCCCTACGACTTTGGAGTGGTGGGGTCGGTGGTGCTTGCTGCTCGCGAGGTTCGGGTTCTGCCCGGTGTGCTGCGCGGGTCGGGCACGGTCCAGGTCGAGCAGCCTGAAGTCCTCGATGGCATCCAGCGATTGGGTGTGCTCCAGCGGGCGGTTGCGGACCAGATTCCCATGGAGTGGCTGAAGCGGGCACTGCTGCGGGTCGAGCTGGTGACGGGGCCGACTGTGGAAACCGTACGGGGCGAATTGGACGCGGAGGACCGTCGCCGCAATCCGGCCACGGCGCAGGACGAGCTGGTGCGGGACGCCAACGTGCTCCGGCTGATGCGGCAGTTCCGGGCGGACGGGGTGCGGTTCGCGGTGCGCAGGGGAGAGGTGCGGGAACCGTATGCGGGCGAGCGGTGTATGACGGTTGAGGAGGCGACGTCGGCGCTGGCGTGTTTGGCACCGGGGGCCCGGCTGGAGGTGGCGCACGCGGCGGACGGCGCGGCGGGAAGGGAGCGGTTGTGGGCGGATCGGGGCGGCGAGTCGTACCGGACGATGTTCAACGAGAACACCGAGGCGGTGGGGGTGCTGCGGGCGGTGGAGATCGCCCGGTGCGTGCGCGGTGTGGTGTCGCGGATGGGGCGCGGGAAGCGATACGGGCACGCCCATCTGTGGCGGGACGTCCCGCAGTTGGCGGTGTGGGCGGTGGGGCGGCAGTTGCCGCTGGTGGAGCTGCACCGGGAGGGGCGGGGGCCCGGCGCGGTGGACTGGGACCTGTTGGTGCGGGAGCGGCTGGAGTTGCTGACGGTGGGGGTGGCGGAGGGGCTGCGGGATGTGTACGAGGCGCTGCGGCCGACGGCGGGCGGAAGGCGGCTGCGGCATGCGGAGGTCAGGGAGCTGGGCTTCTGGGCGGAGTTGATGGAGGAGTACGGGGCCGCCGGGGACGCCGCGGCGCTGGATTCCCTGGTCGGCTCGGACCCGTTGGATTCCGTGTGAGGGGGTAGCAGGCGAGGCCGATGAGGACGGCGGCGAAGTGGCCGATGTCGGTGAAGGTGCGGCCGTTGACGAGAGGGAGGGCGTAGAAGGTCAGGACGGCGAAGAGGTAGAGGTACCGCCCGGGTGCGGGGATGCGGTAGGCGAGGACGGCGGCGACGCCCGCGAGGGCGTAACTCACCCCCACATCCAGGGTGTTGACCGACTGGGGCGGGGCGATGCCGTGCTTGATCGCCCAGCCGAGGACGCCCTCGCTGAGATACGTCGCGCCGACGTGTGTGGCGAGGACGACCCCGAGCCAGCGCAGGGTGCCGAGCCAGCGTTCGACGGGGGCGTGGAAGAGGGAGTACAGGACGGCGTACAGCAGCCAGCCGCCGCCGTCGATCCAGAACGCGGAGGAGATCAGGACCCGGCTGGGGTTCTGGGAGAGGTGGTGGATGTTGGTGGAGCGCTGCCGGAGGAACTCGTCGGCGAAGGTGGGGTCCATGCGGCGCATGGCGACGGTGGTGACGAGCAGGGCGAGGAGCCAGAGGTGGGTCCCGGGGGCGGAGCGGAGGTAGCGGGGGAGGGTGCGGAGGGGGCGGGGCATGGTCCGATTGTGGCGGTATGGGGCGATTCGATCGGTCATTCTGGTCTCGCACGGCGATTGAGGAGGCGCGTGGATGGGTGAAGCGGAGGGGGATGTGGATGAGTGAGCGGCGGGGCGGGCGGACGGGGGAGCGGGTGGGTGTGCGGGCGGGTGTGCGGTACGAGGTGGAGGTCCCGGCGGGCCTGGTGGAGCCGCAGCTGCGGTGGAACGGGGAGGCGGGGCGGGCCTGGGTGACGGGGCTGCCGGGGCAGGTGCGGGAGTGCCTGGCGCAGTGGGGGCTGCGGCCGGACGGCCGGTCGATGCACGGGGCCGCGGCGCTGGTGCTGCCCGTGGTGCGGGAGGCGGACGGGCGGCCGGCCGTGCTCAAGCTCCAGCTCCGGGACGAGGAGAACGCGGGCGAGGCCGCGGCGCTGCGGGCCTGGGCGGGGCTCGGGGCGGTGGAGGTGCTGGCGGCGGACGAGGTGCGGGGGGCGCTGCTGCTGGAGCGGCTCGACGAGGGCAGGTCGCTGGGCGGGGTGCCGGACGCGGTGGACGGCGTACGGGTGATCGCCGAGTCGCTGGCCCGGCTGAACGCGGTGGCCGCTCCGGCGGGGATGCGGCGGCTGGCGGACGTCGCAGCGGCCCTGCTCGCCGACGTGCCGAAGCTGCTTCCCGAGCTGGCGGACGCGGGGGAGCGGCGGTTGCTGGAGCGGTGTGCGGGGGCGGTCCGGGAGGTGGCGGGGGAGGCCGGGGACCGGCTGCTGCACTGGGACCTGCACGGGGGCAACGTGCTGGCGCCGAGGGCGGATTCGCGGCGGGCGGCACGCGGCGAGACCTGGGTGGTGATCGACCCGAAGCCCCTCGCCGGGGACCCGGGGTTCGAGCTGTTCCCCGCGATCCGCAACCGGTTCGAGGCGGCGGAGGTGGTGCGCCGGTTCGACCTGATGGTGGAGGTGATGGGGCTGGACCGGGAGCGGGCGGCAGCGTGGACGCTCGGGCGGGTGCTCCAGGACTGTCTGTGGGAGCTGGCGGACGGGGAGGTCCGCATTCCGGATATTCACGTGGCCGTCGCCCGGACCCTGCTTAGGGTGCGGTCATGATTCGCAGAGCGGTGGTCGAGGACGTTCCGGAGATTCACGCGATGGTGCGGGAACTCGCCGAGTACGAGAAGGCGTTGGAGGAGGTCAGGGCGAGCGAGGAGCAGTTGCGGGAGGCGCTCTTCGGGGAGAGCCCGGCCGCCTTCGCCCATGTGGCGCAGGACGAGGGCGGCGAGACCGTCGGGTTCGCGCTGTGGTTCCTGAACTTCTCGACGTGGCGCGGGGTGCACGGCATCTACCTGGAGGACCTGTACGTACGGCCCACGGCGCGGGGCGGCGGGCACGGGAAGGCGCTGCTGGCCGCGCTGGCGCGGACGTGCGTCGAGCGGGGGTACGAGCGGCTGGAGTGGTCGGTGCTGAAGTGGAACCGGCCGACGATCGACTTCTACGAGGCGCTGGGGGCGCGGCCGCAGGGGGAGTGGGACGTGTACCGCCTGACGGACGGGGCGCTGGCGCGGCTGGGCGGGGAAGGGTAGCGGGGGCCGGGGCGGGAGGCGGGGGCGGGGGCTCAGGGCAGGACGGCGATGCCCAGGGGGCGGACTCCTGCCGGGAGGCGGCGGGTGTCGCCGGTCGGGAGGTCGACCACCGTGATCCCGTCCCAGGAGCCGTCGCGGGTGAAGCCCCCGGTGACGTAGGCCGTGCGGCCGTCGGGGGTGACGGCGACGTCCTCGTGGGCGCCGTCCAGCGCGATCACGCGTTCCGTGCCGTCGGGGCGGCGGATCGTCAGGGAGGGGTCCTCGTCGTCGCCGCCGATCGGGCCCGTGCCGACGACGAGGAGGGTGCCGTCGGGGGTGATGGCCGTGCCGTGCTGGTGGGTGTTGGCGGTCATCGGTTCGACGGTGACCTTGCCGGTGCGCGGGTCCAGGACGGCGAGGCGTTCGCCCTCGAAGGGGAGGAGGAGTTTGCCGTCGCCGGGGCGCACGGCCGCGTAGTGCGGCTTGAGCCAGGAGCCGAGCCCCCCTTCCGTACCGTACGGAGCGACTTCGAGGCGGCGGGCCTTCAGGGTGTCCGTGCGGACGGCGGTCACGTCGTAGGAGTCGTGGCCGGTGGCGTAGACCTCGCGGCCGTCGGTGGAGACGTCCACGTCGAAGGGGCGGCGGCCGACCGGGACGGTGCCGGTGACCGTGCGGGAGGCGGTGTCGACGACCTCCAGCACCCCGCGTGCGTCGGGGACGTTGACGCCCACGTAGGCGTGCCGGCCGTCCGGGGACAGGGCGATGCCCATGCCGCCCGCCCGGTATTCGCCCATCGTGGCGGGGCCGTCGGCCTTCGTCGCGTACGGAATGCGGCCGAGGCTCGTACGGGTGCGGGTGTCGACGACGGCGACGCCCTCGGCGGTGGCCACCCAGGCGCGGCCGTCCTTGCCGACGGCGAGCCCGTATGGGGCGGTGCCGACCCGCACCGAGCCGATCGGGCCCCTGCCGGGGGCGGGGTCGACGAAGGTGACGGTGTCGGAGTCGAAGTCGGCGACGAGGAGGGTGCCGGCGGGGGTGGCGGCGGCCTTCGGCGTGGGCGCGGTCGGGGTGACGGTCGCGGGGCGGGGCCGTTCGGGGGCGCTCTCTGCGGAACCCGCGCCCATGCCCGCGCATGCGGTGAGGAGGCTGAGGGCGACCGTGACGAGGAGGGCCCACAGGGCGAGGCGGGGCTTCATGCGGGGGTCCCGGGGTGGGGGTGGGAGCGGGTGCCGTCCGGCGTGCGGGACTCCGCTTCCCGGAGCAGCCGGGCGAGGGTGTCGAAGCCGCGGCGTTCGGCGTGGGCGAGGGGGGTGACGCCGTCGCCGTCCGGGAGGTCGGGGGTGGCGCCCGCCGCGAGCAGGACCTCCACCACCTCCTGGTGCGCGCGGCCGCCGTCGCCGAGGATGACGGCCTCCAACAGGGCGGTCCAGCCGAGCCTGTTGACGTGGTCGACGTCGGTGTCGGTCTCCGCGAGCACGGCGCGTACGTAGTCGACGTGACCGCGTTCGCTGGCCGGGAT
Source organism: Streptomyces sp. NPDC087440 (assembly GCF_044744005.1). NCBI lineage: Bacteria > Bacillati > Actinomycetota > Actinomycetes > Kitasatosporales > Streptomycetaceae > Streptomyces > Streptomyces sp. NPDC087440. The sequence continues at coordinate 416,969 of NZ_JBIUXN010000002.1, read as the reverse complement.
GACGGAGATCCCGCCGAAGCGGTTGCGCAGCGTCAGGTCGGGGCCGGCGGGCAGCAGTACGCGCATCATGGCGACGCTGCCGGTGACGCCGGTGACCAGCCAGGCGCTGTCCTCGCGGAGGTCCTGCGCGTTGGGGTCGGCCCCGGCGGCGACCAGGGCGCGGGCGGCGTCGAGGTGGTTGCCGAGGGAGGCGAGGAGGAGGGGGGTGCGGAGCTCGGTGTCCCGGGCGCTGACCCGCGCACCGTCCCGGAGGGCGGCCAGGACACCGTCGGCGTCACCGGCCTGGGCGGCGGCGAGGAGGCGGAGGTCGGGGGTGGGGGGCATGGGGGGCATGGGGGCCTTTCGGGGGGCGGGGCTCGCGGCTGGGTGCGCCGGCAGGGGGCGCGGTGCTGTGCTGCACGTGCGGCTCCGCCCCGGCAGGGGCGCGGGACTGTACTCGATCTGCGTCCCCGCCGCGCTGGGCGCCCCTTCAGGGGCGCGGGGAACTGCGCGACCAGCCACCCACTCATCCGCACGGGAACCTTAGGCGGCCGCGCGGCGAGCGCTTTAGGGAAAGGGGCGGGTCCGGGGCCTCTCTGCCTGAGCCGGACGGGGCTGACGTGTCCGGTACGGGGGTGGGCCGGGGCCCCTTTGGACGCGCGTCCGGTGTCGGGGCGGAGCCAGGGGCGGCACCCGGGTGGGCCCGGAGCGGGAGGGGCCGCCCCCTTGCCCGCCCGTCCCGCCCCCGGGGGGCGGCCCCGCCGCCCAAGGCGGCTAGGGGAAGAGGGGGAGGGCGCCCCGTCGCCCAAGGGGGCTGGGGAAGCGGGGGAAGGCGGCCCCGGCGCCCAAGGTGGCTACGGGGGGCGGAGCCCAAGGGGTTAGGGCGGAGACCGAAGGGGGCGGGGCGGGCCCGGGGTGGGCCTGCCCCGTTCGTGCCGGGCTCAGCGGGAGAGGGAGGCCACGCCCGCCTGGGCGAACTTCTCGTCCAGGTCGCCGCTCGGGGCACCCGCCACGCCGATGCCCGCGATCGGGGCACCCTTCGCCTGGACCGGCGCACCACCCGCGAGGAAGAGCGTGCCGGGGATGTCCTTCAGGTTCGGGGCCTGGGCGAGACGCTTGGCCAGCTCGGAGGTGGGGGCGTTCCAGGAGACGGCGGTGTAGCCCTTCTTCACGGCCGACTCGGGGGACTGCGGGCCCGCGCCGTCGCCGCGCAGGGAGACGATCGTGTTGCCGTTGCGGTCCACCACGGCGACGGACACGCGCTGGTTGTCCTTCTTCGCGGCGTCGAGCACGGCCTCGGCGGCCTTGGTCGCGGCGGCGACGGTCAGGTGCGTGGACTGCTGGAGGTTGCGGTTCGAGGCGTCGGCGGTGACGGCGGCCTTGGCCTCGGCGGCCGGGGCGGAGGCGTTGGCGCTCACCGCGCCGAAGGTGCCCGCGCCGACGGCGGCGAGAACGGCGGAGGCGGTCAGGACACGGGCACGGACGGACAGCTTGCGCATGGTGGACTCCAGGGGAGGGAGGGGGAGGTGCTGGCCGGAGCGGCGGGAGTGCCGGGCTCCTTCTGACCTCAATCCTGGGTCCGGAACCGGCCCCGTACGGTCGGTGCACCGGCTGCACCCGGCGGGCCGGGAGGTCGATACGGGGGTCATCCGATCGGTTGATGCGGGGGTGGTCCCGGGGGGTGAGGATGGGGGCGTACGGGGCGGTGTGCGGCGGTAAGAAGCGGTATGTACGGTGCTCGGGTGCGACAAGGACGCGGCGCGAGGCCCGTGCGGGGCCGGCGGGACGCCCGTGCGGGGCGGTGCGACGTGATGCGGGGCCGGTCCGGTGCGGCCGGGAAGAACCCGGTCCTGCGCGGCCCGACCCGGTCCGAAGCGACCCGGGCCGGCGCAGGCGCGGTTCGGGCCGTTGCGGGCGCGGCTCGGGCGCGTACTTCGAGGAGCGACAGCTCGTCGGGCGCGGTCCGCCCCGCCCCGGTACGCGGCCGTGGGCCGGCCCGCTGCGTGGCCGTGGCCCACGGACGACCGGGATGCGCGTCCCACCAGCGAGCCGGGTGCGCCGACCCACGGGCGCCCCGGGTGAGGCACCCACGGGCGGCGGCTCCCCGGGCACGCCCAGGACCTGTGCCCCCGAGCGCGTGCCCAAGGCCCGTGGCCCCGAGCGCGAGCCGAGGACCCGTGGCCCCGAGCGCGAGCCGAGGACCCGTGGCCCGGAGCGCGTGCCCAAGGCCCGTGCCCCCGAGCGCGAGCCCAGGACCCGTGGCCCGGAGCGCGTGCCCAGGACCCGTGGCCCGGAGCGCGTGCCCAGGACCCGTGGCCCGGAGCGCGTGCCCAAGGCCCGTGGCCCCGAGCGCGTGCCCAAGGCCCGTGGCCCCGAGCGCGTGCCCAAGGCCCGTGGCCCCGAGCGCGAGCCCAAGGCCCGTGGCCCCGAGCGCGAGCCCAAGGCCCGTGCCCCGAGCGCGTGCCCCGCAGCCGACCGACCCCCGGTCCCGAGTGGGCCCCTGGACGGCCTCCTTCGCCCCCATACGTACCGCGCATCACCCCCACCCACCCCGACGAGGACCCGGAGCCATGCCCCCCAGCGACCCCCTCAGCCCCCTCCCCGGGCGCTCCGCCTCCCCCGAAGGCGATCCCGACGCGCGGCCGCTCGCCCTCCTCATGCACGCCGCCTTCTTTCTGCTCCTCGGCGGTTCCCTCGCCCGCTACCTCCTGCGCCACCCCGGCGAGACCCGCACCCCGTGGATCATCGGCCTGAGCCTCGCGCTGGCCCTCCTGCACGTCCTCTTCTACGTGCTCCCCACGGACCGCGACTCCGGCCCGGCCAGCCCCTCCCGTCCCGCCCGCCCCCGTGTCCACCTCGGCAGTGTCGTCGCCGTCTGGGTGGTCCTTGTCGTCCTCGCCCCCAGCTTCGCCTGGTGCGCCGTTCCGCTCTTCTACACCGGGCTGCGGACCCTGCCCACCCGCACCGCCCTCGCGCTCGTCGGGCTGCTCACCGCGTTTGTCGTCGCGGCCCAACTCCAGCTCGCCAAGGGGCAGTTCGACCCGACCCTGCTCGTCGCGCCGCCCGCCGTCGCCGCCGTCGCCGCCGGGACCTTCGTCTACATGCAGCGCCAGGCCGCCCGTCAGCGTGCCCTCATCGACGACCTGATCCGCACTCGCCGCGAACTCGCCGCCACCGAGCGGCGCGAGGGCACCCTCGCGGAGCGTCAGCGCCTCTCGTACGAGATCCACGACACCCTCGCGCAGGGCCTGTCCAGCCAGCAGATGCTGCTCCAGGCCGCCGACCGCACCTGGGACACCGACCCGGCGACCGCCCGCCGCCACGTCCGTACCGCCACCTCCATCGCGGAGCGCAACCTCGCCGAGGCCCGCCGGTTCGTGCACGACCTGGCCCCCGCCGACCTCGCCGAGGCGGGCGCGCGCGGCGGCGGTCTGGAGGAGGCCCTGCGCGCGGTCGCCGCCCGCGAGAACGCGCGCTTCCACGTCGACGGGACGGCCCCGGCCACCCCCCTCCCCGACCGCGTCCAGTCCGCCCTGCTCCGGATCGCGCAGGGCGCCCTCGCCAACGTCCGCGAACACGCGCAGGCGACCACCACCGCGCTCACCCTCACCTACCTGGATGATCAAGTGGTCCTCGACATCGCGGACGACGGCCGAGGCTTTGACCCCCGCACACCGCAGGGCCCCCGGGGCGTACGGGGCCACGGCCTGCCCGCGATCCGCGCCCGCGTCCAGCAGCTCGGCGGCACCCTCGCCGTCGAGTCCGCCCCCGGCGAGGGCACGGTCCTGTCCGCCGCGATCCCCCTGGAGCCCCAGCCATGACGACCCCTTCCGTACGCGTACGCGTCCTGCTCTGCGACGACCACGTGGTGGTACGGGCGGGCCTGCTGGCCCTGCTCTCCAGCGAACCGGACATCGAGGTCGTCGGCGAGGCCGGGAACGGCGAGGAGGCGGTCGCGATGTCGGCCAAGCTCACCCCCGACGTCGTCCTCATGGACCTCCAGCTCGGCGACGGCATCGACGGCGTCGAGGCCACCCGCCGCATCGCCGGGACCGGCCCGCACGTCCTCGTCCTCACCACGTACGACACGGACGCCGACATCACCCGGGCCATCGCGGCGGGGGCCACGGGCTACCTGCTCAAGGCCGAACGGCCCGAGGAGCTCTTCGCCGCGATCCGCTCCGCCGCCCAGGGCCGTACGACCCTCTCGCCGCCGGTCGCGAGCCGCGTCATGGCGCAGATGCGGGGCACCGGCCGTCCCACCCTCACCGACCGCGAGTCCGACATCCTCGCCCAGCTCGCCCACGGCCTGGGCAACCGGGAGATCGCCCGCGCGCTCTTCATCAGCGAGGCGACGGTGAAGACCCACCTGGGCCGCATTTACGCCAAGCTCGGGGTGGACACGAGGGCGGGCGCGGTGGCGGTGGCGAAGGAGCAGCGGCTGCTGCCGTGAGATCGGTGCGGGGACTTGCCGTGACGTCCGTGCGGGTCTCTCAGAATTCGCTCGTGTCGAGGTCGAAGCCGAGCGGCTCGGGCAGCGGGATCTTGCCCGGCATGTCGTACGGAACCCTCTTGACGTAGCCGTCACCGGCGGGCTCCGTGCACAGGAGGGCCTTGCCCGCCTCGCGGTCGATGAGCAGGTAGACGGGGATTCCGGCGCGGGCGTAGCCCCGGAGCTTCTTCACGCGGTCGTTGCCCGCGGTGGAGGAGGAGGTGACCTCGGCGACGAGGATGACCGGCGAGGGATCGTGCCAATCCAGCTGATCGCCGAAGCTGCCCTTGGGGGCGATCACGAGGTCGGGTACGACCTTGCCGGTCCGGGAAGCGCCGGGGACCAGCAACCCAGCCCCTGTGTAGCGTCCCAGCTTCCGGTGGTGATCGCGTACCTGCCCGCTGACCTCGGAAATGATTTCTTCGTGCTCGCCGTTGGCCGGAGGTGTCACGTGGATGTCCCCTTCGATCAATTCCACGCGCCAGCCCTTCGGGGCGACGGCGCTGAACCTGTCGAAGGCTTCCTCGACCGTCATGGCCGGGTTCTTGTCCTGGAACTCGTCGGACTCGTCCTCGAACTCGAACGTGTCCCACTCCGGTGCGGGCAGTGCCATGGCGGACCTCCTTCGCGCAACGCGACACTTCCAGAGTAGGTCGGGTTCCCGGGCCCGGAACCGGAACGCGTTCACCCGAACGTGTGAGCGGATACGTTTCTTCGCCCTGCCCCCTCCCGTGCGACCATCGGGAACGTGCTCGACATCGGCTACTCCCTCTCCCGCCGCTTCCCCGATCCCCCGCAGACGGACTACCGCCGTGCGGACGTACGGGCGCTGCGGCACGACCTGTTCTGCGGGGACGTGTACCTCGCGGACGTCAAGGCGGACCGGGAGGTGTCCACAGCCTGGGGATGGGTTCCGGTGCTCGACTTCGCGTGGGCGCTGTGCGACATCGTGGAGCAGATCGACCAGGACCCCCGGGGGAACCGGTCTGCGCACCGGCAGTACGCGGAACTCGACTTCACGGAGTCGACCGACCGCATGCTCTTCGAGCGGCGTTTCGGGTGGGTGGACGTGGAGGCGGACTGGATGCCGGCCGAGGAGCCCGCACTGACCTTCAGCCACCGGCTGCTGCGGCGGGAGGCGCGCGACTTCCTCCACGACCTGATCGCCGACCTCACGGACATGCACGAGGGCCTCGCCGACAACCCCGCCCTCTGGACCCTCCAGGCCAAGTTCCCCCGCATCGACTGACCGCTCCGTCAGATGCGCCGCTTCAGGGGCGCGGGGCTGTATCGATGTGCGGCTCCGCCGCGTGGGCGCGATCGGCCACGACCCACGCGCACGGACGAAACCCGGGGGCCCGGGGGCAGCGCCCCGGCCTGCACCGCAACCACTACCCCTCCACCCGCACCCCCATCGCCGCCGCGAACACCGGGGCCAGGTCCAGCATCTGCCCCGTGCTGATCACCGCTCCCCGCAGCCGCTCCACACCCCGGGCGATCTCCAGCGAGGCCACCGTCCGCAGGTCCACGTCCTTCATCGTCACCCCCGTGAAGTCCGCCCCCTTCAGGACGCAGTCCCGGAACTCCACCCGGGTCAGCCGCGCCTCCCCGAAGTCCGGCTCCACCAGCACGCACCCCTCGAAGACGACGTCCGTCAGCTTCGCCTTCCGCAGGTTCACGAAGTCGATCTTCCCGCCCCGCACCACCACCCGCTCCCACACCGACCCGTGCAGCTGCGTCCCGCCCAGCCGCGCGTCCACCACCTCCACGTCCCGCAGTGACGCCTCCGCGAGCTGCGTGCCCACCCCGCGCACCTGCTCCAGCACGCAGTCCATCAGCCGGACCCGCCCGAGCCGCGTCTCGTCCAGCGCCACCCCGAACAGCCCGCAGTCCATGAAGCGGGAGCCCCGGCCCTCCTGCCCCGCGAAGTCCAGGTCGCGGAACTCCAGGCCGTCGTAGTCCCCCTCCGACTCCAGCTCCCCGCCCACGAAGGGCTCCAGCTCCGGAAGCCGCAGTTGAGGGCGTCGTACCGCCGGGACCTGGTTCTTCTTCGCCTCGCGTGCCATGGCACCCATGCTGCCCCACGCCACTGACAACGCCCCGGGGGAAGGATTTCCCCCGCCGATGTCACATTCCGGCGGGGCCCGTCCGTCCCACTCCCGAACGCCTGATGACACCAGCGGAACAGGAGCACCGACCATGCCTACGACCACCCCCGCCCCCCTCACCGTCGTCGGCGGCGGTCTCGCCGGGCTCGTCACCGCCGTGACCGCCGCCGAGTCCGGGGCCCGCGTCACCCTCCACGAGTCCCACCGCAGCCCCGGCGGCCGGGCCCGTACCGCCGAGGGGAGCCCGTACAAGACCAACGAAGGACCGCACGCCCTCTACTCGCGCGGCCCCCTGTGGACCTGGCTCCAGCAGCGCGACCTCATCGGGCCCGCCGCGGCCGTGCCCCTGGCCGCCGCCGCCCGCACCCGCTTCCACCGCGACGGCGCCCTGCGCCGCATGCCCCCGCTCCCGGTGCTGCGCCTCGGGCGCCGCGACCCCCAACAGGCCCCCGTCGACCGGGACTTCCACTCCTGGGCGGCCGCCCTCGTCGGCGAGCAGCACGCCCGGTACGCCGCCAACGCGGTCGCCGTCGCCGTCTTCCACCACGACCCCGGTGCCCTCTCGGCCCGCTTCGTGCAGGAGCGGCTGCGGCGCGTGCTGGCGATGCCGCCGGAGGCCAAGTACCCGGTGGGTGGGTGGAGTTCGGTGGTGGAGCGGCTCGAAGGCAGGGCGCGGTCGTTGGGCGTACGTATCGAGACGTCGTCCCGTGTCGGTCCCTCCGGCCTCGCGGAGGCCGCCGCGCGCGGGCCCGTCGTCGTCGCCACCTCGCTGGCCGCCGCCCGCACTCTCCTCGGTGACGACTCCCTGACCTGGGAGAGCGGGCGGACCGCCCTGCTCGACCTCGGGCTGCGCACCCGGCGCGGCGACGCGTTCATCGTGTCGGACCTGGACGCGCCCGGGTGGATCGAGCGGTTCACCGCCCAGGACGCGACGTTGGCGCCCGCGGGGGGAGCAGCTCGTGCAGGCTCAACTCCCGGTGGGGGACGGGGAGTCGAGGGCGGTCGGCATCGCCAGGGCCGAGCGGCTGCTCGACCTCGGGTTCCCCGGCTGGCGCGAGCGCGTCACCCACCGCTGCGAGGCGCTGGCCGCCGGGCGCACCGGAGCCGTCGACCTGCCCGGCACCACCTGGCGCGACCGGCCCGCCGTCGACCGGGGCGACGGCATCTACCTCGCCGGTGACCAGGTCGCCGCCCCCGGCCTCCTCGCCGAGGTCTCCTTCAACAGCGCCCTGGAGGCCGCCTCCCTCGCCCTCCGCGCCGCCCGCCCCCTTGACCTCAACCGTGCTTGAGGTCCCAGGATGATCTCCAAGAGGCCGAGGCGCGTGCCAACGGCCTTATGAGACAGGGGAGTTGTCATGCGCGCCATCCGCCTCCACGCCTTCGGTCCCGCCGAGAACCTCACGTACGAGACGACCGAGGACCCCGTCCCGGGCCCCGGGCAGGTCCGTATCGCCGTCACCGCGTCCGGTGTGCACCTCATCGACACCTCCCTGCGCCAGGGCGACCCCGGCCCGTTCCCGGAGCCGCCCGCCCTGCCCACCGTCCCCGGCCGCGAGGTCGCGGGCACCGTCGACGCGCTCGGCGAGGGCACCGACCCGTCCTGGCTCGGCAGGCGGGTCGTCGCCCACCTCGGCATGAACCCCGGCGGCTACGCCGAGCTGGCCGTCACCGACGCCGCCAAGCTGCACCCCGTACCCGACAGCCTCACCGACCCCGAGGCCGTCGCCATGATCGGCACCGGCCGCACCACCCTCGGCGTTCTCGGCTTCACCGAGGTCACGGCGGACACGGTCGCCGTCGTACCGGCGGCAGCGGGGGGCATCGGGACCCTGCTCGTGCAGTACGTGAAGAACGCGGGCGGCACCGTCATCGGCCTGGCCGGGGGGCCCGCCAAGGTCGCACTGGTCGAGCGGAACGGGGCCGACCTCGCCGTCGACTACACGCGGCCCGACTGGCAGGACGAGGTCTCGGAGTTCCTCTCCGCGCGCGGGATCGGGGGTGCGACGGTCGTCTTCGACTCGGTCGGCGGGGGTACGGGGCTGGCGGCCGTTGATCTGCTTGCCCCGGGGGGTCACCACCTGGTCTTCGGCTGGTCGGGGAAGGGGGTTCATGACGGTGAGCCGCTGACCTTCACGGAGGCGGAGCTTGCCGAGCGGGCGATCACCAGTGAGGTCGTGCTGGGGCCGCCCATGCTGGCCAAGGCGGGGGGTGGGGCCAATCCCATCCGGAGCCTGGAGACTCGTTCGCTGGCTCTTGCTGCGGAGGGGGTGTTGCGGCCGGCCGTCCAGGTCTATCCGCTCGCGGAGGCGGCGCGGGCGCACGACGATCTGGAGCAGCGGCGCACGGTCGGCAAGGTCGTGCTGGTCCCGTAGGGCTCTGGGGGTGGGGCGTGCACCCGGCGCGGGGGCGGGGCGGGGGGGCGCCGGGCTGGGCCGGGAGCGGGAGGGGCCGCCCCCTTGCCCGCCCGTTCCGCCCCCTTGGGGCGGCCCCGTCGCCCAAGGGGGCTACGGGGGGAGGCAAGGGGGCTAAGGGGGAGGGGGGGAAGGGAGCGCACGGCTTCGCCCCACCCCGTACCGGACACCCCCGCCTAAGATCGAGGGATGCCCTCCCGCAGTCGCCGTCCCCTCCGCGCGCGCCCCCGCACCCGTACCGCCACCGCCGCCCTCCTCCTCGCGGCAGCGCTCAGCGGCTGCACCGGTGAAGGCGTCCCCACCGGCACCCCCGGCGCCCACGGCCTGCGCGACCCCCTCTTCCCCAAGCTGGGCAACGGCGGCTACGACGTCGCCCACTACGCCCTCGACCTCGACTACACCCCCGCCACCAACCGCCTCCAGGGCACCGCCACCATCACCGCCAGGGCCACCCAGGAGCTCAGCGCCTTCAACCTCGACCTGGCCGGGCTCACCGTCGACTCCGCCACCGTCGAGGGCGAGCAGGCCGCCGCCCGCCAGGCCGGTACGGAGCTGACGCTGCGCCCCAGGCGGGACCTGCGCAAGGGCGAGACCTTCACGGCGGTCGTCCGCTACTCCGGCACGCCCCGCGAGATCAAGGACGTCGACGGGGCCCGCGAGGGCTGGCTGCGCCCGAAGGACAAGAAGCTCTCGGTCGCCGTCGGCCAGCCCGTGGGCTCCATGGCCTGGTTCCCCAGCAACAACCACCCCTCGGACAAGGCGACGTACGACATCAAAGTCACCGTCCCGCAGGGCCAAACAGCCATCTCCAACGGTGAGTTGAGGACCCCGCCCCGCACGCAGAACGGCCGCACCACCTTCGACTGGCAGATGCGCGAGCCGATGGCCGGATACCTCGCGATGGTCGCCGTCGGCGACTTCGCGGTGTGGGAGTCGAGGGCGACCGCCGAGCTAGCGGACGACGAGGAGACGGTGCTGCGGACCGTCCCGGTGTACGCGGCCGCCGAGCGTTCCGTCGACGCGTCGAGCCTCGCCCTCCGCAAGGAGATCCCCCGGATGATGGACTGGGCCGTCACCTACTTCGGCCCGTACCCCTTCGACTCGATCGGCTCGGTCGTCACCCGGGGTCAGGGAGACATCGAGTACGCCCTGGAAGCGCAGACCAAGCCGGTCTACGCGGGCATCACCGGCAACGGCGGCGCGCTCGACGACGCCCAGCTCCACGAGATCGCCCACCAGTGGTTCGGCAACTCGGTCTCGCCCAAGGGCTGGAAGGACATGTGGCTGAACGAGGGCTTCGCGACGTACGCGGAGTGGCTGTGGGAGGAGGACGAGGGCGGCGACACGGCGCAGGAGTCCTTCGAGGCGGCGTTCGAGGCCGACGCCAACTGGAAGTTCCCGCCCGCGAGTCCGCCCGGTCCCGGGTACGTGTCGAAGGAACCGGTGTACGGGGGCGGCGCGATGGTCCTGCACAAGATCCGCCAGGCCGTCGGCAACGACACCTTCTTCGAGATCCTTCAGGAGTGGCCCGCCGAACTCCGGGGCGGGAACGCGAAGACCGCCGACTTCACCGCGTTCGTCGAGAAGAAGACGGACGCGGATCTGTCGGCGGTCTGGGACGTCTGGCTCTACGGGGGTGAACGCCCCGCAACGCCCAACGGGTGAGCGTTACTTGACGTTGACCCCGGTCCAAGCGGCGGCCACGGCCTTGGCCTCGACGCCGTCGGCCCCGTACAGGTCGCCCGCCGCCTTCAGGGTCGCCTCACGGGCGGCCTTGTAGTCGGTCGTGGACGTCATGTACGTCGACAGCGCCTTGTACCAGATCTTGTACGCCTTCTCCTGGCCGATGCCGGTGACCTTCGACCCGTCCTTGGTCGGCGAGTCGTACTTCACCCCGTTGATCTCCTTCGCGCCGCTGCCCTCGGCCAGCAGGTAGAAGAAGTGGTTGGCGATGCCGGACGAGTAATGCACGTCCACGTCACCGGCGTTGGCGTCCCAGTAGTCGAGCGACTGGCCGTCCTTGCTGGGCTTGTCCATGTAACGGAGCGGCGAGCCGTCCCCGTTGATGTCGATCTTCTCGCCGATGAGGTAGTCGCCGACGTCGGTCTTGTTCTTGGCGAAGAACTCGACGGCGGTGCCGAAGATGTCGGAGGTCGCCTCGTTGAGGCCGCCGGACTCGCCCGCGTACTCCAGGTTGGCGGTCGCGGCCGTGAGCCCGTGGCTCATCTCGTGCCCGGCGACGTCGATGGCGGTCAGCGGGTGGGTGTTGCCGATGCCGTCGCCGTACGTCATGCAGAAGCAGCTGTCGTCCCAGAAGGCGTTGACGTACGCCTTGCCGTAGTGGACGCGGGAGTAGGCGGCCTTGCCGTCGCCCGCGATGCCGTTCCGGCCGAGCTCCGCCTTGTAGAAGTCCCAGGTCATGGCTGCGCCGTAGGCGGCGTCGGCGGCGGCGGTCTGGGCGTCGTCCGCCTTGCCGTTGCCCCACTTGTCGTCCGCGTCCGTGAACAGGGTGCCGGTCCCGGACTGGCCGCCCTTGAGGTCGTACGTCTTGTGGCCGCCGCGCTCGCCGTCGGTCAGCTCGAAGCCCGAGCCGCCCTTCGTGGTGGTCAGCGGCACTTCACCGCTGTACATGCTGCTGCCGCTACCGGTCTCGATCTCGTCGAACTCGTAGAGCTTCTTGCCGGAGTTGGCGTCGGTCACGGTGTGCAGGCGGCTCGGCGTGCCGTCCTTCTTGGTGCCCGTCTTCACCGTCTCGAAGGCCAGCACCGGCTTGCCCTTGAGCGCGAAGATCACCTTGCGGGCGGCGGCCGCGGCCTTCACCTTCGGCGTCGTCGACGCCACGGCTATCTTCGCGTCGGTCGCCTTGTCGACGCCCTTCACCTTTCCACCCTTGGCGACGTGGGTGACGAGGTCACCGCCGAGGACGGGCAGACCGTCGTACGTCCGCTCGTACCGGGTGTGTACGGTGCCGTCGGCGTCCTTGATGACATCGCGGGCGACGAGCTTCTCACCGGCACCGAGCCCGAGGCTTCTGGCCGTCGAAGTGGCGCCCGCCTGGGCCGACTTGATGTTCTCCGTACGAACAGCGGCAGCCGCGGCGGAGACCGAGGGGGCCTGCGCCTGCTGCGCCTGGTCGGGCACGGCGGTCGCCGTACCGGCCTGGACGCCGACGACCACCATGGCCGCGGCGGCGGCGAGGGCGGCGGCGCGGACAGAGTTCTTCCGTGAAACGTGGGGGGTCATGCGCTCTCCATCACTCGTTCCGTGGGGGGTAAGAGCTGAGCGATGTGAGACTGACACCGATCGACCGGTGTTGACCGTGTGCCAACAATTGCCTCACAACTTTTTGACCTTCCCTTGCCTCTTGATCGCTTGCCGACGGTCCACTTGTGACGGAAGTCGATCAGTACGCGACCAACTGGTGATCAATGGGCCGAAGTTGTGCAGGGGGTCGGACTGCGTTCGCCACACACCCGCACCCACCTGCCCGCGACCGTCACCTGAGCACGAGCGCGCATGCGGGACCACCACGGGCGGTCACACCATGTCCTCATGCGAACCAAGACCCCCGCGAGGCCCTTCCTCCGCCCCCTGCTGACGACCGCCCTGGCCACCACGACCGCCGCCGTCCTCCTCCTGACCGGCTGCGGAACCCAACGGGCGGCCTCGGCCGACGCCCCGGCCGGTGGCGACGCCGCGCGGGCGGCGGCGGCCCGCGCGAAGGGCGACACCCCGGCGGACACTCCGCCGGACTCCCCGGCGAACACCCTGTCGGACTCCCCGGACGCGGAGGCCCGCTTCCTGGCCCTCATCGGCCGCGCCATGACCACCCGCGACCCCGACGCCCCCGCCGGTCCCGGTCCCGCCGGGCGACAGTGAGCCGCCGGGCCCGACGACGCCACGCCCCGTGTCCCGTGAGGAAGTCCCCCTGGGCGCCATGGAGAAGTGCGAGGGCGACTTCCACACGAAGCGCATCACCAAGGCGTTCCACACCCCCGGGCCCACCCCTTACCCCACCCTCCACCACACCCTGACCACCCTGGACTACCCGTCCTCCGTCATCCACCGGATGCCGGACCACGAGGGCGCTGCCCGGGTCCGTATCGACCTGCGCTTCATGGGCGGCAACCTGGTCCTGGAGGTCACCGCCACGACGAAGGGTGTACAGGTGGACCCCTTCGGAGCCTCGGAGCAATCAGAACTCAAGGTCACCGACGTGAAGCGCAAGCCGACCCCCTGACCCCCTTCCGCGCCATCACGCGGCCGGTCCGTGCACCGGTACCAGTCGATGCGGCTCGTCCAGCCACACCCGCTCGCCCAGGCCATCCACCGTGAGCCCGAACCGCTCGAACCCGGGACGCCCCTGCCCGGCCCACCAGTCCCAGGCGGCCTCCAGCTCCTCCCACAATCGCCGCGCACCCGCCTGGACGACGCGGAACGCCTCCCGGCCCCGCTCGTAGTCCGCCGTCGCCCACGCCGTGACCCCCGTGTCCATCAGCCGCAGGCGGTACGCGCCCCCCTCGCCCGGCTCGACCCGGCAGAACAGGTCTGGGACCTGCACCCCGATGGCGAACATCTGCACCCAGTCACCCACGTCGTCCGGCGACAGCCGTGTCCAGGACGCCGCCCCTTCCCCGTGTTCGGCAAAGGCCCGCGTCGACGGCAGCAACTTGCGCTGTGCGCTCATGCGCATGAACGCCGACGACCCGACGAACGGGCCTTCCGCCGTACCGTCCTCCCCGACCGTCAGTCGTACGACGGCCTCCCCGCCGTACGTCGGCCCCCAGGGCGTCACGATGACGCCTCCCGGCACGGTCTGTTCCCGCCAGGCCCGTGGGACACGGCCCACCGAGCAGGTGGCGAGCACGCGATCGTACGGAGCACGGTCCGGGAACCCCCGTGCCCCGTCGCCCACGTGCACCAGGGGGTGCAGCCCTGCCCGCTCCAGCCGGGAGCGGGCGGCCTGCGCGGACGCGGGATGCACCTCGACGGACACGACGTTCTCGCCGCCGAGCCGGTACGAGAGCAGACCGGCGTTCCAGCCGGTGCCGGTCCCGATCTCCAAGACTCTTGTTCCCTCCGCCACTTGGAGTGCCCCCAGCATCCGGAACACCATGCTGGGCATCGAGCTCGAACTGGTCGGCATCCGTCCCCGGCCCGGTCCGCTGAACGCTCCGTCGTCCCACTGCGTGGTGATCGGAGCGTCACGATTGACCGCCTCCCACCACACATCCGGCTGCTCGCCCCGGACGACGCGGTCCTCCTGCCGGTTCATACCGGCCCGGCCCGGCCAGATGGCGTCGGGCACGAAGCGGTGCCGGGGCACGGCTGCGTAGGCGGGCAGCCAGTCGTCGGTGAGCACGCCCGCTTCCCTGAGCAGGGCGGCCAGCCGCGCGGGTCCCGCTTCTCCGGGGGCGTCCCCGCTCATGGGAGTGCTCCGTAGGTGACATGCCCGTACGGTCCGTTCCTGTGCCTGCCCATCACGGGAGTTGCTCGCCCACCGCCCCGCAGCGAGGCGTGCCGTCGCTGTCGGACGGGTGCTCGGCGAGGGGCACGATCCGGTACGTCGCCGTACAGGCGGGGCAGGCGTGGATGTGCCCGCCGCCCCCACTTCCGGCGTGGATGATCCCGGCGATCACCGGCCGCCCGGTCTCCTGCCTGCACCACGCACACCGCTCACGCGGGGCCCGCTCCACCTCCTGCCGCCCGCGCTCGATCAGGACGCGGACACCGGGCGCGGTCCCGACCGGCGGCAGTTCCCGCACGGGCGAGGTCCAGTGCGGGCCGGGCGCTGCGGCCCGCTCCGGGTGCGGCACACCGAGCCAGGCCCCGCGACCCAAGCAGGTGCCGAAGGCGCAGGTCCAGGTCTCGGTGGTCTGCGGCGGGACGAGGGCGTAGTACGTGTCGCTGTGCGGGTCGAGGATCAGCGGCCGGTGAGCAACCGCGTTAGCGGCGAGCGCGGCCCGCACCAGCACCCCGGAAACCCGCACCGCGTCGAACCGCCGCCCGAGCGGCAGCACCGCCACACCCCGCTCCGCCCACTCCGCGTGGGCCGACGCGGGTTCGTCCGAGGTGTGTGCCAGCCAGTCCGCGATGTGGTCCTGGTGTCTCGTCTGGCGACCCACGCCGTTGTGTGCCGTCACGGTCCTCAACTCCCTCGTTCCCGAGTTCCTGCCTTGTGCTCTACGCAACCGCGCGACCACGCCCAGCGGTACCGTTGAGGCGAGGTCGGGACTTGAAAGCCTTGAAAGTTCGCAAGAGCGCAAGGAGTTGGGGCCATGGCAGCGAGGGGGCCGAACGCGGCACTCAGCCGCTTGATCGGCGAGGCCCGCTGGACGTACCGGCAGTTCGCGCGGGCCGTGAACCGGGTCGGCACCGAGACGGGGACACCCTTGCGGTACGACGAGTCCGCCGTCAGCCACTGGCTGACCGGCACCGCACCTCGCCAGGCCGCCCGGACCTGCATCCTCGAAGCCCTTTCGCGCAGGCTCGGCCGACCGGTCACGCACGCCGAAGCGGGTCTTCCGGCACCGGCCGCCGCCACGACTCCGGCCGCGAATGCCGTGGAAGGGCTGGTCGATCTCGGCCGCCAGGACATGGACCCGTCGCGCCGACGCGTCCTCGGAGCCGGGCTGTTCTCCGTGGCGCTGACGATTCCCGGCTGGCAGGACGTCGTGGGCCGGGCCGAAGCGGTGCAGTCGGGGCGGACCTCGCGCATCGGGATGGCCGAGGTCGACACGGTGACCGCGATGACCGAGAAGGTGTCCGACCTGGACGACCAGTTCGGCGGTCGGCACGCGCGCCCCATGGCCGCCGCGTTCATGGTGAACACCGTCGCCGCCTATCTGCGCGCGGACGCGCCCGCCCCCGTACGGCAGGCGATGCTGTCGGCCGCCTCCGACCTGCTGTACCTGACCGGGTACATGGCCGTCGACGAGGGCCTGCACGGGTTCGCCCAGCAGTACTACGTCAAGGCGCTGGAGCTGGCGGGCGCGGCCGAGGACCACCTGACCTACTGCACGACCCTGCGCGGCATGAGCGTCCAGGCCGTCGACCTGGGCCACGGCCGCAGGGCGCTGGACCTCGCGGACGCGGCCGCCGCAGCATCCCCCAAGGCCGGACCCCGGATGCTCGCCTTCCTCCTCGGGCAGCAGGCCCACGCCGCAGCCCAGACCGGCGACCGCACCGGCGCGCTGCGCCGCCTCCGGGAGGCCGAGACGGCCATGGACCGGGCGGAGTCACGCGGAAAGGCCTTCGGCTCGTACGACCCGGCAGCCCTCAACTACCACACAAGTCAGGTGCGTTACGAGCTTGGCGACGTCTCCGGAGCCGTCGAGGCCATGGAGCTCGCCGACCGTCTCAGGCCCGGCGTCTACCGCCGTACCCGCGTCCGCCACCGGGGAACGATGGCCGAGCGCCAACTCGAACTCGGCCACCTGGAAGCCGCCTGCACCACCTGGCACCAGGCACTCGACGACTACCCCCTGGTCCAGTCCGGCCGCGCCGACGACCGCGTCCGGGCCATGCTCGGCCTCCTCAAGCCGCACCTCAGGAACCCCCAGGCCCGCGACCTGTACGACCGCGCCCGCACGATGGCCGCATAGCCGGGCCCATGGGCGCACAGAATGCCCCCATGACGACACCCCCGGCAGTGGCCCGCGCCGTCCTCGACTTCTACGCCAAGACCATCGACGAGAGCACCCGCCTGACCGGCTCCGCCGATGGGCGGCTGGAGTTGATCCGCACGAAGGAGCTGCTGCGGCGGCACCTGCCGCAGGCGCCGGCCACCGTTCTCGACGTCGGTGGCGGGCCCGGTGCGCACGCCGCGTGGCTGGTGGCGGACGGGTATGCGGTCCATCTGGTCGACCCCGTGCAGCGGCACATCGAGCAGGCTCAAGTGCAGGGGTGCACAGTTGAGTTGGGTGATGCCCGGAGCCTGAGCGCCGGGGACTCCTCGTACGACGTCGTCCTGCTCATGGGGCCGCTGTACCACCTGCCCGACGCCGCCGACCGGCGCCGGGCCCTCGCCGAGGCGTTCCGGGTCGTCCGGCCCGGCGGGCTCGTCGCCGTCGCCGGTATCAACCAGTACGCCTCCCTCTTCGAGCACACCGCCTTCGCGCACCTTGACCAGGAGCCCGTACGGACAAGCATCGAGAAGATCCTCGCCACCCATGTCCACGACGGGAAACGGGGCTTCACCGAGGCGTACTTCCACAGCCCCCAGCTCCTGGACGAGGAGGTGCGCGGGTCGGGACTCCGGGACGTCGTCGTGTACGGGGTGGAAGGGCCCGCATGGTCCCTCCTCAAGGCCACCGAGCAGTACACACGCGAGTCCGTCGCCGACTCCGGCCTCTTCGCCTCGGCGCTCACCGCCGCCCGCCTCGCCGAGCCGTACCCCGAACTCCTTGCCGCTTCCTCGCACTTGCTGGCCGTGGGCCGGAAGGCCCCGCTCAGCGCTTGAGACCCGGGCCGCGAGATTCGAGTCCTCTTTACTAGGAATGGTGGGTGGGACACATCCCGCCCACCCACCCTTTCGCGGGCGCGTGAGGCGGGCGCGAGCGGTCAACTGGGCACACTGGCACGCGAGATGACTTTTTGTGATCGGGTCGCGACCACGCGTTGCGAGCGTGTACGGTGCGTGACAACAGAACGACCCCCATGCGGGGCCTAAGCCGCATGAGGGTCTGACCAGAGAGATCCGCAGCTTAAGGAGATCCCCGTGGCTGTTGAGCAGCTTAGTCGTACCCTGCACGCGCCCGCCCACCCGATGGCCAAGCCCGGGTACGGGAAGAAGGCCGCGCCCGATCAACTCCCGCTTGATGGTGGGACGTTCGCACACCTGCCCAGGCGTGAGGCGTCCATCGCGCGGTACATCGACGGGTTGCCCGAGGGTGCCGACATCAGCATCAAGACGCTGGCCCGGGAGATCGAGGCGTACGGGCAGATGGCCGTCGGCAGTGCGCTCAGGTACCTGACCATCGCCGGGCACCTGCGGCGATTCGTCGAAGAAGTGTGGGTGGAGCGGGAGGGGTATCGGCAGGTCACGAGGACGTGGTTCTCGCGGACCGCGCGGCACGAGCACTGGTGACGGGCGTTGCTGTGCGAAGACGTGCCCGAGAGCGGGAAGGAGCATGACGTTCCCGTGGACGAGCCGGGGGAGGCCGAGCGGCGTGGGTACGACGCGCTGGCGCGCATCGCCCGGAGCGAGCCGCAATTGCCCCTGTCCGCCGCCTCGTGCCAGGCGCTCGCGCCGCTTGCCGGGGAGTGGTTCAAGCGGGGGATGAGCGAGGCGCAGTTCGTGCTGGCGCTGACGTTCTGCCTGCCGCAGCCGGTGCGGCATCCGTTCGGGTTCGTGCAGCGGCGGCTGATCGACGAGATGCCGCCCGAGCTGCCGGGGCCCGTGCAGGGGCTGATCGCCGTGGAGTGCACCGGGTGCGGCGTGCCGGGGACGGCCGAGGCCCTGCCCGGTGGGCTGTGCGGGCCCTGTCGGAGCACGCCGTACGAGGCGCGGCCCGAGCGCGGGCTGCCCGCCGACGTCGTACGCGGAAAGGCGGCACGCATCCGGTACGAGCTGGAGCGGCGGCCGGGCGGTGGCGGGTACGGCCGAGGGCCCCGGTCGCCGCGCCGCTGACGGGTGTGAGCGGGTTGGCGGGCGGGGCCCTCAGAGGGTCAGGTGTCGGGGTCAGACGTTGACGCCGAAGTCCTGGGCGATGCCGGTCAGGCCCGAGGCGTAACCCTGGCCGACCGCGCGGAACTTCCACTCCGCACCGTTGCGGTACAGCTCGCCGAAGACCATCGCGGTCTCGGTGGCGGCGTCCTCGCTCAGGTCGTAGCGGGCGATCTCGGCGCCGCCGGCCTGGTTGATGATGCGGATGAAGGCGTTGCGGACCTGGCCGAAGTTCTGCGAGCGGGACTCCGCGTCGTAGATCGAGACCGGGAAGACGATCTTGTCGATGTCGGCGGGCAGCGCGGCCAGGTTGACGTTGATCTGCTCGTCGTCGCCCTCGCCCTCGCCGGAGCGGTTGTCGCCCGTGTGCACGATGGTCTGGTCCGGGGTGGCCTTGTTGTTGAAGAAGACGAAGTGACCGTCCGAGTAGACCTTGCCCGCGCCGTTCACCGCGATGGCCGAGGCGTCGAGGTCGAACTCCGTGCCCGTCGTCGTGCGGACGTCCCAGCCGAGGCCGACCGTGACGGCGGTCAGGCCCGGGGCCTCCTTGGAGAGCGAAACGTTGCCACCCTTGCTGAGGCTGACTGCCATGGGATGTCCCTTTCCTCGTGCGTCATGTGCGGGCTCCGGTACGAGTCCCGAAGCTACCGTCACCCCATCTAACGCGGCCAGGGTCCCGTTAAGTTCCAGCTCGGTGCGGTTCTCTTTACTTTCTTTACGCAGTTGCCGGGCGGGCGACAAAAACGGTGTGACGGGGCGGCGGGTGAGCAGGGAGTATGGACGCATGTCCGGTCCCTACATCATCCGTGGCTCCGTCTCCCTCCCGGAGGCCGAGCTCATGTGGCGTTTCTCCAGGTCGTCGGGGCCGGGCGGGCAGCACGTCAATACCTCGGACACGCGCGTCGAGCTGCGGTTCGACCTGGCGAAGACCGAGGCGCTGCCCGAGGTGTGGAAGGTGCGCGCCCTGGAACGGCTGGCCGGGCGGCTCGTCGACGGGGTCGTCTCCGTGCAGGCCGCCGAGCACCGGTCGCAGTGGCGCAACCGTGAGACCGCCGCCGTCCGCCTCGCGTCCCTGCTCGCCGAAGCCTCGGCCCCGCCGCCCAAGCCGCGCCGTGCGACCAAGATCCCGCGCGGGATCAACGAGCGCCG
The DNA here is from genome assembly GCF_044744005.1 of Streptomyces sp. NPDC087440. NCBI lineage: Bacteria > Bacillati > Actinomycetota > Actinomycetes > Kitasatosporales > Streptomycetaceae > Streptomyces > Streptomyces sp. NPDC087440. Next base: position 397,163 of record NZ_JBIUXN010000002.1, on the reverse strand, counting down.
CCTGCGCGAGAAGAAGCAGCGGAGTCAGACCAAGGGGGGCCGGTCGGGGCGGGGCTGGGAGTAGCCCGGGCTGTTAGGCGAGCTGCCGGTACTTGCCCCGGAAGTACGTCAGCGGGCCGCCCTCCGCGCTGGGGAGTTCCACGGCCAGCACGCGGCCGATGACCAGGGTGTGGTCGCCCGCCACCACCGTCTGTTCCGTACGGCACTCCACCACCGCCAGCGAACCCCCCACCAGCGGCGCCCCCGACACCTCGCCGCGCTTCCACGCGATGTCCTCGAAGAGCAGACGGTCGCTCAGCCGGCCCTTCATCGCGAACCGGCCCGCGATGTGCCGCTGGCTCTCCGACAGGAGGGAGACCGCCCAGAGGGGCTGCTCGGCCAGGAGGTCGTCCATCCGGGAGCCGTTGCGCAGGCTGATCATCACCAGCGGCGGGTCGAGGGACACCGACATGAAGGCCGTCGCGGTCATCCCGACGTCCTCGCCGCGCGGACCGCCGTCCTCGTCGTGGGCCGTCACCAGCGTCACGCCCGCCGTGAAGCGGGACATCGCGGCCCGGAACTCGTCATCGCTCACCCCCTCAGGATGGGGGATCAGGGACGGGCGGGGTGAAGGGAGGGCGCTTTGGGGGCTTTGCGGGGTGGCTTCAGTCGTCTGCAACACATGATCAACGCTAGGCGGGACCATGCCCCGGGCACATCGGGCATAGGGACCAGACGGGACCTAGGTCCCCCCGCCGGTCGCGGGCCGTCCCCTCCCGCCGGTCGCGGGCCGTTCCCGCCCCCGGACGCCCGAACGTCATCCTCCGTTCGCCGCCCGTTTTCGGCCACACGGGTGCTCTCAGCAGTGCGGGAGCGCTCCCACGCGCGAAACATCAACTTCCGCTATCTGTCTGTGACTTGAGTCACAGAGGGAAGTAATTGTTGACCCTGTGTACCGAGAGGGCAGCGCGCTGTGATTCAGTGGCGGTGGCAATCGGACGATGAGAAGCCTGGAGTTGCTGTCGTTGCTGTCGAGGTCTCGGGGAGCGGGTCATGGAGGCCGAGTCGGAGCCGTACGTCCGTCTTGCGACCCTGCGGCAACTGCACCAGGTGGTCGCTGACCTCAACACCGCACGCAGTCTTTCCGACACCGTGCAGGCCGTCGCCGACGGCATCGTCACCGGTCTCGGGTACGAGCTGGCGTGTGTGAATCTCGTACGTCCTGACGGCGACCTGGTGGTGGCCGCGTTCGCGGGAAACACCGCGGCGGAGGCCCTGATCACCGGGCGCGTCGGATCGCGCGGGTCGTGGGAGCGGCGGCTGTCGATGGGGGAGCGTTGGGGCGCCCTCCACTTCATCCCGCACCACGAGGGCTGGGTGCTGATGGAGGACGACGTCCCGCAGTGGCACACCGAAGGCCCCGACCCGCGGTTCGCCGACGAGTGGCACCCGAGCGACCGCCTGTACGCGCCCATGTACGCCTCCGGCGGCGACGGCGAGCTGATCGGGGTCATCTCCGTGGACCGGCCGCGCGGCGGGCGGCGGCCCGGCGCGTGGGGGCAGGAAGCGCTCACGATGTACGCCTCCCAGGCCGCCATCGCCATCATCAACGCCCGCCTCAGGTCGAACATGCAGCGCGCCCTGGTCCGCCTGGAGCGCGAGCAGCAGGCCCTGCGCGCCAGTGAGGAATCCTTCCGCCAGGCCTTCGAGTACGCGCCCAGCGGCATGGCCATCGCCGAGATGGGCGGCGACCAGCACGGCCGTCTGCTGCGCACCAACGACGCGCTCTGTCGCCTGTTGGGCCGTCCCGCGTCCGCCATGCGCCGCTACTCCTTCGCCGACCTCGTCCACCACGAGGACGTCGGGACGCTGCTGCGTACGTCGGCGGAGGGCGGCCGCGCCGAGCTGCGCCTCCAGCGGCGCGACGGCAGCTATGTCTGGGTCAACCTGCGCAACTCCGTGGTCGCCGACACCGCCGACGGCCCCCGCTTCCTGCTCACGCACGTCGAGGACATCGAGGAGCGCAAGCGCCACGAGCTGCACCTCGCGCACCGCGCGTCCCACGACTCCCTCACCGGCCTGCCCAACAGCGCCGAGCTGAGGGCCCGCCTCTCCGCCCGCCTGTGCCGCCGGCCGCACGCCGTACGCGCGACGGCGGTGGAGGCGCTGGACGCCGCGTACGACGGTGCGTACGACCAGGGGCTGACGTACGACGACGGCACCGTGGCGTACGACGACGGCTTCTACGGCGATCCGATGGGCGAGGGCGACCCCGGTCTCTACGACCACCACGTGCACACGGTCGCACCTCAGGAGGGTGCGGGGGAGGGTGCTTCCGGCCACCCCGACGACGGCCAGAAGGGGCTCGCGGTCCTGTTCTGCGACCTGGACGGCTTCAAGTCCATCAATGACCGTTTCGGGCACCAGGCCGGTGACGCGGTTCTGATCGAAGTCGCCCGACGTCTGACCACGTGTGTCCGGGACGGTGACACTGTCGCGCGTCTCGGCGGCGACGAGTTCGTGGTGCTGGCGGACGGGCTGGGGAGCGCGGACGCGGCGGATCTCGCGGTGCGGCTGCGGAACGCGATCATTCCGCCGATCCGGGTGGACGGGCGCGCGGTCCGGGTGGGCGCCAGCTTCGGCATCGGGTGGGCGGAGTGCGGGATGACGGTGGAGGAGGTCCTCCAGTCCGCCGACCAGCGGATGTACATCGAGAAGCGGTCGCGGTCGAAGGTGCACAGGCGGGCGGGGTAGTTCCGCGCGCGCTTCTTCCCGCCTCCGTCCGCGTCCATGCTGTGGTCAACATCCCGGAGGCCGTTCGCCCGCACCAGGTAGGCTCGCCCGGTCGGCGACGCTGGCGGGAACATGGTGAGGAGTGACGCTGGGATGACGGCCGGGAACAACGGCACGGGCACGACCGAGGACGACGATCCGTTCGGCTACCTCTACGAGGACGGACGTGCGGCGGGCGCTCAGCCGCCGAGCTCGGGCGGCGGCTACGGCTACCCGGGACCGAACTCGCGCAGCGGGGTCCCCAGGACGTCGTACAACCAGGTCCGGGCAGTCGGCGAGCGCCAGTACGGGCAGCAGGCCCAGCAGGGCGGCCAGCAGGCCACGCAGGCCTTCCCGCAGCAGGGGCAGCAGCCGTACGGACAGCCCAACGCGCACTACGCGGCCCCGGAGACCCAGCCGGGCGGAGCCCCCAACGGTCCGGCTCCGTACCAGGGCGACCCGCGCGGTGGCGGTCGCGGTCGCGGCCCCAACACCAAGGGGCTGCTGATCGGCGCGATCGCGGTGGTCGCGGCGGTGGTGATCGGCATCGGCGTGGCGCTGCTGGGCGGCGACGACGACAAGAAGGACGAGGCGGCCGACAAGGGCGGCGCAACGTCCGGCCAGGAGCAGAAGCCGTCGCCGACGACGCAGCCGACCGAGGGCGAGAAGCCGTCGGCGGAGCTGCCGAAGTCGGATGCGGCGATGCTCCAGTTGTCGACGGGGCTGAGCGCGGTGAAGGACGTGCCGGGCGCGAAGTCGGAGTCGGGGACGTACGTGCCGCTGAGCGCCCCCAACTCGTCGGCGACGTGGACGGCGAAGGTGCCGTCGGCCGGCAAGTACACGCTGTCGGTCAACTACGGCATCCCGGGCCAGGACGCCAAGGCGGACCTCACGGTCAACGGCAAGCCGCACGGGACCGGCGTGAACATGAAGAACTTCGGGGGCACTCCGGCCGGGGACTGGGCGAAGGGCTGGCAGAGCACCTACTCCTTCGTGAACCTCAAGGAGGGCGACAACACCTTCGTGATCTCCTGCCCGGCGGGCTGCCAGGCGAATCTGGCGAGCCTCTCGCTGGAGCAGGGCCACAGGGGCAACTGACGCCGTCGTACCGCGAGAGGGCCCTTGCCGGAACAGCGATGTTCCGGCAAGGGCCCTCTTCTCGCATCCGCTACGCGACCGTCCGCAGGAAGTGCGCCACCGTCGCCGCCATCGCGTCGCGCCCCGGGGCGATGTACTTGCGGGGATCGACGGTGGTGGGGTGCGCCTCCAGGTACTCCCGTACGGCCCCGGAGAAGGCCGTGTTGAGGGCCGTACCGACGTTGATCTTGACCATTCCGGCGGCGACCGCGCGGCGGATCTCCGTGTCGGGGACGCCCGAGGAGCCGTGCAGGACGAGCGGGACCGGGACGGCCTCGCGGAGCTGTGCGATCAGCTCGTGGTCGAGGGCGGCGGTGCGCTCGGTCATGGCGTGCGAGGAGCCGACCGCGACGGCGAGGGCGTCGACGCCGGTGTCCGCGACGTACGTGGCGGCCTCCTGGGGGTCGGTCCTCACCCCGGGGGCGTGCGCGTCGAGCGCGGCCTCCCCTTCCTTCCCGCCGACCTTGCCGAGCTCGGCCTCGATCCAGATGCCGCGCTGGTGCCCCCAACGGACGGCTTCCGCCGTGGCCTTGACGTTGTCGTCGTAGCTCAGCTTCGACGCGTCGAACATCGCGGAGCTGAAGCCCGCCTCGTGGGCGGCGTGCAGCAGCTCCACCGAGACGACGTGGTCGAGGTGGAGGGAGAGCGGGGCGGAGGACGCGCGGGCGACGGCGGCGGCCGCGGCGGCGATGGCGAGGACGTTGCCGCCGTGGAACTTCACGGCGTTCTCGGAGACCTGGAGGACGGCGGGGGCGCCCGCCTCCTCGGCTCCGGCGGCTATCGCTTCGGCGTGCTCCAGGGTGATGACGTTGAACGCGGCGAGGGCACGGCCCTCGGTGGTGGCGCCGGTGATGAGCTCACCGGTGGTGACGAGCGGCATGCGGGCTTCCTGTTCTGGGCGCGGGGCTGTACTGGATGTGCGGCTCTGCCCCGTCAGGGGCGCGGGGCTGTTTCGATGTGCGGCTCCGCCGCGCGGGGCGCCCCGTCAGGGGCGCGGGGAACTGCGCGACCAGCCACGACGCACCCGCACGGCCCCGTGCAATGGCCGCGCGGCGAGCGCTTTAGGTGGAGGGGTGGGTCTGGGGCCTCTCTGCCTGGGCGGCGCGGGGCTTCTGCGTCCGGTACGGGGGTGGGCCGGGGCCCCTTTGGGCGGGCGTCCGGCGGGGGGCTTGGCCTCGGGCCGGTACGGGGCTGGGCCGGTGGCGAGAGGGCCGGAACCGGGCGGGGCCGGTGTCGGGTGGGCCGCCCCCTTGCCCGCCCGTTCCGCCCCCTTGGGGCGGCCCCGTCGCCCAAGGGGACGGGGCGGCGAGAGGCGGAGCCAAGGGGGTGGGGCGGCACAGGGCGGAGCCCGAGAGGGCGGGGGCGGAGCCCGAGAGGGCGGGGGCGGCGTCCGAGAGGGTGGGGGTGGAGCCCGAGAGGGCGGGGCGGCAGAGGGTGGAGCCCAAAGGGGGGTGTGGTGGGGGTGGGAGGGGTCATGAGGGGGTGAGGGGGTGTTCGGTGACCTTGATCTCCGGGAGGAGGGACTCGTACACCGAAGCGGAGAATTCGCCCGCCGCCGGTGCCGCGACCGTCGCCGCCGAGAGGGCGACCGCGCGGGCCAGGCGGGCGGGCCAGGGGAGGTGGGAGACCAGGCCCGAGAGGAGGCCCGCGACGGCGGAGTCGCCCGCGCCCGTGGGGTTGCCCCGGATGAGGGCGGGCGGGGCGGCCTGCCAGGTGCCCGTGTCCGTGGTGGCGAGGATGCCGTCCGGGCCCAGCGAGGCGACCACCGCCCGGGCCCCCTTGCGGCGGGCGTCCGCCGAGGCCGTGGCGGGGTCGCGGGAGCCGGTGAGCTGGAAGAGCTCGTCGGCGTTCGGCTTGATCAGGTCGGGGCGGGCGGCGAGGCCCCGCAGCAGGGGCTCGCCGCTGGTGTCCAGGAGGACCGGGACCCCGGCGGCCCTGGCCCGGCGGACCAGGTCGGCGTACGCGCCCACGTGGACGCCCGGCGGCAGGCTGCCGCAGAGGGCGACGGCCTCGGCGCCGGTCAGCAGGGACTCGTACGAGAGGAGGAAGGACTCCCACTCGGCGGGGGAGACGGTCGGCCCGGGCTCGTTCAACTGGGTGGTGTCGCCGGTGGATTCGTCGACGACGGCGAGCGTGCGGCGCGTCTCGCCGGTGATGGGGACGAGCGCGTCGACGGGCCGTTCGGCGGCCAGGAGCGAGCGCAGGACGTCACCGGTGGGGCCGCCCGCGAAGCCGGTGACGACCGTGTCGTGGCCGAGGGCGGACAGCACACGGGCCACGTTCAGGCCCTTGCCGCCCGGGCGCTGGGTGACGCGGGTGACGCGGTGCGAGGCGTGCGGGACGAGTTCGGGGACGTGGTGGGTGAGGTCGAGTGCGGTGTTCAGCGTGACGGTGAGGATCGTGGCCATGATCCGCGTCCACCCCCAAGGTCCCCGAGGTTCAAAGCGCCGAAGCTTAGAAAGCGCTTTCTGTCTGGCCTACCAGGGGGATCATGCCAAAAGAAGAGTGGCTGGCCCAGGGGTGCGGGCCAGCCACTTCACATCAATGCGCGGGGGAAATCACCCCACTTGGGAACTATCCGGGCTCAACCACCCATGCGCCCTTGCGCATCACCCCGACGATCGCGAAGTCCGCGTCGAGCACCACGAGGTCCGCGTCCTTGCCCGGGTCGAGCGAGCCGACCCTGTCGTCCACGCCCAGCAGGCGGGCCGGGTTGGCGGACAGCGAGCGCACCGCGTCGTCGACCGACAGGCCGTCGATGGTCACCGAGCGGCGGAAGGCCGTGTCCAGGGTGAGGGTCGAGCCCGCGATGGAACCGCCCTCGACCAGGCGCGCGACACCGTCCTTGACCTCGACGGCGAGCGGGCCGAGCTCGTAGTGGCCGTCCCCGAAGCCCGCCGCGTCCATCGCGTCGGTGATCAGCGCGACGCGGTCGGCGCCCGCGTGGTGGTACGCGAGCTGGAAGGAGCCCGGGTGCAGGTGGGTGCCGTCGTTGATCAGCTCGATGGTGATCCGCTCGTCCTCCAGCAGGGCGACGATCGGGCCCGGCGTGCGGTGGCCGATGGCGGGCATCGCGTTGTAGAGGTGGGTGGCGACGGTGGCGCCCGCGTCGATGGCGGCGACGGTCTGCTCGTACGTCGCGTCCGTGTGCCCGATCGCGGCGATCACGCCGCTGTCGGCCAGCAGGCGTACGGAGTCCAGGCCGCCCGGCAGCTCGGTGGCCAGGGTGAACATCTTGGCCGTGCCGTGCGCGGCGTCCATCAGCTTGCGCACGTCCGCCGGGTCGGGGTCGCGCAGCAACGCCTCGCTGTGCGCGCCCTTGCGGCAGGGGGAGATGAACGGGCCCTCGAAGTGGATGCCCGCCAGGTCGCCCTGCTGGACGATCTCGGCGAGGAGCGCGGCGCGGCCGGCCAGCACGTCCATGTCGTCGGTGACGGTGGAGGCGACCATCGTGGTCGTGCCGTGCCTGCGGTGCGTCTCGACCGCGGTGAGGACCTCCTCCGGGGTGCCGGAGGTGAAGGACGCGCCGCCGCCGCCGTGGACGTGCATGTCCACGAAGCCGGGGACGATCCAGTGGCCGGAGAGGTCCCGCGCGGGGGCGGTGGCGGCGGAGTCGGGGAGCGCTCCCGCGATCCTCGTGCCGTCGACGATGACCCGGCCGCCGTCGACGGTGCCGGTGGGGAGCACCACCTTGGCGCCGGACAGGACGTGGACATCGCTGCCCTTGCTGCTGGTCATCAGTCGGATACCTCCGTGGGGGCCATGACGTCGGTGTGCATGGCGTGGGTGTGGGGGTGGTTCTGGGGGGCTTCTCGGGGGTCTTGAGGAGTGCTGCCGTTGTACGCGGCCAGCAGGTCCCAGGCGAGGAGGCCCGCGCCGAGGCACCCGGCCGTGTCGCCGAGGGCGGCCGGGACGATCGTCGGCAGCTGCTGGAAGGTGACGCGCTGCTCGACGGCCTCGCGCAGGGGCACGAACAGGGTCTCCCCGGCTTCGGCCAGTCCGCCACCCACGATGATCGTGCGCGGGTCGAGAAGAGTGAGCGCGGTGACGAGGCCGTCGGCGAGGGCGTCGACGGCGTCCTGCCAGACGGCTACGGCCTTCGGATCCTTGGCCTCGACGGCCTTCGCGCAGTCGGCGGCGTCGGCGTCCGGGTCGCCCGTCGCCTGTGCCCAGGCGAGGGAGACGGCGGAGGCGGAGGCGTACCGCTCCAGGCAGCCGCGCTGGCCGCAGCCGCAGTCGACGCCGCCGGGGCGCACGACGATGTGCCCGATCTCGCCCGCGTTGCCGTGGGCGCCCTCCTCGATGCCGCCGTCGATGCCGATGGCGCCCGCGATGCCGGTGCCGAGCGGTACGAAGAGGAAGCGGTCGGTGCCCTTGCCCGCGCCGATGCGGCCCTCGGCGAGGCCGCCGGTGCGGACGTCGTGGCCGACGGCGACGGGGATGTCGCCGAGGCGCTCGCCGAGGAGGGTGCGCAGGGGGACGTCGCGCCAGCCGAGGTTGGCGGCGTACACGGCGACGCCCTTCTCGGCGTCGACGATGCCGGGGACGATGACGCCGGCGGCATCGGCGCTCGTGCCGAAGTGGGTCTCGCCGTGGGCGCGGAGGTCTGCGGCGAAGGCGAGGATCGACTCGACGACGGCGTCCGGACCGCGGTCCCGGCCGGTGGGGCGGCGGGCCTCGTGGAGGAGGGTGCCGTTGGGGGCGACCAGGGCGGCTTTCATGCCGGTGCCGCCTACATCGAGGGCGATGACGTGTTTCACGGGGTCAGTGTCGCGCGTCTGCCCTGAGAGGTCTAGTCCACTGCCTCTTCCCTGTGCGGCGGGGGTACGTTCCTGGGCCTTCTCCGGGGCGGAGGGCGTGGGGCTGTCCGGGCGCGCCCGGACGGCTCGCCGCCGTCGAGCCGTGCCCCTTCAACGGCGCGGGGCGGGTGCTGCACGTGCGACTCCGCCGCGTGGGCGCCCCTTCAGGGGCGCGGGGCTGTACCCGTCTGCGGCTCCGCCGCGCGGGCGCGACCAGACGCACTACCTCCGTGCCCCGCCAGGGGCGCGGGGAACTGCGCGAGCAACCACGACGCACCCGCACGGGACCGAGACCCACCACCACCTGCACGGGAACCTGTCCCCCTTGCCCCCGCGGGTTTAGGTGAAGGGGTGGGGCTGGGGACCCCCTTGCCCCGGCGGGGCGGGGCTGCGCGTGCCCGGCGCCGGGGGGTGGGCCAGGGCCCCTTGGGACGGGCGTCCGGCGGGGGGGGGCTTGGCCTTGGGCCGGTGCCGGGCTGGGCCGGTGGCGAGAGGGCCGGAACCGGGCGGGGCCGGTGTCGGGTGGGCCGCCCCCTTGCCCGCCCGTTCCGCCCCCTTGGGGCGGCCCCGTCGCCCAAGGGGGCGGGGCGGCAAGAGGCGGGGCCAAGGGGGCGGGGCGGCAAGAGGCGGAGCCAAGGGAGCGGGGCGGCAAGAGGCGGAGCCAAGGGGGCGGGGCGGACAGGCGGAGCCGAGGAGGCAGGGCGGCAAGAGGCGGGAGCCCAAGGGGGCAGCGCCCCCCCGGGGGGCTAGGGAACGGGGGGCCTGGGATCAGGGGGGGGCGGAGGCCCAGGGACCAGCGGGCACCCCAGCCCCCCGGGTGCGGGGGCCCGGTCAGGGGATCAGCGGGCACCCCAGCCCCCGGGGTGCGGGGGACCCGGTCAAGGAAGGATGACGCTGCGGGAGAGGTTGCGGGGGTGGTCCGGGTCGTAGCCCTTGGACTCGGCCAGGACCACCGCCAGCCGCTGCGCGCGGATCAGGTCCGCCATGGGGTCGGCCGAGGCGTGGGCGACGACCGTGCCGCCGACTCCTGCCACGTCCCCGGCCAGCCCCTCCGGCAGGGTGCCGAACATCCACGCCACCCGGTTCGGGCCGGTGATCGAGATCGGCCCGTGGCGGTACTCCATCGCCGGGTACGACTCGGTCCAGGCTCCGGCCGCCTCCCGCATCTTCAGGCCCGCCTCCTGCGCCAGCCCGTACGTCCAGCCCCGCCCCAGGAAGGTCCACTGCTCGGCGGAGGTGACGGTCTCGGGGAGCGGCTCGGTGACGGCGAGTTCGGCGTCGACGGCCGCCTCCGCCACCGTCTTGACCCCGTCCGCCAGCTTGCCCGTGCGCTCCAGGCCCGCCCGCAGGAAGGCGAGCGCGGTGGTGGCGAAGCGGGTCTGGACGACGGACTCCTCGTCGGCCCAGTCCAGGACGGCGACGGTGTCCGCCGCGGTCATGATCGGGGTGGTCGGGTCGCCGGTGAGGGCGAGCGTGGGGACCGTGCCGCGGACCTCGCCGAGCAGGGCCAGCACCTCGCTGGTCGTACCGGAGCGAGTGATTGCCACCACACGGTCGTAGGAGCGGCCCACCGGGAATTCGGACGACGCGAAGGCGTCCGTCTCGCCCTGGCCGGACGCCTCGCGCAGCGCCGCGTACGCCATGGCCATGAACCAGGAGGTGCCGCAGCCGGTGACCGCAACGCGCTCACCAGGCAGGGGAAGCCCCTCGAAGTCGGCCGCGTACTCGGCGGCGCGCCGCCAACAGGTCGGCTGGGTGGCTATCTCAACTGCGGTGCGGGACATGCGCGACGGCTCCTAGAACACGGACGAACACGGGGATGACCTTGCTGCCGCCCTGCTTAGCAGGCCGTGCGCGATTTGCGGAAGGTGTTGCGGAAGAGATACCCAAGTGGTGTAGACCTCGCGCTCGCGCATGAGCCAAAATCACAACTCATGTGGAAAAGGGCGTAGGTGGGACACGCGGGGCCCCACAAGGGCACGTGGACATCAACGCACATATCAACGTCAACAAGCGGCAAATCGGGCAATAGAGGGTGGAACGGGCTGTGCAGCGGCGCTACTTGGGTCTGACCGCGGCAGTCGCCGCACTCGCGACGGCGATATCGGTCTCCGGCTGCGGAAGCGTCGGCGGCTCGGGCGGTGACGTCACCCTCAAGCTGGTGGCCGCCGACTACAACCTCGACGGCGGCGACGGCACCAAGAAGTACTGGGACAGGCTGGCCGAGAAGTTCGAGGCGAAGAACCCCGGCATCAAGGTCGACGTACAGATCTACTCCTGGGACGACGTCGACAGCAAGGTCGCCGCGATGGTGAAGGCGAACGAGGCCCCCGACCTGGCCCAGATCGGCGCGTACGCCGACTACGCGGCCGCGGGCAAGCTCTACTCCGCGAACGACATGCTCTCCATCCCGGTCCAGGCCAACTTCCTGGACTCCCTCGCCCAGGACGGCAAGTTCGACCGCATCCAGTACGGGCTGCCCTTCATCGGCAGCACCCGCCAGCTCTTCTACAACAAGACCCTCTTCGAGAAGGCCGGCATCGCCGAGGCCCCGGAGACCTGGGACGAGCTGGCCGCCGACGCGAAGAAGCTCAAGGCCAAGGGCGTGCCCACCCCGTTCGCGCTGCCGCTGGGCCCCGAGGAGGCCCAGGCGGAGACCCTGAACTGGATGCTGGCGGGCGGTTCCGGCTACGTCGACGACATCGGTACGTACATCATCAACTCGGCCGACAACATCAACGCGTTCCAGTTCCTCAAGAAGGAACTCGTCGCGCCCGGTCTGACCGGCCCCGTCGCCCCCGGCAAGCTCAACCGCAAGGCCGCCTTCGAGGCCTTCTCCAAGGGCCAGGTCGGCATGCTCAACGGCCACCCGTCGCTGATGCAGCAGGCCGAGAAGAACGGCGTGAAGTACGAGATGGCGCCGCTGCCCACCCCCAACGGCAAGAAGCGCCCCTCGATGGGCGTCGCCGACTGGATGATGGGCTTCAAGCAGAACGGCCACCGCAAGGAGATGGGCAAGTTCCTGGACTTCGTCTACAGCGACGAGAACGTCCTGGACTTCGCCGACGAGTTCGACCTGCTGCCGGTCACCCTGTCCGCCTCCGCGAAGATGGCGGGCGACAGCAAGCACCAGAAGCTGCACAAGTTCCTGGAGGCGCTGCCGAACGCCGTGTCGTACCCGGTCTCCAAGACCTCCTGGGCCGAGGTCAGCAGCAACATCAAGCAGCAGATCGGCACGGCCGTCGAGCCCTCGAACACCCCCGGCGCCGTCCTGGGCGTCCTGTCCCGCGAGGCCGCCGCCCTGGACAACGCGGCCCTGCGGTAGTCCGTCGCCTCCGCCGCCCGTCCCGTCGGCCTAGTCTGGACGCATGTCCGACCAGCAGCCGTACGAGGACGGGGGCAGCCCCTCCGGCACCCCCGCCGGCGCCCCTGCCGCCCTCCCCGCCGCCCCCTCGCTGTCCGCCCGCGAGCTGGCCGTGCTCGACGTCGAGAAGCGGGGGTGGCCCGGGCCGGGCGCCAAGGAGCGCGCCATCCGCGAGCAGCTCGGCATCTCGCCCACCCGGTACTACCAGCTCCTCAACGCCCTGCTGGACGACTCCCGCGCGTGGGAGCACGACCCCTCCACGGTGAAACGGCTGCGCAGGGTGCGGGACGAGCGGAGGGCTCGGCGCTAACCCCCGTAGCCCCCTGAGCCCCCGTAGCCCCCTGAGCCCCCTTGGGCGGCGGGGCCGCCCCCCGGGGGCGAGGGGGGTACCCCCTGCTCGAACGAAGTTGAGAGCTTGGGGGAGGGCGGGCAAGGGGGCGGCCCCTCCCGCTCCCGGCCCACCCGGGTGCCGCCCCCGCCCCAGCCCTGTGCCGGACGCGCCTCACCGCCAAGGCCCCGCCCCTTCACCTGAAGCGCTCGCCGGGCGGCCGGGTGGGTGGTTGCTCGCGCAGTTCCCCGCGCCCCTGGATGGCATGCCCTCCGGGCAGCCATCCCCGGCACCGGCCCCGCAAGGCCGGAACCCCCCGTTCACCCCGAGCCCCCGCTCGGTAGGCTCCCCGCCATGGACACTCTTCCCGAACCGTCCACCCCCGCCGGCCGCGACGCCCTCGCCGCCCTGCTCGCCGACCCCGCCCGCGCCCTGGTCGCCCTCGACTTCGACGGCACCCTCGCCGACATCGTCGCGGACCCCGAACAGGCCCGCGCCCACCCCGGCGCCGTCCCCGCCCTCGCCGCCCTGGCCCCGCACGTGGCCTCCGTGGCGATCGTCACCGGCCGCCCCGCGGGGGTGGCCGTGCGGTACGGCGGCTTCGCCGGGGTGCCCGCCCTGGAGCACCTCGTCGTCCTCGGCCACTACGGCGCCGAACGCTGGGACGCCCGCACCGGCACCGTCCGCGCCCCCGCCCCCCACCCCGGCCTCGCCGCCGCCCGTGCCGAGCTGCCCGGCGTGCTGGACGCGCACGGCGCCTGGCGCGGCACCTGGGTGGAGGAGAAGGGGCAGGCCGTCGCCGTCCACACCCGCCGCGCCACCGCCCCCGAAGCCGCCTTCGAGGCCCTGCGCGGCCCCCTCGCCGAGCTGGCCGCCCGCCACGACCTCCTCCTCGAACCCGGCCGACTCGTACTGGAGTTGAGGCCGCCGGGCGTCGACAAGGGCGTCGCGCTGGAGGCGTACGTACGCGAAGTGGGCGCCCGCTGCGTGCTCTACGCGGGCGACGACCTCGGCGACCTCCCCGCCTACGCGGCCGTCGAGAAACTCCGCTCCGACGGCGTCCCGGGCCTCCTCGTGTGCAGCGGCACCGCCATCCCCGAACTCGCCGACCAGGCAGACGTGTTGCTGCCGGGCCCGGCCGAGGTCACCGCCTTCCTGGCGGCCCTCGCCGAACGGGTCTCCGGATAATCGATTTCCCACCGCCGCCGAAACCCCGTACTGTCGTGTTCACCGACGCGGGGTGGAGCAGCTCGGTAGCTCGCTGGGCTCATAACCCAGAGGTCGCAGGTTCAAATCCTGTCCCCGCTACTAGCAGGCCGAAGGCCCGGAATCCCTTCCCAGGGACTCCGGGCCTTCGGTCGTTTCCTAGGCGCGCAGCGCCTCCAGCTGCTCCAGGAACCACTGCGCGGGCGGCAGCGCCGTCGCCGCCGCCGCGAGCCGCTTGGTCCGCTCGGCGCGCTCCCCGGGCTCCATCGTCAGGGCCTCGTGCAGGGCGTCGGCCGTGCCCACCACGTCGTACGGGTTCACCACGACCGCGTCCTCGCCCAGCTCCTCGTACGCCCCCGCCTCCCGCGACAGCACCAGCGCACAGCCCTCGTCGGAGACCACCGGGATCTCCTTGGCGACCAGGTTCATGCCGTCCCGGATCGGGTTCACCAGCGCCACGTCGGCGAGCCGGTACGCGGCCAGGGAGCGCGCGAAGTCGTCCTTCACGTGGAGCACGACCGGCGTCCAACCCTCCGTCCCGTAACGGGAGTTGATGTCGTCGGCGACCCGCTGCACCTCCTGCGTGTAGTCCCGGTACACCGCCAGGTCCTGCCGCGAGGGGTAGGCGAAGGCGATGTGCACGACCCGTTCCCGCCACTCGGGGCGGGTGTCGAGGAGGTGTCCGTACGCGAGTAGCCCGCGCACGATGTTCTTGGACAGTTCGGTGCGGTCCACGCGGACGATCGTGCGCCGGTCCGGGCCGCCGCCGACCTGCTCGCGCAGCGCCGCCAGCCGTTCCGCCACGTCGTCCCGGTGCGCCCGCTCCCGCAGGAAGTCGGCGTCCGCGCCCAGACCGTGCACCCCGATCCGCTTGCCGTCGAGCGCCTCCTCGCCCAGCACGCTCAGCGCGCACTGCGTGAACGCGTCCGCCCAGCGCCGGGTCAGGAAGGCCGCCCGGTCCGCGCCGAGGATGCCGCGCAGGAGCTGCTCGGCGATGTCGTCGGGGAGCAGGCGGAAGTAGTCCACCGGGGCCCACGGGGTGTGCGAGAAGTGGCCGATGCGCAGGTCGGGGCGCAGCTCGCGGAGCATGCCGGGGACCAGGCACAGGTGGTAGTCCTGCACGAGGACCGCCGCCCCCGGGGCCGCCGCCTCGGCGAGCGCCCGCGCGAAGGCCCGGTTGTACGTCTCGTACGCCGCCCACTGGCGACGGAACTCCGCGTCGAAGACCGGCTCCAGCGGGGTCTGGTACAGCAGGTGGTGCACGAACCACAGCACCGAGTTCGAGATGCCGTTGTACGCGTCGGCGTGCGTGTCCGCGTCGATGTCCAGCATCCGTACGCCCGGCTCGCCGACCCCGCGCCGGACCGCCTCCCGGTCGCCCTCGCCGAGCGCCGAGCACACCCACAGCGCGTCCGCGTCGGGTCCGATCGCGGACAGGCCCGAGACCAGCCCACCGCCGCCGCGCCTGGCGGTCAGTTCCCCGTCGTCGCCGAGGGCGTACGTCACCGGGCCCCTGTTGGAGGCGACGAGGATCTCGGCCTGGACGGGCTCGGGCTGCTCAGCGTCGTACGCGGAAGTCATGTGGCGAAACCTAGCCGGTAGGGATTCCCCTCAAACGTGCGTACGGCCGCACTCGACGGACGAGCACGGCCGCACGGCATTCCCGCGCACCCCGGTACGGCACTCCCGCTCACGGCCGGCGGCGGCTCCGGACCGAGACGGACGCCAGCACGCCGAGCCCGGCCAGCGTCAGCGCGCCCCCGGCCGCCACCCACAGCGCCCGGTCGTCGGGGCCGGTACGGGCCAGCTCATGGGCACCGGCGCTCTGCGCGGACGGCATCGGGCCCGGGTGCGGCCGGCCGCCGGGCTTCGTCCCGCCGCCGTGCCACCAGGAGCC
Organism: Streptomyces sp. NPDC087440; assembly: GCF_044744005.1. Taxonomy (NCBI): domain Bacteria; kingdom Bacillati; phylum Actinomycetota; class Actinomycetes; order Kitasatosporales; family Streptomycetaceae; genus Streptomyces; species Streptomyces sp. NPDC087440. The sequence continues at coordinate 381,681 of NZ_JBIUXN010000002.1, read as the reverse complement.
GTGCCCGGTGGGCCTGCCGGTCGGCTTCCCGCCGTGGCCCGTCGGTTTGCCCGTGGGCTTCCCCGTCGGCTTGACCGGGCCCACCGTCGGTGTCACCACGCACGCCGGGTCCTTGCTGCCGGGCGGGCAGTTGGTGTTCCGGGTCGTCACGACCACGCCGTTGCGCAGCTTCCCGTCGCCCGACCTGGGCTTCGTCACCCGTACCGAGTAGGTGACCTCGGCCGTCGCCCCGGCCGGCACCGCCCCCGACCAGCGCAGCTTCGGGGCCTGGTACGTCACGGTCCCCAGCGAGGCCCGGGCGTCGCCCTGGTACACCGCGTCGTCGAGGTTGTCCGTCAGGTCGTCGGTGAAGTCCGCGCCGGGGTGGTCCAGGGTGCTCGTGTTGCGGGCCCGGACCGTGTAGCGGACCACATCGCCCGGGTGCGCCGACTTCGTGCTCGCCGTCTTGGAGTACTCCAGGTCGGGGATCGGCACGGACAGCGCCAGCGACTGCGGCACGTAGGTGTCCCCGGCGGTGGTGAAGGTCAGCGCCGTCGAGGTCGCACCCGGCGGAATTGCTCCGTCCGGCAGGTCGAACTCCTTGGCGTCGATGGACATGTTGGTGACCAGGTCGGGATCGAGGGAGCCGTCCGCGTGGCTGACGAAGAAGTTGTCCAGCGCACCGGTACGGCTCTCGGCGACCGGCAGGCCGCCCACCAGGAACCGGTCCCCCTTGTACGCGGCGTCGCCCTCGTACGCGGTGACGCTCGCCCGCGCCTTCACCCCGCCCAGCTTGCGGAAGCCCGCCACGGTGAGCGTGGTGTCCGGGTCGGAGGCGCCCTGGAAGACGTGGCCGCCGAAGACGTAGACGTGGCGGCGGTTGGGCGCGTGCTCCGGCTGCGGGGCGTCGTAGGCGTACACGACCGTCAGCGACCAGCCCGCCGAGCAGCCGAAGCCCTCGGTGGTCCAGATGTCGCCGACGCCGACCGTCAGCGGCTGCCCGGTGCCGGTCGTCCCGGCGAAGGCCCCGGTGACGTCGGCCTCCGCGGTGAAGAAGTGCGCGCCCCTCGCGTCGGCCGGGTCCTGCACCCGGAACTCAGGTACCACCGGGGTGGCGGGTCCGGTGCCCACCCGCAGCTTCGGCACCACGTCGTCCGGGCTGCCCGGGGTGGGGTCGGTCGGCTCGCTGAGGGCCCGGGAGTCGCAGCCGGGGTGCACGGCGCCGCGCGCGTACATGCTGCCGTTGTTGCCGCCCCAGAAGAGGCGCGCGTACGCGACCCGCGCGCCCGGCGGGATCACCAGCCGGCCGGTGCTGGAGCCGTGTGCCGGGTTCATGCCCGCGGTGTTGATCCGCCGCATCACGAAGCTGTTGTTGGACCCTTGGGCCCAGGCGCCGCTGGTCGCGTCGGCGCAGTCCTGGGCGTCGGCGGGGTTGGCGGCGCAGCCCAGCACCGTGTTGCCGATGGTCCGGAAGTCGCCGTACAGCGAGGCGTCGTACCGCTTGGCGAAGGGCTCGACGACCCCGGCGCGGGGTGCGGGAGCCGGGATGCGGGGCTGGGGGGCCGCTGCGGTGGTCAGGGCCGCGGCGGTGAGGAGCAGGGTCAGGGTGCTCCGGGGTCGGGTCAGTCGCATACGGCGAAAGCTAGCTACGCAGAGTTACGGAGCGGGGTGCGACGCGCGGTCCCGGGCCGGTTGTGGCAGCCGCTTACGCCGCATGCCGCGCCGCGTACTCCGCGATCTCCCGCATGGGCGGGCGCTCCTCGGTGTCCACAGGGTGTGTACGGGGGACGAAGCCGGAGCCGATCCGCTCGAACTGGGTGAGGGACGGACGTATCAAATGCCCCCGGGAGAGCCGGAGTTGGGCGGTGCGGTAGATCGCGGCGGCCATCCGGCCCAGCGCCTGGCCGTCCTGGTGGCGGTGGATGCGCACCCCCACGTCCACCTGGGCCAGCGCGTCCAGGCCGACCGTGTGCAGGGAGTCGATGAGCAGGCCGAGTTCGACCCCGTACCCGACGGGGAAGGGCAGGCGCTCCAGGAGGGAGCGGCGGGCCGCGTACTCGCCGCCCAACGGCTGGACGAATCCGGCCAGTTGGGGCCAGTGCAGGTTGAGCAGGGGGCGGGCCATCAGCTCGGTGACCCGGCCGCCCTGGCCCGCCGCGCCGTCGAGCGGGCGGTCGTAGGTGGCCTTCACGAACTGGAGGTGCGGGTCGGTGAGCAGCGGGCCGACGATGCCCGAGACGAACGAGGCGTCGAAGTCCTTCAGGTCCGCGTCCACGAAGCAGACGACGTCGCCCGTGGTGACCAGGAGTGAGCGCCACAGGACCTCGCCCTTGCCGGGCAGGGCGGGGACGCGCGGCAGGATCTCGTCCCGGTGCACCACCCGGGCGCCCGCCTCGGCGGCCGCCTTCGCGGTCTGGTCGGTGGAGCCGGAGTCGATCACCACCAGTTCGTCCACCAGGGGGAACGCGGGGCCCATCAGGTCCCGGCGGATCGTGGCGACGATCTCGCCGACCGTCGCCTCCTCGTTCAGGGCGGGCAGCACCACGCTGATGCTCTGCCCGTGGGCGGCCTTGGCGGCGAGGAGCTGCTCCGGCGGGCGGTCGGCGGCCGACCAGGACCGCGCCTGCAGCCAGCGCTCCACCTCTTCCAGCACGCCCGTCACTCCTGTCCCTGTGGTCGCTTTTGTGATCCATCTCGCGGTCCGGACGTCTGGCACACCCGTCCGGGGGTTCGGTTACAGTCTTGAACAACGCGGACGACCTGTGCATGTCGGGGTCGGAAGCGCACATAAACACTCGGCCCGCCTGTGCGGTCGCCGGAGTCATAGCGCTCATCCAGAGGGACAGAGGGAAACGGCCCGTTGAAGTCCCGGCAACCCCCCAGCCGACCGCGAGGTCAGGCCAGGAAGGTGCCAATTCCGTCTCGCGTACGAAAGTCGTCGCGGGGAAGATGAGGAAAGGACCTCGCCATCATGGCTGTGCAGACCACCGAAGCCGCAGTGAACACCGTTGACCTCGGCCCCGCCGCCGCCCTCTCCTGCCGCGAGTGCGGGGAGCGTTTCGAACTCGGTCCGATCTTCGCCTGCCAGCTCTGTTTCGGGCCGCTGGAAGTGGCGTACGACCTCCCCACCGACAGCCCCGAAGAGCTGAAGAAGCGCATCGAGGCCGGTCCGGACAACATCTGGCGCTATGCCCCGCTGCTGCCCGTCCCGGCCGACGTCGCCACCAAGCCCAGCCTGAACCCCGGCTTCACGAAGCTGGTCAAGGCGGACAATCTGGCGCGTGAACTGGGTGTCACCGGCGGCCTGTTCGTCAAGGACGACTCCGGGAACCCGACCCACTCCTTCAAGGACCGCGTCGTCGCGATCGCCGTCGAGGCCGCCCGCGCCTTCGGCTTCACCACCCTCTCCTGCTCCTCCACCGGCAACCTGGCCGGTGCGGTGGGCGCCGCCGCCGCCCGGGCCGGCTTCCGCTCCTGCGTGTTCATCCCGCACGACCTGGAGCAGGGCAAGGTCGTCATGGCCGCCGTGTACGGGGGCGAGCTGGTCGGCATCGAGGGCAACTACGACGACGTGAACCGCTTCTGCTCCGAGCTCATCGGCGACCCGCTGGGCGAGGGCTGGGGCTTCGTCAACGTCAATCTGCGCCCGTACTACGGCGAGGGGTCGAAGACGCTCGCGTACGAGATCTGCGAGCAGCTCGGCTGGCGGCTTCCGGACCAGATCGTCATCCCGATCGCCTCGGGTTCGCAGCTCACGAAGATCGACAAGGGCCTCCAGGAGCTGATCAAGCTCGGTCTGGTCGAGGACAAGCCGTACAAGATCTTCGGCGCCCAGGCGGAGGGCTGCTCCCCGGTGTCGACGGCCTTCAAGGCCGGTCACGACGTGGTCCGCCCGCAGAAGCCGAACACCATCGCCAAGTCGCTCGCCATCGGCAACCCGGCGGACGGCCCGTACGTCCTGGACATCGCCCGGCGCACCGGCGGGGCCGTCGAGGACGTGAACGACGAGCAGGTCGTCGACGCGATCAAGCTGCTGGCCCGCACCGAGGGCATCTTCGCGGAGACCGCGGGCGGCGTGACCGTCGGCGTGACGAAGAAGCTCATCGAGGCCGGGCTGCTGGACCCGACGCTGACCACCGTCGTCCTCAACACCGGCGACGGTCTCAAGACCCTGGACGCGGTGGCCCCGACCACCGGCCCCTCCGCGACCATCCGGCCGAGCCTGGACGCGTTCCGCGACGCCGGCCTGGCACGCTGAATCACCCCCGTACGTACGCAAGGAAGGCTGAACCCATGAGCGTCAAGGTCCGCATCCCCACCATCCTCCGCACGTACACCGGAGGCGAGGCCGAGGTGGCCGCCGAGGGTGCGACCCTCGCCGAGGTCATCGCCGACCTGGAGAAGAACCACACGGGCATCGCCGCCCGCGTCCTGGACGACCAGGGCAAGCTGCGCCGCTTCGTGAACGTGTACGTGAACGACGACGACGTCCGCTTCGAGAGCGGCCTGGAGACGGCCACCCCGGACGGCGCCGGCGTCTCGATCATCCCGGCCGTCGCCGGAGGCTGACCGCCCCTCGGCGTGCGCCCCCAACGCGCCCCGCGTTGACCCCAGTTGCCCCCTCCGCACACAAGCGGAGGGGGCAATTCTGCAGGGTTGAAAGGGGTAGAGTGGGGGAAGCCCCGGTCGCCGCCCATGCCCCGTGCATATGAGAAGGCGACAAGATGCGGCCCGTGTGTTCGAGCGATTTGCCGCCGATGCGCACGCTATGTCCGGCCCGACTTGCCCTGGAAATGCGGGAGTTGACCGATCCGGGCGTTCGATCCTGCCCAGAATTCTCGTCGGATTGACCTGTTGCAGAGGGCAGTTGGGCGGATACATTCAGCCGCGGTCGACGCGCTACGGCGCACACCTTCCGCGTTCCTGTCGGCGGGTGGGGTCTGACCCGGGGTCGCGAAGTGCGGTCTCGCGCAAGGGCCAGTAATAGGGGAGTTAGGCATGGCTCAGGGCACCGTCAAGTGGTTCAACGCGGAGAAGGGGTACGGCTTCATCGCGGTCGACGGTGGTGCGGATGTTTTCGTCCACTACAGCGCGATCCAGATGGACGGCTACCGCACCCTTGAAGAGGGTCAGCGAGTCGAGTTCGAGATCTCGCAGGGCCAGAAGGGTCCGCAGGCGGACATGGTCAAGCTCGCCGTCTGATCTCGGCGCGATCGGCCAACTACGCACTCACCAGTTCTCACGCGCTCAGGGCTCGTATCCCGCTACAGGGGTACGGGCCCTTGGTGCGTCCGGGGCCCGTGCCCCGGCCCGCGACCGGTCCACGGTCGGCCCACCGTGCGTGCCCGTGTCCAAGATCTGTGGTATCCGCTTGCACTCGCATGGGTCGAGTGCTAATCATTGGCGTTAGCACTCTCCCAGTGAGAGTGACAGAACTTGGACCAGGTTCGGTGAGGCCGAGAGGTGTCGGGGTAAGGATTCCCGGGCATCGCGAAGCCGTCCGTCGCGGGCACCGAACCCCCGGTCCGGAGAAATCCACCCCGTCCTGGGAGGACCACTTCACATGGCCAAGATCATCGCGTTCGACGAGGAGGCCCGGCGCGGCCTCGAGCGTGGCATGAACCAGCTCGCCGACGCCGTCAAGGTCACTCTCGGCCCCAAGGGCCGGAACGTCGTTCTTGAGAAGAAGTGGGGCGCCCCCACGATCACCAACGACGGTGTCTCCATCGCCAAGGAGATCGAGCTCGAGGACCCGTACGAGAAGATCGGCGCCGAGCTCGTCAAGGAGGTCGCGAAGAAGACGGACGACGTCGCCGGTGACGGCACGACGACCGCGACCGTCCTCGCGCAGGCGCTGGTCCGTGAGGGTCTCCGCAACGTTGCCGCGGGCGCCAACCCGATGGCCCTGAAGCGTGGCATCGAGAAGGCCGTCGAGGCCGTCTCCGCCGCCCTCCTGGAGCAGGCGAAGGATGTCGAGACCAAGGAGCAGATCGCTTCGACGGCCTCCATCTCCGCCGCCGACACCCAGATCGGCGAGCTCATCGCCGAGGCCATGGACAAGGTCGGCAAGGAAGGCGTCATCACGGTCGAGGAGTCGCAGACCTTCGGCCTGGAGCTCGAGCTCACCGAGGGCATGCGCTTCGACAAGGGCTACATCTCGGCGTACTTCGCCACCGACATGGAGCGCATGGAGTCGTCGCTCGACGACCCGTACATCCTGATCGTCAACTCGAAGATCGGCAATGTGAAGGACCTCCTTCCGCTGCTGGAGAAGGTCATGCAGTCGGGCAAGCCCCTGCTGATCATCGCCGAGGACGTCGAGGGCGAGGCGCTCTCCACCCTGGTCGTGAACAAGATCCGCGGCACGTTCAAGTCCGTCGCCGTCAAGGCCCCGGGCTTCGGCGACCGCCGCAAGGCCATGCTGAACGACATCGCCATCCTCACGGGCGGCACGGTCATCTCCGAAGAGGTCGGCCTCAAGCTGGAGAACGCGGGCCTGGACCTCCTCGGCCGCGCCCGCAAGGTCGTCATCACCAAGGACGAGACGACCATCGTCGACGGTGCCGGTGACAGCGAGCAGGTCGCCGGTCGCGTGAACCAGATCCGCGCCGAGATCGAGAACAGCGACTCGGACTACGACCGCGAGAAGCTCCAGGAGCGCCTGGCGAAGCTGGCCGGCGGCGTGGCCGTCATCAAGGCCGGTGCCGCCACCGAGGTCGAGCTCAAGGAGCGCAAGCACCGCATCGAGGACGCCGTCCGCAACGCGAAGGCGGCCGTCGAAGAGGGCATCGTCGCCGGTGGTGGCGTCGCCCTCCTCCAGGCCTCGGCCGTCTTCGAGAAGCTGGAGCTCACGGGCGACGAGGCGACCGGCGCCAACGCCGTGAAGCTCGCGCTGGAGGCCCCGCTCAAGCAGATCGCCGTCAACGGTGGCCTTGAGGGCGGCGTCGTCGTCGAGAAGGTCCGCAACCTGCCCATCGGTCACGGCCTGAACGCCGCCACCGGTGAGTACGTCGACATGATCGCCGAGGGCATCCTCGACCCGGCGAAGGTGACCCGCTCTGCCCTGCAGAACGCCGCCTCCATCGCCGCGCTGTTCCTCACCACCGAGGCCGTCATCGCCGACAAGCCGGAGAAGGCCGCCGCGGCCGCTCCGGGCGGCATGCCGGGCGGGGACATGGACTTCTAAGTCCTCCCTCCCCCTCCCGCCTCGCGCAGGCAGCAGTACGTACGTCCACTGGGGCGGTATCCCTTCGGGGGTGCCGCCCCAGTGGCGTTCCCGGGTGGCTGACCTGCGCGTCCGCCTCGAAGCTGGGGCGCATGGACACCCTGGACTCCGTCATCGTCGACATCAACGACGTCTTCTGGAGCTATCTGCTCATCCCGCTGGTGATCGGCGCGGGGCTGTACTTCACCGTCCGGTCGAAGGTGGTCCAGCTGCGGATGTTCCCGGAGATGATCCGGGTGCTGGGCGACAAGGCGGAGCCTGACGCGCACGGCCGCAAGGCGGTGTCCTCGTTCGGGGCGTTCACGATCTCGGCGGCGGCGCGCGTCGGCACCGGCAACATCGCGGGTGTGGCCGCGGCCATCACGCTGGGCGGCCCCGGCGCGGTGTTCTGGATGTGGGTGATGGCGACGGTCGGCGCGGCCTCCGCCTTCGTCGAGTCGGCGCTGGCGCAGTTGTACAAGGTGCGTGACTACGACGGTACGTTCCGGGGCGGACCCGCCTACTACATGCAGCGCGGTCTCGGGAAGCGCTGGCTGGGCGTGCTCTTCGCCGTCACGATCACCGTCACCTTCGGCTTCGTCTTCAACGCGGTGCAGGCCAACACGATCGTCGCGGTCGTCGGGAACTCGATTGGCGGCGACGCGAGCTGGCGGGAGCCGGTGGTGGGTCTGGTCCTGGCGGCGCTGCTCGGGCTGGTGATCTTCGGCGGCGTACGGCGCATCAGCAGCGTGACGCAGGTGCTCGTGCCCGTCATGGCGGTGCTGTACCTGCTGCTGGGCCTCGCGGTCGTCGTCCTCAACATCACCGACTTCCCCCGCGTCCTGGCGGACATCGTGGGCGGGGCGCTCGGCTTCCGGGAGGTCGCGGGCGGCGCGATCGGCACCGCGATCCAGCAGGGCATCCGACGCGGCATGTTCTCCAACGAGGCGGGCCTGGGCTCCTCCCCGAACGCGGGCGCGGCGGCGGACGTCTCGCACCCGGTCAAGCAGGGGCTGGTGCAGTCGCTGGGGGTCTTCTTCGACACGATGCTGATCTGCACGATGACCGCGTTCATCATCCTGACCACCAACCCGGACCTGGCGGGCGCCCGCCAGGGCGCGGACCTCACCCAGACCTCGCTGAACGCGAGCCTGGGCAACTGGGCCGGGCACGTGCTGACGGTGGTCGTCTTCATGCTGGCGTTCAGCTCGATGATCGGGAACTACTACTACGGGCAGTCCAACATCGAGTTCATCACCGGCGACGAGCGGAAGTGGGTGCTGACGGCCTTCCGGGTGCTGGTGCTGGTGGTCGTGTTCCTGGGCGCGCTCGGCTCCGTCTCCGTCGTGTGGAACCTCGCCGACGTCTTCATGGGCTTCATGGCGCTGGTCAACCTGGTGGCGATCATCCCGCTGTCGCGGGTGGCGTTCCGCCTGCTGGAGGACTACCGCGAGCAGCGCCGCATGGGCCTCGACCCGCTGTTCGTGCGGGACCGGATGCCGGACCTGGGCGGGGTGGAGTGCTGGGTGCGGTGACATCCGTGCGCGTCTCACCCGTACGTGGGACGCTTGCGGAAGTGACGTACCGCCGTGCATATGCCTGGCTACGGTGACGTCTCCCGGGCCGAGGAAGAAGGGACTCGCAATGACCGCAGCGATGGTCGAGCACTACGAGGTGTCCTCCGAGGGGCCGTGGGACTACCTGCTGCAGACATGGCGCGAGCTGGACATTCCCCAGGGTTGGCGCGCCGAGATCGATGAGGGGCAGATCGTCTTGGTACCGCCGCCGAACAGGCATCACAACGTCATCGCACACCAGATCCAGAAGTTCCTCTACTCGGGTCTCCGTACCGACCTCGGAATCTTCCAGACCCTGGGCATCCACATCGCTCGCCTGGACAGGCTCTACGTGCCCGATCTCGTGGTGATGCCCGAGAGCTTCGTGACGGATGACGACGCGGCGGCAACCGATCCCGTCGACGCCGCCGACGCCCTCCTCGTCGTGGAGATCACCTCCCGCGGCAACGCCCGCGACGACCGGACCATGAAGCTGTGGGGGTACGCGCACGCGCCCGTCCCCGCCTACCTCCTGATCGACCGCTTTGACCAGCACGGGCCGACCAGCACCCTGTTCACGGAGCCGCAGGACGGTGCCTACAAGCGCATGGAGCGGGTGCCGTTCGGTGAGCGGTTGGAGCTGCCGGAGCCGTTCGCGGGAGAGCTGGACACGGCGCGTTTTCCCACCGACTGACGCCGGGCACCGACTGACGCCGGGCACGGGCTCACGACGAGAGCGGTGCTCCCACCCGGGAGCACCGCTCTCGCTTCGTACGCGTACGGCTAGGCCGCGACCGGAGTCTTCGGCTCCGCCGGGTCCGCCGCCTTCTCGGCAGCCACCGTGTTCAGCTCCGCCAGCATCGTCTTCGTGAAGCCGAAGTAGTACGTGGCCAGGAAGCCCACGACGTACCCGACCAGCAGCCCGCCCGCGTAGATCGCGATCGTCGTGCCCAGCCCCTGGTTGCCCTGGAGCAGCGGGAACAGCGCCCAGCCCGAAGGACCGATCGCCGTCGAGCCGACCTTGTCGCCCAGCATCGAGAAGAGCCCGACGAACGCACCGCCCGCCGCGCCGCCCGCGCACGCCGTGATGAAGGGGCGGCCCAGCGGCAGCGAGACACCGTAGATCAGCGGCTCGCCGACGCCCAGGATTCCCGCGGGCATGGCGGACTTGATCGTGTTGCGGATCGAGTGGTTGTTCTTCAGGCGCAGGAAGACCGCCGCCGCGCAGCCGACCTGGCCCGCGCCCGCCATGGCCAGGATGGGCAGCAGCACGGTGTAGCCCTGCTGCTCGATGAGCGTCGTATGGATGGGGATCAGCGCCTGGTGCAGCCCCAGCATGACCAGCGGGAGGAAGAACCCGCCGAGGACGAGACCGGCGAAGGCGCCGGTGTTGTCGAGGAGCCAGTTGGCGCCCGTACCGATGGCCGTGGAGACCTCACCCGCGACGAACATCAGCCCGAAGATGGTGACCAGCCCGGACAGCAGCACCGTCAGCGTCGGCGTCACGAGCACGTCCAGCGACTCCGGCACCCACTTGCGGCACCACTTCTCGATGTACACCGCGAGCACCGCCGCGCCGAGCGCGCCCAGCACACCGCCCTGACCGGGCGAGAGCGTCTGGCCGAACGCGTCGATCTTCGCGACGCCGGGGAAGACGATGATCGCCGCGACCGCCCCGCCCAGGATCGGCGTGCCGCCGAACTCCTTCGCCGTGTTGAAGCCGACGAACACCGCGATCAGCGCCATGAAGCCGGACGCGATGGAGGCGAGGGCCGGGGTGACGGCCGGGAGCCAGCCCAGGTTGACCAGCAGGCCGTTGAGGCCCGCGATGATGCCGCAGCCGATGAGCGCGGGAATCAGCGGAACGAAGATGTTCGCGATCCGGCGCAGGAAGAGCTTGAACGGCGTCGCGTTCTTCGCCTTCTGCGCGGCCCGCATCGCGGCGCCCTCGGCCGCCAGTTCGTCGGCTGTGAGCGCCTTTTCGGGAGACTTCCCCTCCGCCACGAGGGCCTCGAACTCGGGGGTGACCCGGGCGACCGTGCCCGGCCCGAGGACGATCTGGTACGTGTCGTCCTCGACCACGCCCATGACCGCCGGGACCGCCTTCAGGGCGTCGTCCTGGACGAGCGTACGGTCGCGCAGGCCCAGCCGGAGCCGGGTCATGCAGTGGGCGACCGAGGTCACGTTGTCCGCGCCGCCGACGAGCGGAAGGATCGCGGCAGCGGTGGCGCGGTTCTTGTTCTCAGGGGTGTCGGTGCTCATGGTGCGTGGTGCCTTGCTGTGCGGGGGGTGGGGAGGGAGGGGTCAGGCGGTGGTGCGGGCCGATGCGAGGGCCGCGCGGAGGTGGCCGTGCTCTTCCTTGAGCAGGGTCTGGGCGGTGGGGCCGTCCACGTCTCCGAGGATGATCAGGATCGCGTTCTTCACCTCCCCGCCGGCTGCGGTGAGGGCGGCCTCGATCTCGGCGTCGTCCGCGCCGGTGGCCAGGGCGACGATGCGCCGCGAGCGGGCCCGCAGCTTCTCGTTGGACGCGCGGACGTCGACCATCAGGTTTCCGTACGTCTTGCCGAGCCGGATCATCACGAGCGTCGAGATGGTGTTGAGGACCAGCTTCTGGGCCGTGCCCGACTTCAACCGGGTGGAGCCGGTGAGGAGTTCGGGCCCGACGACGACCTCGATGCCGTGGTCGGCGGCGGCCGCCAGGGCGCTGTCCGCGTTGCAGGACAGTCCCACGGTGAGGGCCCCGTAGCGGGTACGGGCGTGCTCGACGGCGCCGATGGCGTACGGGGTGCGGCCCGAGGCGGAGATGCCGATGACGGAGTCGTCCGCGGTCAGCTTCAGCGCGTCGAGGTCCTCGGCGGCCAGCTCCTTGCTGTCCTCGGCCCCTTCCACGGCTTTCACCATGGCGGACGGGCCACCGGCGATCAGGCCGACGACCTCGCTCGGGTCGGTGTTGAAGGTGGGCGGGCACTCGGAGGCGTCGAGCACCCCGAGGCGTCCGGCCGTACCCGCGCCCGCGTAGATCAGGCGGCCGCCCCGGGCCATCCGCTCGGCGATGCCGTCGATCGCGGCGGCGATCTGCGGCAGCTGCGCGGCGACGGCCGCCGGGACGGTCGCGTCCTCGCTGTTCATGAGCGCGGCCAGCTCGGGGGTGGACAGCCGGTCGATCTCGGCGAGTTCGGGCCGGAAGGCCTCGGTGGTGAGGGTGTCGAGCTGGGCGCGGAGTTCGCCGTAGGGGGCGGGGGTGCTGGTCATGGTGGGGGGTTCCTTATCGGGTGGTGCGGGGGGCGTGGCGGTGGGCGAGAGCCTCGTACGAGGCGGACAGCGCGGGCCCCGCCGTGTCGTACGTACGCTGGGCGACGCCGACGAACAGGCAGTCCACGACCAGGAGTTGACTGGTGCGGCTCGACATGGCGGCCGGGCGCAGTTCGCTCTCGCGGGCCGTGGAGGTGGTGAGGACGTGGTCGGCGTACTGGGTGACGGGCCCGCCGGGCCGGCCGGTGACCGCGACGGTCGTCGCGCCGTGCTCGAAGGCGACCCGCAGCGGCTCGATGGTGTCGCCCGTCGCCCCGGAGTGGGTGATCGCGATGGCGACGTCACCGGCGCGCAGCAGGACGGCGTTGGTCACCGCGAGGTGCGCGTCGCTGTGGGCCTGCGCGAACACCCCGATCCGCTGGAGCTTCTGGGCCAGGTCCATGCCGACCAGGGCGGAGGCCCCCACCCCGTATATCTCCACCCGCCGGGCCTGCGCGAGGGCGGCGACCGCCGCGCCGAGCTGGACGGTGTCCAGGCCCGCAGCGGTGTCGGCGAGGGTCTGCTGCTCGTCCTGCGCCAGCTTGGCGACGACGTCGGCCATCGGGTCGTCCACCGCGATGTCGGCGGTGACGGCGGGCGCGCGCCCCGACTGCTGGTGCGCGGCGAGCCCCGCGAGCGCCAGCCGCAGGTCCCGGTAGCCGGGGTAGCCGAGGAGCCTCGACGTCCGTACGACGGTGGCCTCGCTCGTCCCCGTCAGCTCGGCCAACCCGGTCACGGTGAGGGCGGCGCACCCGGCGGGGTCCCCGGCGACGGCCTCGGCGACGCGCTGCATGGAGCGGGTCATGGACGGAGCCAGGGTCCGCACTTTCGCGGCGAGGGCCGCGGGCGCGGGGGGAGCGGCTTCGGGGCTCGCGCCCACCGTCCTGGAACTTTCCTTCACCGTCTCGCTCATACCTGAAAGATATTTTCAGGCCGGGGTCGCGTCAACGGTCCACAGGTCCCGCTCCCGTGGGGACTTTGGTCCCGTCGCGCGACAATGGCCCCATGACCCCCCTCGAACAGTCCCTGCACACCGCCCGCGCCCAGGTCATGGCCGATCTGACCGCTCGCGATGTCGCGGACCCCGGCATCGTGTCCCTGGTGGAGGACGCCGTCGCGCACCGGCGCTGGTGGGTGGAGCAGTGGCCGGACGGGGCCGCGTTCGTCGCGGGCCTGATCGCCCAGGACGTGCAGGACGCGCTCCTGGAGCAGTACGGCCGCTGGCCGCTGTGCCCGGTCTGCCACGACGGCGACCCGCACGCGCTCGAAGTGGAACCGGAACTGGGCCCCGACCCGCACTGGGTCTGCACGAAGGCCGTCGTCGCCGTGGCCCCGGTCGGAAAGCTCCCCGCGGCGTGACGATCTACATAGACCCGCCGACCTGGCCCGGCCACGGCCGCCTCTGGTCCCACCTGGTCAGCGACGCGTCGTACGACGAACTCCACGCCTTCGCGGCCTCGATCGGCTGCCCGCCCCGCGCCTTCGAGCGCGACCACTACGACGTACCGGAGTCCCGCTACGCGGACGCGGTGGCGGCGGGCGCGATCGAGATCGGCAGCAAGGAACTGGTCCGCCGCATCACGGCCGCCGGCCTGCGCCGCCGCAAACACGGCTACGAGCCGAACTGACCGCTGGTCACCCCCCGTGGTGGACCTGTAGGTGCTCCCTTGGCTACTCGCCCTGGACCGGGCCCACGAACGTGCCCGGGTGCGTCGCCGCGTCCTGCTTCAGGAGCGGCGTCCTGTGGGGCCAGGGGAGGTCCTTGGATTGGGTCTCGCCGGGGGGAGTCAGGGTGATGGTCGCGGTCTTGAACTCCGCGTCCGCCGTGTTGCCCTCCGCCGAGTACGGGAGGTACGTGATCGTGAAGTACGCGTCGCCGCCCGGGTCCAGGGTGAGGGCCTTCGGCTTGACGGAGAGCTGGCGGGTCAGGGACCAGGTGTCGCCCGGCGCGCTCATCAGGTCCACGCCCGGGTAGCCGTTGAGCGAGCAGGGGGCCGTGCCCTTGTTGGTGAGGGTGATGGTGACGTGGCCCTGCGCGGTGGCGTCGGCGGGCTCGCCGCCGGGGTCGACCTGGAAGCCGAGGGCGGAGGTCTTGCACTTCGCGGCGGCGGCGATGCCCCCGCCCCCGGTCCCGGCGCCGCCGGTGGTGGCGGGCTTGTCGGTGCCGCCCGTGCCCTGCGAGCCCGTTCCGCCGGTGGAGGGGGCGGCGGAGGACGAGGCATTGTCGCTCGCGGAGCCCGCGGAGCTCTCGGAGGGCGAAGCCGCTCCCGTACCCCCGTTGTCGTTGCAGGCCGTGAGGGCGAGACCGGCCGCGAGGACGGCGGTGGCGAGTGAGGCGGTGCGCAGGCGCATGGGTGGTCCCCCGTGGGTCTTCCGTGCAGTGGTTCCGTGACGTGTATTCGTCACGAGAGGGATGACATCACGGGGGACAGAAGCGGTTGCGGGTTACATGTAAATGGGTTGTGTCACTTCGGGGTGGGGACCGGGGAGGCCACCGCGGCCGCCGGTGCACCCGCTGCGACCAGGCGTGATGCCCCGCTCCTGGCCGCCCGCTGCCACCGCAGTGCCAGCAGTACGAGGCCCACCGCGACGATCGTCATCGCGCCGCCCGCCCAGGCCGTCGCCGAGAACCCCCAGCCCGCGTCGATGACCGTGCCGCCCAGCGCCGGGCCGCCCGTGTTGCCGATGTTGAAGGCGGCGGTGGTCGTCGCGCCCGCCAGGGTCGGGGCCGCGCCCGCCACGTTGAACATCCGGGCGTTGAGCGCCGGTGCCGTGAAGAAGGCCGAGAAGCCCAGCGCGAAGGAGAGGGTGACGGCCACGGCCGCCGTCGAGCCGAACAGGGCGAGCGCCGCGAGGAGCACGGTGGAGGTGCTGATGCCGCCGATCAGGACGCCGAAGGGACGGGCGTCGGCGACCATGCCGCCCACCGTCGTACCGGCGAGCGCGCCGATCCCGAAGAGGCCCAGCACCCAGGGGACCCACTTCGAGTCCAGGCCCGCCACGTCGGTGAGGAGCGGGGAGAGGTAGCTGAAGGCGCAGAAGACGCCGCCCGCCGCGAGCGCCGTGATCAGGACCGAGACCAGCACCTGGCGGTCCCGGTAGATGCCCAGCTCCCGCTTCAGCTGCGGCTTCTCGTCGGGGAGCGGGATGCGCGGGATGAGCGTCACCACGCCGACGAGGGCGACCGCCGAGGCCGCGCCCACCGCCCAGAACGCCGAGCGCCAGCCCAGGTGCTCGCCGAGGAAGGCGCCCACCGGGACGCCCAGGACGTTCGCGATGCTCAGGCCGCCGATCATGACCGCCATCGCCCGGGCCCGCGAGCCGACGTCCACCATGGCGATGGCCACGGCCGCGCCCACCGCCCAGAACCCGGCGCACGCGAGGGCGCTCACGACCCGGGACGCGAAGAGGAGCTCGTACGTCGGGGCGAGGGCGCCCGCCACCTGGCCGAGGCCGAAGACGCTGATCAGCGCGATGAGGGTGGTGCGGCGGGGCAGCCGCAGAGTCGCCACGGCCAGCAGCGGGGCGCCGATCACCATGCCGATCGCGAAGGCGGAGATCAGCAGACCCGCCTGCGGTATGGACACGTCCATGTCGTCGGCTATCGGCGGCAGCAGCCCGGAGAGCATGAACTCGCTCGTGCCGAGCGCGAAGACGGCGAGCCCGAGCATGTACACGGCCAGGGGCATCCGGGCGCGGGCGGCGGGCCCGGCGGGGGCCGTGGGGGTGGCCGTGGAGGTGGTCGTACGGGCGGCGGGTGCGGCGGCGGGGGCGTCGTCCGGTCGGCGCGACTGATCAGAGGGGGGCATGACAGCGTTCAACAAGCTGTCGAACCCGGCCATTCCCGGGCCTGCGCGCGACCTCATCGGTCCCCTTGTGGGGGCTTTCAACTCCCTTGACGCATAAGCACCATACGGCCGGTAGAGATATAGATCATGACGACGAAGGAGCTCGGCATCCGAGCCGCTGAAGAAACGATCCGTACGCTGCGTGAGGCCCTGATCGCCGCCGGTCTGAACCTGCCCTCGCTGGGCCTGGACTCCGCCTCCTGCGCCCGGGACGTCCCCGCGCCCCTGGTGGACCTGGGCCGCTGCGACGTGGAGACCGCGCGGCGGCTGGCCGAGGTGATCGGCGCCGGTGGCCCGTCCGGGGAACGCAGGACACAGTAGGGGGAGTTGTGACCCGGGTGAACGATGGAGTGAGCAATGACCGCGATCGTCTACAACGTGGCCTTCGACTGCGCGAACGCATATGAGCTGGCGGAGTTCTGGAGCCGGGTGCTGGGGAGCCCGATCGACGCGGGGGACGGCCCCGGCGACCCGGAGGTCGCCCTGACGCTGCCCACCGGCATGCACCTGTACTTCGCCGAGGTGCCGGAGGCGGCCGAGGGCAAGGCGGGCAAGAACCGGGTGCATCTGTGCCTCCAGCCCGACGGCCTCCGCGACGACGCGGTGGAACGATACGTCGGGCTGGGCGCACGGGTGATCGGCGACCACCGCACGCCGGACGGGGGCGGCTGGCTGGTCTTTGGCGACCCTGAGGGCAACGAGTTCTGCGTACTGAGGAGCGCCGCCGAGCGGGCGGCGACACAGGGGAACCACCCTGCCTAGGCTGGGGGGATGAGTGATCAAGGAAACGATGATCAAGGAAACGAGGGGTCGGGGCGGCTCTCCGCGCGTGTGCTGGTGACCGACGAGGACGGGCGGCTGCTGCTCTTCGCCTTCCGCGAGGGCGGCTCGGATGCGGTGGCCGGATGGTGCACCCCGGGCGGCGGTGTCGAGGAGGGGGAGACCCTGGCGCGGGCGGCAGCACGGGAGTTGAGGGAGGAGACCGGGCTGACGGTGCCCGTGGAGGCGCTGGGGGAGCCGGTCGCGGAGACCTCCGGGTACGCCGACCTCGGCTGGGCGGCGGGGGTCTTCCGGGACGTCTTCTTCCACTGCCGGGTGAGCGCGTACGAGGTGGACGCGAGCGGGATGGAGGGGCTGGAGCGGGAGGCGTACGCGGGCCACCGCTGGTGGGCGGTGGCGGAGTTGGAGGGGTTCGTCGCGGCGGGCGGGACGGTCTATCCGTACGGGATCGCCTCGCTCGTAAGGGAGTTGGCGGCGGGCCGCGTCCCTGCGGAGCCGGTGCGGCTGGAGTGGCAGCACTGAGCGTCACCGCGGGGGAAAGCGGTCTCCGGCGGTGGGCCGTGAGGTGGGCGGTTCGGTGGGCCAGGCGGCCGTCTCCGGGTCGACCCCCTGGGCCGCCGCGTTCGCGCACACGATGTTGTGCAGCCACGCCGTGAGGCCCGGCTCCAGCGCCTCGAAGGCGTCCGCGTAGCCGGGCTCGGTGACGTACCTGCGGGAGATGCAGACCTGCATGGCGAGCGTGCAGTCGAAGTACGTCGAGAGCAGGGCCCGCTGCCGCTCGGCGAGGGCGTTCGCCGCCGGGGAACCGGGGGCGGTGCCCGTGCGCAGGGCGGTGGCCAGGTCCTGGTGGAGGGTGTGGGTGGCGGCGGCGACCTCCTCCCACTCCTCGCGGGAGAGCCGGGAGGCGCGCTCCTGGTACTGCGCCCACTGGGGGCTCTCGCCGTACCGTTCCTCGGCGCCCTCGACCCACTCCGGCCGCCAGTCGGAGCCGAAGATCTCGATCTGCTCCTCGGGGGTGAGGCGCATGCCGCCGGGCTCGGCGGCCGCCAGCATGCGGTCGACGGCGACCACCATGCGCTCCAACCGCTCGATGCGCTCGGTGAGTTCGGTGCGCTGGCGTCGGAGGTGGGCGCGGGCGTCGGTGTCGGGGGCGTCGAGGATGCGGCCGATCTCGGCGAGCGGAAGGCCCAGCTCGCGGTAGACGAGCACGCGGTGGAGACGGGCGATGTCCTCGGCCCCGTACACGCGATAACCGGACCGCGTCCGCGACGTGGGACGCATCAGCCCGATGCTGTCCCAGTGGTGGAGCGTCTTGACGCTGACCCCGACGAGCGCGGCGGCCCGCCCGACCGTGAGGGCCGCCGCGGGCTGCTCGTGTTCCATGCGGCCAGTGTGGCTCAGGAGGCCACGGCGGTGGGGACGCCCGCCCCGGCCAGGATCTCGTGGGCGGGCAGGGCGACGCTGCGGGCGGCGGTGAGCCCGGTGGCGGCGAGGTGCGCGTCGACGATGCGCAGGCCGGTGGCGTAACCGGCCATGTCGGGGATGCCGAGGGGGACGGCGTCCGGGTCGAGGAGGGCTGCGGTGGCGTCGCCGTGGACGTACGCGGTGAGGTGGTGCATCCCGGCGACGTCGATCCCGGCCGTCACCTTCGCGTACGCGTCGTCCAGCGCGGCCCCGGTGAGGGCGGTCGCCCAGGGACCCATCGCCTCCGGCCCGGCCAGTTCCCGTACGAACGCCTCGGCCAGCCCCTCCGCGACGACCTGCTCCCCGACGGTCACGGTCGCCGGGTCCCATGTGACGTTGGCGTACCGGACGTTGTGGTGCAGCTCGTGGGCGGCGGCGTGGCCGATCTTGGCGAGGGCGTCCGGGGTGGGCCACATGACGAGGTGGATCGCGCCGGGGATGCCGCCGAAGCCGAAGTAGCCGTTGCTGCGGGTGACGAGGTGGTCGTCATCGGGGTCGCCGAGGACCAGCACGACGTGCACGGTGTCGGGGGTGCGGACGCCGGGCACGGCCGTCAGCTCCTGGCGGGCCGCGTCGAGGCAGTCCGTGACGCGCTCCCACACCCGAGCCTCCCGCATCTGCTCCACGGCCTCCGCCAGCCGCGCATCGTCCCGGTCGAGGGGGAACCCGACACCCTGCTCGTGGGTGGCGACGAGGTCGGCATGACCGCCGAAGGCCGCCGCGAGGGTGGGGTGGAGGGGTGCGTAGATCTCGCGGAGCGCGGCGGGGCGGTCGGCGACGGGGAGCCGGAGGAGGCGGAGGTGGGCGGGGGCGGTGTCGTGCACGACGATCTTCATGGGGGTGAAGCTAGAGCCTCCTGTCGGGTCAGGGTCCAGCCCCGCCGGTCACGGGCTCAGCAGGGCAAGCTCCGTGGAGAGGTTGTGGCGGGCGGCGTCCTCCCAGTGCTTGACGCCGTACGGGGTGCGGAACAGCCTTGGCAGGGCGAGGAGTTGGGTGAGCACGGCGGCCCGGCCGGTGCGGAAGTCGGGGTCGGGCACGAAGCCGTACTCCGTCCGCACGGCGGCCGCGTAGGCGGCGTAGTCCTCGGGCGAGGAGGCCAGCACGGCGAGGTCGGCGTCGCAGAGGGCCTCGCCGTTGGTGTCGTCCGGGTCGGGGTCGTGGGTGATGGTCAGCCGCACCAGCCGGGCGACCTCCGCCGTGTCCTCCGCCCCGAGGCCCAGCTCGGGCAGGGCGCGCTCGGCGAGGCGGGCGGAGCGGTCCTCGTTGGTGTCGCGCTCCGGGTGGTAGACGGCGTCGTGGAACCAGGCGGCCAGGCGGACGAGGTGCGGGTCGTCGGGGTGGTCGCCGAGGGTGTCGAGGTGGGCGAGGACGGCGGCGAGGTGGGCGGTGGTGTGGTAGGCGCGGTGGGGCTCGGCCCAGCGGTCCAGGAGATTGCGGGCGTACGGCTCGGGGTCGACCGGGGCCGGGCTCTCACCGGCGCTCGCGCGGAGGGCGCCGACGGTCGCCGCCCAGCGGTGGAGGAGGTCGGGGTACGGGGTGGTCATGGGCCCAGTCTGCCGTGCCCCGTCAGGGGGGCGGGGCACCCCCGGGGGCGTTCGCCCGGGTGAAGTGCTGGGCGGCGCGGGCGTAGGCCCGTACCAGCGGGCGGATGTCGTCGCGGCGCCACGCCAGCGCGAAACGGGACGGCGTGACACCCCGGACGGGCACCGTCACCACGTCCCCGCGCAGAAGCAGCGACGCGTTCCCGGAGGCGACGAGGACGACCCCCTGCCCCGCCACCACCGCCTCGTACGTCTCGTCGGGGCTGCTCACCACCGCCCCCACCCGCACCGGCATCCCGCCCCGGGCGTCCATGGCCAGCCAGTAGTCCCGCAGCGGTCCGGCCGCGTCGGGCAGCGCCAGGAAGGGTTCGTCGAGCAGGTCGGCGAAGTCGACGCAGGAGTGGCCGGCCAGCGGATGTCCCGTCGGCAGGGCGACGAGGCGGGGCTCCTCGGCCAGCACCAGGTGCGCGTACCGGGACGGCTCCGGCAGCGGCAGCCACACGAACGCGACGTCGCTGCTGCTGTCGGCGAGCCCGGCCGTGGGGTCGTCCCACCCGACCTGCCGCAGTACGGGCGAGGCCTCCGGGTGGGCCTCGGTGAAGCGGGAGCGGATCGCGGGGAGCATGCCGCCGCGCCCCGGGCTCGTACTCATGCCGATGGTGAGGACCCCGGCGGTCGCCGTGCGCAGGGCGGCGAGGGCGGTGGTGCCCAACTCCCAGGTGGAACAGGTCTGCTGGGCGTGCGGAAGGAGCGCCTCGCCCGCCTGCGTCAGCCGCACCTCACGCCGGTCGCGGACGAACAGCTCGGTCCCGAGGGCCCGTTCGAGCTGCCTTATCTGCTTGCTGAGGGCGGGCTGGGACACGTACAGCGACTCCGCGGCCCGCGTGAAGTTCAGCTCTGTGGCCACCGCGAGGAAGTAGCGGAGGTCCCTGGTGTGCACGTCCATAGCCGATGGTTATCACCGAAGGTCTTGGACGGATACGGGCGGGGCCCAGCAGAGTTCATTCCGTGACCGGGACACCGCGTGGGGCGGACCCGCGGACGGAGGGAAACACCATGGGCAAGGTCTGGCTGATCACGGGCGCCAACAGCGGTTTCGGCCGCTCCCTCGCGGAGGCGGCGGTCGCCGCCGGCGACACCGTCGTGGCGACCGCGCGGCGCCCCGAGACCCTGGACGACCTGGCGGCCGCCCACCCCGGGCAGGTCGACGCGGTACGGCTGGACGTCACCGACCTCGCCCGGGCGCAGGAGGTGGTGGCGGACGTCGTCGCCCGGCACGGCCGCATCGACGTGCTGGTCAACAACGCGGGCCGGACGCACGTCGGGGCCGTCGAGGAGGACACCGACGCCGCCCTCCGCTCGCTCTTCGAGGTGCACTTCTTCGGGCCCACGGCGCTGGTCCGCGCCGTCCTGCCGCACATGCGGGCCCGCCGCTCGGGGGCGATCGTGCAGCTCAGCAGCATGGGCGGGCAGATGTCGTTCGCCGGGTTCGGGGCGTACAGCGCGACGAAGTTCGCCCTGGAGGGACTGAGCGAGGCGCTGGCGGACGAGGTGCGGCCGTACGGGATCAAGGTGCTGGTGGTGGAGCCGGGGGCGTTCCGGACGGGGCTGTTCGGGGCGTTCAGCGCGAGCGAGCCGATGGCGGAGTACGAGGAGAGCGCGGGCGCGACCCGGCGGATGGTCGAGTCCGCGGCGGGCACCCAGCCGGGCGACCCGGCGAAGGCGGCCCTGGCGATCCGGCAGGCGCTCGACGCCGAAGTGACGCCGCTGCGGCTGCCGTTGGGCGACGACGGGGTGGACGCGGTACTGGGGCACGCGCAGGCGGTGCAGGACGAGGTGCGGGCGTGGGAGAAGGTGGCGCGGGACACGTTGCTGGAGGGGCCCGCCGTGGGATGAGGGGGAACGCGGCGGCCCGGGGAGCCGGGAGGTGGTCCCTCCGGGCTCCCCGGGCCGTGTGCTCCTGCGCGCCCCTACGCCGCCTTGAAGTTGCGCAGGCGCAGGCTGTTGCCGACGACGAAGACCGAGGAGAAGGCCATCGCGGCCCCCGCGATCATCGGGTTCAGCAGGCCCATCGCCGCGAGCGGCAGTGCGGCCACGTTGTAGGCGAAGGCCCAGAAGAGGTTCGACTTGATGGTGCCGAGGGTCCGGCGTGCGAGCCGGATCGCGTCGGCCGCCGCCCGCAGGTCTCCCCGTACGAGCGTCAGGTCGCCCGCTTCGATCGCGGCGTCGGTGCCCGTGCCCATGGCCAGGCCCAGGTCCGCCTGGGCGAGTGCGGCCGCGTCGTTGACGCCGTCGCCGACCATCGCCACCGAACGCCCTTCCTCCTGGAGGGACTTGACGACGCTGACCTTGTCCTCGGGCATGACCTCCGCGATGACCCGCTCGATGCCGACCTCCGCCGCGACGGCCTCGGCGACGGCCTTGTTGTCGCCGGTGAGCAGGATCGGGGTGAGACCGAGGGCGCGCAGGCGGCGGACGGCCTCCGGGCTGGTGTCCTTGACGGCGTCGGCGACGGTGAGGACCGCGCGGGCCTCGCCGTCCCAGGCGACGGCGATGGCGGTACGTCCCGCCGCCTCGGCCTCCGCCTTCGCCCGCTCCAGCTCGACGGGCAGCGCCATGGCCCACTCGGCAAGCAGCTTCGTACGGCCCACGAGGACGGCGTGTCCGTCCACGATTCCCTGCACGCCGAGCCCGGGGACGTTCGCGAAGTCTTCGGGGGTGGGCAGGGCGCCCACCTTCGCGGTCGCCCCCGTGGCGACCGCCTGCGCGATCGGGTGCTCGGAGGCCTTCTCCAACGCGCCCGCCAGCCGCAGTACTTCGGCCTCGTCGACGCCGGGAGCGGTGTGCACCGACAGCAGGGTCATCCGGCCGGTCGTGACCGTTCCCGTCTTGTCGAGGACGATCGTGTCGACCTTGCGGGTGCTCTCCAGGACCTCCGGGCCCTTGATGAGGATGCCGAGCTGCGCGCCCCGCCCGGTGCCGACCATGAGCGCGGTCGGCGTGGCCAGCCCCAGGGCGCACGGGCAGGCGATGATCAGTACGGCGACGGCTGCCGTGAAGGAGGCCGTCAGGCCCGCCCCGCTGCCGAGCCAGAACCCCAGCGTGCCCAGCGCGAGCGCGATGACGATCGGCACGAACACGGCGGAGATCCGGTCGGCGAGCCGCTGTGCCGCCGCCTTGCCGTTCTGCGCGTCCTCCACCAGCTTGGCCATCCGGGCGAGCTGGGTGTCGGCGCCGACCCGGGTCGCCTCGACGACCAGCCGGCCGCCCGCGTTGAGGGTGGCCCCGGTGACGGCGTCGCCGACGCCGACCTCGACCGGCACGGACTCGCCCGTCAGCATCGAGACGTCGACGGCGGAGGAGCCCTCCACGACCTTCCCGTCGGTGGCGATCTTCTCGCCGGGGCGGACCAGGAAGCGGTCCCCGGTCGTCAACTGCCGGGTGGGGACGACGGCTTCACTGCCGTCGGCCCGGATCACCGTGACGTCCTTGGCGCCCAGTTGCAGCAGGGCCTTCAGGGCGGCCCCCGCCTTCCGCTTCGAGCGCGCCTCGAAGTACCGCCCGGCCAGGATGAACGCGGTGACGCCGGCCGCCGCCTCCAGGTAGATGTTCCCGGCGCCGTCGCTGCGGGCGATCGTGAACGCGAAGGGGTGCGTCATGCCGGGCATCCCCGCCGTGCCGAAGAACAGCGCCCACAGGGACCACAGGAAGGCCGCCGACGTGCCGACCGAGATCAGCGTGTCCATCGTCGCCGCGCCGTGCCGGGCGTTCGTCCAGGCCGCCTTGTGGAAGGGCCAGGCGGCGTACGTGACGACGGGTGCGGCCAGTGTCAGCGACAGCCACTGCCAGTTCGGGAACTGGAGCGCCGGAACCATCGCCATCGCGATGACCGGTACGGCGAGGACGGTCGCGGTGACGAGCCGCTGCCGGAGGGAGGTGAGGGCGGGGTCGTCGGGCTCGCCCGAAGCGCCCGGAGCGTCGGGATCGGGTGGGGTCTCCTCCCGGGGGGCGGGTTCCTCGGCGGTGTAGCCGGTCTTGACGACGGTGGCGATGAGGTCGGCGACCTCGGTGTTCTGCCCGTCGTACGCGATCTTGGCCTTCTCGGTGGCGTAGTTGACGGTGGCCTCGACGCCGTCCATGCGGTTGAGCTTCTTCTCGATGCGGGCGGCGCAGGAGGCGCAGGTCATGCCGCCGATGGCGAGTTCGACGTGGGTGGGGGTGGCGGTGGTCATGGGGGGCTCCCTGGACTTTGGTTACCCCTGGGGGGTATCTGATGAGTCCATGTATACCCCCCACCCCCATGTGATGCAAGGTCCATTGGCACACCCCCTGGGGGTATATCGACCCGATGGGCCGCCCATCGGGCGTTGATCACATGCCGCGTGGGGGTGGTGCGCGGACGCGGCAAGCGCTCTAGTCTTGATATTGGACTAGACCTATAACCCGTACCCGTGTCGGCGATGGCGAAGGAAACCGAACCCCATGAGTGAGCGTGCAGTCCTGGAGGTGATCGCCCTCAACGCCGAGGACGCGATCGCGGCCCAGTCCGGAGGGGCCGACCGGCTCGAACTGGTGACGGACATGGCCGCCGACGGGCTGACGCCCCCGGTCGAGACCTTCGCGGCGATCCGGGCTGCCGTGGACATTCCCCTGCGGGTGATGCTGCGGGCCGCGGACGGTTTCTCCGCCGGTACGCCGGAGGACGTCGAAGCGCTGGTCAAGGACGCGCGGGCGCTGCGGGCTGAGGGGGCGGAGGAGTTCGTACTGGGCTTCCTCGACCCGGCCGGCAACCCCGACCTCGTCACGGTGGAACGCCTGGTCGCGGAGCTGGACGGCTGCCGCTGGACCTTCCACCGGGCGATCGACCGGGCGGCGGACCGCGACGCTGCGCGCAAGCTGCTGGCGGACCTGCCGGGCCTGGACACGTACCTGACGGCGGGCGCGGCGGAGGGCGTGGACGCGGGCCTGGAGACCCTCCTCGCGGAGGCGTCCCGCGCGGGGACCCCGGGCTACGGCGCGGAGATCCTGGTCGGCGGCGGCCTGCGGCTGGACCACCTGCCGGTGCTCCGGTCCGGCGGAATCAACGCCTTCCACATCGGCGGCGCGGCGAGGCCCCGGGGCTGGGGCGAGCCGGTGTGCGCGGATGCGGTGGGGGAGTGGCGGGGGGTCCTGGACGGCAAGCGCTGAGCCGCGTCCGGGGCGCGGGGCTGTGCTCCACGTGCGGCTCCGCCGCGCGGGGCGCCCCGTCCGGGGCGCGGGGCTGTCCCGATGTGCGGCTCCGCCGCGTGGGCACGACCAGCGGGCTCGCTGCCGTCAGGGGACGCACCCTAGGGGCGCGGGGCTGTTCCGATGTGCGGCTTCGCCGCGTGGGCGCGACCGGCGGGCTCGCTGCCGTCGAGGGACGCACCCTAGGGGCGCGGGGCTGTTCCGATGTGCGGCTTCGCCGCGTGGGCGCGACCGGCGGGCTCGCTGCCGTCGAGGGACGCGCCCTAGGGGCGCGGGGAACTGCGCGACCAGCCACCCACTCACCTGCACGGACCCGTGCAATGGCCGCGCGGCGAGCGCTTTAGGTGGAGGGGCGGGTCTGGGGCCTCTCTGCCTGGGCAGGACGGGGCTGCACTGCCCGGTACGGGGCCGGGCCCTGGCTCGCCACCCGGTGCCGGGTGCGTTCGGCCCCGCCTCGCCGGGGCAAGGGGGCCCCAGCCCCGCCCCTTCACCTAAACCCGCGGGGCTGATGGGGGCAGGTCCCGTGCAGGGGGCGTGTGGTCTCCGTCCCGTGCGAGCGCGTCGTGGCTGGTCGCGCAGTTCCCCGCGCCCCTGAAGGGCGCGTTCCCCGGCGGCGGCGAGCCTTCGCACGGCGGACCCCCGTCACACCCCCAGCGCCCCCGGCAACGCCCCCGCATGCCGGACCGCCAGTCCCGACACCGCCCGCGTCAGCGCCACATACAGCCGCCGCAGCCCCGTCCTCTCGTCCGGCTCCCCGGCAACGATCGCCGCCGGTTCGTCCACCACCACGTAGTCGTACTCCAGGCCCTTCGCCAGCGACGCCGGCACCAGCGTCAGCCGGGACGCGGCCGTCGTCTCCTCGCCGGGGGACAGGGGTGCGTGCCCCGCCGCCGCCAGCACCTCCGCCAGCACCGGAATCCGTGCGTCCGCCGCGATCAGCCCGATCGACCCCTCGTTCCGCAGCGCCTCCTCGCACGCGGCGACGACCGCCGCGTCGAGGTCGCCGTCCGCGACCTGCCGCACCGACATCGCCCCCGGCGACTCCCGTACGGACGAGACCGGGGCGAGTCCCGGCGACATGAACGGCAGCAGCCGCGACGCGTAGGCGATGACGTCGCGCGGCACGCGGAAGCCCGCCGTCAGCTCCTCCACCACCGCGTCCGGCTTCCCCAGGTGGCCGAGCGCCTCCGCCCAACTCCCCGTCGCCCACGGGGTGGTGCCCTGCGCCAGGTCCCCGAGGACGGTCGCCGAGCCGGTGCTGCACCGTCGGCCCACCGCCCGGTACTGCATCGGCGACAGGTCCTGCGCCTCGTCCAGCACCACATGACCGAGCGAGTGCGTGCGCGCCACCAGGTCCCGCGCCTCGTCGATGAGCACGGCGTCCGCCGCCGACCACTTCACCGACCGTACGGACCGGGCGGGCTTCGCCCACACCACCGCGGCCTGCTCGTCCTCGCTCAGCAGCCCCTCCGCGTGCTCCGCCAGGAACTCCGGATCGGACAGCAGCCGCAGCACCAGCTTCGCCGGGTCGACCGGCGGCCAGATCGCCTTCACGGCCGCCTTCACCGCGGCGTTGCGGGCCACCGCGTCCTGCACCCGGTCGTCGGGGGCCTCGCCCGCCTGCTCCATCCGGACCAGGACCTGGTGCGCGATGCGCTGCGGCAGGGCCTCGCGGGCGGCCCCGTACCGGATGTCGCGGGCCAGCAACTCCCGTACGATCTCCTCCAGTTCGTAGGAAGGGACCCGCCAGCGGCGCGAGCCGCGCACCACGACCAGGCCCTCCTCGGGCAGGGTCACGTGCGAACGCACCGCGCGCCGCAGCACCTCCGCCATCCGGGCATCTCCCTTGAGGACGGAGGCGGCTGACGAGTCGTCAGCGCCACGGATCTCGATCCCGGCGCCGTCCCCACTGGTCACCAGGTCGTCCACGGTCGCCTGCTTGACCTCCAACTCGCCGAGCGCGGGGAGGACTTGTTCGATGTAGTGGAGGAAGGACTTGTTCGGGCCGATGACGAGCGTGCCGGTGCGGGCGAGGCGCTCGCGGTGCGCGTAGAGGAGGTAGGCGACACGGTGCAGGCCGACGGCCGTCTTCCCGGTGCCCGGGCCTCCCTGCACGCACACCGAGCCCGCCAGCCCGGACCGTACGATCTCGTCCTGCTCGGGCTGGATCGTGGCGACGATGTCGCGCATCGGGCCCACGCGCGGACGCTCGATCTCCGCCTGGAGGAGCTTGCTGGTGAGGGGGTCGTCGGCGTCGGAGGGGTCGGAGAGGTGCTCGTCCTCGTACGCGGTCAGCTCGCCGGAGGTGTAGCCGAAGCGGCGGCGCAGGCCGACGTCCTGCGGGTCCTTCTTCGACGCCCGGTAGAAGGGCTGCGAGACCGGCGCGCGCCAGTCGATGACCATGGGGTCGCCGTCGGCGTCGTGGACGTGGCGGCGGCCGATGTAGAAGCTCTCGCCCGGGGTGCCCTCGGCCTGCTCGGCGCCGACCGTGTGCAGGTAGTCGAGGCGGCCGAAGAAGAGCGGGGTGTGGGAGAGGTCGGCGAGGGCCTTGATGCGGTCCTCGATCTGGGCGGTGAGGACGACGGCGTTCACCCAGTTCGCGGTGACGTCCTTGATGTCGAGGTTCTCGACGTCCTCCCGCATGGCGCGCAGGGCGGCACGGGACGCGGTGAGGTGGGCGCGCTCGTGGGAGAGCGGGTCGGCGGGGGTGCCGGGGGTGTCTGTGGTGGTGTCGGTGGTGTCGGCGGTGGTGCTGACGTTGTCGTGCGCGGGCACGGTGAAGCCTCCGGCTGTACGCGGGCCGGGCGGCCGGGTTCCTTGCGGCGGCCGGGGTCCTGGCGCGGGGCGAGGACCGGGGCGGCCGGGTGTGCGGCTCGGCTCGGCGGGGAAGTCACGTCTGGCTGCCGACCGGTTTCCGTCCGGGCGGCGCGGCGCACTCCACGGAAGGGAGGCGGGCAGACGCGCGATTCTAGCGGCGGGGGCGGGGTCTGGCGAATGATTTTTTACGGGGTCGGGGTCGGGGTCGGGGGCGTCCCGGGGCGGGGACGGGCCCGCTGGCCTTGGGGTGCACGGCCTGTAGGCCCCAAGGGGGACGGGGTGGGCCGAAAGGGTCAGCCTGGAGGGGGAGGGCGGGGCGGGGGAGGTTCAGACCGGGGTCCGATGTGCGGGGGAGGCCCGGCGGACACCATGGAGGCATGAGTACAGCGACCTTCACCCCCGGTGCAGGTACGGGCAGGGCAGACGCCCGTACGACGACGACCAAGGACCGCGCGCACACCGGTGCGACGGCGGTCACCGACAAGCCCCACCGCGTGGCCCGCGCGCTCCGGGCCGTCCGTATCTTCGCGGGGGCGGCGGCGGGGGTGGTGCTGCTCGGGGACTATGCGGACGACTGGAAGCAGGATGCGCGTGCGGGGGGCGACTGGCGGCGCGAGCGGGATGCTTGGGCGGCGGGGGAGCGGGGTGGCTCCGCGCCCCGTACGTACTGAGCAGCCTGCGGGTCGGGCTTTCGGTGTCGACCGGGCCCGGTACGGGGGGCGTCACCGGAGGGGTTCGGCCGTCGTGCGTCAGCGCAGGGGGGCGGGCGCGCGTGCGTCATCGTCAAGGCCTCGGCGCGCCCACTCGGCGTCGGGTGTGTTCGGCCCCGACCTGCCGCCGGGCCCGCCTCTCCCCGTGCGGGGTGCGTTCGGCCCTGTCCCGCCGGGGCGAGGGGTCCCCAGCCCCGCCCCTTCACCTAAACCCGCGGGGCTGTGAACGGTTCCCGTGCGGGTGGGTGGGTGGTTGCTCGCGCAGTTCCCCGCGCCCCTGACGGGGCACGGCTGAGCAGCCCGGCACCGGACGGTCGCGCCTGGGCGGCGGAGCCGCAGGTCAGTACAGCCTCGCGTCCCTGGCGGGGCACGGTTGAGCAGTCCGGCACCGGGCGGGCGCGCCTGGGCGGCGGAGCCGCAGCGCGAGCACAGCCCCACCCCCCCGAAGCCCCGCGTCCCCGCGTCCCCGTCCCCCGCGAATCCTCATAGGGTTGCGGCGTGACGACAGACCGGACCGAGAACGCCCGCGCCGCCACCGCCCGCGTGACCTCCTCCCGCTCCCCGAGCGGCCCGTACGGCACGCGTGACCAGGGGGACCGGGGAGGGGAGAGCCCAGCCCCGCGCCCGCGCGCGCTTCTCGCGGCACGGGTGTTGCTCGTTCTGTCCGTGGCCGCCCTCGCCACCCTCTTCGTGGTGACCCGCATCCCTCTCGGCGACACCCTCGTCTACCGGGCCGAGGGGCAGGCCGTCGTCAACGGCACGAGCCTGTACGACTTCGTGACCACCGAGTGGAAGCTCCCGGCGACGTACCCGCCCTTCGCGGCGATCCTGTTCGTGCCGACGACCTGGCTGCCGGTCACCGCCATGAAGGTCTGCTTCTTCCTCGGGAACCTCGCCCTGCTGGCCCTCCTCGTCCGGCTGTCCTGGCGGTTCGCGAAGCTGCCCAGGCGGCCCGAACTGATCCTGGTCGCCACCGCGTTCGCGATCTGGCTGGAGCCGGTCTTCCAGACCTTCGTGTACGGGCAGATCAACCTGGTGCTCGCCTGCCTGGTGCTGTGGGACCTGACTCGGCCCCAGGGGTCCCTGGGCAAGGGCGTCGCGCTCGGCATCGCCGCCGGGATCAAGCTCACCCCGGCGATCTTCATCGTGTATTTGCTGGTCACCGGCCGCATCCGCAACGGCCTCACCGCGCTCGCGTCCTTCGTCGCCACCGTCCTGTTCGGCATCCTCGTGCTGCCGTCGGCGAGCCTGGACTTCTGGACCCGGCGGATGTTCGAGACCGACCGGGTCGGCAAGGTCTGGATCGTCGACAACCAGTCCCTGCAAGGGCTGTTGGCCCGGGCCATGAACTCCATGGAGCCGGGGCTGGTCTGGCTGGGCTGCGCCGCCGTCGTCGGGCTCGCCGGACTGTGGATCGCGCGCCGCGCGGTGCGGGCCGGGCAGGAGGAGTGGGGCATCGTCACCGTCGCCCTCACCATGCTGCTGGTCTCGCCGATCAGCTGGTCCCACCACTGGGTGTGGTGCGTGCCGCTGCTGGCGCTGCTGCTGGCGGAGGGCCGCTACCGGCTCGCGGGCGTGCTGGCCGTGGTGTTCACCGCACGCAGCTTCTGGGTGTTCCCGCACCACGGCGACACGGACATCGCGTATGGGCTGTGGGCCCAGCCCGCGCTCTCCCCGTACCCCCTGCTGGGCCTGGTCCTGCTGGGCTGGCTGGCCCGCCGCCGGTGGACCCCGCAGCGTCCGACCCCGCAGCGTACGACCGTCGAAGGGGCGGTGGCGGACGCCCCCGCCCCGGTCGTGCCCGAGGGGGAGAAGTGAGCACGTACGCAAGGGAGTTCTGAGTATCCGCGCGGACGTGTACGGGCCCGGCCGCACGGTGTACTGCCCGCATGGAGCCCCAGAGAAGCAGCAACGACCCGTCGCCCACCCGCCGGATGCCGCACGTCCCGCCCCCGCCGCCCTACGCGCCGACGCCGCGCGACCGCACGGCCGTGTGGGTCCGCGTCCTGACCCTGCTGGTGCTGGCCCCGCTGTGGTACTTCGTCGCCGTGACCGTCTGGTCGATGCTGGAGGTCCCGAAGGGCCGTGCTACGGGTGGAGCCGTCCTCGGAGCGGGCTGCCTGATCGTGGCGGCGGTGCTGGTCGCGGTGGTGCTGTGGATGCCGTCGAACCGTGCCCGCAAGGTGCTGCGCGTCCAGCTGGCGGTGTCGTCGCTGGGTGCGGTGGTGGCGGCGTACGGCTTGATGTTCCTGGTTCCCTAGGGCCTGATCCGCAGGCCGGGACCCACGGAGACCCGGCAGGCCGGGCCCCGTCGGAGACCCACGGAGAACCGCTCCCGGGAACGTCAACTGAGTACGCCGGGCCGGGACTTCTGAGTACGTCACCGGATGTACGAGGGCGGTGCCGCGCGGTCCACTGGGCACATGACGCGACGCACGGCCGACCTCGGCCCCACCGCAGCAGGTCCCGCCAACTCGGCGCAGAGATTCCCCACATGGGGACCGCAGACCCCGCTCGGCGCACTCCGTGCCTCGGCCGACCACGACCCGGCGGCCAAGTGGATCCGCCTCGCGGCGGTGCTCGTGCTGGTGCCGGCGATGCTGTTCGTCCTGATGCTCCTGGGGCTTTCCCCCATGGCGCTCGACCACTGCGAGCCCGCCGATCCCTGCTACGGCGAGATCACCGGCAGGATCAACGTCGCGTTCGTGTCCCTGATCGTCGGCGCGGTGCCGTTCCTCGCCTCGCTGGCCCTGCCCTCGCACCGCAAGTTCCGGGCGGCACGCGGGTTCCTGGTCGCGGCGACGGTGGCCGCACTGGCGCTCTCGCTCGGCTCGCTGTGGTCGCTGTGATCGGCGGCCCCGAGTCGTACGCCCCCGAGTCGTACGCCCCCGAAGCGCGCGACCCGCTGGCCACGTGGGTGCGGCTCGGCAGCGTGGTGCTGATGGTGGGGCTGGTGTACCTCTACCTCGTGTTCCTGCTGGTGTCGCAGATGAGCCTGGCCCATTGCAGCGGCAGCTGCGAGACGACCCTCTACGCCCTGACCTGGGTTTCCCTGTTCTGCACGTTCGGGTCGCTCGTGCTCTGGGCGAGGGCGCTCGTGCTGCCCTCGCGCCGCCAGTGGCGTACGAAACGCGCGACCCTGACGGCGGGTGCCGCGGGCACCATGGCGCTGGCGACCGTCCTGCTGCTCATGTCCATGTGAGGCCGGCCGGGGACCACACCGTACGCCGGGCATCCACACGCAACGGACGCCCGACGCACGTCATGTCGGCTACTGCCCCGCCAGCAAATCGTCCGCGTCCACGATCCGGTACGCGTACCCCTGCTCGGCCAGGAAGCGCTGGCGGTGCGCCGCGAAGTCCTGGTCGATGGTGTCGCGCGCGACCACCGAGTAGAACCGGGCCTCGTGCCCGTCCGCCTTCGGCCGCAGCACCCGCCCGAGCCGCTGCGCCTCCTCCTGCCGCGACCCGAACGTGCCCGACACCTGGATCGCGACGGTCGCCTCCGGCAGGTCGATCGAGAAGTTCGCGACCTTGGACACCACGAGCACGTTCAGCTCACCGGTCCGGAACGCGTCGAAGAGCTTCTCCCGCTGCGAGTTCGGCGTCTCGCCCTTGATGACCGGCGCCCCCAAGTGCTCGCCCAGCTCGTCCAGTTGGTCGATGTACTGCCCGATGACCAGCGTCTGCTCGCCCTTGTGCTTGGCGACCAGGGCCTCCGTCACCTTCCGCTTGGTCGCGGTCGTCGCACAGAAGCGGTACTTCTCCTCGGCCTCGGCCGTGGCGTACGCGAGCCGCTCGGAGTCGGTCAGGTTGACCCGTACCTCCACACAGTCGGCGGGCGCGATGTACCCCTGCGCCTCGATCTCCTTCCACGGAGCGTCGAACCGCTTCGGGCCGATCAGCGAGAAGACGTCCGACTCCCGCCCGTCCTCGCGCACCAGCGTCGCCGTGAGCCCGAGCCGCCGCCGCGCCTGGAGGTCGGCGGTGAACTTGAAGACCGGTGCGGGCAGCAGATGCACCTCGTCGTAGATCACCAGCCCCCAGTCCCGCGAGTCGAACAGCTCCAGGTGCGGGTAGACGCCCTTCCGCCGGGTCGTCAGCACCTGGTAGGTGGCGATGGTGACCGGACGGATCTCCTTCTTCGTACCGCTGTACTCGCCGATCTCGTCCTCGGTCAGCGAGGTCCGCTTCACCAGCTCGTGCTTCCACTGGCGGGCGGAGACGGTGTTGGTGACCAGGATCAGGGTCGTGGCCTTCGCCTCGGCCATCGCACCGGCCCCGACCAGTGTCTTTCCCGCACCGCAGGGGAGTACGACGACACCCGAGCCGCCGTGCCAGAAGCCCTCCACGGCCTGCTTCTGGTACGGGCGCAACGCCCAGCCGTCCTCGGCCAGCTCGATCGGGTGCGCCTCCCCGTCGACGTACCCGGCGAGGTCCTCGGCCGGCCAGCCCAGCTTCAGCAGCGTCTGCTTGATCTGCCCGCGCTCGGAGGGATGCACGGCCACGGTGTCCGGGTCGAGCCGGGCGCCCACCAGCGGCTGCACCTTCTTGGAGCGCAGGATCTCCTCCAGGACCGGGCGGTCGGTGGAGGTCAGGACGAGTCCGTGCACCGGGTGCTTGGAGAGGGTCAGGCGCCCGTACCGCGCCATCGTCTCGGCGACGTCCACCAGCAGTGCGTGCGGCACGGGGTAGCGCGAGAACTCCACCAGCGCGTCGACGACCTGCTCGGCGTCGTGCCCGGCGGCCCGCGCGTTCCACAGCCCCAGCGGGGTCAGCCGGTAGGTGTGGATGTGCTCGGGCGCCCGCTCCAGCTCCGCGAACGGTGCGATGGCCCGACGGCAGGCGTCCGCCCGCTCGTGGTCGACTTCGAGGAGGAGCGTCTTGTCGCTCTGGACGATGAGGGGTCCGTTCAACGCCGTGAGTCCTTCCGCGCGCGGTCAAACCTCCATAGTGCCTCACGCACGCCCCCACTCCATGGGTGAGAGCCGGGATCGGCGGGGTAAGCGGGATGCCATGACTGCCGAGCGCACGCCCGTCGCCGAAGTGGAACCGCGTCCCCTGTGGAGCTGGGTGCTCCTGCGGACCACCCTGATCCTGTTGGCCTTCCTCGTGCTGATCGGCTTCTCCGTCGTCCTGGCGAAGCTGACCCTCGTGCCCTCGCCCGCCTCCGAGGGGCTCGTGCACAGCAACCTGCGGCCCGGTGACTCGCTGCGGCAGTACGCGCAGGACTACACCTTCCTCGCGGCGTGCAAGCAGGTCGGGGGGAACGTGCTGCTCGGGGTGCCGTTTGGGGTGCTGTTGCCGATCCTGGGGCCGAGGCGGTGGCGGTTCTTGCGGATGCTGCTCGCGACCGTCGCGGTGATCGTGCTGGTGGAGCTGGCGCAGGGGGCGATCGTCACCGGGCGGGCGTTCGACGTGGACGACGTGATCATGAACACGACCGGGGCGCTGATCGGGTGGCTGGTGCTCGGGCGGCGACTGGGGCGTGTGGTGCACCGCAAGCGGTACCGGGAGGAGGCGCCCGTGGCCGAGCCCGTCGCGGAGCCCGCGGCTCCGGTGCTGGGCAAGCCGGGCAAGCTGGACAAGCCGGAGAGCGGGAAGGCGTCCTGGCGGACGTGGGGGAGCGGGCTCGCCGCCCGGGCCCGGTCCCGTTCCGGGAGTGCCGGGAGTGCCGGGGGTGCCGGGGCCCGGACTCCCTGACCGGCCGGGCAGCCCCCCGACTAGGCCGGGTCGTCGGCCAGTTCGGCCACTCCCGTGATGCGGTGCAAGGGGTACGTCTTGACCTCGTCCGCGGTGTGGTCGTACGCCGTGACGAAACCGCCCTCCACCCGGACCGGCGCGATCACGCGCTGGCTCGCCGCGCCGTCCGCGTTGACGTAGCCGATCCACAGCGCCGAGCCCGTCATGGCCGCCGCCTGGACGGTCGCCAGGGTCTCGGCGGAGGACGTGCGGGGCAGGGAGTTGTGCGAGCGGGGCGACTCGGGGGCGGTCGGCTTGCGGGCCGCGTTCGCCGCCATGTCGCCCGCGCGGATCGCGTGCAGGGCGGCACTCAGCAGGGTCTCGTCCGGTACGGGAGGACCTTCCGGCACCGGGACGGGAGCCGTCCGGGGCGGCGTGCGGTGGGCGTCCGCCCGGGTGATCAGGACGTCCCCTGCCGCTGATTCCGCCGCCGGGGCGAAGCCCATCGAGCGCAGCCCGTCCAGGAGGGCGGCGGGTTCGGCGCGGGAGGCCAGCACGGTCGGGGCCAGGCGGCGCAGGCCGAGTCCGGCGGAGCGCTTGTCGGCGAGGATCTCGCCCAGCACGGCGTCGTCGTCGCAGCGGACGTACGAGGAGGCCGCGCCCACCCGCAGGTGGCCGTGCCGGCGGGCCACGTCGTCGATGAGGTAGCTGAGCGGTTGCGGAACCGGGGTACGACTGTGCGCCGCGAGGAAGGCGTGCAGGTCGGAGGCGGTCTGGCCGGAGTCCAGGGCGCGCCGCACCGAACCGGGGGTGAAGCGGTAGACCGTCGCGCCGCCCCGGCTCTCGATGTCGGCGAGCACGGAGAGGGCCTCGGCGAGGGGGCGTTGCAGCGGGCCGGGGGCCACGGCGGTCAGGTCGGCCTGGAGGAGGACGTGGTCCAGGGGCTCCGGGATGAGGGGGGCGAGGAGGGCGGCGGCGCGGAGGGCGGCGGTGGCCGCTTCGGCGTCGGCTTCGGTGGGTGCCGGGGACTTCGGGTGCTCGGGGTCCCCGTCCAGGCCCGCCAGCGCCCGCCCGTGTGCCGAGAGCGCGCCCCGGCCCGTCACACCCAGCAGCTCCGCCTCGTCCAGCGTCCACAGGGCCAGCCGGGCGCGGAGTTCGCCGGTGGTGCCGCGCTGCGGGCGTTCCCAGCGCAGCCGGGTGAGGACCGCGTCCGGGTCGGGGGCGGTGCCCTCCGGGAGGGCGGCCAGCAGGGTCAGGACCCGGCGGCGTACCTCAGGGGCGGACGAACGGTCCAGGTCCGGGCCCAGTACGGACAGCGTCCGCCCCTTCGCGTCCTGGCCGCCGACCAGGCCCGAGGTGCGGGTGGCGCGCAGCCAGGCGGCGGCGAGGCGGGACCAGCGGTCCTGGGGCGGCAGGTCGAGCCACTCGTCGTACGCGGGAGTGGGCGCGTACCGTTCGTCGGCCTGGCCGTCGGAGGCCAACAGGCCCGCCGCATAAGAGAGCTCGAGCCAGAAGGCGGTGGTCGGCTCGGTGAGGTCGCGGGCGGTGGCCGTGCGCTTGAGGTCGCGGACGCTCAGGCCGCCCGAGCGCAGGACGGCCGGGCCGCCCTTGTCCCAGTCCTTCAGCAGCTCCTCGACGGTGGACAGGGCGCTGAAGGCCTGGCCGGCCGCCGTCAGGTCCACCATCTTCGGGGCGTGCGTGGCGGCGGGCGCGAGCTGCGGAGGCGCGGGTTCCGTGGTGCGGTGGGCGCGGCCCGCACGCAGGTGCAGGGCGGCCTCGCGGGGCAGGACGACCGTGCGGGCGCTGGTGGGCAGCAGCAGGCCGTGGTCGCGCAGCCAGCGCACCGGCGGGGCCGGGTCGGAGCTGACCTCGCCGTACGGCGGACCCCACACCAGGCGGTCCAGCACCGTCAGCGCGTCGGAGGGCGCGGTGTCGAGCAGGCCGTCCATGCGGGAGCGGTCGGTGAACAGGGCGGTGAGGGCCCGTACCGCCGACACCGGGTCGTGGGTGGTCGGAATCCCGATCGCCGTCAGGATCTCCTGGAGCCGGGTCGGGGACATCCCGGCGGTCGCCTCGGCGACGGTCGGGCCCAGACCGGTCGGGGAGGGGTGTGTGGCGGAGGGCGCGAGCAGCTCGCGGACCGTGCGGACCAGCCGCAGCCGGTCGTCGCCGCCCCATACGAGGGCCTGCTCGCGCAGGGTGTGCACGGCGTCCGGGAGGGCGGCGGCGGTCGCCGGGTCGCCCTCGTCGCCGGTCATGAGGTGCAGCAGCGTCTCGTACGGAGCCGGATCGGGGGCCACCGCGAGCGCCTCGGCCGCCTGGAGCGAGAACCGGTCCAGCCGCTCCAGGGCCCGCACGACGGAGGCCCGCGTCCCGGCCCGGGTGGCGAGGAGGGTGAGGTCGCCGGGCACGGGGTTGAGCAGATCGGGCCGCGACCGCAGCAGCGCGGCGAGGGAGGAGTCGGGCCGCGTACGCAGCGACTCGGCGAGCGTACGGGGCGCGGCGGCCCCGCTCTGCGGGGTGGCGTCGGAGGCGTCGGCACTGCTCTGCCGGGTGGCGTCGGAGGCGTCCGCACTGCTCTGCCGGGTGGCGTCGGAGGCCGCTCGGGGAGCACCGAGGGAACCCGGCACGCGCCCGAGGGGCCCCGGGGCGGAGGCGGGGGCCTGCCCGTGCACGGCGGCGCGGCCCGGCGCCGGGTCGGCGTCCGTGCGGGGGGTGCCGCCCGGGGAACTGTCCGCGCGGGCGACGGTTTCGGGGCCTGCGGGTGTGTCGGTGCGGGCGGCGCTGTGCGGGGGGATGCCCGTCCGGGGGGCGTCGCTGGCGGACGTGTCCGGGCGGGCGGTGTTGCTCGCGCCGGCGGCGTCGCGAGCAGCGGGTGTGTCGGTGCGGGCGGCGCTGTGCGGGGGGATGCCCGGCTGGGGGGCGTCGCTGGCGGATGTGCCCGTGCGGGCGGTGTTGCTCGCGGCGGCGTCGCGAGCAGCGGGTGTGTTGGTGCCGCGGTCCGCCGGGGTGCCGGTGTGCGGGGTGCGGTGCGCGGCGGTGCCCCGGTGGGCGGTGCTGCTCGCCGAGGTGTCCGTGGCGGAGGCGTCGAGGTCCACCGGTGTGGCGGAGGCGTCGAGGTCCACCGGTGTGGCGGAGGCGTCGAGGTCCACCGGCGTGGCCCGGCGCGCGGTGGCATGCGCCGACGTGCCCGGGCGCGCCGCGCCACCCGCGGCGGAGTCGCTCGCGGCGGTGGTGTCCGTGCGGGCGGCGTCGTGACGTGCCGGTGTGTCGGGCCGGGGGGTGTGGTGGCCCACCGAGGTGTTCG
Source organism: Streptomyces sp. NPDC087440 (assembly GCF_044744005.1). Classification (NCBI taxonomy): domain Bacteria; kingdom Bacillati; phylum Actinomycetota; class Actinomycetes; order Kitasatosporales; family Streptomycetaceae; genus Streptomyces; species Streptomyces sp. NPDC087440. The sequence goes on along the minus strand of NZ_JBIUXN010000002.1, from coordinate 344,277 downwards.
ATGCGTCCGCCGTGTGGTTCCCGGTGGTGAATTGTTCGGGCACGTGCGCCTCCAGGTCGCGCTCGCTGGTCCCCATCCGCCCCACGTTAGCCCCTGAACCGCTCCGCCCCGAGCGTCAGGCGCTACCGTCGGTGCGGGGCGGGTCGGCAACCGGGCGTGGCCGACCGGCACTTGCGGGCAGGAGATCGACGTACACGATCCGCGAGGTGCCGAAGCCGTCGGGGCCGCAGAACACGCAGGGGACGGACGCCGTGGGCATCGAGAGCGACCAGTTGGTCTTTGACTACCTGAGCCGGGTCGGCGACCTCGCCCAGCAGCGCCAGCTGGACTCCGGCGACCGGATGCGCCTGGTCAGCGCCCTGCGCGGGGAGATCGACCGGCAGCGCGCCAAGGCCATCGGCGGCCCGGACAGCGCCGCCGCCGTGCAGCGCATCCTCGGCAGGCTCGGCACGCCGGACGAGGTCGTGGACGCGGCGGACGGCGGCGGGGTGGAGGCGGTGCTGTCCACGCGTACGTCACGCAGGGTGCCCCGGCAGCGGCGCGCCGCCGCGCCGGAGGAGCCCGAGGCGCCGGTGGGGTTCGAGAAGGCGCCGCCGGGCCCGTCCGGCCCGTCCGCGCCGCATGTCGCGGGGACGGACGAGCTCGGCCCCGGCGACGCCAACCCCGACTGGTGGCGTACGGAGCCGGGGCCCTTCGGCGGCATGGGCACGGCGGTGCCCGGCTTCACCGGGGGCGTGGAGATCCCCGAGATACTCCGGCCGCCCGCGGAGGAGGAGGACGAAGAGGGGGAGGAGAAGGGGTCCGGGGAGGAGGAGCCGCAGGCGGACGGGCGGCGGCCCTGGATTCCGGCGCGGCTGCGGCGCCGCCGCGCACCGGCGGCCGGCGAGGAGGACGCGTTCGTGCGCGCGCCCCTGGTCCCGCGCGGGAGCCCCTTCCTGCTGCTGGCCGCCGTCCTGCTGGTGGCGGGGGCGGTCGTGGGGAACCTGCTGCTCCTGCTGGGCGGCTGGTTCCTGGTGTACGTGTCCCGCAGGCTGACCCGCACCGAGGCGAAGTTCGCGGCGCTCGGAGTGCCGGGAGTGGTGGTGGCCGGGGGGCTGGTGTGGCTGTGGGGCCGCACGGAGGGGCGGTGGGGCGCGCCGCTGTCCCTCCAGGCGGAAGGCGCGCTGGCCGACGCCCTGTCCGGGCTGTGGCCGGTGCTGGTGCGGGTGGCGGCGGTGTCCTCGGCGCTCTTCGTGCTGTGGCGCGCGAGGCGCCTGAGCAGGTAGCGGCGAGGCGCCTGGGGCGGGGGGCCCGCGTGGGGCGGGGGTACCGCCCCTCACCTCACCGCGATCTCCGTGGTTTCGGCGGTCTCCGTGCTCTCCGTGGCCGACGACGCGCCGACGACCGCGGAGAGCAGCCCGGGGAAGAGCCGCTCCAGCTCCTCGGCGCGCAGCTCGCTCAGGCGGGACGTGCCGACGTAGTGCTGCCGTATGACGCCCGCCTGCCGGAGGACCTTGAAGTGGTGGGTGCGGGTGGAGCGGGTCACGGAGAGATCGAAGCTGCCGCAGGCGATGTGGCCGGGCGCGTGGACGAGCCCGCGCACGATGGTGCGCCGTACCGGATCGGCGAGGGCCTCCAGCACTCCCTGGAGCGTGATGTCGGCGGTCGCGGGGTGGTCCGTGACGCGCTCCGCGGTCCCTTCCCCGGTGCGCTCGGTGGTGGTGATGGTCCGTGGGCTCATGTCGGGACGCCTCTCCTCGTGATGCCGGGTGGTGCTGCAGGGTGCCGGTCCGTCAGCTCTGCGGGGGCCAGGAGAACTTGACATAAAAGTGCATGCTCGTGCAACCTTCTGAGCGTTCTCGCCGCCCGGGGTCCCGTCGGCGCGCACCCTTATTGCTTACGCAATCAATTACCAGGAGCCTTGTATGGCCGACCCAGTGAAGATCAAGATCTGGTCCGACTACGTCTGTCCCTTCTGCATGCTGGCCGAAGGCCCCCTGGAGGAGGCGATCGCCGACGTCGGCGTCGAGGTGGAGGTCGAGTGGATGCCCTTCGAGCTGCGCCCCCACCCCCACCCCACTCTGCGGCCGGAGGACCCCTACCTGCCGGAGATCTGGGAGCGTGCCGTCTACCCGATGGCCCGCGCCCTGGGCGTGGACATCACGCTCCCCGACGTGTCGCCCCAGCCCTACACCGCGCTCGCCTTCGAGGGGTACCAGTACGCGGCCGACCGGGGCCTGGGCACCGCCTACAACCGGCGGATGTTCCGCGCCTTCTTCCAGGAGAACCAGGACCTGGGCCAGCTCGACGTCCTCACCGCCCTGGCGGGCGAGATCGGCCTGGACGAAGCCGGCTTCCGGGCCGCGCTGGAGGACGGCACCCATCGCGCCCGGCACCAGGACGCCCTGCGGGAGGCGGCGGCCCACCAGGTGCGGTCGGTGCCCACCCTGCTCGTCGGCGACACCCGCATCGAGGGCGTCCCGCGCGTCGCCCAACTCCGCAAGGCGATCCTGGACGCCCGGGCGCACCAGGCGGAGGACGTCGCGTACGGCGCCGCCTGCGGCATCGAGGGGGGCTGCTGAGGTGACCGGCACTCACTCCGCCCTCACCGCCTGCCGGTTCGCGGGAATGGAACTGCGCAACAGGTTCGCCCTCGCCCCCATGACCCGGGTGTCCGCCACCGAGGACGGCCGGGCCACACCGGAAATGGCCGACTACTACGGGGACTTCGCCCGGGGCGGTTTCGCCCTCCTGATCACCGAGGGGACGTACACCGACACCGCCTTCAGCCAGGGGTACCTGTACCAGCCGGGCATCACGGACGAGGCGCAGGCCGAGGCCTGGCGGCCCGTCGTGGAGCAGGCGCACGCCGCCGGGGCGCGCATCGTCCTGCAACTGATGCACGCCGGGGCCGTGGCGCAGGGCAACCGGTTCCGCGACCGGGCGGCCGGGCCCTCGGCGGTCCAGCCACTGGGCGAACAACTGGCCAAGTACCGGGGCGGCGGACGCTGGCCGGTACCGCTGGAGCTGACCCACCGGCAGATCGCCGAGGCCGTGCACGGGTTCGTCACCGCCGCGGCCCGGGCCCGCGAGGCCGGGTTCGACGGCGTGGAGATCCATGCGGCCAACGGCTATCTGCTCGACCAGTTCCTCACTCCGTACACCAATGTCCGCACGGACGGGTACGGAGGCGGGCCCGAGGGGCGGCTGCGGCTCGTCAGGGAGGTGACGGCCGAGGTCAGAGGGGCGGTCGGGCCCGGGTTCCCGGTCGGCGTCCGCTTCTCCCAGGGGAAGATCAACGATCCCTCGTGGCGGTGGCCGGGCGGCGACGCCGAGGCGGCGGCCGTCTTCGAGGCCGCGGCCGGTGCGGGGGCCGGATACCTGCACCTGGCGGGGAGCGGCCGGGACTGGGCCGCCGACGGACCCATGCCGTCCGGGCGGCTCGGGTCCACCCTTCCCGCGCTCGCCCGGAAGGCCACCGGGCTCCCCGTGATCGCCAACGGCGGGCTGCACCGGGACGCGGTGGCACGGCGCGTCCTGGACGAGGAGCACGCCGACCTCCTGGCGATCGGCACGGCCGCGCTGGCCAACCCCGACCTGCCGCGCAAGGTGGCGGCGGGGGAGGAGCAGGCGTCGTTCGACCCCCGGCTGATCGAGCCGCTGGCGACGCTGGAGAACGCCCAAGCGCGTTCCCGTGCTTGACAGTTGTTACATGCACATGCAAGATTAAGGCGCGTGGACGGACATCGTGCCCGCGGCTCCGTGGAAGAAATTCCATGCATGTGCAGGCAAATCATTGACCCTATGAAGTTGACCGGCTGAACTCGGGAGAGAACTGCTCATGCGGACCCACGAAGGCGACCTGACGGACAGCGAGCTCGCGCAGGTCACGGAGTACGCCCACGAGGCGATCCGGATCAGCGCCGAGCACGTCGCGCAGGGCGGCATCCCCTTCTCCGGCCTGGTCGTGAACGGCGGACGGGTGCTGGGGGCCGGTTTCAACCGGGTCCGCGACACCAGCGACCCGACCGCCCACGCCGAGGTCGTCGCCCTGCGCGAGGCCGCCGCCCGGCACGGCCTGCACGCCCTCGCGGGAGCCCTCCTGATCGCCTCCGGCGAACCCTGCGCCCTCTGCTACCTGGCGGCACGGTACGCCGGCGTCGCCCACATCGTGCACGCCGCCGACCGCAGGACCGCCGCCCGGTTCGGCTTCGACTACACGGACTCGTACTCCCTGTTCGCCGAGGACCCGGCGAACTGGCCGCTCAAGGTCACGGCACTGCGGCTGCCCGAGGCGGAGCAGCCCTTCCGGGACTACCTCACCGGTGGCCCGGCCCGGCTCTGACCGCCCCCGGACACCCGCCGCAGCCATACCCCCCTGCTCCACTCCACCCCCGCACTCACCGCACTCACCGCACGGAAGGACCCCCCATGCACTGGCTCTACCTCGCCATCGCCGTCGCCTTCGAGACCACCGTCGCCATCGCCGCGGGCAAGGCCGAGGGCTTCAAGAACCGCAAGTGGACCGCCATCACTCTGGCCAGCGGTGCCGCCGCCACCTTCTTCCTCAGCAAGGCGCTGCTGACCTTCGACGTCGGCGTCGGCTACGCCCTGTGGACGTCCGTCGCGGGCGTCGGCATCACCGTCCTCGGAGCGCTGTTCTTCGGCCAGCGCCTGAACTGGAAGAAGGTCATCGGCATCGCCCTGGTCATCGGCGGCGTCGTCGGCCTCCAGCTCAGCGGCTCCGCCTGAGCCACGGCCCACCCCCGGGCGCACGTCGCCACCACCTGACACCAGCCCCGTCAGCCACTCAAGCCCTGTCAGCCACCTCAGCCCCTTGTCTTACGAGAGGACCCACCCCCATGTCCCACGCACCCCGGAGCTCCGCCAACGCCTGGCTCATGCTGCTGCTCGCCGGTGTCTTCGAGATCGGTTACGCGCTCGCCGTCGGCGGCAGCGAGGGCTTCAGCCGTCTGACCTGGTCCCTGGTCGCCGTGGTGTTCTTCCTGCTGACGCTGTACGCGCTGAGCCTCGCCCTGCGCTCGATCGACGTGAGCATCGGCTATGCCGTCTGGGCGGGCATCGGCGCCGTCGGCGCGGCCGTCTTCGGCCCCCTCTTCTTCGACGAGACCCTCACCGTGGCCAAGGGCGTCTGGCTGGGTGTCATCATCGTCGGCGTCATCTGGCTCAAGCTGGCCGACCGTACCGCCCCCGAGGCCGCTCCGGCGCCGCAGCCGAAGAGCCTCGACGACCGGGCCACGGCCCTCCAGGTCTGACCCCGTCGTGCACCGCGGGCGCCTGCCCTCCCTTCACCTCGAAGGGACGGCAGGCGCCCGCGGTCGTACCGGCGTCATCGCGCGGTCCTGCCCCCGTCCACCGCGAGGACGGCACCGGTGGTGAAGGACGAGGCGTCCGAGCACAGCCAGACCGCCGACCGGGCGATCTCGACCGGGTCGGCGAGACGCTGCTGGATGGCCTTGCCGCCGAACCGGGTCCGCACGGCGGGGTCGGCGCCGAGGACGCCGTCCATCATCTCCGTGTCGGTGCTGCCCGGCATGATTGCGTTGACGCGGATGCCGTACGCCCCGTACTCGGCGGCGGCCGCCCTGGTCAGGCCGAGGACGGCGTGCTTGGCGGCCACATAGGGCGCGGAGGCGGCGGTGGCGCGGACGCCCGCCACGCTGGAGGTGTTGACGATCGCCCCCGCGCCCGCGGACAGCATGGCGGGGATCTGGGCGCGCAGACAGTTCCACACACCGCGCAGGTTGACGTCCACGGTCTGCTGGAAGACCTCGTCGGAGAGCTCGTGCAGCAGCGGTCCGGCGCTGGCGTAACCGGCGTTGTTGAAGGCGCAGTCGAGGCTGCCGAACTCGTCGACCGCCGTCGCGACGGCCTGCTCCATGTCCGCGTACCGGGTGACGTCGCCGGGTACGGCCACCGCCCGGCCACCGTCCTCCCGGATGCCCCGCGCCACCTCCTCCACCAGACCGGCCCGACGGGCCACGAGGACGACGGCGGCTCCTTCGGCGGCGAAGCAGCGGGCCGCGGCGGCGCCTATGCCGCTGGAGGCGCCGGTGATCAGCGCCACCTTGTCCGCCAGCAGGGGCCCGGCCGGCTTCACGCGAGCACGTCCTGCTCGGCCGCGGACGGGGCGGGGTCCCAGAACGTGCCGGCGCCCACCTCCCGGTCGATCCGGTGCAGCAGGCCGTCGTCGAGCGCGTCGAGACCGCTGATCACGTGACGTACACCCGCCTCCCGCATGAAGGCGCGCTGGTGGCTGTGGGCGTCGGCGGAGGGGTGGCCGACGAAGGCGGTGCCGAGCTCACGGGCCGCCACGGCGACCCGGGCCACGTCGTCGACGAACAGGGCCTGTTCGGGCCGGAGCCCGAAGACGTCCTCGGTGATCTCCTTGAGGCCGGGGCGGATGTCGTTGGTGCAGACGTAGCCCGGCCCGTCGAACAGGTCGGCGTACTGCCCCAGGTGACGGTCGAAGTGGTCCTTGCCCAGCCCGCCGTAGCAGACCGTGCGCAGGCCCGCCTCCCGCAGCCGGTGCAGCAGTTCGCGCGTGCCCGGCGTGACCGTGACCGGGTGGCGGTCGGTGTGGGCGGCGCGGTCCTCGAAGTAGGCGGCGAGGGCCTCGGGGCCCGTCATGCCGCCGCCCACGGCCGCCGCGAGCAACTCGCCCGCTATGTGCTGCGGCTGGGAGAAGACGGACCGCTCCAGCTCGGCGGTGTACACGCCGCCCCGGCTGACGACGAAGTGGCGGATCACCGGACTGAAGGTGTCGTTGAGCAGGACGCCGTCGATGTTCAGGGCGGCCAGGCGTAGCGAGAGCATGCGGCTCCGTAAGGGAATCGTCCGCAGCGGAACGTGCGGAACGTGCGGACGGGGGCGGAAGGAGAGGGGCGACCGGGTGGTCAGGGCATCAGCGAGGCGCCCCGGGCGGGCGTCGTCTCGGCCCGGGTGATCACGGCCGGGACCGCGATGCCGGGCAGGAGCAGGTTCCACATCTGGTGGGTGCGCTCGGGGAGGTCGGTGCGGTTGCTCACCACGTGGGAGTACATCTGCATCCCGGTGCAGGCGGCGACCACGAACTCCGCGACGGTGACCGGCTCGATGCCCGGCTGCAGCTCGCCGTGCTCCTGCGCCTCCTGGAGGAACTCCGTCATGATGCTGCGGAACTTCTCGTACGGGTCCGGGTTCGCCATCCCCGCCATGGATGCCTGTTCGTTCGTCAGCCGTACGCCGGCCCTGAGCAGCGGGTCGCGCTGCAACTGCCACGACCACACGAGCGTGAGGTCGATGAGCCGCTGCAGCCCGCCGGTGGCGAGCAGCGGGGCGATGGTCTCCGGCTGGCTGCTCATCACCGCCTTGGCCAGGTCCTCCTTGGAGCCGAAGTGGAAGTACAGGGCTCCCGCCGTCACTCCGGCCCGCTTGAGGATGCGGGTGATGCTGGCCCCCGCGTAACCGAACTCGTCGAAGACCTCCGCGGCTGCGTACAGGAGATCGCGGCGAGTCTGCTCCGCCCGTTCCTGCTTGAGGTGCGCCATGTCACTCACCTTTCAAAAAAGAATGATTCTTATGTTACCTGGGTCGCAGGGGCCCGGCTACCGGAAAATCGGCCCCAGAGGGCCCAGGGGAGGGCGATGGCTGCCCTTGACGTGTCGAAAAAAAAGAATGATTATTTTGTTCGACGGCACGCGGAGTCGCCTTGCGGTGTCTCCGTGTAGTCAACCGTCATCACTACCGAGCCTGGGGGGCGGAGTTGTCTGTTTCCGTACTGAGCCGTGAGACGCAGCCGGAGCACGAGTCGGCGGTGCACCCGCAGCCGGTGCACCAGTGGCAGGTGCACAAGCTGTGCGCGGAGGAAATCCTGCTCACGACGTGGGCCGAGCGGTCCCCGGAGTGCTTCGTGCTCACGGCGAACTGGCCGCGGCAGCACGACTTCTACCGGCCGTCGCAGGGTGCGTACGATCCGCTGCTGCTGGCCGAGAGCGTGCGCCAGGCGGTGCCGCTGCTGTCCCACGCCGTGCACGGCGTTCCCCGCGAGCACCAGCAGGCGTGGGAGGACTTCAGCTTCTCCTTCGAGCCGCTGGCCTCGCTGGTGACCACAGCCGACGAGGAGGTGCGGCTGACGGTGGCCTGCTCGGACGTGGTCCGGCGCGGCGCCAGGTTCGCGGGCATGGTGATGGACGTCGAGGTGCACCAGGGCGAACGGCTGCTGGGCACCGCCCGCACCCGCTTCAACAACCAGCCCGCCGCCGTCTACCGACGGCTGCGCGGACCGTACGCGGACAAGGCCGCGGCACTCGCGCTGCGGCTGCCGCCGGGCCCGCCCGTGGAGCCCCGCCGGGTGGACCGGGACTCCCGGCACGACGTGGTCCTCTCACCGGCCCCCGGCGGCGGGCGGGGGCGATGGCTGCTGCGCTCCGACCCCGCGCACCCGGTGCTCTTCGACCACGCCGTCGACCACGCTCCCGGGATGCTCCTGCTGGAGGCCGCCCGGCAGGCGGCGCACGCCGCGTTCGACAGCCCGCACGCCGTGGTCGGGATGCGCACGCGATTCATCCGGTACGTCGAGTTCGACGCCCCCGCCCTGGTCCTGGTGGGCGAACCGGTCCCCGACGGCCCGGGCCGGCACCGGGTGGCCGTGTCGGTGGAGCAGCACGGGGCGTCGGCCTTCACCTCCGAGGTGACCGTCGAGACGGCGCTCGGCCTGTAGGCGCGACGCGGGGTTTGTGGCCCGGGCACACGACACGGCGGGCGCACGCTCCACCCCGGAGAGGGGGGAGCCTGCGCCCGCCGTGGGGTCAGGCCGCCGGTTCCGGCAGGGGCTCGGGCAGGGGCCCCGGCATGGATCCCGGCAGGGGTTCCGGAAGTTCCTCGTGCACCGTGACCTCGACATGCACCGAGGCCGGAACGGCGAAGCTGGCCTCGTACCCGGGGGGTGCGAGAAGCTGCCGCACCCGCCAGCCGAGCGGCTGGCCGGTGAGATCCAGCCGGTTCATGACGGCGGCCATGCCCTGTCCGGTCGCCTTGGCCATGGCCTCCTTGCGGGTCCACAGGCGGGCGAAGTCCCGGACGAGTTCGTCGTCCGGACGGCCGCCCAGCCACTGCTGCTCCCTCGGGTGGAGGAACGGCAGGTACCCGGCGACCGCCTCCGGGGTGGGCCACGACTCGATGTCGATGCCGATGGTGGCTTCGGCGAGCGCGACGGCGACGAGGTCCCCGCTGTGGGACATCGAGAACTCCAGCGCCTCCCCGCCCGGCACCCGGTCGTCCAGGGCCGGTCTGCCGTGCGCCCCGCCGCAGCCGGGGCACGGCTGCCGCAGGAAGCCGATGCTCCCGGGCCGGCAGCCGAGGGAGGAACCGAGCACGCTCCGCAGCGCCCAGTGCGCGAAGACGTACGCCTCCCGGCCCTCCGGGCGCGGGATCGCGGCCAGTCGGCGCCGTTCGTTCTCGTCGAGCCAGTCGGGCGGGGACCCGTCGGCCACCAGGCGCTGCCCGGCCGGGGCCCGGACGATCCAGATGCCGACCGGATCGAGCACCTCCCCGGGGGGTGCGTCGGACCACGTGAGGTCGTGTGTCATGTCGATACGGCTCCCTGCTGCGGCGGGAACCCGGCCGGTCCCCGCCGCGGGTCGAGTCAGGCGGTTGCGGCGAGCAGCGGCCACAGGCCGGTCGTGGAGTGCTGCTCGAAGTCCTCGGTCACGACGTAGCGCCGGAACCCCGGCACCTGCTCCGCCGGGCGCAGCGCCCCGCGGTAGAGCACCAGCCCGCACACGCCGGTCCCGGTGTCCTGCCAGCAGACGAGCGGCATCCGGTACTCGGGGGTGTCGCAGGTCTCCTGTACGGCGGCCTCGTAGCCGTACGCGGACAGCAGGCTCATGCGGCTGCCCCCGCGCCCACGAATTCCGCCGCCCTCGCCGCCACGGGCGAGCCCACGGACGAGCCTTCGGGGCGTACGCCGAACAGGGACCCGTAGTCGGTGACCCGCGCGGCTGCCTCGGCCCCGCCCGCCAGGTGCAGCGCGTGCCAGAACAGCACCTGGTTCGCGGTGAGCACGGGGAACCCGAGCCGTTCCTCCAGGCCCGCGATGGTGCCCACGGCGCGGATGCCGTTGCCTGCCACCAGCACCGCCTGGGGCCGCTCGGGGGCGACGGTGGACTCGATCCACTGCACGAGCGCCTCCGGTGTGATCAGTTTCTGGTTGCTGGGCAGACCGCACGGGGCGTGGTGGACCACGTCGAAGCCCCGCTCGCCGAAGTACGAGGCGCCCAGGGACGACAGTTCGTCGTCGAACCACGGCGGGTTGACGAGCGCGATCCGCTCGGCGCCCAGGGCGGTGAAACCGGCCGAGGCCGCGTGGGTGGTGCCGGTGAGCGGGATGCCGCGGGTCCGCTCGGCGAGCCGCTCGAAGAGCTTCTGCTCGCCGTCGGCGCCCAGCACGTAGGCGGAGCTGGTGAATCCCAGGGCGATGGAGTCCAGCGGCGAGGCGGCGAGCAGCTCGACCGCGTCGTCGATGAAGGGCGGGTCGATGAAGGCGCGTACCGGATCGTGCGGAATCTTGGGGTCCATCTCCCCGCCGGGGCGCATCGCCCCGAAGTGGACGCGGGAGCCGTGGACGAAGACGTCGCGCGGTGCCATCGCCTGGAACTCGGACTCAGGGCCGACGTCCGCGTGCGGAACGACGACGCCGACGCGGGCCACCGCGGCCCAGCCGTCCTCGCGGGCTTGGAACTGCGACATGGGGTGCTTCTCCTCGTCTGGTGTGCTGCTGCTGCTCGGTCGTGGGCGGGGCGGCGCGGTCTCAGGCCGCTTCGTCGGCGAGCGAGCCGCCGCCGACGGTTCCGGTGCCGTCCGCGTCCAGGAACTTCGGGTGCTTGCGGCGCATGTTGCCCATGACGAACTCGTAGGGGACGTCGTCGAAGTCGCCGTGGTCGGTGAGGAACTCCATGCTCTGCCGGCCCTGGCCGTCGAAGGGGTGGTAGAGGCTGTCGGCGCGGCCGTCGAACTCCAGCGGGGTCATGCCGTACAGACGGCACAGGAGCTTGTTGAAGACCGGGGTCACCTTCAGCCAGCGGCCGTCGAGGTACACGGTGGCCAGGCCGTGGAAGAAGACGTCGCCGCCGATGTACTCGCGCAGCCGGTCGGAGGCGAGGTGGTTGCGGACGTCGCTGTAGTGCAGCCGGGCGGGGATGCCCACGGCGCGGCAGCAGGCGGCGTACAGCACGGACTTGTGCAGGCAGAAGCCCTTGCCGACGTCCAGGACGTGGGACGCGCGCAGGCCCTGCCGCGACAGGTCGGCTCCGTAGACCTCGTAGTGGATGCCGTCGCGGACCGCGTAGTAGAGGGCGACGGCGAGGTCGACCGGGTCGGCGCTCTCGCGGTCGATGCCGCGCAGGGCCTTGGCGACGAAGGCCCGGACGCTCTCGTGCTCGTGGTCGAGGAAGTCGGTGGCCGCGGTGAGCCGGGCGCGCTCGTCGTCGGTCAGCGGTCCTTCGGCGGCGGGGGCGGTGGTGGGGGCCGTGGTGGGGGCCATGGTGTCGGTCATGCGGGTGCCTCTCGTCACAGGCCCATGAGGGCGGCGATGCAGTTGCGCTGGATTTCGTTGGTGCCGGAGTAGATGGAGCCGGCGGCGGCGTTGCGCAGCTCGCGCTCGATGCCCGTGTCGGTCAGATAGCCGCGGGCTCCGAAGATCTGGATCGCGTCCTGCGCGGTGCGCTGGTTGGCCTCGCTGACCACGATCTTGGTGGCGGCCACGTCGAGCGAGGCGTCCGTGCCCGCCTCGACCTTGCGGCCGGTGTCGTACAGCCACTTGCGGGCCGTCTCCACCGCGATCCGCATGTCGGCGATCTTGTGGGAGACCGCCTGGTTCTTGCCGATGGCGCTGCCGAACTGCTGGCGCGTCGTGGCGTGTTCGACGACCCGCTTCAGCCGGTGCGTCATCTCGCCGAGGTTGACCGCGAAGGAGAAGAGGACCTCCCGCTTCATCACGTGGTCCATGATCAGGAAGCCGGCGCCCTCGCTGCCCAGCCGGTTGGCGACGGGCAGCCGGACGTCCTTGAGCGTGACCTCGCTGATCGGGGAGGTGCGCAGGCCCATCGTCTCCAGCGGCTCGCCGATGGTGAGGCCGGGCGTGTCGCGCTCGGCGAGGAAGGTGCTCAGCCCGAAGGCCCCCGGCTTGCCGGTGCGGACGTACAGCAGGAAGAGGTCGGCCACGGGGGCGTTGGTGATGAACAGCTTGCCGCCGTTGATGACGTACTCGTCGCCCTCGCGGACGGCCGTCGTCCGGATGTTCATCACGTCCGAGCCGTGGCCCGCCTCGGTGATCGCGTGGGCGGTGATGGCCTGGCCGGAGGTGATGCGCGGCAGGTGGCGGGCCCGCAGCTCCTCGGAGCCGAAGGCCTGGAGCGGGATGCCCACGCTGACGATCTGGGTGGACGCCGAGAAGTTCAGCCCGGCGTCCCGGCTGGTGTGGCCGAGGCCCTCCAGTGCCGCCATGGTCTCGGTCAGGGTCCGCCCGGCTCCGCCGTACTCCGGTGCGAAGGGGAGGGTGAAGAGCCCGGACTGCTGCAGCGGCTTCCACTTCTCGTGCGGGAACTTCGCGGCGCGGTCCCAGCCGGTGACGTCGTCGTTCAACTCGTCGCCGTAGGGCGCTGTGACGCCGTAGGTGTCTGCGGCCTTCTCTACTGCCATGCCTGTTCTGCCTTGCCTTTCGGGGGGGCGCCGGGTGCGGGGCGGCGGATGCGGGTCGCCGGGGTCGCCGGGTGCGGGGCGTGCTGCCCCGCACCCGGCGGGGACGGATCAGTAGCGGGAGAAGCCGTCCTCGGACAGCGAGTGCTTCTCGTCGCCGCGCAGCGCCGGGCTGAAGACCGAGACGAGGAGCAGGTCCTCGTCGTCGGAGGCGACCAGGTGGTGGGCGTCGTGCAGGTCCAGGGCGTAGATGGTGCCGGTCTTGATCTTGTGGCGGTCGCCGTCCTTGGTGACGACCTCGCCGGAGCCGCCGATGCAGTAGCAGGCCTCCAGGTGGCCGAGGTACTGCAGCGAGCTGGTGGTGCCCTGGCGGACCAGCGTCTCGCAGACGGTGAAGCCCATGCCGTCGGCCTCGGTGAGCAGGCGGTGGCTGGTGCCGTTGCCCCACTGGATCGCGGGGACGTCGGAAAGGGAACGGACGATCATGAGGACACTCCTGTCATCGCGGTATCTGGGCGTGCTGCTGGTGCGAGTGGTGCGAGTGGTGCGAGTGGTGCAGGTGGTGCGGGGGAGCGGCGCTCGTCAGGCCGCGGCCGGAGCGGCCGGAGCGGCCTGGGTGACGAAGCGCCGGATGTCCGCGAGGGTCCGGTACACGTCCGGCTCCAGCGGGATGTCGTCGACGGAGATGGCGTACGTCTCGGAGATCCAGGAGATGAGGCGGACCAGCCCGAGGCTGTTGACCACGGTGCTCTCGATGAGGTCGAAGTCGTCGGTCAGGTCCTCAGAGTCCTCGCCGCCCAGGAAGTCCTGGACGATGTAGTCGCGTATCGGGTCGGTGGTGGCGATGTTCATCAGGCGATTCCGTTCAGTCGGGCGTTCTTGATGGAATTTCGGTCGGGCTTGCCGGTGGGGGTCTTCGGCAGCGGAGTGCCGGTGAGCCCCACCGAGCTGGGCACGGCGTGCCGCGGCAGGTGCTTGGCCGCGTACGCCCGCAGGCCCAGCGAGCTGAGGGAGACTCCGTCCCGGCGCACCACTTCGGCGTGCAGCCGGGTACCGGCCTCGGGACAGGGCAGGGCGACGACGGCGGCCTCGACGACGTCCGGATGCGCCTCCAGTACGGTCTCGACCTCCAGCGTGTTGGTGCGCACGCCGCGCACCTTGACCTGGAAGTCGGTGCGCCCCTGGAGGAAGTACCGGCCGTCGGCGTCGCGGTGGACGAGGTCGCCGGTGCGGTAGAACAGGGCGTCGCCGCCGCGCGGGTCCGGCAGGAACGCGTGGGCGTTGCGGGCCTGTTCGAGGTAGCCGCCGGTCTGGAAGGGGGTGCGCACCAGCAGTTCGCCGATGCCGGGGCCGCGCAGCACCCGGGCGCCGTCGGCGCCCTCGATCAGCACCACGGCTTCGGTGCCCTCGATCGGTGTGCCGATGGGCAGCGGGTGCACCAGGGCGTCCGGGTCGATGTCGTGGACGAAGCTGTCGTTGGTCTCCGTGCAGCCGAAGACGTTGTGGAAGCGGGCGGCCGGGCAGGAGGCGAACGCGTCCCGCAGCCCCTGCTCGGAGACGGCCTCGCCGGTGAACACGACCGTGCGGACCGTCGGATAGCGGGCGTGGTCGGCGGCCAGGAGGCGGTGCAGCAGCGGTACGCCCTGGACGAGGGTCACCTCGTTGTGCTGGGTCAGTTCGCGCAGGTAACCGGAGTCCCCGCTCGCTCCCGCGTCGGCCAGGACGACGGTGCCGCCGGCCAGGAGCACGGTCCACACGTCCAGGAGCGCCAGGTCGAAGTTCAGGGGGGCGAAGCTCAGCGACCTGGTGGCGGCGTCGAGCCCGAACGTGTCCGTGGCCCAGGCGCCGAAGCGGTCGAAGGAGTCGGTGTGGATCGGAACCAGCTTGGGCACGCCGGTGGACCCGGAGGTGGTGAGGGTGAGCAGCGACTCTGCGGCGTCGGGGACACGGAAACCCTCCGCCAGTGCCGGATCGGCCTGCTCCCGGGAGAGGGTCGCACCGCCGCCGGGTACCGCGACGGCCGACAGCGGGCCGTGTGCCTGGGCGATGAGCGTGGACTGGGCGGCGGCGCCGAGCCCCGGCGACGGAACCAGGGTGTTGATCCCCCGGCGCCAGGCCGCCAGCAGCAGCGCGATCGTCTCCGGCGACTTGTGGGCCGGAACGCACAGAGCGCGTACGGGGCCGAAGTCGGCGCCGTCGAGGTCTGCGTCGGCACGGCGGGTCAGCCGGTCGAGCTCTGCGTAGGTGACCCGGTGACCGGCGCTGACGAGCGCGGTGCTGTCGGGTCTTTCCTGCACGTGCCGGCTGATGGCCTGCAACAGGCGAGGCGAAGGCAACGGTCCCCCCTCGATGGAGTGATCGGAGTGATCGGTGGTGGCTACGAGGAAGAATCTAGGGCCAAACATTTGCATGGTCAAGCATGTATCTTTCGATCTGGAGTGATCCAGGTCACGTGCGGCCCTCAGGGGAAAATGGCCCGAGCATGCAAAAGACGGCGGGAGGCCACCGGGTCTCCCCGGATGCCTCCCGCCGTCTGTCCCGGTCGTGTCAGGCGGCGCTGCGCAGCGCTTGCACCGCCCGGGCGAACTGGTCGTCGGCGCTCGCGGTGTTGAGTGCCGAGCTGAGCACGTCGGCGTAGGTGGCGCGGGCCTCCTGGTACCGCTTGCGGCCCGCCTCGGTGATCACGGCGAAAACGCCGCGCTTGTCGTCGGCGCAGGTGTCCTTGTGGGCGAAACCGGCGCTGTCGAGCCTTCCCACCAGGCGCGTCACGGAGCTCTGGCCCAGACCGATGCGGTCGGCGAGCTCCTGCATGCGGCGTTCGCCCTTCTCGGTCTGGGCGAGGGCCTCCAGGGCCCGGTACTCGGACAGGCCGACGCCGTGGCGGCGCTGCAGGGAGTGCGCGAGCTGTCGTTCCACGAAGGCCTGCAGGCCGAGTACGGCCTCCCACATGTCCTGGTCGGAGGCGGCGCGCGGCTGTTGGTGGATCGTCATGGAACGGCTCCCCTTCTCGACTGCGATTCCCAACAATATACATGCCCATGCAATCATCTGGGGAGGCCGGGAGCCGGGGGAGCGGGAGGCCGCTCGCTCTTCAGTTGTAGGTACGAGCATCGAGTCAGTAGCCGGTGCCCTCCAGGACGCCGCAGGCGTACGCGGCCGAGACCAGCGTCATGTGCCGGTGCCAGCCGGGGAAGGAGCGGCCCTCGAAGTCCAGCAGGCCGAAGTCCTCGCCCATGCGCCGGATCGCGGCCTGCGCGCCCCGGGGCGATCGGGTCAGCTCCAGCACGTCGGCCGGGTGGCGTTCGGTGAGGTTCGTCAGCCAGATCCGGCCCGGCCGCCTGCCGGCCGCGTCCCATTCGGCCAGCAGGCGCACCGTCCGGTGCCCGGGTCCGCCGTCCGGGCGCAGCCCGGTCGCCGGTGTGTCGTACGAGACCACCTGCCGCCCCGTGCCCGCCGCCCGCAGGACGCCCCGGCGCAGCAGCAGTCCGCGCACCGACTCCCGCTCTCCGGGCGGCAGTTCGGGATCGGCGAGCGTGCTCTGGCCCGGCAGGGCGAGGGCGTAGGCGTGCCCGCCGCCGTGCAGGTGGCGCGCCAGTGGCAGGGCGTCGCACAGGGAGGTCAGGTCGGCCACCACCGGGACCGACCGCGCCGCGGTCTGTGCCGTCGAGGGCGACGCCGACCACGACGCCGACCGTGCCGCCGACCACGACGCCGTCTCCCGGACCAGGTCGAGGGCGTGCGCCCACAGAGGTGTGGCCTGCGCCGCCGCGGGGATCTTCGCCTGGTCGCGCGCCGCCGCGTCGTGCGTGAAGCGGGGCGGCAGGAACAGCCGCCAGTCGACCGGCATGTGTGCCTGCCCGGTGTCCAGGAACAGGCCGAGCCCCAGCTGGCAGTTGACGGTCCGTCCGGTCTCCGGCAGGAACCGCCGGTGCACCCCGGCCGAGCGGTCGCCCCGCTTGGGCAGTACCGCCGGTGCCAGCGTCCAGGCCCGTACCGGCAGCGACCGGGTGGCCCAGCGGGCCAGTTCGCCGCGCGCCGGGGCCCAGTCCCACGGGCTGGCGTTGACGAACTGGTGCAGCGACGCCGACGCCGCCTCCGAGCCGGTGACGGCGGAGGCCATCTTGCGCACGGTCTTCTTCCCCGGCGTCCGCAGCAGTCCCTGGAGGTAGACGTGACCCCATCGCTGCTGGTCGGAGCGGTGCAGGTGGCTGAACACCCGCTGGGACAGAGGGCTCGGCGGTTGGCCCGCCGCCGTGTCCGGCACGTCATGCATCGTCGTCACTGCAGGTCCCTCCCAGGTGAGCGTCGTAGGCACACTAACAAACATAGAAAACGTTCGTTATAATTTTTTGAGCCAGGTCACTACTTACCGAAGTCCAAGGAGAAGGCCCATGCAGGAAAGGGCGGCGAAGACGCGCCAGGCCGTGCTGGAAGCGGCTGCCGAAGAGTTCGCCGAGCAGGGCTACGAGGGTGCCTCGCTGCATCAGGTGGCCCGGCGGGCGACCACCTCGGTGGGCTCGCTGACCTTCCACTTCAGGACCAAGACGGCGCTCGCCCACGAGGTGCGCGTCACCGGGCGGACCCGCCTGGAGCACGGGCTGCGGGACCTCGCCCCCGCCGCCGACCCGCTGTACGAGCTGCGCACGCTGCTGGCCCGGCTGGCCGGGCTGGTGCGGGAGGACCGGTTCGTACGCGCCGCGCGCCGACTGGAGACCGACTGCCCGCAAGGGGCACAGCCGTTGTCCCGGATCTGGCTCCCGCCGCTGCGCACCCTGGTCGACCGCTCGTGCCGGGCCCGACGGCTGCGCCCCGGTGTGTCGTACGAGGACGCGGTGACCCTGCTCGTGCACCTCGCCCGGGGAACCCTGACCGCGCACGACGTGACGGGGGAGGCGGACGATCTCGGGGGCGCCGGGGAAGCGGACTGGGACGCGGTCTGGGACATCGTCCTGCACGGTCTCGCGGCCGACCTGCCCGAGCATCCGGATCTGCCCGAGCAGCCGGACCTGCCCGAGCAGCCGGGCCGTACCGACCGGCCCTGACCCCCACTCGCCGTCACGCCTCCCGCAGCGCCTTCGCCACCGCGCCCGCCACCTCCTCCAGCACTCCCGCCCCCGGCCCCGCCGTCAGCCGGTTGTGCACCCAGGCGGCCCCGGCCCGGACCCGCGGCCATGCCTGGTAGGCCACCCCGCCGGGCCCCTGGTGGCCGAAGGCGCCGGAGCGGACGGACGGGTGCAGCCCCTCGTCGAGCAGTTGCAGGCCGCCCTCGCCGTACGCGCTGACCCCGCCCAGCAGCGGGTCCAGGCCCTCCACCCAGAAGCTCCGCGCCTGGTCGAGCGTCCGGCGCGACAGCAGCAGCGGCTCCTCGCCCGGGGCCCGGACGGCGTCCGCCGCCAGCACGCCCTGGAGCCGGGCGAGACCCCGTGCCGACGCGTACACCCCCAGTGAGGGGACGACCGCGCGCCGCCGCCGGTCCTGGTTCCACACCCCGGCGTCCGCCGGGAACGGGGACGGGTTGTCCCACACCCGCCGGAACAGGTCGGCCCCGCCGCCCAGCGCCCGGAACCGGGCGTGGAAGTCCGCGTCGTACGAGATGTGCGCGGCCTGCGGCAACTGGTCGGGGACGAGCCCGAAGTGGACGTCCAGGCCCAGCGGCCCCGCGATCTCCTCCAGGAAGAACAGGTCGAGCTCGCGGCCGTCGACCCGGCGCACCACCTCGGCGACGATCCAGCCCGCCGTCCACGGCCCGTGCAGCACGCCCTGGGCCCGGGGGTCCTCCTCCGGGCTGTGCAGTTCCAGCAGCGCGGCCATCATGTGCGGGTCCTCGATGTCGCGCTGGTCGAGATCGGCCGCCATGCCGGGCAGCCGGGCGGTGAACGTCAGCACGTCCCGCAGCGTCACCGCGCCCTTGCCCCGTACCGCGAACTCGGGCCAGTAAGCGGCGATCGGCAGATCCAGCTCCAGCGCGCCCATGTCGGCGAGCAGCAGGACCGCCGTGGCGAGGACCCCGTGGGAGCCCGTCAGCACCGGCTGGAGGGTGTCGCCGGTCCACGGCGTGCCGGAGTGGGGGTCGGCGGTGCCCTGCCACAGGTCGACGACCAGTTCGCCGTCCCGCACGACCGCGAGCGCGGCGCCCTGCGATCCGGGCCGGCCCGCGTCCCGGCAGGCCCGTTCGAAGAGGGGGCGTACGGAGGAGAAGCCGGGCGCGGTGGTCCCCCGGACGCCGGTGGACGTCGGCCACGGATGCGGCGGCAGGGGACGGGTCAACGAGAGCGTCATGGTGAGAACTCCGAAGAGGGAGAAGGGGATGGGGAAGGGGGTGGAGGGCTACGTCTCGGGAGCGCCCGACGGGTAGGGGAGGAACTCCAGGTCGGTCAGGTCCTGTTCGGTCAGCCGGAGCCGTTCGGCGCCCAGGTTCTCCGTCAGGTGGTCCCACGCCCTGGTGCCGGGCAGCGGCACCACGTGCTCGCCGAGCCGCAGCAGCCACGCCAGGGAGACCTGCGCGGGCGTGGCCCCGTGCCGGTCGGCCACCTGGGCGACGGCCCGGGCGAGCGCGAAGTTGTGCCGGATGGCACGCGGGGCGAAGCGGGGCTGGGTGCGCCGCCAGTCGCCCGGCGGCAGGTCCTCCGGGCGTGCCAGCGTCCCGGTCAGCAGGCCCCGGCCGAGCGGGGCGCCGACCAGCAGCGCGAGCTGGCGTTCCACCGCGTACGGCACCACGTCGTCGAGCCCGCAGCGGGTGAACAGCGACACCTCGGCGGCCATCGCCGCCGCCCCGTGCACGGCCTCGGCGGCCCGCGCCTGCTCCACCGTGACGACGGGCAGCCCCAGCATGCGGATCTTCCCCGCCCAGACCTGCTCGGCCAGCGCGCCCCAGCTCTCCTCCAGCGGCACGCCGGGATCGACACGGCGCAGCAGGTAGAGGTCGATGTGATCGACGTGCAACTGCCGCAGGCTCTCGTCCACCGCGGCCCGCAGCTCGCGCGGGGCACCGGCCGGGCGCAGCGATCCGTCCGCGTCGCCGTGCAGGCCGCCGCCGGTGCACAGCACCACTTCGTCCCGGCGTCCCCGGACGGCCTCGCCGATCAGGCGCTCGTTGCCCCCGGCCGCGTAGGCACCGGCGGTCTCGATGAGGTTGACCCCGAGATCCATCGCCTCCCGGACCAGGGAGACGGCCTTGTTCCGGTCCCGCAGGGCCGGGGCGTACCGGTAGGAGAGGCCCATCGCCCCCAGCCCCAGCCGGCCGACGACCGGCCCGTCCCTGCCCAGTGTTGTGGTCCGCATCCTGCGAGAACTCCCTTCGGCACGACGGAAAGCGACCCCCTCATGTCACCAGCCCGCACCGCCGAGGGACAGCAACCCGCTCCTACTTGCCGATCTCCGACGACTTCGCCACGTCACCCCCCGCCCGGTGCCTGACGGGTCGTCAAGTGTTGTTGGAGTTCGGTCAGTACGCGGTCCGCCGCGAGGTAGCCGGGGCTGCGCACCCACACCTCGTCGTCGACCGGGAAGGCCCGGCCCGCCCGCACCGGCGGCAGTGCCCGCCACGCCGGGGAGGCCAGCGTGCGGGTGCGGCCCGCGGCGGCCGGGTCGCCGTAGGTGGAGTGGAAGAGCACGGAGGCGCCCGCCCCCGCCAGCGCGATGCGGGCGGGCCCGATGTCGTACGAGAAACCGTTCGCGGCCCTGGCCGTCACCGGCGGGCGGCCGAGCCCGACGTCGGCGAGGACGACGCCCAGCGAGGTGCGGCGGCCCTGGATGCGGATGTCGGCCCCCTCGACGAAGCGGATCACGCTGACCTTGGTGCGCGCGGCGGCGGCCGTCCCGCCGAGGGACTCGGTGACGCGGGCGGCGTGCGCGGTGTAGGCGGCGACCGTGCGGGCCGCCTCCCGTTCGCGGCCCAGGGCCGCGGCATGGATCTGGAAGCCGTCCTTCCAGGAGTCGCCGGAGTCGTCGGTCATGACGGTGGGGGCGATGGCCCGCAGCTCCGCGTAGGTGTCCTCGTGGCGGACCTTCCCGGCGAGTATCAGGTCCGGTCTGAGGGCGGCGACGGCCTTCAGGTCGGGGTTCATGGACTCGCCGAGGTCCTGCACGCCGGTGAGCCGCGCGGCGGGCAGGTAGCGGGGGAAGCCGGACGGGGCGTCGCCGTGGGTGGCGCCGACGGGGGTGACGCCGAGGGCGAGCGCGGAGTCGAGCCCCGCGGTGTCGAGGACGACCACCCGCCTCGGTACGGCGGGAACGGTCACGTCGCCCATCGCGGTTTCGACGGTACGGGTGCCACTCGCGCTCTTCGGGGCCGAACCGGGAGCGCCGGGAGCGCCGGGGGAGGCCGTGCAGGCGGCGAGGGTGGCGAGGGCGGCGGCGAGGCAGAGCGCGGCGAGGGGGCGCGGCGCACGGTGCATGAGCGGAGTTCCTTGAACCTCGGGCGGGGCGGGGGAGCGGGGAGCCGAAGGACGGGGAGGGGAGCTGGGAGGGCCGAAGGGCGGGGAGCAGGGAGGGCTGAAGGGCGGGGAAGGGTGAGCGGAAGGGCGCGGAGGGGAGCGGTGAGCTGAGGCAGGAGGGGAGCAGGGGGGGCCGAAGGGCGGGGACGGGTGAGCGGAGGGGAGCGGTGAGCCGAAGGCAGCAGGGGAGCAGGGGGGGGCCGAAGGACGGGGGGTGTGGGGAAGGCGTGCGTACGTGCAGGTGAGCGTGTTAGGTGACCCTAAGCGTTGGTGCGGGCCTCGGACACCCCCGCGGCGCAGCGGCACAATGGCCGCATGACGACCACCACCCCCGCCCAGCCCCTCACCGCCCCCTTCGCCGTCGGCTTCGACCTCGACATGACGCTGATCGACTCGCGCCCCGGCATCCGCGCCACCTACCGGCGGCTGTCTGCGGAGACCGGCGTGGCGATCGACGCCGACCTGGTGGTCACCCGGCTCGGCCCGCCGCTGGAGCAGGAGATCGCGAACTGGTTCCCGGCCGACCGCGTCGAGGAGGCGGCGGACCTCTACCGCTCCCTCTACCCCTCGTACGCGATCGAGCCCACCACGGCACTGCCCGGCGCGCACGAGGCGGTCGCGGCGGTACGGGAGGCGGGCGGCCGGGTCATGGTCGTCACCGGCAAGTGGGAGCCCAACGCCAAGCTGCACCTCGCCCACCTGGGCATCGAGGTCGACGTGCTGGCGGGCAACGTCTGGGCGGAGGGCAAGGCGCTGGCCCTGCGCGAGGAGGGGGCGCGGATCTACGTCGGCGACCACCTGGGCGACGTCCGGGGCGCGAAGGCCGCCGGCGCGCTCGCGGTGGCGGTCACCACGGGCCCGTACGCCGAAGCACCCCTGCGCGAGGCGGGCGCGGACGTGGTCCTGCCCGACCTGACCGCCTTCCCCGCCTGGCTGCGCACCCTGACCGCACGCTGACGGGCCGTCTGGTTCCGGCCAGCCCCGCCGGGGCGGCCGTTCACCCCGTACGGGCCGGGGCTCAGCCCCGCGCGGCCCGGCGCTGTGCCGCGATCGACGTCAGCACACCGGCCGCCGCGATCACAAAACCGACGCCCATCAGCATGCACACCGCGTACGCGATCGACGGGAACGGCTCGGTGCCCAGGAACAGCGGCGCCATCGTGACCAGCGTCGCGATCGCGCCCACGAAGAAGACGACTCCACCGACGCGAACCAGCCGATCGCCGGCCGTGGACTCCGCGGACTCTGTCGTACGGGTTTCATTGCTCACCCGGCAAGGGTAGTTCCCAAGCCCTGGGAGTCGGCCCGGGGCCCGAGGGGCCCGGGGGAGCCCCCGGCGACTCTTGTCAGCGGCGAACAGACCATTAGCCTAATGAGTGGCGGGTCACTGGAGACCCGCTGTAGTGCTATCCGGACCCGTTTTCGCGGCTGTCCGGACCCGACGAGTACGAGGACGAGGACAGACGGTGCCTACCGGCAAGGTCAAGTGGTTCAACAGCGAGAAGGGCTTCGGCTTCCTCTCCCGCGACGACGGCGGCGACGTTTTCGTCCACTCCTCGGTGCTCCCGGCCGGTGTCGAGAGCCTCAAGCCCGGACAGCGCGTCGAGTTCGGTGTCGTCGCAGGTCAGCGCGGTGACCAGGCTTTGTCGGTGACGGTCTTGGACCCGACCCCCTCGGTGGCCGCAGCCCAGCGCCGCAAGCCCGACGAGCTGGCCTCCATCGTCCAGGACCTCACGACGCTCCTGGAGAACATCACCCCGTCCCTGGAGCGGGGCCGCTACCCCGACAAGGCCGCGGGCAAGAAGATCGCGGGCCTGCTGCGCGCGGTGGCGGACCAGCTCGACGTGTAGGAGCTCAGGGAAAACTCAGCGCATCGCGGCCGAGGGGCGGAACGAGCCCTTCGGCCGCCGCGCGTTCCAGCAGCCCGCGCACGGCCGCGTACCCGTCCTCGCCGAGGTCGGCGCTGAACTCGTTCACGTACAGCGCGATGTGCTGGTCGGCGACCGCCGGGTCCATCTCCTGGGCGTGCGCGGAGACGTACGGACGCGAGGCCTCGGGGTCGTCCCACGCCATCGTCACGGACGTCCGCGCGGCCTCGGCCAGCTGCCGCAGCCGCTCCTCGCCCAGCGAGCGCTTGGCGATGATCGCGCCGAGCGGGATGGGCAGCCCGGTGGTGGCCTCCCAGTGCTCGCCCATGTCGGCCAGCTTGTGCAGCCCGTAGTTCTGATAGGTGAAGCGTGCCTCGTGGATGACGAGACCCGCGTCGACCTTGCCGTCCCGCACGGCGGGCATGATCTGGTCGAAGGGCATCACCACGACCTCGCCGACCCCGCCCGGGACGACGTCGGCGGCCCACAGCCGGAACAGCAGGTACGCCGTCGAGCGCTCGCTCGGCACGGCGACGGTCTTGCCGGTGAGGTCGACGCCCGCGTCCTTCGTCAGGACCAGCGGCCCGCAGCCCCGCCCGAGCGCCCCGCCGCACGGCAGCAGCGCGTACTCCTCCAGCACCCACGGCAGCACCGCGTACGACACCTTCAGCACGTCGAACTCGCCGCGCTCGGCCATGCCGTTCGTGATGTCGATGTCCGCGAAGGTCACGTCGAGCGCGGGTGCGCCGGGGATCCGGCCGTGCGCCCAGGCGTCGAAGACGAAGGTGTCGTTGGGGCAGGGCGAGAAAGCTATGTTCAGCCGGTCGTCAGTCATGTGGGGTCCAACCCTCCAGTACGGGTGCGATCTTCCCGAAGGCGTCGCTCAGCGCACCGAGCGCGTCCCCGATCCGCCAGGCGTCGCGGTCACGCGGCCCCACCGCGTTGGACACGGCGCGGATCTCCAGCACCGGCAGCCCGAACAGGGCGGCGGCCTCCGCCACCCCGAAGCCCTCCATCGCCTCGACGGCGGCCCCCGGGTGCCGGGTGCTCAGCTCGGCGGCGCGGGCGGCGGTGCCGGTGACGGTGGAGACGGTGAGGACGGTGCCGGTGACGGCTCCGGCGGCCTCGCTGGTCACTCGTACGAGATCGGCCGGAGGCAGGTGTTCCACGGTGCCGAAGCCGAGGCCGGTGACGGGCACGTACCCCTCGGCGGTCTGTGCGCCCAGGTCGGCGGCGACGATCGCGTCCGCGACGACCACGGAGGCGAGCGGGGCCCGGCCGGCGAACCCGCCGCCGATGCCCGCCGAGACCACCAGGCCGTACGACCCGGTGGCCAGCGCGCGGGCGGTCGAGGCGGCGGCCGCGGCGGGCCCGACACCGCCCGCCAGGACGTCGAAACCGGCCCCGCACGCACGCGTGACCGCGTCCCGCTCGGCGGGGACCGCGGTCACGACGAGGATGTCCACCGGGCTCAGGCGGCCTTTTCCAGCTTGAAGTTCCAGGAGCCGATGAGCTTGTTGCTGCCGGTCTCCACGATGCTCAGGACGACCTCCTTGGGGGCGGGCGAGCCGTCCTGGCGGGGGCCGAAGAAGGCCGAGCCGGGGAGGGTGCGGTACGTCTTCTTGTACGGCTCGCGCTCGGCCTGCTCGCCGTTGAGGAACAGGGACCAGCCGTTCTCGGCGACCTCGGGGTCCACGCCCAGGCGGAGGGTGTCCTCCAGGGAGAGCTTGACGGTCTCCGCGGGCTTCTTGTTCAGGCAGGCCTTCATGTCCTTCTCGGCGATGCCCTTGTCCGCGTCGTAGCAGTTCGCTTCGGCGTTGACCGAGGTCGAGCCGACCGTGACGGTGGCGCGGGGCGTCGGCTTGTCGCAGGCGGAGAGGACGAGCAGCCCGGCAGCGGCAACGCCGAGGGCGGCAGTGGTACGGCGGGCCTTGCCCGTGAACAACGCAGCGGTCATGCGCGAAGGCTATCGCTCCGGACGCGCTCGGCTGCGCCGGGGGGTTTACGGGGTGTCCCGGGCCGGGGCGGGGACTGCGTGCGTGCCGTCCGGCGGCTGCGTGAGCGTGGCCCGGCGGCTGCTGGAGCGCCGGGCGGCAGCTGCGTGAGCGTGGTCCGGCGGCTACTTCAGTGCCGTGCGGCCCTTGGCGCGGGCGGCCCGCAGGAGGCCTCGGACGGCGATCAGCGCGCCCAGTCCCACCAGGGCCGCGCCCACGCCCATGCCCAGCCACGCCACCAGCGGCAGCGCGATGCCGATCGCGCCGCCCACCACCCAGGCGACCTGGAGCAGGGTCTCGGAGCGGGCGAAGGCCGAGTTCCGCACCCCTTCCGGCACGTCCCGCTGGATCAGTGCGTCCAGCGACAGCTTCCCCAGCGCCTGGCACAGGCCGGCCACCGCGCCCAGCACCGCCACCAGGAACCCGCTGAAGAACACCGAGGTCAGCACGGACACCCCGAGGGCGACCCCGAGCACGGTCGCGATGATCAGCTCCGGGGCGCGCGACTTCAGCCAGGCCCCGACGGCCGTCCCCACCGCGTTCCCGAGCCCCGCCGCGACGCCGACGATGCCGAGCGAGACGGCCGCGCTCTGCCCGCCCAGCGGATGCTGCCGCAGCAGGAAGGCCAGGAAGAAGATCAGGAACCCGGACAGGGCCCGCAGCGCCGCGTTCGCCTGGAGGGCGTGCACCACGGACGGCCCCACGTCCCGCAGCCCCGTCTTCGTCTGCGCCTCGCCGACGTGTTCCGCCGCCAGATGGGCCCGCCGTTCACCCTTCGCGGAGTCCACCTTCCCGGGCATGGAGAAGGCCAGGAAGGTCCCCGCGACGAACACGAGGAACGCCCCGTACAACGGCCACGCGGGCCCGATCCGCTGCAGCCCGGCCCCGATCGGAGCAGCGGCCCCGGTGGCCAGCAGCCCCGCGAGCGTCACCCGCGAGTTCGCCTTGACCAGCGAGAACCGTGGCGGCAGCAGCCGGGGCACGACAGCGCTCCGCACCACCCCGTACGCCTTGGACGCCACCAGCACCCCCAGCGCGGCGGGATACAGCTCGATCCCGCCGGTCGCCACCGCCCCCGACATGGCCAGCGCCAGCACCGCCCGGGCGAGCATGGCCCCCGCCATCGCGGCCCGCCGCCCGTGCGGCAGCCGGTCGAGCAGCGGGCCGATGACGGGGGCGAGAAGAGTGAACGGCGCCATGGTGATCGCGAGGTAGAGGGCCACCCGCCCCCGGGCCTCGTCCGTCGGTACCGAAAAGAAAACGGTCGAGGCGAGCGCAATTGTGATCAATACGTCGCCTGCGCCGTTGACGGCGTGCAGCTCGATGAGTTTCCCGAGGCCGGACTCGCCTGCTCCGTTCGCGTGGGTGGCCCGCCGGATGCCCTTCGCGGTGCCGGTGAACGGCAGGTGGAGGGCATGTCCCACCGCCCGGCCCGCCTTGCGCAGCGGCCCAGTTGGGGCGGAGATGCGTGACGACGTACGAGTACCGGCCACCACGTCATAGTGCCCCAACGACGCGCCGACCCCACACGACCCGAACCGGGATTCGGACGTGCAGGTGGGATGGGGGCGGCGGAGGGGGTAGCGTGCGTAGCGCGCCACCGGCGGTTGTCCTCGGCCGCGCGCCTCTCAGCGATCCCGCAGAATGGTTCGCGGAAGGTGTGCCCGAGACACGTAGACAGGACAGGACCGGGCGCGGACGTCGACGCGGCCCCTTGGTCCGCTCCGCCCGCGGCTCGTACATCCGACATCCGTCTACATCGCTCCTCGGCAGGCGCACCCGTGATACGGCGTAGGAGAGAAGCGAAACCTGTGAGTGCTGCGACGACGAGAAGCCGTACCCCCGACCGTCTGTGCGCCGAAGCGGTCGACCTCGCACGCGAGGCCGCCGAGGAGGCGGCCTTCCCGGGGGTGGTGGGCGAGCACGTCTCTCTCTTCTCCGAAGGCGACCGGGTGGTCACCCACCTCTTCGAGGCCAAGGAGCCGGGCTACCGGGGCTGGCGCTGGGCGGTCACCGTCGCCCGCGCCTCCCGCGCGAAGTTCGTGACGATCGACGAGACCGTCCTGCTCCCCGGCCCCGACTCCCTCCAGGCCCCCGAATGGGTGCCGTGGAGCGAGCGGCTGCGTCCGGGCGACATGGGCCCCGGCGACCTGCTGCCCACCGAGGCCGAAGACCTCCGCCTGGAGCCGGGCTGGACGGGCGAGGACGCGCCCCCGCCCAATTCCCTGCTCTCGGAGGAGATGGAATCCCTCGTCGAGGCCGAGGACGCCGAACTGGCCACGGCCACGGTCCCGCCCGTCCGGGGCTCCATCACCTCCGTCGCCGAGGAACTCGGCATGCGCCGGGCCCGGGTCCTGTCCCGGTACGGGCTCCACCTCGCCGCCGACCGCTGGGACGAGGAGTACGGGGCGAAGACCCCGATGGCCCAGGCGGCCCCGGCGACCTGCGTGTCCTGCGCCTTCCTGATCCCCGTCTCGGGCTCGCTCGGCCAGGCCTTCGGCATCTGCGCCAACGAGTTCGGCCCGGCGGACGGGCACGTGGTCTCGCTCTCGTACGGCTGCGGGGGCCACTCGGAGGCGGTCGTCCCCAAGCCCGGGAAGCAGCCGGTGCCGGTACTGGACTCGATGGCCGTCGACGCCTTCCCGCTCCGCCCGGACCCGGACGGCGGCTCGGTGTCCGGTGCCCCGGACCCGGAGTCGGAGGATCTGGGCCACTCCTGAGGCGGGTCCTTCGGCCGACGTGGGGTGATGCGGGGCCGCCGGGCGCGGCCTTCCCTCACCGCCGGGCGCGGCCTGATGCCGGCCGGGCGCGGCCTCCTGTCAGCCGGACAGCAGCAGCGAGAGCAGCATCGTGGTGCCGACGAACGCCGGTACGGCTCCCACGGCCGCCAGCAGCAGGGTGCGGAAGGCGAAGCCGACCGTGAGGGGGCGACTGGCCCGGGTCGGTCGCTGAGGGTCGTACAGGAGGTCCACCTTTCCGGAGACCTTGTCGGAGAGGCCCCAGACCGTGACGACCGACGGAACGCCCCGGTGGTACTGCCCGTCGAGCGTCGTGTAGGCCAGCTTGGAGAATTCCCACAGATGGCCGCCCCTGTCCCAGATGTGTACGTATCCGATGACTTCGCCGACCACTCCGATGCCCCGCAGCCGCAGCAGCCACAGGGACCGGACGCGCTGCCCGACCCGCCACAGCACGATTGAGCCGGTCAGCATCGCGAGCTCCGTCGCCGCGAGCCGGTAGAAGAGACCGTCCACCGGCGGGGCGAGCAGCCCGGCGAGCAGGAACAGCGGGGCGAGGAGCAGGGCCAGACCGGCGTACTGGACCAGGAGGCGCGCGCGGCGCCCCAGGTTCCGAGGTCCCCAGGAGCAGGGCGCCGCGATCTCCCGCCGGACGCGTACGGGGCCGTCGGCGGGGCCTGCCGCACGGATCGCCCGGTGCAGCCGGTCGGCGAAGGCCTCCGAGGCGACGGGGCTCGCGGCGGGCAGCAGCACCTCCGTCCCGAGACCGTGGTCGCCGGAGCCCTCCGCCAACGCGATCCGGACCCGGCCGTCCCCGGTCAACTCGGCGGTGTGCAGGGCCCGCACCGGTATGTGCCAGGTGCTGGGGCCCCTCACCAACTGCACGCGCGCCCCGTCGAAGCGGGCGGTGCCGCCCCGGTCGGTCAGGACGACCTCCGGGGTGCCGTCCCGACGCGCACCTGTGTTTGTCATGCACGGAGCATAGGGCGACGGCGGTGGAGGGCGCCGGGCGTTGGAAGATCCGCCGCCGGCGTGCGGGGCCGCCGCACCCGGCCGCCCCACCAGGACTGACCTTGCCCCCACCGGGCAGGGGCAAGGGTCCACGCGCGATACGTTGCACGCCGCAGCACCCACGACAGAGGAGCACCACCGTGAGCGTTCAGGAGACGGACACCCCCGGGGCCGACACGGGTGAGGACTCCACCCCCGGCGACCCCTTCGGCACCGCCCGGCTGCGGCGCGGGGTGCTCGACGCCTGGACCGCCACCCCTGCCCGGTTCCGCGAGGACGCCAACGCCGAGGAGGACCTCGCCCTCGGCGGGTACCGGGACCGCCTCGTCGTCGAGCTGGCCCAGAACGCCGCCGACGCGGCCGGGCGCGCCGGGGTCGAGGGGCGGCTGCGCCTCACCCTGCACCCCGCCACCGTCGACAGCCCCGCCCTCCTCGCCGCCGCGAACACCGGCGCCCCGCTGGACGCCGCCGGCGCGGAATCCCTCAGCACCCTGCGGGCCTCCGCCAAGCGCGAGGACACCGAGACCGCCGTCGGCCGCTTCGGCGTCGGCTTCGCGGCCGTACTCGCGGTCAGCGACGAGCCCGCCGTGCTCGGGCGGCACGGCGGCGTGCGGTGGTCCCTCGCCGAGGCCAGGGGCATGGCGGAGGAGGCCGCCGCGCAGAAGAGCCCCGGGCTGGCCGACGAGTTGCGGCGTCGGGACGGGCATGTGCCGTTGCTGCGGCTGCCGTTGCCCGCCGAAGGCAGCGCGCCGGACGGGTACGACACGGTGGTGGTGCTGCCGCTGCGCGATCCCGCCGCCGTCGCCCTCGTCGAGCACCTCCTCGCCGCCGTCGACGACGCGCTGCTGCTCACCCTGCCGGGGCTGACCGAGGTCGCCGTCGACACCCCGGAGGGCGTACGGACCCTGACCCGGTCGGTGCACGGGGCGTACACACACGTCGACGACAGCGCGCACGGCCTCACCCGCTGGCGCACCGCAACCGCCTCCGGCCCCCTCACCACCGACCTCCTCGCCGACCGGCCCGTCGAGGAGCGGCTGCGGCCGCACTGGGCCCTGACCTGGGCCGTTCCCGTCGACGAGGACGGCTCGCCGCTGCCGCCCCGGACCGCCCGCGTCGTACACGCGCCGACGCCCACCGACGAGCCCCTCGGCGTGCCCGCGCTGCTCATCGCCTCCTTCCCGCTCGACACCGCACGCCGTCACCCCGCGCCGGGACCGCTGACCGCCTTCCTGGTGGAGCGGGCGGCCGACGCGTACGCCGAGCTGCTGGGGGAGTGGGAGCCGGTCGGCGTCGGGACGATCAGCCTCACCCCCGGGCCGCTCGGCAAGGGCGAGCTGGACGGCGCGCTGCGCGCCGCGATCGTGGCGCTGCTGCCCCGCATCGCCTTCCTCCTGCCCGCCCACCCGACCGAGGAACAGCCCGCGCTGCGCCCGTTCGAGGCGGAGGTCGTGGAGGGGGCGGGCGAGGAGACCGTACGGATCCTCTCCGAGGTCCTGCCGACCCTCCTGCCCGCCGGGCTCGAACGCCGCACGGAACTGCGCACGCTGGGCGTCGGCCGCCTCCCCCTCGGCGACGCCATCGAGCGGATCGCGGGCGCGGAGCGGGCTCCCGGCTGGTGGCACCGGCTGTACGAGTCCCTGGCGGGCGTCGACCCGGACCGGCTCGCCGGACTTCCCGTGCCGCTCGCCGGCGGGCGGACGGCCGTCGGCCCCCGGCAGGTGCTCCTGCCGCTGCCCGACGCGTCCGCCGACGCGGCCCGCCGGCTCGCCCGCCTCGGGCTGCGGGTGGCGCACGCCGACGCCGCCCATCCGCTCCTGGAGAAGCTGGGCGCGCTCCCCGCGACGCCGCGCGCGGTGCTCACCACGCCGCAGGTACGGACGGCCGTGGCCGCTTCCCTCGACGGCTCCGACGTGTGGGACGAGGACGCGCTCGACGCGGAGGAGCTGGTCGACGCCGTTCTCGGTCTCGTACGGGACGCCGACCTGGCCCCCGGCGACGAGCCCTGGCTCGCGGCGCTCGCCCTCCCCGACGAGGACGGCGAACTGTCCCCGGCGGGGGAGCTGGTCGTACCGGGAAGCCATTTCGCGCAGGTCATGAGGGAGGACGAACTCGCCCTGTGTGACGGTGAATTGGTGGATAAGTGGGGCGAAGCGACGCTTGCGGCGGTCGGTGTGCTGGCCAACTTCGCTCTCGTGCGGGCGACGGACGTCGTGCTCGACCCGGACGAGTTCGAGCCGCGCGACGGCGACTTCGCCGAACCCGACGACGCCGGGCTCCTCGACGCCGTCGACGTGTGGTGCGAGGACGTCCTCGACCGGCTGCCGGACACTCCGCTGCCGCCCGTCGCGACGGAGATCGTGGCGGTACGGGACCTGGAGCTGGTCGACGACGACAAGTGGCCGCAGGCCCTCGCGCTGCTGGCCCGGCCCCCGCTGCGGGACGCCCTCACCCAGCAGGTGCGGGTGCTGCTGCCCGACGGCACGACGCGGTCCGTACGCCCGTACACGGCGTGGTGGCTGCGCGACCACCCGGTGCTCGACGGCCGCCGCCCGGCGGGGCTGCTCGCGGCGGGCGGGGACGCGCTCCTGGAGGGCCTGTACGACGAGGCCGACGCGACCGGCTTTGACGACGAGCAGGTGCTGCGGGCGCTCGGGGTCCGCACGTCCCTCGCCTCGCTGCTCGCCGAGCCGGGCGGGGCGGCGGAGCTGCTCGGGCGGATGACCGATCCGCAGAGCGTGGTGACGACCTCGCAACTCCACGCGCTCTACACGGCATTGGCCGACCTCGACCCCGAAACGGTCACCGTCCCCGAGGAGTTGTGCGTGGTCACGGACGGGCGGGTGGAGGTCGTGGACGCGGCCGACGCGCTCGTCGTGGACGCCCCGGACCTCCTCCCGCTGACGGTCGGGCTGCCGCTGCTGCCGGTCGCCCCGTCCCGCGCGGGCGCGCTCGCCGAACTGCTCCAGGTGCGGCGGCTGAGCGAGACCGTACCGGCGGAGGTGACGTCGCAGGGGACGGAGCACGCGGTGCCGGACGAGGTGCGCGAGCTGCTGGGCGCGGCGACCCCGTCCTCGTACTACGAGCACGAGGAACTCCGCGCGGGCGGCGTGGAGCTGGACTGGCGGCGGACGCCCGACGGGTCGCTGCACGCGGCCACGCTGGAGGGCGTGGCGGCGGGGCTCGCCTGGGCGGCGGGCCAGTGGCCGAGGCGCTTCGAGGTGGCGGCCCTCCTGGAGGACCCGACCCGGACGGCGGAACTGGCGCGCAACCGCTGGTTCGACTAGCGGGTACGACGGAGGACTTCGACCAGCGAGTACGACGGAGGGCGGGGCCCGGCCGGTGCATCCGGCCGGGCCCCGCCCCCCCCCGCAGCGCTCAAGCCGCCCTTACGCGGGCCACTTCTTGCCGACCCAGCGCCACGCCAGCTCCAGCAGCGCCGCAGCCGCCACCGCGATGCCGACCGCCGTCCACGGCATCGTCGTCCCGATCAGCTTCAGCGCGAAGAAGTTCTGGAGCCACGGCACGACCAGCACGATCAGGAAGCCCAGGCCCATCGCCGCGACCAGCCCGATCCGCCACCACGTGTACGGGCGGGCGATGATCGCCAGGACCCACATGGAGACCAGGAAGAGGGTCAGCGTCGCCGCGCTCGTCTCGGCCGCCAGGGCGTCCGGGCCGGTGTAGTAGTGGCGGGCGATCAGGTACGTCGTGAAGGTGGAGACGGCCGCGATGGTGCCGCTGGGGATCGCGTACCGCATCACCCTCTTCACGAAGTGCGGCTTCGCACGCTCCTTGTTCGGGGCGAGTGCGAGGAAGAAGGCCGGGACGCCGATGGTGAGGGTGGAGAGCAGCGTCAGGTGGCGCGGCAGGAACGGGTAGTCGACCTGCGAGCACACCACCAGGATCGCCAGGAGCACCGAGTACACGGTCTTCGTCAGGAAGAGCGTCGCGACCCGCGTGATGTTGCCGATGACGCGGCGGCCCTCGGCGACCACCGAGGGGAGGGTCGCGAAGCTGTTGTTGAGGAGGACGATCTGGGCGACGGCCCGCGTCGCCTCCGAGCCCGAGCCCATCGAGACGCCGATGTCCGCGTCCTTCAGG
Organism: Streptomyces sp. NPDC087440; assembly: GCF_044744005.1. NCBI lineage: Bacteria > Bacillati > Actinomycetota > Actinomycetes > Kitasatosporales > Streptomycetaceae > Streptomyces > Streptomyces sp. NPDC087440. The sequence goes on along the minus strand of NZ_JBIUXN010000002.1, from coordinate 311,452 downwards.
GCCAGGACGTCGTTCACGCCGTCGCCCGTCATGGCGACCGTGTGGCCCTTCGACTGGAGGGCGGCGACCATGTCCCGCTTCTGCTGCGGGGTGACCCGGCCGAACACCGCGTTCTCGTCGAGGACCTTGGCCATCTCCGCCTGGTCCGTCGGCAGCGTCCGCGCGTCGACCGTGTTCTCCGCGCCCGGCAGCCCCAGCTTCCCGGCGACCGCGCCCACCGACACCGCGTTGTCGCCGGAGATGACCTTCGCGGCGACGTTCTGGTCCGCGAAGTAGGCCAGGGTCTCGCCCGCGTCGGGGCGCAGACGCTGCTCCAGGACGACCAGGGCCGTCGCCTTCGCGCCCGCGCCGATCTTCGGGTCGGTCAGGTCCGAGCCCGTGGCCCGGGCCAGCAGCAGGACGCGCAGGCCCTGGGCGTTCAGGTCGTCGATCTCGGCCAGGGCCGGGTCCCCCTGCGGCAGCAGGACGTCCGGCGCACCCAGCAGCCACGTCGAGTTCTCGCCCGTACCGTCGCTGAAGGACGCCCCGCTGTACTTGCGCGCGGAGGAGAAGGGGAGGGATTCCAGGACCCGCCACTCGGCCTCGTCCGGGTAGGCCTCCTTGATGGCCTGCAGGCTCGCGTTCGGGCGCGGGTCGGACTCGCCGAGCGCGCCGAGCACCTGTCGTACGTACGTCTCGTCCGCCCCGCCCAGCGGGCGGAGCTCGGTGACGTCCATGCCGCCCTCGGTGAGGGTGCCGGTCTTGTCGAGGCAGACCACGTCGACGCGGGCCAGGCCCTCGATGGCCGGGAGTTCCTGGACGAGGCACTGCTTGCGGCCGAGCCGGATGACACCGATGGCGAAGGCGACCGAGGTAAGGAGCACCAGCCCCTCGGGGATCATCGGGACGATGCCGCCGACGGTCCGGGCGACCGAGTTCTTGAAGTCGTTGTCCTTCACGACCATCTGGCTGATGATCAGCCCGATCGCGGTCGGGATCATCATCCACGTCACGTACTTGAGGATCGTGGAGATGCCGGTGCGCAGCTCGGAGTGGACGAGCGTGAAGCGGGACGCCTCCTCGGCGAGCTGCGCCGCGTACGCCTCCCGGCCGACCTTCGTCGCGGTGAACGCGCCGCCGCCCGCCACCACGAACGAGCCCGACATCATGACATCGCCCGGCTTCTTCAGCACCGGGTCCGCCTCGCCCGTAAGCAGCGACTCGTCGACCTCCAGGCTGTCGGCCTCGGCGACCTCGCCGTCGACCACCACCTTGTCGCCCGGGCCCAGCTCGATGACGTCGCCGAGCACGATCTCCGAGGTCGAGATCTCGGCGGCCACGCCGTCACGGCGCACCGTCGGCTTCGCCTCGCCGATGACCGCGAGCCCGTCGAGGGTCTTCTTGGCACGCAGCTCCTGGATGATGCCGATGCCGGTGTTCGCGATGATCACGAAGCCGAACAGGCTGTCCTGGATCGGCGCGACGAACAGCATGATGATCCACAGCACGCCGATGATCGCGTTGAAGCGGGTGAAGACGTTGCCCCGGACGATCTCCGCCGTCGAGCGGGAACTCCGTACCGGTACGTCGTTGACCTCGCCCCGCGCGATCCGTTCCGCCACCTCGGCCGAGCTGAGGCCACTCGCGCGCACGGCGACGGCCCCTTCGGAGGCAGGCGGTTTCACCGGGTGTACGGGGTCCAGCTCCGAGCCCGCGTCAATGTGCGTCATGGCTCCGACGGTACGGCCGGATGTTCGGGTTCACCCGTCGAGTGCGCGAATTTCAGGGCCACCGGGAGGCAAGATCCGCCCGGGGGACGATGCGGGCCGACCGGGAGTCGTACACAACGGGCGACTTCGGTCGGTTACGGGACGACTTACGACCGATGGGCGGACGCGTTCGCGTGCCCTACGCGGTGGCTGCGACCCGTTGCTACGGAGTGACCGGCCCCGGCGTCCCGCCCTCGGCCTCCGCCTCCCGGGCGGCCTTCTCCGCCGCGAAGCGCTTCAGTGCGGCGTCGCGCCCCCGGACGTACCAGATGCCGATGAGCCCGAGGCCCGCTCCGGCCAGCGGGGTCCAGTACCACCAGGTCAGACCCCGGTCGGCGAACCAGCCGTAGAACGCGGCCTGGGCGAGGAAGAGCACGAACCAGATGATCGTGCCGCCGACGATCGTGCCGACGACGGGCCCCTCCAGGGGCTCGGGTGCCTCGTGCTGCGCTGTCCACTTCGCCATGCGGGTCAGTGTAGGCGGCATCCGGGAGGGGGTCGCGGGAAGGCCGTGGGGCCAGTGAGCCCAAGGGTCTACGCGCGGAGATACCGATCTTCGCCTTATGCATTCATACTGAATCTGCCTTGGTTTGACTTGTTCCGTTCGTTTAAACCTCCAAGTCCGGCCGAATTTCGCCCCGCTCCTGTCTCCCCGTGAGGTCACGCATGTCCCCCGCCAGCTCCCCGGTGGATGCCGCCGAGCAGCCGCCCGCCCCCGAGTCGTCCGCGACGCAGCCGACGGGGCCGGTCAACGGACTCGACCGGTTCTTCAAGATCACCGAGCGGGGTTCGACCGTCGCGCGCGAGCTGCGCGGTGGTCTCGCCACCTTCTTCGCGATGGCGTACATCATCGTGCTGAACCCGATCATCCTCGGCAGTGCCAAGGACATGTACGGGCACCAGCTCGACAACGGTCAGCTGGTCACCGCGACCGTCCTGACCGCCGCCCTCTCCACCCTCCTGATGGGCGTCATCGGCAACGTGCCGATCGCGCTCGCCGCCGGTCTCGGCGTGAACACCGTCGTCGCCCTCCAGCTCGCACCCAAGATGAGCTGGCCCGACGCGATGGGCATGGTCGTCCTCGCCGGTGTCATCGTCATGCTGATGGTCGCCACCGGGCTCCGCGAGCGCGTGATGAACGCGGTGCCGCTGGGCCTGCGCAAGGGCATCGCGATCGGTATCGGCCTGTTCATCATGCTGATCGGCCTGGTCGACTCCGGCTTCGTCTCGCGCATGCCGGACGCCGCGCACACCACCGTTCCGCTCCAGCTCGGCACCGGCGGCCACCTCACCGGCTGGCCGGTCCTGGTCTTCGTACTCGGCGTACTGCTCACGATGGCGCTGCTGACCCGCAAGGTGCCCGGCGCGATCCTGATCTCGATGGTCGTCATGACGATCGTCGCGATGGTCATCCAGGCGTTCGTCGACCTGGACAGCTGGGGCCTGACCACGCCCGAGTGGCCCGGCAACCCGGTCGCGCTCCCCGACTTCGGGCTGGTCGGCCAGGTCAGCCTGTTCGGCGGCTTCAGCAAGGTCGGCATCCTCACCGGCGTCCTCTTTGTCTTCTCCGTCCTGCTGTCCTGCTTCTTCGACGCGATGGGCACGATCCTCGCCGTCGGCGACGAGGCCAAGCTGACCGACGAGAAGGGCAACCTGCCCGGCGTCAACAAGGTCCTCCTGGTCGACGGCCTCGCGGTCGCCGCGGGCGGCGGCACCTCCTCCTCCGCCACCACCTGTTTCGTGGAGTCCACGGCGGGTGTCGGCGAGGGCGCGCGCACGGGTCTGGCCAACATGGTCACCGGCGGCCTCTTCGCGATCGGCCTGTTCCTGACCCCGATCGTCACGATGGTCCCGTCGCAGGCGGCCACCCCCGCGCTGCTCGCGGTCGGCTTCATGATCCTGGCGGGCTCGGTCAAGGCCATCGACTGGAGCGACTACACGATCGCGATCCCGGCGTTCCTGACCATGCTGATGATGCCGTTCACGTACTCGATCACCAACGGCATCGGCATCGGCTTCGTGAGCTTCTGCGTGCTGCGGCTCGCGGCGGGGCGCGGTCGCGAGGTGCCGATCGCGATGTACGCCGTCTCGGCGGTCTTCGCCTTCTACTACCTGATGCCGGCGCTGGGTCTGACGTAAGCGCCGGGGGCTGCTAGGTCAGCCCGTAGAACTTCTCCGTCTCGTCGACCGCCGTCTTGAAGCGCTCGTCGAAGTCGTCGCGAATGAGCGTCCGGGTCACATAGTCCTGGACGCTCATTCCGCGTTTTGCGGCACGGTCCCGGAGGCGGTCGAGGAGATCGCCGTCTATCCGCAGGCTGAGCACTGACGAGTCCATGTGCCCAGGGTCGGGCCGGTCGGCCGCCGGGCACGTCACTTTCCGGCTGCGGCTCACTCGTACGGGTGACATGTGAGGTGAGATCCGCCACCGCTGCGTATACGCCTGTGATTCAGGTGGTCCTTAGCATGGGTAATGAGTTACGCTAACAAACATGCCTGACCTGTCCCACGGCGACAACGCCGCCGCCGTGAACGCCCTCCGTTCCGCCGTCATGCTTCTCGGCCGTCGCCTGAAGCACCAGCGCGTGGACGAGTCGCTGAGCCCCACCGAGATGTCGGTGCTCGGCACCCTCGCCCGCTGTGGCAGCGCCACCCCGGGCGAGCTGGCCCGCAAGGAGCACGTGCAGCCGCCGTCGATGACCCGCATCGTGGCGCTGCTCGAAGCCAAGGGACTGGTCCGGCTCGAGCCGCACCCCGAGGACCGCCGTCAGAAGGTGGTCAGCCAGACCGAGACCGCCGAGGCGATGCTCGAAGAGAGCCGCCGCAAGCGGAACGTCTGGCTGGCACATCTCGCCGACGGTCTGGACGAGGACGACTGGGAGAAGCTGCGCGCTGCCGCCCCCGTCCTGGAGAAACTCGCCCACCTGTAAGAACTGCCCAGGGTGGGCGCCTGACGACAACAACCCCGCGCGCCGTCGAGGAGGCGAACCCACTTTGAGTACGGGATCCGGAGCAGACTCCGCCCCCGCACCGACCACCCCCAAGCAGTCCATGTTCAGCTCGCTCAGGAACCGGAACTACCGGCTCTTCGCAAGCGGGCAAGTCATCTCCAACACCGGCACCTGGATGCAGCGAATAGCCCAGGACTGGCTGGTGCTCTCGCTCACCGGCTCCGCCTCCGCCGTGGGCGTGACGATCGCCCTTCAGTTCCTGCCGATGCTGCTCTTCGGTCTGTACGGAGGAGTCCTGGCCGACCGGCTGCCCAAGCGGCCGCTGCTGCTGGTGACGCAGTCCGCGATGGGCCTCACCGGCCTCGCGCTGGCCGCGCTGACGCTGACCGGCAACGTCGAGGTCTGGCACGTGTACGCCACCGCCTTCGTCGGCGGTCTCGTCACCGTGGTCGACAACCCGGCGCGGCAGACCTTCGTCGCCGAGATGGTCGGCCCCAAGGACCTTCGCAACGCGGTCAGCCTGAACTCCGCGAACTTCCAGTCGGCCCGGCTGGTCGGCCCCGCCGTGGCGGGTGTGCTGATCACGGCCGTGGGCAGCGGTGTCGCCTTCCTGCTGAACGGCCTGTCCTTCCTGGCCCCCATCGCGGGTCTGCTGATGATGCGTACCTCCGAACTCCACAAGGTCGAGCGGACCCCGCGCGGCAAGGGACAGCTGCGGGAGGGACTGCGGTACGTCGCGGGCCGCCCGGAGCTGATCTGGCCGATCGTGCTGGTCGGCTTCATCGGGACCTTCGGGTTCAACTTCCCCATCTGGCTCTCGGCCTTCACGGACGACGTCTTCCACGAGGGGGCGGGGACGTACGGCCTGCTCAACACCCTCATGGCGGCGGGCTCGCTGGCCGGTGCGCTGCTCGCGGCCCGGCGCGGCACCTCGCGGCTGCGGCTGCTGGTGGGCGCCGCGCTGCTGTTCGGCGTGCTGGAGGCGGTCACCGCCTTCGCGCCGTCCTTCTGGCTGTTCGCGGCGCTGATGGTGCCGATCGGGATGTTCGGCCTGACGGTCAACGTCACGGCGAACTCCAGCGTCCAGATGGCGACCGACCCCGCGATGCGCGGACGCGTCATGGCCCTCTTCATGATGGTCTTCACCGGCGGCACCCCGCTCGGCGCCCCGCTGCTCGGCTGGATCACCGACACCTACGGGGCCCGGGTGGGCTTCGCCGCCGGTGGCCTCATCTCGGCCCTCGCGGCGCTGGGCGTCGGCGCGCTGCTCCTGCGGGTCGGCGGCCTCCGCCCGAAGCTGGACCTGCGCCGGGGGCACGAGCACTTCCGGCTGGTCCCGAGCGCACGGGCCCGCCGCCGCGAGCTGGTGGCGGTGGCCTGACGGTCGCGCGCGGATGCCCCCGTCCCCCTTCCGAGGGGGGCGGGGGCATCCTGCGTTTCCCGGGCCTGCTCCGTGACCTGCTCCGTGACCTGCTCCGTGGCCTACTCCGTCGCCGCGTACACCGCTTCGCCGCCCACGTACGTTCCCACCACCCGGGCCTCGGCGATCTCCTCCGCCGGTCCGGCGAAGACGTCCCGGTCGAGGACCGTCAGGTCGGCGAGCATGCCCACCCGGATCGCGCCCGTCTCGTCGAGGTGGTTCACGTACGCGCTGCCTGCCGTGTACGCCGCGACCGCCGACCCCAGGTCGATCCGCTGCTCCGGCAGGAAGACCGGCACGTCCGCGTCCGCGCCCGGCTCGCGGCGGGTCACCGCGACCTGGAGCGCGGCCAGCGGGTCGGGGCTGCTGACCGGCCAGTCGCTGCCCGCGCACAGGGTGGCCCCGGAGCGCAGCAGGTCGCCGAAGGGGTACTGGTGGGCGGCGCGCTCCGTCCCCAGGAAGGGGATGGTCAGCTCGTCCATCTGGGGTTCGTGGGCCGCCCACAGGGCCTGGATGTTGGCGCTCGCGCCGAGTGCGCGGAAGCGGGGGACGTCGTCCGGGTGGACCACCTGGAGGTGGGCCAGGTGCGGGCGGGTGTCGGTCCGGCCGTTGGCCGCCCGGGCCGCCTCCACCGCGTCCAGGGCCTCCCGTACCGCCCGGTCGCCCAGCGCGTGGAAGTGCACCTGGAAGCCCGCCGCGTCGAGCGCGGTGACGTACGAGGAGAGCGCCGTGGGCTCGATGAAGGAGATGCCGGAGTTGTCGGAGGCGCAGCCGCAGGCGGTGAGGTACGGGTCGAGCATGGCGGCCGTGTGGTTCTCCGCGATGCCGTCCTGCATGATCTTCACGGTCGAGGCGCGGAGCCGGTCGCCGATGGTCAACTCGGCCCGCCGGGCGAGGAGTTCGGGTATCTGCTCCTCGCCGCGCGCCCGGTCCCACCACAGGGAGCCGACCACCCGCGCCGTGAGGAGCCCGTCGCGGGCGGCCGCCGCGTAGGCGCGGGCCGGGTCGGCCATGCCCGCGTGGTCGCCGAGGAGGGCGTCCTGCCAGGCGGTGATGCCGTGCGCGTGCAGGAGGGCCTGGGCGCGGAGCAGTCCGGAGAGGAGCTGGGCGTCGGTGAGGTCGGGCACGTGGCGGGCGACCAGGCCCATCGCGCCCTCCTGGAGCATGCCGGTCGGAACGCCGTCCGCGTCGCGCTCCAGCCGCCCGTCGGCCGGGTCGGGGGTGTCCTTCCCGAGCGAACACACCTCCAGGGCGCGGGAGTTGACCCACCCGCCGTGGTGGTCGCGATTGACGAGGTAGACCGGCCGGTCGGGCACGAGGGCGTCGAGGAAGCCCCGGTCGGGGGTGCCGCCCGGGAAGGCCTCCAGCGACCAGCCGCCGCCGGTGATCCACTCCGCCTCGGGGTGGGCGTCGGCGTACGCACGGATGGTCTCGCGGTACTCGTCCGCCGTGATGGCCCCCGTCAGGTCGCACTGCCCCATCTCGACGCCGCCGCCGACCGGGTGGACGTGCGCGTCCTGGAAGCCCGGCAGGAGCAGCTTCCCCGCGAGGTCCACCACCTGGGTGCCGCGCCCGATCAGGTCGCGCACCTCGTCGTGCCCGACGGCGACGATCCGTCCGCCCCGGACGGCGACGGACGTGGCGCGGCTGCGGGCGGAGTCGACGGTGTGCACCGGTCCGCCGGTGAGGACGAGGTCGGCGGGGTGGTCGAAGGTCGGCATGGTGGTGCTCCTCGGGGTGGTGCGGCGGTGTCGTACGAGATCGGTGGGATCAGTGAGGTGTGGTGGCGGCCCGGTCCATGGGCAGGACGACATGGTCGGGGTCGGTGCCCCGGCCCCGCCCCTCCGGCGTGAAGTACGGCGACTTCCTCCCCCACTTGGCGATCGCCGCGGCGACGAAGCCCGAGCCGACCACGACGACGGGAATGGTCAGCATGAACCACCCGTTGTCCGGGCTCGCCTCGAAGTGGTCGCTCATCGTGGCGTACGTGTACGCCAGGTACGCCCCGAGTCCGAAGAGCGCGAGCCCGCTCGCCGCCGGGACGACGACGGAGGCGAAGGCGTCCCGCGCACCGGCCTTCAGGTTGGCCCGGAAGCGGACGGCGCAGGCGATCGCGGTGAGCCCGTAGTAGAGGGAGACGGTGAGGCCGATGGAGTTCACGGCGGTCAGGATCATGTCGTTGAGCTTGGGGATGCCGACGGCGAGGACCGCGATCCCGGCGGCGATGGCCATCAGGATCAGCGTCCCCACCGCGGGCGTCCCGAAGCGCGGGTGGATACGGGTCCACACCTTGCCGAGCGTACGGTCGCGGCCCATCGCGAAGTTGCCGCGCGCGGTGGGGATGACGCTGGACTGGAGCGAGGCGAAGGCGGAGCACATCAGCGCGGCCAGCGGGAGGGAGGCCCAGGGCTCGGCGGCGAGGTGCGAGCCGAGGAAGGTGAGGGCGGCGGGCCCGTTCTCCACCAACTCGCCGGTGTCCATGACCCGTTGGAAGGCGATCGACGCGAACAGGAACAGCCCCAGCATGGTGAACAGCGCGATGAACCCGCCCCGCGCCGCGTCCTTCGGGTCCTTGCTCTCCTCGTTCACGCTGAAGGCCGCGTCCCACCCCCAGAAGATGAAGACCGCGAGCACCAGCCCCTGCGCGAGCGCCTGCCCGGACGAGATCTCGAAGGGATTCAACCAGGAGAAGGAGAACGGCTGGTCGCCGACGACGATCGCCCACCCGCAGAACACGATCAGCACGGCGTACTCGAAGATCAGCAGCCCGAGCTGGAGGCGGGTCGCCCCCCGCACCCCGGTGATCGCGGTGATGGTCACGGCCACGAGCGCGACGAGCCCGACGACCGTGCTGACCCCGGTCGACGTCGGGTCGAGCGCGACGCCGAAGGCGGACTCCATCCCCAGCTTGTTGAGGAACTGGAGGATGACCGAGCCGGTGACGGCCCCGGTGTACGCCATGAAGATCATGGTGCCGACGAGCACCACCCACCCGGTGAGGAACCCGGACCAGGGCCCGATGGTCCGCCCCACCCAGGTGTAGCCGCTCCCGCAGTTCGGCTCCGTCCGGTTCAGCCGGGCGTACGCGAGGGCGATCCCCACGATCGGCAGGAACGCGATCAGCAGCAGTACGGGAGTCTGCCGCCCCGCGTACGCGGCCAGCGACCCCATCCCGATCCCGATGCTGGTGGTGGCGGCGGTGCTGGAGGCGGCGATGGCCATGCCGTCCTTGACGCCGAGGGAGCGGCGCAGGGCGGGCGGCGACGTCAAAGACGGTGGCTGCTGCGTGTTCGGGGGCACGGCGCACACTCCTGCGGGGTCATGGGGTTTCGGGTGGTGTGCGCCGATGAAACAGCCGCCGTCAGAGTTATGTCAATGGTGTTGACGTAACGCGGTGGTTAACTGGCGCGCGGAAGGTGTACGGACGGGGCCGGGCCGAGGGAGGGGCGTGCGGATGACCATGCCGAGGGCGAAGGACGACGCGACGGCGGGCACGGGGCGCGTCCCGGTGGAACGCAAGCGGCGGCGTCCGACCCGCTCGGGGGCGGTCCTCTCCGCCGAATCGATCGTCGAGAAGGCTCTCACCCTGGTGGACGAGCACGGCGCGGACGCCCTGACCATGCGCAAACTGGGCCAGGCGCTGGGGGCGGACCCGAGTGCGGTCTACCGCTACTTCCGCTCGGTGGAGGATCTGCACCTGGCCCTGGGCGACCGCCTGATCGGCGAAACGATGTCCGGCTTCACGCCCGACCCCGCCGACTGGCAGTCCTCCCTGCGCGACTTCGGCATACGGGCCTACCGCTCGGCCCAACGCCACCCGCGGGCGGCCCTGTTGAGCGGCTTCCGCGTCACCCGCCTCCCCAACGAACAACGCGCCATCGACACGGGCATCGGCCTGCTGCGGGCGGCGGGCTTCGGCCCGCGGGACGCGGTCCGCCACTACCACGTCTTCGTGGACACGGTCCTGGGCCACGCCGCGCTGGACGCGGCGGTGCAGGGTCTGCGTCCGGAGCAGCGGGAGGCGGACGAGGGGGCGTGGGCCGATGTCTACGCGGACCTCTCCCCGTCCACGCACCCCCACTTGCACGAGGCGCGTGCCCACCTCCCGCTGATGCGCGACTCGGCTTTCGAACGCGCCCTGGACCTCCTCCTGACGGCGATCGCCTCGGCGCCCCGATAGGGGCGCGCCCCGTCAGGGGCGCGGGGCTGTGTTGTACGTGCGGCTCCGCCGCGCGGGCGCCCCTTCAGGGGCGCGGGGAACTGCGCGACCAGCCACGATGCTCCCGCACGGGAACCGTGTGCGGCCGCGCGGCGAGCGCTTTAGGGAAAGGGGCGGGTCCGGGGCCTCTTCTGCCCGAGCCGGGCGGGGCTGTGCGTCCGGTACGGGGGCGGGCCGGGGCCCCTTTGGACGTGCGCCCGGTGGCGGGGCGGAGCCAGGGGCGGTACCCGGGTGGGCCGGGAGCGAGAGGGGCCGCCCCCTTGCCCGCCCGTCCCGCCCCCGGGGGGGCGGCCCCGCCGCCCAAGGGGGCTACGGGGAAGGGGAGGGGCGGTTCCGTCGCCCCAAGGGGGCTAGGGGGAAGGGGAGGGGGGCGGCCCGCCGCCCAAGGGGGCTGGGGGAAGGGGGAAGGGCGGCCCGCCGCCCAAGGGGGGTAGGGAGGTGGAGAGGGGCCCCCACCGGCACCCCGTGGACGGTGTCCGAGCTCACCCTCGTGTGCAGCGGCCCGCACAGACGCCCCCGTTGCGAGGCCCCCGCCGCGTGGCCCCCGGGCCGGTGGCCGGACCCGTCAGCCCCGCCGGTTACGCTCGATACGTGAATCCCAAAATCCGTAACCAGATCATGGCCGGCGTCCTGGTCCTCATGTTCGTCGTCATCGCGGCGGCCTCCATCCTCGGGAACTGACCCCGAGCGAACCTCACCAGGCGAACGCCTCCGGTGACGCCCCCGGCCCCGGGAAGATCTCGTCCAGCCCGGCCAGCACCTCCTCCGAAAGCTCCAGCTCCACCGCCCGCAGCGCGGACGCGAGCTGGTCGGCGGTGCGCGGGCCGACGATCGGCCCGGTGACGCCGGGCCGCGTCAGCAGCCACGCGAGGGCCGCCTCGCCGGGTTCGAGGCCGTGCTTGCCGAGCAGGTCCTCGTACGCCTGCACCCGCGCCCGTACCTCCGGCTTCGCCAGTTCGTCCGAGGCCCGCCCGGACGCGGTGCGCCCCGCGCCGGAGCCCTCCCGCTCCTTGCGCAGCGCGCCGCCGAGCAGCCCGCCGTGCAGCGGCGACCAGGGGATGACCCCGAGCCCGTACTCCTGGGCTGACGGAATGACCTCCATCTCGGCGCGCCGCTCGGCGAGGTTGTAGAGGCACTGCTCGCTCACCAGCCCGTACGAACCGAGCCGCCGCGCGGTCTCGTTGGCGCGGGCGATGTGCCACCCGGCGAAGTTCGACGACCCGGCGTACAGGATCTTCCCCTGCCGCACGAGCACGTCCACGGCCTGCCAGATCTCCTCGAAGGGGGTCGACCGGTCGACATGATGGAACTGGTACACGTCAATGTGGTCGGTCCCCAGCCGCCGCAGGCTGGCCTCGACCGACCGCCGGATGTTGAGGGCCGACAGCTTGTCGTGGTTGGGCCACGGGGGCTCGCCGTCGCCCGCCATGTTGGCGTACCCCTTGGTCCCGAGGACGACCTTGTCGCGCCGCCCGCCGCCCTGGGCGAACCACGACCCGATGATCTCCTCGGTGCGGCCCTTGTTGTTGCCCCACCCGTAGGCGTTGGCGGTGTCGAAGAAGTTGATGCCCGCGCCGAGGGCGGCGTCCATGATCGTGTGACTGTCGGCCTCGTCGGTCTGGGGCCCGAAGTTCATCGTGCCGAGGACAAGACGGCTGACCTTGAGTCCGGTGCGTCCGAGCTGTGTGTACTTCATGACCCTCAACCCAACGCCTTCGAGCGCGCTCGATGCAAGGGGGCCCGTGCGGTCCCGGCGGGGGTTCAGTCGCGGGGGAAGTCGCTCGTGTCGAGTGTGAGGTCGAGGACGGTGCCGGTCATGTCGACGGTCTCGCCGAAGTCCAGGGACAGGCTGCCCTTGTACTCGTCGTCCTTGGGGAGGGTGTGGAGGTGCCATTCGCCGGTGTACGGGTCGACGATCAGGTACACCGGGACACCTGCGGCGGCGTAAGTGGCCTTCTTGGAGCCGTAGTCGTTGGCCGCGGTGTCCTGGGAGATGACCTCGGCCACGAATTCGATGTCCCGGTGGTTCCAGCGGCCGGTTTCGGGGTCCTTCCGTGCGTCGTCGCGAAGCTTCACCACGTCGGGAGCCAGGCCGTTCAGCCGCCCCTCGAAGTCGATGCGTACGTCGGACGTGACCTTGGCCTTGAGGCCGAACCGGTCCTCCAGGGCGCGCACGATCCTGCGGATGATCTGCCAGTGCGTGTCCGTCTGCGGCGACATGTAGACGGCACCCTCGACGATCTCGACCTTGTATCCCTCGGGGGTCGGCTCAAGCCACTCGAACATCATGTCCAGAGTGGGATCGTCGCTGCTGTCGGTCATCCTGATCCCCTCGGGCGCCTCGGTGATCGTCATGATGCCGCTCCTCCCCGCTGCCGCTCGTGGCCAGCGGGCAGTCGCGCAGTACAACGATACGTACGGTGACGTGGTTACGCAGGGGTGACGGCCCTGCCGGCGTTGACGGCCCGCCTCACCCGCCCAACCACCCCGCCGCGTCCAGCCGATACCGGTCGGAAGGCGGGACGACCGTCCGCAGGGCGGCCTCCATCTCCTGTACGCGGTCGTGTCCGGCCGCAGCCGCCCACTCGGCCCGCAGGGACTCGAAAATCACCGCCGACCGGGTCAGCAGATCGCGGCCCTGCGGGGTGAGGCGGACGACCTTGCGGCGGGCGTCGGCGGGGTCGGCGGCCGTGGTGACGTAACCGAGGGCGGTCAGCCGGTCGACGGTCTTGCCCGCGGCCTGCTTGGAGATGCCGAGCCGCCGCCCGATCTCGCTGGCGGTGGCGCCGTTCGCGACGGCCTGGAGGGCGAAGCCGTGGGCGGGGCGGGCGACGGGGTGGCCCTGGGCGGCCAGCTCGGTGTGCAGGCGGTCGATCAGTGACCGGAACCCGGAGAGCAGGAGGAAGGGCAGCTCCCAGGCGGGGCCGTCCTCGCTCGCCTCGCCCGCCGGGGGAATCTCCTCGCTCGCCTCGCCTGCCGTGGGCATCCCCTTGCCCAGATCGACAACCTGGTTTACCTTCATCTCATCGTCAACCATGTTGTCCATTCTAGGTCCACGGCCGAGGAGTCGCCCATGTCCTTCATCGAGCACACCACCGAGACCGCCCCCGCCGGCTCCGTCCGGGCCCTGGAGTCCATCGCCGGGAACCTCGGCTTCGTGCCGCCCCCGGCGGCCAGGCAGGCCGAGTCGCCCGAGCTGCTGAACGGGTTCCTGCGCATGAGCGCACTGTTCGAGAGCGTGACGTTGGAGCCGGTCGCGCGGGAGGTCGTCATCATGACGGTCGCGGCGCGCAACGAGTGCGGGCTGTGCGTACGGATGCACGCCGGGAAGCTGGAGAAGCTGGGGGTGGGGGAGGGGGTCGTCGCGGCGCTTTCGGAGCAACGACCCCTGGAGGAACCGGCCTTGGAGGCCATACGTCTCTTCACGTGCGCCGTGCTGGACGGTCGCGGCGAGGTCGACGACGCCGGGCTGAAAGCGTTCTACGCGCACGGGTACACGCAGCGCAATGCCCTCGAAGTCGTCCTCGGGATCGGCACGTACACCCTCTCCACCTTCGCCAACCGCCTGGTGGGACAAGGCACTTCGACCGCGCAAGGCCCCGGAAGGCCCCGGGAGATCCCGGAGGAAAGGCGGGGGCGGAGCATGACTTTCGGCAGGGGTGTCGGGGGTGGTCCGGTCCGTACGTTCGCCCCATGAACCGAAACCGGCGTCTCGCCGCCTCCGCAGCAGCCCTGATCGCCCTCGCCGTCACCGCTCCCCTCGCCGGGGCGGGTACGGCCCTCGCCGCCGAGCCGGCCGGGCCTCGTGCCGAAGTGTCCGCCTCGGTGCGGCTCGAACTCCCCGCCCCCACCGGCAAGTTCGCCGTCGGCCGGAAGGAACTGCACCTCGTGGACCGGGCCCGTACCGACCCCTGGCTGCCTACGGCGGGCCCCCGCGAGCTGATGGTCTCCGTCCACTACCCCGCCGCCCGGAAGGGCACCCGCGCCACCTCCCCGTACATGACACAGGGGGAGGCCCAGCTCCTCCTGGAGGGCATGCGTCGCGCCGAGGAATTCCCCGCCGGTCTCCTCGCGGGCACCCGCACCAACTCCCGCCCCGACGCCCGCCCGTTGCCCGGCAAGCACCCGCTGGTCCTCCTCTCGCCCGGCTACGGCCTCCACCGCGCCACCCTCACCCTCCTCGCGGAGGAGCTGGCGAGCCGGGGGTATGTCGTCGCGGCCATGGACCATGCGTACGAGTCCTTCGGGACCCGGTTCCCCGGCGGCCGGACACTGGAGCTGGTCAAGGCGTCGGCCGCGCAGGTGGTGTCGGTACGGGCCGCCGACGCGTCGTTCGTGCTGGACCGCCTGCTCGACCGGCGGAGCCCGTTCGCCCACCTCGTCGACCGCCGCCGGATCGGCATGGCGGGCCACTCCATCGGCGGCAACGGCGCGGCGGCGGCGATGGCGGCCGACCCGCGCATCGGGGCGGGCGCGAACCTCGACGGCGCCTTCTTCGACACGCCCCCCGGGGCCGGGCTGAAGGGCCGCCCCTTCCTCCTCCTCGGCACGGACGCCACGCACCGCCCCGGCGGGAAGGGCAAGTGGGGCGAGGCGTGGTCGGCGATGGACGGCTGGAAGCGCTGGCTGACGGTCGCCGGGACCGGCCACTTCTCCTTCAACGACGTGCCGGTCCTCGGCGGCCAGATCGGCGTCGTCGACCCGACCGCCCCCCTCCCCGGGAAGCGGTCGGGCGAGATCACCCGGGACTACGTGGCGGCGTTCTTCGACCGCCACCTCAAGGGGAGGCCGACCCCGTTGCTCGACGGCCCGACGGCCGCGAACCCCGAGGTCACCTTCCACAACCCGTAGCCGGGAACCCGGGTCCGTACGCGCCGAAGCCCGGCGGCACCCAAGGGTGCGCGCCGGGCTTCGAGGTGAAGCGTTCCTGCCGTACGGGTGGCAGGGGCAGCTGCTTAGAGCTGGCCGGAGGAGGCGATGGTGATCTTCGCCTGGGTGCGGCCGGACTGCGAGCCCAGCGACTCGATCTTCTGGACGAGCTTCATGCTCTCCTCGTCCGCGACCTCGCCGAACACGACGTGCTTGCCGTCGAGCCAGCCGGTGACGATCGTGGTGATGAAGAACTGCGAGCCGTTGGTGTTCGGGCCCGCGTTGGCCATCGACAGCTGGCCCGGCTTGGTGTGCTTCAGCTGGAAGTTCTCGTCAGCGAACTTCTCGCCGTAGATGGACTTGCCGCCGGTGCCGTCGCCGCGCGTGAAGTCGCCGCCCTGGAGCATGAAGTCCGGGATGACGCGGTGGAAGGAGGAACCGGCGTAGCCGAAGCCCTTCTCGCCCGTGCACAGCGCGCGGAAGTTCTCGGCCGTCTTCGGGGTGACGTCGTCGAAGAGGTTGAAGGTGATGCGGCCAGCGGGCTGGTCGTCGATGGTGATGTCGAAGTACGTCTGGATCGTCATGGGGGCAATCCTGACACCTGCGGGGTGCGGGCTGCCAACCGGGCCATGAATGTGCAGGTCAGGCCGTAGACACGGGGCTGGAGCAGGGCTGGAGCAGGGCTGGGCCAGGGTTGGGCCAGGGCTGGGTTAGAGCTGGCGGGACAGATTCCCGACGCTGTTGGCCCCGGTCAGCCGGACCTTCGCCGCTTCCGCGAGGTCGGCCCGCAGGGGGACGGTGACGGACCCGCCGGGGGCGATCGTGCCGAGTGAGCAGGTGGCGAGGGCCTTGTTGGCGCGGGGGCAATGGGGGTCGGTGGTGACGCGCTCCGGGGTGGGGGTGGCTCCCTGTCCGTACCGGTCGTTGTCGATGGTCAGACGTACGTCGCGGGCGGCGGCCGGACCGCTGTTGCGGACGGTGAGGGCGAGGGTGCTGCCGCGGTGGTCGGTGGTGAGGGTGAGGCGGGGACCGGAGTCGGGGCGGGTGTAGCGCATGCCCTGGGTGAGCTGGTGCTGGGTGTGGTGGCCGTGGCCCGTCTCGATGTCGACCTGGGCCTCGATGTCGTACGTTCCGGGGCCCGGGTAGCGCTGGGCCTCGGCGCGGCCGAGGGAGGCGTACACCTGGGTGCGCTCGGAGGTTGGGTGGAGGGTCCACAGCCCGGTGATGCGGCACGGGCCGGGGGCCGCCGTGCAGGCGGGCCGGGCGATCCAGACGCGGAGGGCGTTGCCGTCGGTGCTGGTGCAGAGGTCGAAGGTGGTGTGGGCGGTTTGCTGGGGCGCGCAGAAGGATTGCTCGGCGGGGGTGGTGGGTGCCGCGGGGGCGTGGGTGAGGGGGAGGGGGAGAGGGAGGGCGAGGAGGGTGGCGGTGAGGAGGAGGGGGCGCATGGGGGTCATGGTGGGGTGACGGGCCCGGCCCGGGGCGGACCGACACCCGGGGCCGAGTGTCGTAGCGGTGCGGCGGGAGAACGCCCGTTCGGTCTCGGACCGGGGGAGGGGTGGCGCTGGGCAGCAAGCCGCAAGCCGGAGGCTGGAGGCTGGAGTGGGGGTGGGGGCGGGCCCGGATCGGGTGTTGGTGGGGCGGTGTCCGATTGGCCCGGATCGGGTGTTGGTGGGGCCGTCCTCTGGACCGGAGTGTGGCGCTTACGGGGAGCCCGTCAAGGGCGCTCCTTTGTCGCGTCGGCTTCGCCGATTTCGCTTCGCTTCACCCTTGACGGGCTCCCCTCCAGCGCAGGTTTCCTTTTGCGGAGGACGGCCGAAAAATGGCCCCGGAGAAGGTCCGGGGAGTGGCCGCCCGCCGTTGCCGGGCGGCGGGTGTGTGGGTGGGGGCTCCGGGAAAGGGTCCGAGTTGTTCGTTGTCGTGTCTGCCGGTGGGTGGGGTGTCGGCTCGTGGTGGCGGGAGCGTGCGTCTGATGGCTGCCGGTGGGGGTGCGCCGACCTCAATGGGGCTGCCGGCCTGGGCTTCGCGGGTGCGGGCCGCCGTTGGGCTGGTGCTCAAGCTGGTGGCTGATGTGAGTGCGTGGATTCCAGAGAGGTGGCCGTGCTGGGACATATACGTTCGACGCACACAACGCCATCCAGCCCCCGGAATGCTGGCTTCCGCTGTCCCTGATGCCTGGAGGGAGCGGACATCTATCGGTACCGGGACAGACGGGCGGTGGGTGATGGCGGCGGAGACGGTAGGGGTGTCTCAGAAGTGGGACACATTGGCGCGGAAGTGTCCTACTTCTGGGATCCTCCCTCCGAGGCTGGTGTATCGCGTCGAGCAGTTGAGGGGAGATCTTCGAGGTTTTCGGGCGTCCTCTGGTTCGGGTGTTTGAGGAGTTTGAAGATCTGGCGGCAGGCGGTCCGTTTGAGACAACGCTGCGCGTCCCGGGAGGTCTTGCCCTCGGCCACGCGGCGAGCGGCATAAGTCCTCGTCGCCGGATCCGGCCCACATCCTGATCAGCGTGATCGTGTGCAGTGCTCGATTCAGATGCCGGTCACTGCTGTGGTTGATCCTGTGCCGGTTGGTCAGTCCGGAAGGCGCTGGAATTGGTACGACGCCGACGTCCGGCAGACATCTCGGGGCACGACTATCTCTGACGAGCCGCCAATGACCGTTTCGGGGTCATGCCGGAACGCCGACATCCACCTGGCAGCAGCCCAACCCGGGCCGCAGGTCAGCTATCACCATTGCCCTTTCGTCGCCGTGCAACGGGGCGACCGGCATTCAGGGTTGGCATGACTGCGTCTCCTTGTTGAGCGCATGACCCGGGGTGATATCAACAGCTTCGGAGGCGCTGGCGAGCCGCCTCAAGCCGCTGGGCACAGTCCGCCGCGAACAGCTCGGGAAGCGCCTTGTCCAACGTTCCGGCAATTCGATGGATCGGTGACCACACTGCCGGATCGTCGATGACACGACTGAGATCCGTCATCTGGAGCTTCTCCAGCCAGTCCGACAACACCAATGCCTGATCGCTCGTGAGCTTGATCGTGATCTGGCTCTCGATCATGCGCCCCAACCCCTTCCACCTTCAGCCTCGACCACACGAACCTACGGCCCTCACCCTGCACCGTCATAGCCGCACGAGCGGTCGTGGGGACCGGTTCGCGAGGGGCCGTGCAGTCCGGGACCGACGGGCGACCTCTTCCGCACGCGGATCCAGCCATACCGGCCAGTCCTGGCCGAGTGCCCCCATCGCCCCTAACGAAGGCGACGAGCACCACCACCCCAGCATTCCGCTCGCCTGTCCCGCTGCACCGCTTCGCGGGAAGCCACCTGCGGGCAGGCTCGGAAGGCGCGCAAGAGCGCCCTCCTTCCGAGACACCCACTCGCTGTCGGGTCGCGCCCCCTCTCGTGCCTGTAGGCGATCAAGGCGTACCACCTCTGGTACGGGACCGGCGCGCGGTCCCTTTCGACGGCGGGCCCGGCCGTTGCGGCCTGTCCTGGCCCGGCGAGGCCCAACGGCCTCCGGCGAGGTCGATCGGGGCAACTACCCACGCATTCCGCCCTGCTGATCGGCTACACCACTTGGCGGGACGCCATCGAGGGAGCGCGGAGGGGCACGGAAGTGAGGGCGACTTCGGCGATCTCTCGTACGCGGTCCACGGTCATACTCATCGACGGTTCCGCATGACGCTCGCCGCAGTACGGACGCGTGGGTGGGTCCGTGACTACGTGACTACTGGCCCAGGAGCGGGAGCCCTGGGGCCGGAAAGGAAGCCGCTCGAGCCGTATCCACTCCCACAGGCGGAATGTGAAGTCGAATGCCCCGGCGAGCGGACTGTTGCGAGCAGCATCTCGACTCATCGGTAGCCTGCTTCACCATGATGCGTGCTTGGACCTTACCGATATTGCTCGTCCTCAGCGGCTCAGCCATCGCGGCCGGGCAGCTGATCACAGGGGGCCCCGGTACAGCCACAGCACTGCTGCTGGCGTTCCTGGCGCTCGCCTGGGTGAACTCCCCCTTCCTCTTTCCGAGTTCGATCAACACGCAGGAGGCACAACGCCTCAGCGCGATCGACGGCCGCCCGATCGTCTTCTGGCGACCTGGCTGCACATACTGCATGCGACTACGCATCCAACTGGGCCGCAGCGCGGGACAGTTGCACTGGGTCAACATCTGGCGCGACCCGGCAGGAGCCGCAGCGGTGAGGGCAGTCAACGACGGCAACGAAACCGTGCCCACCATCATCGTGACGGGCCAACCACACACCAACCCCGATCCCAGATGGGTACGCGACCAGCTCACCTCCTCCACGTAGACGGAAGCAAAGACCGACCTACAAGCGGCCTCGCGGGGGGGACTACCAGAAGTAGGACAGATTGGCCCCAAAGTGTCCCACTTCTGAGACACCCCTACCGCCTCCGCCGCCATCACCCACCGCCCGTCTGTCCCGGTACCGATAGATGTCCGCTCCCTCCAGGCATCAGGGACAGCGGAAGCCAGCATTCCGGGGGCTGGATGGCGTTGTGTGCGTCGAACGTATATGTCCCAGCACGGCTACTTCCCTGGAATCCACCCACTCACATCAGCAACCAGCTTGAGCACTGGCCCTACGGCGGCCCGCACCCGCAAAGCCCACACCAGCAGCCCCATTGAGGTCGGCGCACCCCCACCGGCAGCCATCAGACGCACGCTCCCGCCACCACGAGCCGACACCCCACCCACTCACCGACGGGGATACGTACGACCTCGGCCGTTTCCCGGAGCCCCCACCCACACACCCGCCGCCCGGCAACGGCGCACGGCCACTCCCCGGACCTTCCCCGGGGCCATTTTTCGGCCGTCCTCCGCAAAACGAAACCTGCGCTGGAGGGGAGTCTGTCAAGGGTGAAGCGAAGCGAAATCGGCGAAGCCGACGCGACGTAGGAGCGCCCTTGACGGGCTCCCCGGAAGCGCCACACTCCGGTCCAGAGGACGGCCCCACCAACACCCGATCCGGGCCCACTCCAACACCGCCCCCACCAACACCCGACCCGGCCCCACCCCACTCCGGGATCTCACCCGCACCCGCGATCCGGGCCCACCGGACACCGCCCCCACCACCACCCGACCCGGGCCAATCAACCACCGCCCTCCCCTCACCCCACAGGGCGCGTCACCGATCCCGCCCCAGCCCCAGCCCCACCGCACTCCGACGACTCCCAGGTATGCCGCCCCTCGTGCCCGACGAACAGACAGCACCCGTCACCCCCAGGCGCGGGACCAACCGCCTCACAGTCGCCCACCTCCACCAACTCCACCGCCCCCTCCCCTCCCTCCACCCCTTCCGCCCACGTGGCCCACAGCGCCCACCCCCGGTGCAGCGAGTCGATGAGCCCGAAGTGCTCCCCCTGCTCATGCACGACCAGGTCACACCGCACCCACCCATCACCAAGCAACCCACCACACCGCTCCGAAACCAACTCCACCAGACAGTCCGGGAGTTCAACCCGCCCCGCACAACGCATCAGACGGCCGGCCGCATCGCACGCGCCGGACGTGTACGCCCCGCGAGACACCGAACGCACAGGCAGTCCGGGAAGCGCACCGGGTTGTCCAGAATGACCACCGGGTCCCCCTCCCGCACCACCGTCTCGGCCGACCAAGTCCGCCCCGAGTCCCGGGACACTCAAAGGGTCATGAGGGCCCGGGGGATTTCCTCCGCACCTTCCTCACCGAGATCACTCACGCTCCACGCCTTCATTTCCGCATCCTTTCCATTCCGGTTCACTCATCGCCCTCACCCGCTCGATGTCCGAGTTACGGATGTGACGGGTGCGGCGGCAAGGGCCGAATGGGCCCGCACAATGACCGCCCCATTCAGGCGACTTGAGGTAAGCGTGACAGCCGGGCCGCTACCGTGGAACGGAGTCCGAGGAATTCCACCACTCAAATCCGCGCGTCAACTCCCCAGGTCAGAGCGGTAGTTCACGCCAAGCTCCGCGACGTTCCACGAATTCGCAGAACGTTCCTTGCACCAGCGGAACGTTCCCCTTCAGACTGAACACAACGCAGAGGGGACAGCAGATGATCACAGACGTGGAGGCGGGTACGCCCACCCTGTGCCGTCTTCAGCTCGGCAACGAACTCCGCGCCCTGCGGATAGCCCTGGACCTCACCGCCCGCCAGGTGTGCAAGAAGCTCATTTGGAGCCCGTCCAAGCTCTCCCGCCTAGAGGCCGGGGAGAACTCGTCGGTCGAACCAGCCGAAATCATGGCCCTCTGCGAGATCTACGGGGCGGACCCGGAACTACGCGCAAAGCTCGTCGGGTACGCGGCCGTCACCAAGACCAAGAAGGACTGGTGGCAGTCGGCCGAGTACCGCCCAGTCATCCAGCCCGGGGCCAAGGCGTTCTTCGGGCTGGAGTCGACGGCGACCGTTCTCCAGACGTACGAGGCCGAGTTCGTCCCCGGACTGCTCCAGACCGAGGCGTACATCCGCGCAATCTACAAGCGGGCGCACGCAGGGATGTCGCCGTACGACGTGGACAAACTGGTGACCATCCGCACCACCCGACAGGAAGTGCTGCACCGCAAGAAGTCGCCGCTCAAGTACACGGCGATCCTCAACGAGGCGGTGCTGCGCCGGGTGATCGGATCGCCAGGCCTGATGCGCGAGCAACTGGCCCACATCGTCCACTTGGTGGAGTCTCGCCCCAATGTCCGGGTACAGGTCGTGCCCTACGCAGCGGGCGTACACCCCGGCATGAACGGCACTTTCTTCGTGCTCCACTTTCCGGAACGTGCAGCCCTCAAGCCGCTTGTATACCTGGAGAACCTCGCGGCAGCGTGGGTGATCCGCCAGGATGACGCCATCGAGCGGTACGAGGACGCGTTCGCGGATCTCAGCGCCCTCGCCGCAGGGCCGCAGGAATCCCTGAACTTGATCAGGACAGCAATCGAGGAGCACAGAACGTGACGATCACCAACGCGGGAACCCTGAGCGGCGCCGACTGGTTCAAGTCCAGCTACAGCAACGACCAGGGCGGCGCCTGCGTCGAAGGCGCCCGCCTCTGCGCCGAAGCCGTACGCGACATGGCCTGGTTCAAGTCCAGCTACAGCGACAACCAGGGCGGCAACTGCGTCGAAGGCTCCCACCTCCCCCACGCCATGGCCATCCGCGACTCCAAGCTCCCCCACGGCCCCGCCTTCATCGTCCGCGCCGAAGCCTGGACAACCTTCATCGCCGGGCTCCCCCAAGAAGCCCCCCGCTAACGCCGCCAGAGGGGGTGCTCCTCCCCGCCCCGAGGACCACCCCCTCCCGGCCCCGACCCGACCTGCTAGAACCGGGTCCGTACGGCAACGGCACTGGACCACAACTCCCCGGAGGGGACCATGGCAGGACCGGCGGTCGGGCTGTGGCTCTTCGAACCACGCGATTTCGGAGACATCCGGGCCGATGTGACCCCGTGGCTGGAAAACTTCTGCGAGCCGGTCGAGACCAAAATCGGCAGCGACCTGGACTTCTGGCTGCGGGACGGCTCGGCGCTGGGTCTCCCTACGGAGGACCCCAACGACCTTGGCGTGTTCTTCCTGTCGGAGGACGAGGATCTACCAGCAGCGGACGAGGACTACTCGGCCTTCTCACAGCCCCCCGCACAGGGGCTGGTGCTCGGCGCGGGCCGCTCGGGCCCGGCGAACCACCGAGCACTCGGTCACCTGGCGCTCGCATTCGCCGAACGCCTCAACGCGTTGATCGACTTCGACGGCGTCCTGAGCCATCCCACCCCACGCGACGAGACGGGCACCGAGGAGTTGCTGGAGCGGGCGAGAGCCCTGGTCGCCTCCCTGCCGGGAAGAGTCGCGGAGGTCTCGTACGACACCGGCGGCGGTGGGCGGTGGTTCCGGCACGTCGGTGACGTGGAGTTCCTGGCGGCCTGGCTCCAGCATCCGGGTTTCCACCTGGTCAAGTAACGGGCGTCGAACGTGTCGACATGCCGAACCCCCCGGCCCGCTGAGCGGATCGGGGGGTTCGGAGGGAGATCGTTCCGGTCAGGCCAGGTGCTGGGGCCCGAAGGCGTCCGGCAGCATCTCGCCGAGGGTGCGGACCCCCGTGGAGGTCTCCAGGAGGAGTTCCGGGCCGCCGAACTCGTACAGCAGCTGGCGGCAGCGCCCGCACGGCATCAGCACGGCGCCCCGGCCGTCCACGCACGTGAAGTGGGTGAGCCGGCCGCCGCCCGACGCGTGCAGGGCGGAGACGAGGCCGCACTCGGCGCACAGCGACAGCCCGTACGACGCGTTCTCCACGTTGCAGCCGGAGACCGTGCGGCCGTCGTCCACCAGGGCCGCCGCGCCGACCGGGTACTTCGAGTACGGGACGTACGCCCGGGACATCGCGTCCCGGGCCTCCTTCCGCAGCGACTCCCAGTCGACGGTGTCGGCGGGCGTCACTTGCCCTGGCCCTTGCGGTAGCGCATGCCGTCCGCCTTCGGCATCCGCAGCCTCTGCGCCGACAGGGAGAGGACGAGGAGCGTCACGACGTACGGGGTGGCGCTCACGAACTCGGTCGGGACCGTGTCCGTACCGAGGTACCAGACCAGCATGCCCGCCGCGATGACGGCGGAGATGGCGGCCGCGATGTACGCCTTCTTGTACGCCTTCCACAGGGCCAGGCCCACCAGGAGGACGACGAGGAGCAGCAGCAGCGCGTGGACGGAGGAGCCGCCGTTGCGGAGCTGGAGCGCGTCGGCGAAGCCGAACAGGCCCGCGCCCATGGCGAGGCCGCCCGGACGCCAGTTGCCGAAGATCATGGCGGCGAGGCCGATGTAGCCCCGGCCGCCGGTCTGGCCCTCGTTGTAGATGTGGGACGTGACCAGGGAGAGGAAGGCGCCGCCGAGGCCCGCCATGCCGCCCGAGACGATCACGGCGATGTACTTGTACTTGTAGACGTTGACGCCGAGGGACTCCGCCGCGATCGGGTTCTCGCCGCAGGAGCGCAGGCGCAGGCCGAAGGACGTCTTCCACAGGACCCAGAAGGTGAGGGCGAAGAGGAGGACGGCGACGACGGTGAGGAGGGAGACCTTCGTGACCAGGCCGCCGAGGACGCCCGCGAGGTCCGAGACGAAGAACCAGTGGTGCTTCTCGATCGAGGACAGCCAGTCGGAGACGCCGGGGACGGTCACCGTGCCGATGTCCTCGGCGGGCGGGGACTGCTTCGGGCTGCCGCCCTTGGCCAGGGCCTCGCCGCTGTTGAACCACAGCTTCGCGAAGTACGTGGTGAAGCCGAGCGCCAGGATGTTGATCGCGATGCCGGAGATGATGTGGTCGACACCGAAGGTGACGGTGGCGATCGCGTGCAGCAGACCGCCGAGCATGCCGCCGACGACGCCCGCGAGGACACCGATCCAGGGGCTGGTCTGCCAGCCCGCCCAGGCGCCGAAGAAGGTGCCCAGGATCATCATGCCTTCGAGGCCGATGTTGACGACGCCCGCGCGCTCCGCCCACAGGCCGCCGAGACCGGCCAGGCCGATCGGGACGGCCATCGACAGCGCCGCGCCGATCTGGCCGGCGGCGGTGATGTCCTGCGCGCCGGTGATGGCACGCACCGCGGACAGGGCGACGAGTGCGCCCGCGATGATCAGGAGGACCATCGGGAAGGTGAGGCGGGACGCCGCCGCCTTCACCGGGCCCTGCTTCTTCGGTGCCGGGGTGGAAGTCGCCGTACTCACGCCGACACCTCCTGCTTCTGGGAGTTGTTGGCCTGGGCGGCCAGCTTGGCGCCGACCTGGCGCTGCTGGCGCTTGAGGCCGTAGCGGCGGACCACTTCGTACGCGATGACGACGCACAGGACGATGACGCCCTGGATCACGCCGACGATCTCCTTGTCGTAGCCCTCGAATTCGAGCTTGCCGGTGCCCCGCTCCAGGAAGCCCCAGAGGATGGCGCCGAGCGCGATGCCGACCGGGTGGTTGCGGCCGAGGAGGGCGATGGCGATGCCGGTGAAGCCGATGCCGGTCGGGAAGTCGCCGCCGTACTCGTAGGAGTCGTTGAGGAGGGTCGGCATGCCGACCAGGCCCGCCACGACACCGGAGATGATCATCGAGGTGACGACCATCTTCTTGACGTTGACGCCGCTCGCGTCGGCCGCGGACTCCGAGGCGCCGACCGTGCGCAGGTCGAAGCCGAAGCGGGTGCGGGACAGGATGAACCAGTAGGCGATGCCCGCGATCGCGGCGATCACGATGAAGCCCCAGATGGGGTCGGCGTCGGGCTGGGTCGGGATCGAGAAGAAGTGCGAGGACTCGGGGAGGGGCTTGGTCGCCACCTTGGTGCCCGCGCTGTCCAGGTGGCCGAGGCGGCCCTGCTGGAGGAGGTAGCCGATGATCGCGGTGGCGATCATGTTCAGCATGATCGTCGAGACGACCTCGGAGACGCCGCGGGTGACCTTCAGGACACCGGCGATGCCCGCCCACATCGCGCCGACGATCATCGCGGTGAGGATGATGAGGGGGATCTGGACGATGCCGGGGAGCGTGAGCGCGCCGCCGAGCGCCGCGGCGAAGAAGGCCGCGAGGCGGTACTGGCCGTCGACGCCGATGTTGAAGAGGTTCATCCGGAAGCCGACGGCGACCGCCAGACCTGCCAGGTAGTACGTGGTGGCCTTGTTCAGGATGTAGACCTGGCTGTCGGACTTGACGCCGTAGTCGAACATGATCCCGAAGGCGCTGAACGGCTCCTTGCCGGTGGCGAGCAGCACCACGGCGGTGACCAGGAACGCGGCCACGATCGCGAGCAGCGGGGCCGCGAGTCCCAGGAGCAGGCGCTCCTTGTCGAACTTCTTCATCGGTCCTCTCCCCCAGTCCGGGGGTGGGTGTCGGGGGTGTCCTGGGCGCGCCCTGCGGCGGCCTCGGCCTGGGCCTGTGCCAGGTCCTCGGCGGAGGCCTCCAGGTGGCCGGTGGCCGCGCCGGTCATGGCGGAGCCCAGCTCCTCGGGGGTGACGGTGGCGGGGTCGGCGTCGGCGACCAGACGGCCGCGGTACATGACCCGCAGGGTGTCGGAGAGGCCGATCAGCTCGTCCAGGTCGGCCGAGATGAGCAGGACGGCCAGGCCGTCGCGGCGGGCCTCGCGGATCTGGTCCCAGATCTGCGCCTGCGCGCCGACGTCCACTCCGCGGGTGGGGTGGGCGGCGATGAGCAGCTTCGGGTGGTGGCTCATCTCGCGGCCGACGATCAGCTTCTGCTGGTTGCCGCCGGAGAGGGAGGCCGCGGTGACGTCGATGCCCGGGGTGCGGACGTCGTACTCGCGCACGATGCGCTGGGTGTCGGCGCGGGCGGCCTTGGGGTCGAGGATGCCCTTGCTGCTGTTGGGCTTCTCGGTGACGTGGCCCAGGATGCGGTTCTCCCACAGCGGGGACTCCAGGAGGAGGCCGTGCTTGTGGCGGTCCTCGGGGATGTACCCGATGCCGCCCTCGCGCCGCTTGCGGGTGGGGGTGGTGGAGATGTCGGTGCCGTCGAGGGTGACGGCGCCCGCGTCCGGGGTGCGCATGCCCATGATGGCCTCGACCAGTTCGGCCTGGCCGTTGCCCTCGACGCCGGCGATGCCCAGGACCTCGCCCTTGTGGATGGTGAAGGCGATGTCGTCGAGGACCGAGCGGGCGACGCCGTCCGGGTCGACGGCGCTCAGCTTCAGGTCGGAGACGGTGAGCATCGGCGTCGTGGTGACGGTCGACTCGCGGGTCTCCGGGGAGGGCAGCTCGCTGCCGACCATCAGCTCGGCGAGCTGCTTGGGCGTGGTGTTCGCCGGGTCGGCGGTGCCGACGGTGGTGCCGCGCCGGATGACGGTGATGTCGTCGGCGACGGAGAGGACTTCGCCCAGCTTGTGCGAGATGAAGATGACGGTGAGGCCCTCGGCCTTGAGGCCGCGCAGGTTCTCGAAGAGCGCTTCCACTTCCTGGGGGACCAGGACGGCCGTGGGCTCGTCGAGGATCAGGGTGCGGGCGCCCCGGTAGAGGACCTTGAGGATCTCGATGCGCTGGCGGTCGGCCACGCCGAGGTCCTCGACGACGGCGTCGGGCCGCACGTTCAGGCCGTACGCGTCGGAGATCTCCTTGATCTTGGCGCGGGCCCTGTCGCCGATGCCGTACAGCTTCTCCGAGCCGAGCACCACGTTTTCGAGGACGGTGAGGTAGTCCGCGAGCATGAAGTGCTGGTGCACCATGCCGATGCCGCGGGCGATGGCGTCGCCGGGGCTGTTGAAGGACACCTGCTCGCCGTCGATGGCGATGGTGCCCTCGTCCGGCTTCTGCATCCCGTAGAGGATCTTCATCAGGGTGGACTTGCCCGCACCGTTCTCGCCGACGAGGGCGTGGACGGTGCCGCGGCGCACGGTGATGGCGATGTCGTGGTTGGCGACGACACCGGGGAACCGCTTGGTGATGCCGTGCAGCTCCACAGCGGGCGTGCTGTCGGCGGCTCGGGAGGCGGCGTGGGGACTGCTGGACGCTTTGATGGCGCACTCTCCTAGGCAGGAGGCGAAGAAGCTGAGGCGAGGGGTACGTACGTACGAGGGGCGCTGGACGGCGTGAAGGGGTGTGGCGGAAAACTACCGCGCACCGCGCGTGCTACGCGCGTAGCTACGCCGAATTGTGAAGCAGCCTTGCTCAAAAGTGAAGCGGGGCAGGGCCGGTTCCGGTTGTCGGCGGGGGTGGGGCCGGGCCGGGCACAGGAATCGGGGCCCGAAGAGCCGCGTGAGCAACTCTTCGGGCCCCGTCCTCAAGCGGTGGCTCAGAGGGTGGACTTGACCTTGATGGTGCCGTCCACGATCTTCTTCTTCGCCTCGTCCAGCTTGCCCTGGATGTCCTTCAGGTGGTCACCCGTGGTGGTGAGGGTGACGCCGTTCTCCGCGAGGGAGAAGGTCGAGGTGCCCGTCTTCGGCTTGCCGTCCTTGACGGACTTGGCGAGCTCGAAGACACCGGCGTCGACGTTCTTCACGACGGAGGTGAGGATCGAATCCTTGTACTTCGACAGCGACGGGTCCTGCGCCTGGTCGGAGTCGACGCCGATCGCCCAGGAGCCCTTGACGCCCGCGACGGCCTCGATCGCGCCGGCGCCCGAGCCGCCCGCGGCGGCGAAGATCACGTCGGTGCCCTTGTCGAGCATGCCCTTGGCGGCGGCCTTGCCCTTGTCGGGGCTGCCGAAGCCGGACATGTCCGAGCCGGAGGAGAGGTACTGGATGGCCACCGAGGCGGAGGGCTTGGTGTCCTTGACGCCCTGCTGGAAACCGGCCGCGAACTTCTTGATCAGCGGGATGTCGACGCCGCCGATGAAGCCGATCTTGCCGTCCTTGGACTTGGTCGCGGCCGCGACGCCCGCCAGGTAGGAGCCCTGCTCCTCGGTGAAGACGATGCTGTTGATGTTCTTCGCGTCGGCGACCGAGTCGACCAGGCCGAAGGTGACCTTCGGGTGCTTCTTGGCGACCTTGACCAGGGCGTCCTGGTAGGCGTAACCGACGGCGACGACGGGGTTGAAGCCGCCCTCGGCCAGGGAGGCCAGGCGCTGCTCGCGGTCGGCCGGGGTCTCACCGGTCTTGGCGGTGAGCTCCTTGGTCTCGGCGCCGAGGTCCTTCTTGGCCTTGTCCAGGCCGCGGGCCGCGGAGTCGTTGAACGAGTTGTCGCCACGGCCGCCGACGTCGTAGGCCATGCCTATCTTGAGCTTGCCGCCGCCCTCACCGGAGCCGGTGGAGCTCCCGGTGGACGACTCGCCACACGCGGTGGCGGTGAAAGCGAGGGCCGCAGTGGCGATGCTCGCAGCAGCGATCTTGGATACCCGGCGCACGGGACGCTCCTTCAACCTGACCGAAGCGCCTCTGTCCGGCGCTGGTTTCGCGGCGATCGTAACGCGCGTAGATGCCGGTTAAAGACCCGTTCATGAGTCGTTACCGGATCGTCGCGCGTTCGATTCACCAGGGTGTGTCGTACATAAGCAATGTACATACTCACAACGGACATAGCGAACCGCATTGGAGGAATGCACAAAGGGCGTCTGCGGCACCTTTCGGTCACCGCGGACGCCCCCGCTGTCTACGAAGCTAGGGCCGGATCGCCCTGCGCGCTAGCCCTTCGCGTCCATCAGTGCGGCAGCCGTGAAGAGTTCGACGCCGACGGTGATCGCGCTCTCGTCCACGTCGAAGTCGCCCCGGTGCAGGTCGCGCTTGACGGTGTCGCCGGGGGTGCGGACGCCGAGGCGGGCCATCGCGCCGGGTACGTGTTCGAGGTACCAGGAGAAGTCCTCGCCGCCGAGGCTCTGCTCGGTGTCCTCGATGGAGTACGGGCCGAGCCGTGCGGCCATGGCGTTGACGAGGAGCTCGACGACCGTGCCGTCGTTGACGACCGGCGGGACGCCCCGGATGTAGTTGATCTGGGACTTCGCGCCGTGCAGGTCGGCGATGTCGGCGACGGCGGCGTGGATGAGGTCGGGGGCCTCGCGCCAGGTGTCCAGGTCCAGGCAGCGGACCGTGCCGGACAGTTCGGCGTGCATCGGGATGACGTTGCAGGCGTGGCCGGACTCGATGCGGCCCCAGGTGACGGAGAGCCCCGAGCGGGCGTCGACGCGGCGCGAGATGACGGCGGGGACCTCGGTGGCCACCTTCGCCACGGCCGTCACGAGGTCCGTGGTCAGGTGCGGGCGGGCCGTGTGTCCACCGGGTCCGTCAAGAGCGATTTCCAGCCGGTCGCAGGCAGAGGTGATGGGGCCCACCCGGAGGCCGATACGCCCCGCGTCGACCTTGGGGTCGCAGTGCACGGCGATCATGCGGCCGACGCCCTTGAGGACGCCCGCCTTGATGGCGTCGGCGGCCCCGCCCGGCAGCACTTCCTCCGCGGGCTGGAACAGCAGACGTACCGCACGCGGAAGTTGACCCCTGCGGTCCAGTTCGGCGAGGACCAGGCCCGCGCCGAGGACGACGGTGGTGTGCACGTCGTGCCCGCAGGCGTGCGCCCGGTCCGGGACGGTGGAGCGGTAGGCCACGCCCACCTTGGCGTCCGGAATGGGCAGCGCGTCGATGTCCGCCCGCATCGCGAGCATCGGCGTCACGCCGTCCCACTCGCCGATGTCGCAGATGAGCCCGGTGCCTCCAGGGAGCACGCGCGGCTTCAGGCCCGCCTTCTCCAGGCGCGCCTTGATGGCGGCGGTGGTGCGGAACTCCTGGTTGCCGAGCTCGGGGTGCATGTGCAAGTCCCGGCGGAAGGCGATCAGTTCGGCACGCAGCGCGTCGGGCAGCGTGCCGGGCAGATCGTCTCCGGCGTCGGGACCGGCTTCGGACACGAGGGAGATCAACTGGTTCACCCCGTCAACGGTAGGCGCAACCGACCCCCAACTGCCTACCCATCAACAAAAGTTCAGCCCGATAGGCGTAAGAAATTTGCATGACAGAGGTGTGTCCAGGATGTAAGACGGGTATGAAGCGAGGTTACGTCGCGGGCAGTACACGGAGTTTCCGCACGTCACGGGCGGTCCCGGTGACCCCGGCGAGGAAACCCCGGGCACGGGGCGAGGCGTCCGCCGCCAGCCATCCGGGATCAACGTCACAGACCGCGACTTTCACGTCCGTCCCCACGAGTGCCCTGGGGAGCGTGTGTACGACCGTGGAGGGGAAGCTCAGGATCGTACGCCCGATCGGGCCTCTGCGGGCGATGAGTTCGAGGGGCAGATCGGGGCGGACGATCTCCAGGCCGGTCTCCCGGGCGAGCCGGTGGAGCTTGTCGGTGTTCTCGCGGCGGTGGGCGAAGTAGCGCGTCGCGCCGTGGTCCAGGGTGAGGGAGCGGACCGCGCCGATGTAGTGCTCCAGGTCGACGACCCCGGTCTCCACCAGCGAGGTGCCGACCATGTCGGCGGTGCGGGTGATGCGGGGCGGGCCGAACCGGGCGCGGGTCCAGGCCAGCTCGTTGGCGGTGACGGTGATGCCGGGCAGGGCCTCGGTGACGGGCATCGCGGTGAAGAGCTCCACCGTGCGCCGGGGGCCGGGGGCGAGGCGGCGGCGTGCCGAGGTGGTGACGGGGGCGAGGAGGAGTTCGCGCGCCCCGCCGCCGGTGCCGCGCCGGTGCCAGCGCACCAGGCGCTCGCCGCGGGCGAGCTGTCCGGCGAACTCCATGGTGGCGGTGCCGTCGTCGACGACCACCAGGTTCGGGGCCTTGACGAGGGTGAGGAGGAGCTGGACGTACCGGGAGAAGGGGTCGCCGATGACGACCGTGCGGGCCCGTCGCAGGGCGGGGGCGAGCCCTGCGACGGTGCGCAGCGGCGCCCCGGCCCCCTCGCGGGCGTCCTCCCAGCGCACCGCGCAGCCCTCGCCGCGGGCCAGCTCGGCCATCCGGCGGAGCTGGCCGCGGGACATGGGGTCGCGGGGCGAGAGGACGACGATCGTCAGGTCGTACGGCTCGGTGACCGCCTGGGTGTGGACCCACTCCAGGACGTTGAGCAGCTGGACGGGGCTCTCGACGAAGGCGAGGGTGCTCGGGGCGCCGGAAAGGGGGGTCATGGCCGTCAGACTCCTGCGGGCTGGTGGTCGGCTTCCGCGACGACGCCTGCGACGCGGCGGAGCTTGCGCATGGGGGCGAGCTCGGACTCGTACACCTTCTTGACGCCGTCGCCGAGGGAGGCCTCGATGGTGCGGATGTCGCGCACGAGGCGGGTGAGGCCGCCGGGCTCGACGGAGGCGGCCTGGTCGGAGCCCCACATGGCGCGGTCGAGGGTGATGTGCCGCTCGACGAAGGCGGCGCCGAGGGCGACGGCGGCGAGGGTGGTCTGCAGGCCGGTCTCGTGGCCGCTGTAACCGATGGGGACGTTGGGGTACTCGGCCTGGAGGGTGTGGATGACGCGGAGGTTCAGCTCGTCGGCGACGGCGGGGTACGTGGAGGTGGCGTGGCAGAGCAGGATGTTGGCGCTGCCGAGGACCTCGACGGCGTGCCGGATCTGGGCCGGGGTGGACATGCCGGTGGAGAGGATGACGGTGCGGCCGGTGGCGCGCAGCTCGCGCAGGAGTTCGTCGTCGGTGAGGGAGGCGGAGGCCACCTTGTGGGCGGGGACGTCGAACTTCTCCAGGAAGGCGACGGCCTCGGTGTCCCACGGGGAGGCGAACCAGTCGATGCCGCGCTTCTTGCAGTGGGCGTCGATGGCCCGGTAGTCGTCCTCGCCGAACTCCACGCGGTGGCGGTAGTCGATGTACGTCATGCGGCCCCAGGGGGTGTCGCGCTCGATGTCCCACTGGTCGCGCGGGGTGCAGATCTCGGGGGTGCGCTTCTGGAACTTGACGGCGTCGCAGCCGGCCTCGGCGGCGGCGTCGATGAGGGCGAGGGCCTTGTCGAGGTCGCCGTTGTGGTTGATGCCGATCTCGCCGGTGATGTAGACGGGGTGGCCGGGGCCTGCGGTCTTCGTGCCGAGGGTGCGCAGGCGGGTGGTGTTGCTCATGTGCGGGGTCCTTACGGGGTGTTGGGGGTGTTGGGGATGTTGGGGATGTGGGTCGGGGTGTTCGGGGTGTTGGTCGGGTTGCTGAGGCTCGGGCCAAGGAGCCAGGCGGCGATTTCGCGGATCGCTCCGCGGCCGCCGGGGGTGGTGGTCACGGTGCGGGCGGCGGCCCGCACGTGGTCGTGGGCGTCGGCCACGGCGACGGGCCAGCCGACGAGGGAGAAGCAGGGGAGGTCGTTGACGTCGTTGCCGACGTAGAGGACCCGGGAGGGGTCGATCGCCCGTTGCTCGCACCACTCCTTGAGCGCGACGTCCTTGCGCTCGATGCCGTGCAGGACGGGGATGCGGAGCTTGCGGGCGCGGGCGGCGACGACGGGGTTGACCTCGGTGGAGAGGGTGAGCAGGGGCAGGCCGTGGGTGCGCAGGGCGGCGATGCCGAGGCCGTCCCCGCGGTGCACGGACACCACTTCCCGCCCGTCGGCGTCGATCCAGACCCGGTCGTCGGTCTGGGTGCCGTCGAAGTCCATGACGAGGGCGTCGACGTCGGCGAGGGTCGGGTGCCGGGGCGGGTCGAGGAGCGGTGCGAGGGCGCGGGCGCGGGCCAGGTCGTGCGGGTCGTCGATTTCGAGGACCCGGGCGGGGTCGGTACGGACCACCTCGGTGCGCCCGAAGAAGCGGTGCCGGTGGGCGCGGAAGCCGGGTACGTCCATGGCGTAGGCGGCCCCGGTCTCCAGGAAGTCCTGGGGCCGGTCCTGGCGCCTCGGCCGGGTTGCCTTGTCGTGGTTGACGCCGGTGCCGGGGGCACAACGGGCGGGCCCGGGACGGTCGGCGGCAGCGGGAGGCGCCTCCTCCCGCCACACGAAGCCGTGGAAGGCGGACACCGTCAGCGCGCTGTCCGCTCCCGCGAGGACCGCCGCGGCGACGCCGTCCACGTCCTCCGGCGTCACGAAGGGCGAGGTGCACTGGACCAGGAGGACCACGTCCGCCCCCTCCCCCTCCGCCTGGGCGTCCAGCGCGTGCAGCACCGCCGCCTCGCTGGACGCCGTGTCGCCGGAGAGGGAGGCGGGCCTGATCACCACTTCCGCCCCGGCGGCCAGGGCCACCGCCGCGATCTCCTCGGAGTCCGTGGAGACCACCACCTCGGTGACGTGCCGCGCCGCGAGGCAGGCCCGTACCGCCCGTACGACCAGCGGCACTCCCCCCACCTCGGCCAGGTTCTTGCCCGGCACTCCCTTGGAGCCGCCCCGGGCGGGGATCACGGCCAGCACCCTACGGTCAGGACCGCCCATCACAGCTCTCCCATGCGTCGAATGACCGGTGCGACCCGCTGCACCCCGTGCCGGTACGCCCCCCGCGCCGCCTCCCGGACCAGCCGGCGTGCCCGGGACACCTCTGCGCGCGGGGCCTCGTCGAGGCGGTGGCGGGCGAGGATGCCGGGGAGGTAGCCGGTGGCGGTGGCGGGGCTGTAGTACGGGGAGACGGGCGGGAGCACCGGCCGGGCGAGGAGGCCGTCGATCCGCAGCCGTACGTCCTCGTACGGATCGCCCTCGGCGAGCACCCCCTGCTCCCGCAGCCACTCCCCCGACGCCTGCGGCCGGTGGCCCGCGTCCAGGGCGTCCCAGGAGGTCAGGCACCCGGAGCCGAGGAAGTGGTGGTTGCCGAGCGGCTCGCGGACGCCCAGGTCGGTGAGGATCGCGGTGGGGATGCCCCGGTGCAGGGACTCCAGCGCGGCGGTGGAGCTGACGGTGACGAGCAGCCCGGCCCGGTCCAGCACCTCGCCCATGTGCCCGTACGCGAGGCGGAGGTTGGCGGGCGGATCGAGGTCCCGTACGAGCCGCTGGTAGGGAAGTTCCTCGATGTGGGTGGTGTGCTCGCCCGGCTTGCTGCGCAGCTTGAGGACGACTTCGCGGCCCGGGTGCAGCCGTGCGTGCTGCACCAGCCGCCGCAGCAGGTACGCCCGGTCGGCGCGCCGCTCGGGCACGGAGGGCTGCGCGGCGAACACCACCGCGTCGGCGACCCCGGCGTAGGGCGCGCCGCCGAGGAAGGGCAGCGCGGCGCGGGTCACGGCGGACGCGTCGGCGCCCACCCCCTCGTACACCTGCTTGAACCGGCGTTCGTCGTACGGGGAGTTGGCGAGGACGATGTCCGCGCCGTGGCGCAGGAGCAGCCCGTCGGCGAGCTTCTCGTAGACGACGCCCACATAGCCGGTGACGAGCACCGGCCGGTGCTGCGGGCCGGGCCACAGCCGGGCCATGCCGTGCAGCAGCGCCTGCACGGAGCCGCCGACGAGGGCGAGGACGACCACGTCGTACGGTCCCCGCTCGACCTGTGCCAGGAATTCCGCCCCGGTGACCTCGCGCGGTTCGCCCAGCTCGGCTCCGACCTCGGAGAGCTGACGGGCCGTCGGGGTGGCGCGGCCCCGGAGCAGGAAGCCGCTCAGTTCCGCGTCCGCACTCCCCTGCGCAATGCGGCGCGCCGTCAGCGCACCCCATTTCCAACGGGTGTCCGAATCCGCGATGACGGCAACTCGCAGGGAATTCCTCGCACTTGCCGTGCCGGTGAATGTTGCACTCGTAAGCGTGGGCACGACGGACAAGTTAGGGAGTGGTTCCACTGGGCGGCCCAACTCGGCCGCAACAAAGGGTTAACAGGAGCCGACGAGGCGTTACGCACCCCGAATTCGGGGGCGAATACCCGCGCGCTTCACCGCCCGGACACGGCCGGTTCATCCGGCATCCGCCCCCGCGCCCTAATGTCCCGGCTGTGGTCAAGCTCTCCGTCGTCGTGCCGTTCTACAACGTGCAGACATACGCCCCCGATGCCCTGCGAAGTCTGCGTGCGAACGTGCGCGAGGACTTCGAATTCCTTCTCGTCGACGACTGCTCGACGGACGCGACCCCGGAGCTGCTGGCCCGGGCGGAGCGTGATCTTCCGGGGGCGGTGCTGCTCAGACACGAGCGCAACGGCGGGCTGGCGACGGCCCGCAACACGGGCCTGGACGCGGCACGCGGCGAGTACCTGACGTTCCTGGACGGGGACGACTGGCTGGCCCCGGGATATCTGGCTCAACTCGTCGCCGCTGTAGAGGAGTTGGGGTGTGACTTCGTCCGTACGGACCATGTGCAGTGCACGGGGCGGACCCGGGTGGTGCAGCGCGTTCCGCACGGGCGGCGCGGGGAGTCGGTGTCGCCGAGGGAGGCGATCCTGCCCGCCGACCGCTCGACGTCGGTGGACTACGCGTACGCCTGGGCGGGCGTCTACCACCGTCGGCTCCTGGACCGGGGGCTGCTCCACTTCACGGACGGGCTGCGCACGGCGGAGGACCGGCCGTGGATCTGGCGGCTGCACCGGGAGGCGGAGTCCTTCGGGGTGGTGGGGCTGCTCGGGGTCTTCTACCGGCGCGGCATCGCGTCCTCGCTGACCCAGATCGGGGACGTACGACAACTCGACTTCATCCGCGCATTCGACCAGGTGTTGGAAGAAACGGCGCGGGACGCGGATGCGCGGGCGCTGCTCCCGAAAGCAGTGCGCACGTACTGCGCGATCATTTCCCACCATTTGGGAAGTGCGGACGACTCGAAAAGGTTCGAACCGGCGGTGGCGAGGAAATTGCGGGCGATGAGCGCGGCGGCACTGCGGAGAATGCCGCAGGGAATTCTGGCGGAGGCCCTGAACGCGATGGACGTGGACCGGGCGACCCGGCTGCGGCGGCTGCGGCGGGGGCTGGGGCTGGGGGCGGCGGCGTGATCGTTCAGATCTTCCTGGCGTCGACCCTGTACGGTACGGCGACCCTGGCCGCCGCCCTGGACAGCGGCTGCTTCCCGCCCGCCGACCGCCGCATCCTGCTGACCAGCAACAACGCGGCGACCCCCGAGGTCACTCCCCCCTTCACCGAGGCGCCGGGCTTCGCGCTGCTGCGGACGCGCTTCGACGACGTACGGGACTGGAACGCGACGATCGCACCGCTGCATCCGTCCGGGTGGACGCCGCGCCCGGACGATGTGCCGCTGTGGGAGCGGCAGCTGAGGCGCGAGTGGGAGCTGGAGGGGTGTGCGGTCTCCCTCGTCCTGGAGTCGATCCAGGTGGCGCCCGCGCAGGCGGTGGCGCAGCTCTTCCCGGACGCGCCGATCGAGGTGTACGCGGACGGGCTGATGAGCTACGGGCCCACCCGCAACAAGCTGGACCCGCTGGTCGGGGGGCGGGTGCGGCGGCTGCTGCACCTGGATCTGGTGCCGGGGCTGCGGCCGCTGCTGCTGAGTGAGTTCGGGGTGCGGGGGGAGGTGGTGCCGACGGAGGCGTTCTTGGAGGTGCTGGCCGAACTCCCTTACGTGGACGACGACTTGGTGGAGGCGCCTGCGCCGGCGCTCCTGCTCGGGCAGTACCTCTGCGCGCTGGACATCCTCACGGCGGCCGAGGAAGAGGCCCTGCACGTGCGGATGCTGCGGGGGGCGGTGGCGCGCGGGCACCGGCGGGTGGTCTTCAAGCCGCACCCGGCGGCGCCGGTGGGCTGGTCGCGCCGGCTGGAGGAGGAGGCGGCCTCGCTGGGCGCGGACCTGACGGTCTTCGACTCGCCGCTCCTCGCGGAGGTCCTCTTCCGGCGGCTGCGGCCGGCGCTGGTGGTGGGGTGCTTCTCCACGGCGCTGTTCACGGCGCGGGCGCTGTACGGGATTCCGGTGGCGCGGGTGGGGACGGACGTGCTGCTGGAGCGGCTCACTCCGTACGAGAACAGCAACCGCATTCCGGTGACGTTGGCGGACGCCCTCCTGCCGGACCTGGAGGGAGCCCCGACGCCGTCGCCCGCGGCCTCGCCCCTGGTCGCGGCGGTGGGGTACGCGATGCAGCCGCAGGTCCTCGCCGGGCGGCGGGCGGACGCGGAACGCTTCCTGCGCTCGGGGCTGTCCCCGCGCACCCGCCGCTACTTCAAGCGGCGGCGGCTGACGGCGCTGGGGCTGCCGGGCGGACTGCCGCGGCGGCTGGCGTTCGTACCGCGCAGTCCGACGGTGCGGAGGGTGGCGCGCAGGGTCCGCAGGCTCACGGCGTGACGGCTCGCGGCGTGACGTCCCGGTCTGCGCGCCTCACGGCTTGATGCCGAAACGGTGCGAGGGGCGCCGGGGGCGGGCCAGTTGAAGGGGAGGGCGTCGCGGACGAGGCGGCGCAGGACGACGACGAGGGCGGTGAGCTGGACGCTGCGTCGGGTGAGGAACCGGAACACGGGATTCGCCTCCCCGGGCGCCCGGGTGTGAGGGGGCGTGAGGTCAACGTCATGCCGTACCGGTGGGTCGGGGCCGCGTGGTGCGGGGGCAATCGCAGGGTTCCCGTGCGGGGGCGTCGGGGCGGGGCGGGCCGCTGGGCGAGTGCGGGGCGTCGCCGCCGGGCGCGTGCGGGGGTGACACCGTTGGCGGGTGCGGGGTGTCGCCGCCGGGCGCGTGCGGGCCACGGGGGCCCTGGTCTCGCCCCCCTGGTACCCAGGTACTACACGGGACTTGGGCCCACGGGGTGACGCCCCGTACCCCGTCTCCGGCCTACCTTCGCATCACTGGCCCCCAGCCCGACCCCACCAGTGAAGGGAGTCCCCCATGGCCACCCACGTCCCCCGTCGGCACCTCGTCATCGCCCTCATCGCCCTCGTCCTGCACATCCCGCTGATACAGGCCCTGGACTCCCTGCCCCGCCCGGAAGCGGGGGTGGTGAGCGTCACCCCATGACGGCCGCCCCGCGCCCACCGGGGACCGTCAGACCCGGGCCGCCCGCACCGCGTACCGCTCAAGGTCCGCCTTCCGCACGGCCGCCACCTTGAACACACGCTCGCCTTCCGGCGCTCGCCCACCTCAGCCACCCCCCTGGGCAGCGGGCCGCCCTCCACCTCCCTCGTCCCCTTGGGCGGCGGGGCCGCCCCCCGGGGGCGGAACGGGCGGGCAAGGGGGCGGCCCCTCCCGCTCCCGGCCCACCCGGGTGCCGCCCCTTGGCCCACCCCCGCCACCGGGTACGCGTCACCGCCCGGGCCCCGGGCCGCCTCCCGTCGCCGGGCACGCGCAGCCCCGCCCCGCCGGGGCAAGGGGATCCCCAGCCCCACCCCTTCACCTAAACCCGCGGGGCAAGGGGGAGCAGGTTCCGTGCAGGGGGTGTTGGGTCTCGGTGCCGTGCGAGTGCGTCGTGGCTGGGCGCGCAGTTCCCCGCGCCCCTGAAGGGGCACGAGCGAGCTCCGTACCATCGGTGAAGAACACGGGGCGATCGCCACATCCAGTTCCGCAGTAACCAGGTACTGGGGAATTGCCCCAGAGACAGACTCGCTATGAGTAGAGCTCGGGTGACCAGGACCGGCCGGTTGCCGCTGCCCAGACTCAGGCCGGGGCAACGGCGGCGCGCTGCGCGCGGTACATGTCCGTGCCGAGCAGCATCGACGCCAGGAAGAACAGCGCCATCGCACTCGGGAAGCACATCCCCCCGTAGTCCCCGGTGAGCCCGCTCAGCGCCGCGTTGAACAGCGCGACGACGATGGCAAGGACGTACAGCACCCGGCTCGTCCGCCGGCCGACGAGGCCCGGAGCAACCGCCCCCTCACCCGACGACGCCTTGACGATCACCGGGCGCCCGGTGCGCAGCAGCGCCCGCGACGGCAGCAGCACGAACAGCAGCGCACCGCACGCGAACACCCCCTCGCCCACCCGGATGACCACGGACTCGTCACCCAGCACCATCCCGGCCAGCGCCGCCGCCGCAGCAGCTCCCGCCGCGACGCGGGTCACTGTCCGTACCGCCACTCCGCATCGCCCTTCCGCACCGTCTCAGTCGAACTGTCATTCTTCCCCCTGTTCGGCGGTTCAGCCGGTCCGTTCCCAGTACTCCACGTCTCCGCGCAGCGGGAAGGGCACCAGTG
The DNA here is from genome assembly GCF_044744005.1 of Streptomyces sp. NPDC087440. NCBI lineage: Bacteria > Bacillati > Actinomycetota > Actinomycetes > Kitasatosporales > Streptomycetaceae > Streptomyces > Streptomyces sp. NPDC087440. The sequence goes on along the minus strand of NZ_JBIUXN010000002.1, from coordinate 271,951 downwards.
CCCGCCGCTCGGTCGCCCCGTCCTGCGTGACCACCACGTACCTGCCGTGCAGGGCCACCACGTCCCGGTCCGCGCGCCAGAGGCGGGTGAAGGTGTCGGAGGAGCGCGCGTACGTGAAGGCCGTGACCGTACGGTCGGTGAAGGCGAGGTAGTGGCCCCCGGCCGGAAGCCCCTTCTCCACGGCCCGTACGGGAATCACCAGCCGCACCCACTCACCGGTCGCCGCCGTCTCGCGCCGGAACCGCCGTTTGATCTCGTCGGGGTCCAGCGGCGGCCCCTCGCCACCCCACCGCCACCAGAGGAAGAGCGCGACCACCCCGAACACGCCCAAGGACACCAGGACCTTCCCCCACAGCACGTCGGGCCCGAGCTGCCAGGCCGTCTGCACCAGCAGCGACATCGCCAGCAGCGGGAAGAGGGGCTGGGCGGTGCGGTAGGCCCGCTTGAGCAGCATCACCGGACCTCGCCCCCCGCGCTCCGGATCCTCCTGCGCACCACCACGTCCCGTCACCTCTCCCGCGCGCGCAACGCCCTCCTGGCTCGGGTTGCCCCGACTCCCCGGCCCATTCCCTGCATTCCTTGAGCCCGAACCAGACGCGCTTGCCCCCGTTCCGGGCGTGCACGGCTCCCCCCTCGTCCGTGAGGGGGCCCAACAACCCTTCGGCGCAACCGCGTTGCCCCGCTCCACCGTCCTCCAGTCATGGCCCCCAACCCTGCGGACCCGCCCGACTGGCCGCACTGCGGACACGGAGCCGACCTTGGCGGCGGCGACCCCGTGGGATGCCGGGGCATCAGGGTCGGCGGGAGTGAAGGATGCCTGGCCCACCTGCCCGCCGAGGAATGCACCGCGTACCTGGACGGCCTCCGCCCCGGGGACCCCGTCGACCACCGCGGGACGCCCTTCGACACCCAGCTCCTCGCCACCGTGCTGAGGGCACTGGACGATCCGGAGCGGGAGCGGCCCCGGCTGGGGGACGCCCGGTTCGAGGGGGCGGTCTTCACGGGGGACGCCTGGTTCGGGGCGGTGGACTTCGGCGGGGGTGCCTGGTTCGACGGGGCGACCTTCAGCGGGGAGGCGCAGTTCGACCGGGCCGCCTTCGCGGGCGAGGCGGGGTTCGAGGGGGCCCGGTTCACGAAGCGCGGCGCAGGCGCCGAGACGAGCGCCTCGTTCCATTCGGTGAACTTCGCGGCGGACGCCCTGTTCGGCGGGGCCTACTTCGCCGACCTCGTGCGATTCGACTCGGCCGTCTTCAGGGGCCCGGCCTGGTTCCCTGCGGCCACCTTCTGGGGCGACGCCCACTTCGATGCGGCGACGTTCACGCACGAGGCCGTGTTCGGTGGGGCCCGCTTCCAGAACGTCGCCCGGTTCGGCGCGGCCACCTTCTCGCACGACGCGCGCTTCAGCCAGGCGGCCTTCGGCGGTGTCGCGGACTTCGAAGGAGCAGCCTTCGCCCGCGAGGCCCGCTTCGTCCGGGCCGGCTTCACGGCCGAGGCCCGCTTCAACGAGACCGCCTTCACGGGCGACGCCCTCTTCCACGCGACGTCCTTCGCGCGCGGCGTCGCCTTCCGGTCGGCGACCTTCGAGCAGTCGACCGAGCTGGGCCCGATCATCTCCCGGGGAACCGTCGACTTCTCGGGCGCGGTGTTCCGCTCACCCCTGACGCTGGCGATCGCCGCACCCCGGGTGTCGTGCCAGCGGGCGCACTGGATGTCGTCGGCGACCATCCGGCTCCGGTTCGCCAGGGCCGACTTCGAGCACGCCGTGTTCGAGTACCCCGTGGCCGTCTCCTGTTCCAGAGCCCCCTTCGCCGCACCCGGTTCGGCACCGATGGACGACAGCTTCCTGGGCAATCGCGGATTCCCCACCGTGTGGCTGACCTCCCTGCGGGGCGTGGACGCCGCCCACCTGGTCCTCTCCGACATCAACCTCTCCCGCTGCCGCTTCACCGGGACGATCCACCTGGAGCAGTTGCGACTGGAAGGGGTGTGCTCCTTCAACGGCGTACCGGCGGGGACGCATTGGCGGTTCGGCCTCCCTCGCCGCTTCACACCGCGCCGCACCCTGGTCGAGGAGCACCACTGGCGGGCACAGCAGCTGACCGGGGTACGGGGATGGCAGTTCCGCGGGCCCGACCCGAACTTCGAATACGCCGGGCCGTCCCACCTCGCCGCCGTCTACCGCCAGCTCCGCAAGTCCTTCGAGGACAGCAAGAACGAGCCCGGGGCAGCCGACTTCTACTACGGCGAAATGGAGATGCGCCGCCACGACCGCTCGGTCCCCCGCGCCGAACGCGGTCTGCTCCACGCCTACTGGGCCCTGTCCGGCTACGGCCTGCGCGCGGCCCGCGCGATGAGCTGGCTGTTGCTGGCCATGACGGGGACGCTGCTGGCGATGATGCTGTGGGGCCTGCCGACGGAGGACCCCCACCCCGTCTCCACGGGCACGATCTCCGCCTCCGGCCGGGACGTCCGCCTCACCACGGACACTCCGCCACCCATGAACCCCACCACCGCCCTCCCCGAACGCCTCACCACGTCCCGCTTCGAGAAGAGCCTGCGCGTGGTCGTGAACTCGGTGGTGTTCCGCTCCTCGGGGCAGGGGCTGACCACCGTCGGCACGTACACGGAAATGGCCTCCCGCCTGGCCGAACCCGTCCTGCTGGGCTTCGCGGTGCTGGCCGTGCGCGGACGGGTGAAGCGGTGAGGCGGCTTCAGCGCTCGGGGTCGCCGTCGAGGAGCTGATCGACGGACGGCTCCATGCCGATGCCCCCTGACTTCGGCACCCGCGTGGCTCTCGCCCTACCGCAGGACCGCCCCGATGCCCGCCACCACCGCCCGCAGCCCCAGCTCGAAGCCCTCGTCCGCGCCTGCGAAGATCACCGGGCCCGACTGGGCCGCCAGCGGGTACTGCGCAAGCCGTTCCCCGCGCGCGGCGAGGTCGTAGCCGCCCGAGTCCGCCCCCGGGAGCGGGCCCATCGACTGTTCCTCGATGACGTAGCCGATGGTGTAGCCGTACGCCGTGAACCAGGCCCGGGCCGCCCCGGCAGGGGTGAAGCCCCCGGCGACCAGGGCGCGCAGGTGGGCCTCCATCGGGGCCGCGTACGTCAGGTCCGTGAAGTGCGTGCCGCTGTAGACCTTCGCGCCGTCGCGGTAGCGCAGCAGGTGGGTGCGTAGGCCGCGCATGGCGAGGGACAGGGCTTCGTCCCAGGTCAGGCCGTCCGTGTGGCCCATGAAGTCGGCGGTCATGCGGCGCAGCATCTCGGTGGCCATCTCGTCGAGCAGCGCCTGCTTGTTCGTGAAGTGCCAGTAGAGGGCGGGGGCCTTGACGTCCAGTTCCTTGGCGATGAGGCGCAGGGTCAGGCCCTCCAGGCCCACGTCGTTCAGCAGGCGCAGGGCCGTCTCGGCGACCAGTTTCCGGTCCAGTTTCGTCGTAGCCACCTTGACAATTTAACAGTGTTAAGCGCACGCTGGCGAACATGGAACTTAACAGCGTTAAGGAAACCTCCGGGTGCGCCGAGGCCGAGACCTCCGTGCTGATCGTCGGCGCCGGTCCCACCGGCCTCGCCCTCGCCTGCGACCTCGCCCGGCGCGGGGTCGACGCCCTGGTCGTCGAGCGTGCCGGCCGCCTCTTCCCGGGGTCGCGCGGCAAGGGCCTCCAGCCGCGCACCCTGGAGGTCTTCGACGACCTCGGGGTCGTCGGGGCCGTCCTCGCGGCGAGCGGTCCCGCCCCCGTCGGCATGGCCTGGAACGCGGACGGCTCCCGTCTCGGCCCGTACGACATGTTCGAGCCGACCGAGCGCACCGAGGCCGAGCCGTACGCGGGGCGGCCCCGGATGATCCCCCAGTGGCGGACGCAGGAGATCCTGCACGCGCGGCTCGCGGAGCTGGGCGGCGAGGTCCAATTCGACTCCGCCGTGGCCGAGTTGGCACAGGACGACGACGGGGTCACCGTCCGCCTCCACGACGGCCGCCGCATCCGCGCCGCCTATCTGGTCGCCGCCGACGGCGGTCGCAGCACCGTACGCGGCGCGCTCGGCATCCGCATGGACGGCGAGACCGTCGACCCCGCCCCCATGCTCGTCGCCGACGTCCGCGTCCGCCCCGAGGCCCTCGACCGTGACAACTGGCACTTCTTCCCGCAGTCGAAGGACGGCCTCCTCGCGCTGTGCCCACTGCCCGGCACGGACGACTTCCAGCTGATGGCGCAGTACGCGGACGAGAGCGCCACGCCCGACGCCTCGCCCGACGGGGTGCGTCAACTCGTCGGCGTACGGAGCCACTTGAATCCGGAGGACGTCACCGATGTGCTCTGGACCTCCGACTTCCGCCCGCGTGCCGCCCTCGCCGAGCGCTTTTGCGACGGGCGCGTCTTCCTCGCCGGGGACGCCGCTCACGTCCACTCCCCGGCGGGCGGCCAGGGGCTCAACACCTCCGTGCAGGACGCGTACAACCTCGGGTGGAAGCTCGGTCAGGTGCTGCGGTACGGGGCCGATCCCGCCCTCCTCGACACGTACGAGCAGGAGCGGCGCCCCGTCGCGGGGCACATGCTCGGCCTCAGCACGAAGGTGCACCGCGGGGAGCAGCAACGCGGCGCGGCCACCCAGCAGTTGGGGCTCGGCTACCGGGGCGGACCACTGTCGGCCGGTGCCGCCGGGGTGCTGGTGGCGGGCGACCGCGCGCCGGACGCCCTGCTCGCGGGCGGCGAGCGGCTGTTCGACGCCTACCGGGGACCGCACTTCACGCTGGTGGCCGTGGGGGCGGCGGCGGAGCAGGACCCGGCCCCGCACCAGCGGGAATGGCTGCGCACCGTGCGCGTCCCGGGGCCGGCGGCGTACGGGGACGGACTCTTCCTCGTACGGCCGGACGGGTACCTGGGGTGGGCGGGGAGCGGGGGCGCGGGCGGCGAACTGGACGCGTACGTCGCCCAGTTCGCCGAGGCGGACGTTCCGGCTAGGCGGTAGCCGGGGGCGGCGGCGGGAGCGGGATGCCGGACAGGAGGGGCAGGACCACCGACTCCTCGTAGTCCATGTGGGCGGTCAACTCCGCGGACATACGGGTGAGTTCGGTGAGGAAGACGGCCGGGTCGGCGGTCCTGAACTCGGCCACCAGGGAGGCGATCGCGGACTTCAGCGCCGCCACCTTCCGGTGCTCCTCCCGCAGTCGGGCGAGCGCGTCCGCCAGGTGCGGGTGATGGTGCTCGATCTGCGGGAAGACCGCCGCGTCCTCGCTGCGGTGGTGGAAGTCGAGGGTCTCGCAGAAGGCCAGGCAGTGCTGGCGGATCTGGAGGCCGAGGCCGGGCAGGGTCGGCGCGCCCGGGGCACCGGCGGCCTCGGCGAAGTGGGCCTCGGCGTCGGCGCGGACACGGGCGAGCTGGCCGCGCAGCCACCCGTGGATCTCCAGGAGTTTGTCCCCGACAGTGCGGGCCGGGTGCGGGCCGTCGCCGCCCTCGGGGCCGTACTCGGTGCGCTGGAGGACGACCACGGGGAGGGTGCGGGTGGTCTGCGCCTGGTAGTCGGCGTACCCGGAGGACGTACGCACGATCCTCGCGAAGAGACGGTCGCGGCGCGCACCCTCGGCCGGGACGGCGACCGCGGCGAAGGACGTGGTGCCGACCTCCACCTCGACGGCGGGGTGGGCGAGGAGGTTGTGGTACCAGGCGGGGTGGGCGTCGGCGCCCAGGTTCGAGCCGGTGACGAGGAGTTCGCCGTCCTCGGTGCGGGCGTAGCCGAGCGGGACGGTGTGCGGGGTGCCGGACTTCGCGCCGGTGGTGGTGAGGAGGAGCAGGTCACCGCCCTCGAAGGGGCCGCCCACCTGTCCGCCGTGGGCGCGGAACTCTTCGATGACCCAGTGGTTGAAGCTCATGCGGTGTCGACATCTCCTGAAACAGGTGTGGGTGTCTCCGCGGCAGGCCCGGCCCGGTCGACGGGCACGCTCGTGCGGCGGCGCGGAGGAGAAGGCAGGACGAACGGGTACGAACGGGTACGAACGCGGACACCGAACGGCGTCAGGCGCTCGTCGGGTGTCAGGTGCTGCGGAAGGGTGCGGAGTCTCGGCTCATCGCGTTGGCCCTTTGCGGGAAAGGTGCTGGCTCGGTCACCGGCCTGCCCACTGCTCTGTGGCCGGGACCGCGCTGCACGCCGCTCATTACAGGTCGTCGGGTCGGGGCCTGTCAACACAGGCCCGCACGCACGTCCGTACATCCGTGCGTCCGTACGCACACGGACGGAAAGAGGCGCGGACGGGATCGGGGGAACGAATCCCGCCCGCGCCAGGTGCGCAGAGCCGCAGGTACGGGGGGAACCCCGGCTCGTGCGCGGCCGATGACCAGTCGGCACATTCCCTACAGCGTCACCGGTCCGGAAAACGTCACACCGGGGAGAGCGGACGGTCCGCGGAGGCTGTGGACGCCGTGCGGCGGGCCGGGGTGAGGCCGCTCGCGGGGGCGCTCGCGGGGGCGCGGTTCGCGTTCTTCGCGCCGGTGCGGTGGTTGCCCTTGCCGCCCCAGGAGCTGTTGCCCCGGCCCCCGTTGTCCTCGCTCTCGCCCTTGCCGCCGGTTCCGCTTCCGCCTCCGGAGCCGGTTCCGTTTCCGTTGCCGTTTCCGTTGCCGGGGCCCTGGTTGCCGTCACCGCCCGGCAGCGGAGGAGCGGCGCCGTCGCCCTTGCCGTCGTTCTTGCCGCCGAGGATGCGGTCGCAGAAGCGGCTGATGCCGTCGGAGCCCTTGGCCTGGGTCTCCAGGTACTGCTTCATGTGGTCCGGAATCCGGTCGGCCCGGTAGTCGCGGCACGCCTTCACGGTGCGCTGCTGCCACCCCTTGGCCGCATTTCCCTTGTCGCCCGACCCCTGGGAGGTATCGGGTTCCTGATCGCCCGAGGGGTCGGAGGCCGACCCTCCGGACGCGGTGTCGCGGCTGGTGTCCTGCGAGCCGTCCGCGGGGTCGGAGGAGCCGTCGCGGTCCTGGCCTGTGCCGCCCCCGCCGGTCTGCTTTCCGCCCGACGAGGCGCCTCCGGCGGGGGGTGAAGGGGTGCCGCCGGTGGGTTGCTCAGGTGGGGACGAGCGTTCCGGTTGGCGGCTCTCGATGGATTCCGGATCGATCTCGTGCTCCTCGGAGTCGGGGCTCGCCACCGATACCGAGGAGGCGGGATCGGGTTCCGCGTGCCCGAACAGGAAGGGGCCGGGCAGCACTCCCGTGCCCGCGGCCACCGCGACCCCGCCCAGGGCGCCCGCCGCCACCACCGTGACCAGGCCCAGCCGCAGCGGCCGCCCCCACCGGGCGCGCCGCCGGGCGGAGACCACACACCGCGACTGCCGGAACGCCGCCAGCGCGGCCGCCTCCCCCGGCAGCTCCCGTGCACCGGGGCCCGTAACGGAAGGGGAGCCCGTGCCGGAGGCGGAACCCGTGCCGGAGCCGCTGCCCGAAGCGGAGCCCGGAGCGGAGCCCGAAACGCCCGCCCCGGAGCGCAAGCCGTCCAGCGCGGCCGCGAGTTCCGCCGCCCCCGCACCGGAAGGGGCCGCACCCGAACCGGCGGAAGTCTTCCCCGTACCGGAGGAAGCACCAGTACCGGAAGCGGCGGAAGCGGCGGAAGCGGAACCGTCGCCCGACCGCCCGCCGGGCTGCTCCCCCGCGCCCGCGTGCGACGCGTTCTCGTCCGGCTCGCCGCGCAGCAGTCGTTCCGCCGCCGCTTCGTCAAGCCACTCGTAGCGCTCGTCGGCCATCACGTTTTCCTCTGCGTCCGCGCGTGTGAATGCGTCACACCCGGGCCCTGCACCATCGCCCCGACACCCGCCGCCTCCGCGGCCCCCGCGTGCCGCCTGTCGCGCTGCGGCGGGACCACGTCCAGCAGCCCGTCCGCCGGACCGTCGCCCCAGCCGGGTTCCTCGCCCGCGCCGCCCAGCAGCTCGGCCAGCCGCTTGAGGCCCCGGTGGGCGGCCGTGCGGACGGCGCCCGGCCGCTTGCCCAGCGTCTTCGCGGCGCTCTTCGCGTCCAGGCCGACGACCACGCGCAGCACGACGGCCTCCGCCTGGTCCTGCGGGAGCTGCGCGATGAGCGCCATGGTGCGGTCGGTGGTGAGGGACTCCATCGCCTCGCCCGCCGTGTCGGAGGCGGCGGGCTCGTCGGCGAGTTCGGTGTCGTCGCCGCCCACGGCGGGGCGGCGGCCCCGCATCCGGATGTGGTCGAGCGCCCGGTTGCGCCCGATGCGCGCGGCCCAGCCCCGGAACCGGTCCGCGTCCCCGTGGAAACGGTCCAGGTCACGGGCTATCTGGAGCCAGGCCTCGGACGCGACGTCCTCCGCGTCCGGTTCGCCGACCAGTGTGCGTATGTAGCCCAACAGCCGTGGATGCACGGCGCGGTACACAGTCCGGAACGCCTGCTCGTTCCCGTCCTGTGCCGCGAGCACCGCGGCGGTCAGCTCCGCGTCGTCCCCCAGCACTATCTCAACCTGTCCCCAGTCGATGCTGGCTGTCCCCAGTGGTGCCGGTCCCCCGGGCTGCACCGCGTGCACCACGTGCACCACTTGCACCCGCCCCAGCGCGAATGTGCACGCTACGACGCCGACGGGCGATAAGTCCATGACTTGTACAACCTGCAACGACCTGCTGACTTACCGAGGTGTGACAGAAAACGCACCGGCGGCGCAGTAGGGGGTACGGGCTCGTCGCACAGCCCGTACGGATTGGCGGCCGGGGTCACTCCTGTGGGGGGTGGCGACTCCGGTCGCCCTTCCGGCCATCGCGCGGGACGGGTTCAGCCCCGCCGCGCCCTGCGTGCCGCCGCCGCCCGCAGGACCCGCTTGCCCTCCGTCGACTGGACGAAGGCCGCCCGCAGCCCGTCGCCGTCCCCGGCGAGCAGGTCCAGCAGGCGTTCCTGGCGGCGCAGTTCACCGGTGGCCAGCGGTCCGCCGTCGCGGTCGCCGTCCAAGTGCCGGTGCACGGCCAGGGCCGCCGCCGAGCACTCCCCGGCCCAGGTCCGCAGCTCGTCCGCCGCATACACGCGCGGCACGGCGGCCGCCCGGCGCAGCACCTCCACCGGCGCCGACTCCGCGTGCGTCACCGGCGCGGACTCCGCCTGCGTCACGGCCCGTACGACGAGGGCCGCCGCCTGGCGGAGACGGCCGAGCCACTCCTCGCCGCCCTCGGCGGCCTCCCAGAGCGGGCGCAGGGCGGCGTCCGCGTCGACGGCGACCCCGTCCACGTACTCCAGGAGCGGCAGGCAGCGGTCCAGGCAGGCGAGCGCGCTGACGGCGAGTGCGCGTTCGTCGGCACGGGAGATCCGGTCGGTCAGTTCGACCGTCGGCAGGCTCACGCGTCCTCCTCGGCCCGTCCGGCACGGACCCTCTGCTTCCTTCTGCGTGCGGGGGACGCATTGCGTCACACCGGCGGCTTCCACGCGCAGGGGTCCGCCCTCCGCCGCTCGGCAGCGGTGGAGGGCGGACCCCTGGTGAGGAAACGTCACCTCACATGTCGCTTCACATGTCGCTTCACATGTCGCACCACTCGACGCGTCACGCGTCACGCGTGGCGGAACGTCACTGCCGGCGTTCGAGCCCCAGTACGTCCAGGAAGTACCCGAAGAGTTCCTCGGCCAGTGGGTCGGCCTCCGCCTTCAGGACCGTGGTCAGCGGCTCCAGTTCGACGGTCTTCCCCGCTTCCGCGGCCCAGGCCACGGCCTTCTCGGCGGCGTCCTCCGCCGACAGGAACAGGTCCTCCAGGAGCAGCCCGTCCGCCTTCAGGTACTCGGCCATCGCCTCCCGGCCCAGGCATGCGAACCACGAACCGCCCTCGGGCGACGCCGCCTCGATGACCACGCAGTCGCTGCCCATCACAAAGGCGAACAGCGCCGGCGCCCCGGTGTCCCGGCACACTCCGCGCGCCAGCGCGCCCATGTCCCCGACCTCGGGCTCGCTCGGACGCTCCCAGACCTGCCAGCCGCCCACGCGCTCGTCGTAGAGCGCCAGATCCTGTCTGACCTCGGCCAATGCATCCAGTTCCGAGAGCGGCCCGGCGTTCTTCCCTACGACGAAGTAACCCCAGAAACCCATGTTTCCCACTCCCCCCACGCGTTGACCTCAAGAGGCTCAAGCCTCACCCGGACTTTGCCGGAACGGCCAGTTGCGCACGTATCCACCACAGTCCTGGCACATTGTGCCCACATGACGGGGGGTCATGGCCATCGGAGCGGGACTGCGGCCTGAATCACATCCCGCATCCGACCGGAATCCCGCTTCCCGCCCTGGCGTCCTGCATGCGGGTCGGCTTCCGTACGAAGCGGACCGCGAGGACGGCGGCGACAGCTTCCGGGGCGTCCGCGACGAGCGGAAGGCCGCGATCCGGACTACCCCACCTCCCCCGCCAGCCCCTTGAAGCCCTCCCAGTCCAGCGACGGCTTCCTCGGGTCCCAGAGCTTCTGGGCGACCGCCCGCAGCGGCAGCCGGACGCCCCTGGCGACCTGTGCCTGCGTCTGCGCGTTGTGGAAGTCGCACCAGACCGCGAGCTGCCCGCCGGTGATCTGCGCGTCGTAGCGGGCCGGGACGGTGTCGCTGTGGCGCAGGACGCGCGGGGTCCACTCGTCGTAGATGCGGCGGCCGGTCGGGTAGCTGAAGGTGTTGGGCTCGCCGAGCACGTAGTAGAGGTACTCGTCGTTGACGTTCAGGACCTTGCGGCCCTCCTGGAGATACTCCAGGGGCTTGCGGGCGCCGATCTCCTTGCCCGTCCAGTACGCGACCTCGCGGGACTTCGGGGCGTCGACGATCCCGCCCTCGAAGTAGCCGTCGTTCCACGCCCGGATGTCCGACTTGCCCTTCTTCTGCACCGCCGCCGCCCGGTCGTTCAGCCAGCTCGTGGCCAGGTCCTGGACCCGGGCCCGGGGGCCGTGCTTGGCCCGCGCGGCCCGGGTGAGCTGCGGATACGTCGCCTCCGGGTCGGAGACGGTCAGCGCCCGGTACTCGTCGCCGCCCAGGTGCCAGTACGCGCCGGGGAAGAGGTCTGCGTACTCGGCCAGCAGCTCGTCGACGATCTTCGCCGCCTTGGGGTTCGCGATGTCGACCGCGCCCCGCGAGGCCTTCCCGGAGGTGCTGCGCAGCTGGAGCTCGGGGTGGGCCGCGATGACCGCGCCCAGGTGCCCCGGCGAGTCGATCTCGGGGATCACCCGGATGTGCCGGGAGGCGGCGAGGGCGACGATGCGGCGGACCTCGGCCTTGGTGAGGCGGTCCCGGGAGACGATCTCGGGGTGCGAGGTGGACTCGATGCGGAAGCCCTGGTCGTCGGAGAAGTGCAGGCCGAACTCGTTCAGCTTGAGGTCGCCCATCTCGCGGATGCGGTCCTCGATCCACGCCGCGTCGAAGTGCTTGCGGGCGGTGTCCAGCGCGAACCCGCGCCTGGGCTTGGCCGGGGCGTCCTTCAGCACGCCCTCCGCGAGCCCGCCGCCGGAGCGCACGGCCTGCTTGAGGGTACGGGTGCCGTAGAAGACGCCCGCCTCGTCGCCGCCGGTGATGCGGACCGTCCCGCCGGAGGTAGTCACGGTGTACGACTCGGGCGCGCCCGGCGACCCCCCGGCGGGCATCGCCAGCTCGACGTCGCCGGGCCGGGCGGCGACGCCCTGCGTGTACGGCTTCTTCAGCTCTCCCGCGAGCAGCCTGCCCTCGTCGGCCAGGGCCTTCTCGCTGCCCGCGGCCACGACGACCCGGGTGGTGGCGGCGGGCCGCCAGCCGGTGCCCCGGGCCGCCTGCACGTTCCGTACGAAGGGGATGGTGCGGGGCGGGCCGCTCACCGGGCGGGTGGGGGAAGCGGCCGGGGTCGGCGGGGCGGGCGGCTTGGCGTCGGCCTCCACCGTCTTCGGGGTGGTCGTGCCGGACGCGGCGGGAGACTTCTCGGCCCGCTCCGGCGACTGCGGCCAGGCGGCGACGGTGACCGTCGTCGCCACGGCGATCGTCACGACCGCCCCGGTCACCAGCGCACCGCGCGGCGCCCGGCGCACGGCGCGGTGTGCACCGGCCCGGTGCGCGCCCGTACCGTGCGCGCGTGACTCCGGTTCCTGCGGCTCTCGGGAATTGCTCATCCGTGCCCAACTTTCACTTGTGCCACATATCGCACCCAACCACCCCGAAAGTACGAGCCTCCGGGGCCTGAAACGTCTACCGCGCGCGCATAAACCCTCCCGTTCGGATGAAATTCGCGCATTCGTCGGACACTTCCTTACTGTCCTCGCTAGCGTTTACCGCCCCCCGCCACAGGACCCGATCCGGACCGATCAGGCCAGCCGCCGTCGGCCGCCGCCCGCCTCAAGGAGTCACGCTGCACCCCTCCGTCTTCCTTACAACGAGCGGCCGTGGCGGCCCGGCACATCTGTCACCCCTGGAACGGTTCAACACGGCCCCCGCGCACACGGCCGAGGCCGCGCTGCTCACCTGCTGCCGCAGCCGCCGGTGGGCCCAGCGGCTGGCCGCACACCGCCCCTACCCCGATCTGGACGCCCTCCTCGCCGCCGCCGACGAAGCCTCCTACGACCTGTCCGTCGCGGAGATCGCCGACGCCCTGGCCTGCGAGGTCCCGGCCCGTCCGGCCGCCGACACGCCGCCCGCCGCGATCACCGCGCTGCGGGCCGCGCACGCGGCGTACGAGAGCCGCTTCGGGCACGCCTTCGTGATCTGCCTGGACGGCTGGGCGCCGGGCGAGCAGCTCGACCAGGTGCTGGCCGGAATCCGCTTCCGGCTGGGCAACGAGCGGGACGAGGAGCGGGCGGTGGCCGCCGACGAGCTCCGGCGGCTGGCCCGCGGGCGGCTCGCCCGGACCGTACAGGAGGCACAGGTCGGGCACGACGGGGCGGCGGCCGGTCCCGATAGCCCGTCCGTGGCCGTTTGACTGCCTGTTTGATCACACCGGAGGCCCCCGGGCGAGGGAACCGACAACTCGTCGCTACGATGACCGGGGCCGGTGGACCGTACCCGGCCGGGTCTGACCGACAAACCAAGCCGGCCGACCCCAATCCCCGCTCCCGGAGGGTATTTCCGTGCCGGCTGGAACGCTGTATCGCGGCCGGGAAGGCATGTGGTCATGGGTGGCTCATCGAGTCACCGGCGTCCTCATCTTCTTCTTCCTGTTCGTACACGTCCTCGACACCGCTCTCGTCCGCGTCTCTCCCGAGGCGTACGACGATGTCGTGGCCACCTACAAGACCCCGCTCGTGGCTTGCCTTGAGTACGGCCTTGTCGCCGCCATCCTGTTCCACGCGCTGAACGGCCTTCGGGTCATCGCCGTGGACTTCTGGTCCAAGGGCCCCCGCTACCAGAAGCAGATGCTCTGGACCGTGCTGGGCGTCTGGATCGTGCTGATGGTCATGGCGCTCGCCCCCGTCCTCGGCCACGCCGTACGCGAAGTCTTCGGGAGCTGAGTCAGAACATGTCCGCTGAGACCTCTTCCGCAGGCGTCGGCCCCGTCGAGGGCGTGAGCCTGTACGACGCCGACCACCCGGCACCCGTCATCGAGCCCCCGCGCAAGCGCACCTCGAAGACCCCGCGTACGACCCGCACGAACTTCGAGCTGTACGGCTGGCTGTTCATGCGCCTGTCGGGCATCGTGCTCGTCGTCCTCGTCCTCGGCCACCTGCTGATCCAGCTGGTGCTCGACGGCGGCGTCTCCAAGATCGGCTTCGCCTTCGTGGCCGGCCGCTGGGCCTCGCCGTTCTGGCAGGCCTGGGACCTCGTCATGCTGTGGCTGGCGATGCTGCACGGCGCCAACGGCCTGCGTACCGTCATCAACGACTACGCGGAGAAGCCGACCACGCGCTTCTGGCTGAAGAACCTGCTGTACACCGCCACGGTGTTCACCGTCCTTCTGGGCACGCTGGTGATCTTCACCTTCGACCCGAACATCCGCTAGGCCCGGGGCTGAGGCAATCAAGATGAAGATTCACAAGTACGACACCGTCATCGTCGGCGCCGGTGGCGCGGGCATGCGCGCGGCCATCGAGTCGACCAAGCGCAGCCGCACCGCCGTCCTGACGAAGCTCTACCCGACGCGTTCCCACACGGGTGCCGCGCAGGGCGGCATGGCCGCCGCGCTGGCGAACGTGGAGGAGGACAACTGGGAGTGGCACACCTTCGACACGATCAAGGGCGGCGACTACCTGGTCGACCAGGACGCCGCCGAGATCCTGGCGAAGGAGGCCATCGACGCGGTCCTCGACCTGGAGAAGATGGGCCTGCCGTTCGGCCGTACGCCCGCGGGCGAGATCGACCAGCGCCGGTTCGGCGGTCACTCCCGCAACCACGGCGAGGCCCCCGTCCGCCGGGCCTGCTACTCGGGCGACCGCACCGGCCACATGATCCTCCAGACCCTCTACCAGAACTGCATCAAGGAGGGTGTGGAGTTCTTCAACGAGTTCTACGTCCTCGATCAGCTCATCGTGGAGGAGGACGGGGTCAAGAAGTCCGCGGGTGTCATCGCGTACGAGCTGGCCACCGGCGAGATCCACGTCTTCCAGGCCAAGTCGGTCATCTACGCCTCGGGCGGCACCGGCAAGTTCTTCAAGGTGACCTCCAACGCGCACACCCTGACCGGTGACGGCCAGGCCGCGTGCTACCGCCGCGGGCTGCCGCTGGAGGACATGGAGTTCTTCCAGTTCCACCCGACGGGCATCTGGCGCATGGGCATCCTGCTGACGGAGGGCGCCCGCGGTGAGGGCGGCATCCTCCGCAACAAGGACGGCGAGCGCTTCATGGAGAAGTACGCGCCGGTCATGAAGGACCTCGCGTCCCGTGACGTCGTGTCCCGCTCCATCTACACGGAGATCCGTGAGGGCCGCGGCTGCGGTCCCGAGGGCGACCACGTCTACCTCGACCTCACGCACCTCCCGCCGGAGCAGCTCGACGCCAAGCTCCCGGACATCACCGAGTTCGCGCGGACGTACCTGGGCATCGAGCCGTACACGGACCCGATCCCGATCCAGCCGACCGCGCACTACGCCATGGGCGGCATCCCGACCAACGTCGAGGGTGAGGTCCTGCGGGACAACACCACCGTCGTCCCGGGCCTGTACGCCGCCGGTGAGGTCGCCTGCGTCTCGGTGCACGGCGCCAACCGTCTCGGCACGAACTCGCTGCTCGACATCAACGTCTTCGGGCGTCGTGCGGGCATCGCGGCCGCCGAGTACAGCCACCGGAGCGAGTTCGTCGAGCTGCCGGAGAACCCGGCCCAGCTCGTCGTCGACCAGGTCGAGCGGCTGCGCAACTCCACCGGCACCGAGCGCGTGGCCGCGCTCCGCACGGAGCTGCAGGAGACCATGGACGCCAATGTCATGGTGTTCCGCACCGAGCAGACGATCAAGACGGCCGTCGAGAAGATCGCCGAGCTGCGCGAGCGCTACCTGAACGTGTCCATCCAGGACAAGGGCAAGCGCTTCAACACCGACCTCCTGGAGGCCATCGAGCTGGGCAACCTGCTCGACCTGGCCGAGGTCATGGCCGTCTCGGCCCTGGCGCGCAAGGAGTCCCGCGGCGGTCACTACCGCGAGGACTTCCCCACCCGCGACGACGTCAACTTCATGCGCCACACCATGGCGTACCGCGAGGTCGCGGCCGACGGCACCGAGTCGATCCGGCTCGACTACAAGCCGGTCGTCCAGACCCGCTACCAGCCGATGGAGCGTAAGTACTGATGGCTACCCCGACGATGGACAAGGCGGAGGCCGCGGGCAAGCCCGAGGCGGGCTTCGCCGACTCTCCGTACATCACGGTCACCTTCCGCATCCGCCGCTTCAACCCGGAGATCTCCGAGGACGCGGAGTGGCAGGACTTCGAGGTGGAGATGGACCCCAAGGAGCGGGTCCTCGACGCCCTTCACAAGATCAAGTGGGACCAGGACGGCACGCTCACCTTCCGCCGCTCCTGCGCGCACGGCATCTGCGGTTCGGACGCCATGCGGATCAACGGCAAGAACAGGCTCGCCTGCAAGACGCTGATCAAGGACATCAACCCGCACAAGCCGATCACGGTCGAGGCCATCAAGGGCCTGACGGTCCTCAAGGACCTGGTCGTGGACATGGACCCGTTCTTCCAGGCCTACCGCGACGTGATGCCCTTCCTGATCACCAAGGGCAACGAGCCGACCCGCGAGCGCCTGCAGTCCGCCGAGGACCGCGAGCGCTTCGACGACACCACCAAGTGCATCCTGTGCGCCGCGTGCACGTCCTCGTGCCCGGTGTTCTGGAACGACGGCCAGTACTTCGGCCCGGCGGCGATCGTCAACGCGCACCGCTTCATCTTCGACAGCCGTGACGAGGGTGGCGAGCAGCGCCTCGAAATCCTCAACGACAAGGACGGCGTGTGGCGTTGCCGCACCACGTTCAACTGCACGGACGCGTGCCCGCGCGGCATCGAGGTCACGAAGGCGATCCAGGAAGTGAAGCGTGCGCTGATCACGCGCCGCTACTGATCTCCGGCCGTACGAGAAGGGCCCCGACCCCCGGTGAACATCACCGGGGGCCGGGGCCCTCTTCGTAACGCAGCGGCCGCTACAGCCAGTTCAGCTCCCACAGGCGCCAGACGCCCGTGCCGTCGGACAGGTACTCGGCCCCGCCGACCTTGCCGTTGCTGAGGATGTAGTCCTTGGTCTGCCAGAGCGGGACCAGCGGGACGTCCTTGGCGACGATCGTGTGCATCTTCTTGAAGTCCTCGACCGTGGCGCCCCGGTCGGAGACGGACTGCGTCTTGGTGATCAGCCGCTCGATCTCGGCGTTCTCGTAGGCGCTCGCGTTGGAGTTGTCCTTGCCGACGAGGGGCTGGCTGTAGTTGTCCGGGTCCGGGAAGTCGGCGACCCAACCGACGTTGTACGCATCGAACTTGGCGGCCTTGTAGTCCTTCTGGAACACCTTCCAGTTGGCCTTCTTCACCAGCTTGACCGAGAACAGGCCGCCCTGCTGCAACTGCTTCTTCAGCTCCTCGGCCTCGGCCTCGGACGAGTCGCTGGAGTAGTAGCCGAGCGTGAAGGCGACCGGGGTCTGCACGCCCGCCTCCTCCAGCGCCGCCTTCGCCTTCTTCACGCTCGGCTTGGAGGCGACGTCGAAGAAGGGGGTGCTGTGGCCGATGATGCCCTTGGGGATGGCGTCGTACAGCGGCTCGACCGTGTTGTGGAAGACGTCCTGCGCCAGCTTGGGCCGGTCGATGAGCTGGGCGACGGCCCGGCGCACGTTCACGTCCTGGAACGGCGACGCCTTGCGCACGTTGAAGACCATGTTGCGGGTCTCGGTGGCGTCGGCCTCACTGATGCGCACGTTGGCCTCGCCCGGCTTGAGCTGGGCGAGCATCGCCGGCGGGAGCTGGCGGTAGGTGAGGTCGATCTCCTTGGCCTCCCAGGCGTTCTGGAGGTCCGTCGACTTCTCGTAGTACTGCACGTCGACCGGGCGGCCGGACTTGGCCACCGCCCCCTTGTAGGCGGGGTTGGGGCGAAGCCGGGCGATCTCGCCGCTGGTGAACTCCGCCATCGTGTACGGTCCCGAGCCGTCGACGGCAGAGCCCTTGCGCTCCGTGGTCAGCGCGTACTTGGTGCTGTCCACGATGGACCCGGCACCGGAGGCGATCTTGAAGGGGAAGGTGGAGTCGCCGGACAGCAGGTTGAACGAGATCTTCTGCCCGTCCACCGTCACCGACTTCAGCGTGGCGAGCAGCGAACGCGGGCCGATGTCCATCTCGTTGCGCAGGATGCGGTCGAAGCTGAACTTCACGTCCGCCGGGGTGATCTGCTTGCCGTTGGAGAAGGTGAGGTCGGTCCTCAGCTCGCACTGGTACGTCGTCAGCTTGCCCGCGACGAATCCGCAGCTCTTGGCCGCGTCCGGAGTCGGCGTCACCGAGCCGGTCTTGAGGGTGAGCAGCGACTGGAAGACGTTGCTGTAGAGGGCCCAGGAACCGGCGTCGTACGCGTAGGCCGGGTCCAGCGACGACGTCGCGTCCGTCGTGCCGATCCTGATCGCGGGACCCTGGTCGTCGTCCGAGGGGAGGATCATCCATCCCCCGACCGCCGCGGCTGCAACGACCACGACCGTCGCCCCGACACGCAGGCGCACGGAACCCATCAACCGCATTGTCTTGCTCTCCTCGCACTACCCCCACCCAGGGGCAGGCAGAAACCCACCATGCCCTACCCCACGATTCCTTCACCTAATCACACGAATTTGAGTGACGGAAGGGGCGAATTTTTCGCAAGTGGTCACAGATACGGGACAACTCGTCGTGTCGGGGCATGTACGGAGTCGGGCGTTCGGAAAGTGCGGGGAGTGCGGGAAATCCGGGGGTCCGGTGCTCAGGCGTCGGGGGAGGCGAGGCGGACGACCGTGATGTCGGAGCGGGCGCCGACCCGGACCGGGGGTCCCCAGGCGCCCGCGCCCCGGGTGACGTAGAGCTGGGTGTCGCCGTACTTCTCCAGGCCCGCGACGGTGGGGTTGGCCAGGGCGGCGACGAGGTTGCCGGGCCAGAGCTGGCCGCCGTGGGTGTGGCCGGAGAGCTGGAGGCCCACCGCGTGGCGTACCGCCTCGTGGATCTGGACGGGCTGGTGGGCGAGGAGGACGGAGGCGCGGGAGCGGTCGCGGTCGCCGAGGGCGCGCCCGAAGTCCGGGCCCTGGCCGAAGGCTTCGCCGCCGACGTCGTTGACCCCGGCGAGGTCGAAGCCCGCGATCTCGACGCGGGCGTTCTCCAGGGGGTGCAGGCCGAGTTCGCGGACGTGGGTGAGCCAGGGGGTGACGCCCGCGTAGTACTCGTGGTTGCCGGTGACGAAGAACTGGCCGTGCCGGGCGCGGAGTTGGCGCAGGGGTTCGGCGGCGGGGCCGAGGTCCTCGACGGTGCCGTCGACCAGGTCGCCGACGACGGCGATCAGGTCGGGCTGGGTGGAGTTGATCGCGTCGACGATGCGCTGGGTGTGGGCGCGGCCCAGGATCGGGCCGAGGTGGATGTCGCTGACGACGGCGATGCGGAAGTGGTGGGCGGCGCGGGGGAGGTTGCGCAGGGGGACGGTGACGTGGGTGATGCGGGGGCCCTGGAGGACGGAGTGGGTGCCGTACGCGACGGCGCCCAGGGCGGCGGCCGACGCGGTGGCGGCGAGGGTGCGGGACACGAAGAGGCGGCGGGTCGGGGGCGCGGTGGGCTCCACCGGGACCGGGGCGGCGGGGACGGGCTCCGCCGGGGCCGGGGTGGCCGGGACGGGCTCCGCCGGGGTGGCGGCGGCCGGGACGGGCTCCGCCGGGGC
This sequence comes from Streptomyces sp. NPDC087440, assembly GCF_044744005.1. Classification (NCBI taxonomy): domain Bacteria; kingdom Bacillati; phylum Actinomycetota; class Actinomycetes; order Kitasatosporales; family Streptomycetaceae; genus Streptomyces; species Streptomyces sp. NPDC087440. Next base: position 252,724 of record NZ_JBIUXN010000002.1, on the reverse strand, counting down.
CGGGGTGGCCGGGGCCGTCTCCGGGTCGGGGGCCCGCCGGGTGCGGCGGAGCAGGAAGGGGCGCACCGCCTCCGTCGCCAGGAGGGCCAGCGTCAGGTAGAGGAGGACCGCCAGCCACAGGTAGCCCGGCCAGGCCAGGGTCTGCTGGAGCCAGAAGGGCAGGCCGACGCGCCCGGAGACGAAGGCGGAGACGGAGAGCAGCGGGAGGACCGCGAGGGCCGCCGCGCCGGTGCGGCGGATGCGCCGCCCCCGCGCACCCGGCGGCGCGGTGTCGCGGACCAGGCGCTTCCAGACGTACCAGTGCACCGCGCCCAGCAGCAGAAGCAGGACCAGCACGAAGACAACGACCACGACGACCCTCACCACGCGCCGGACAGGGCCCCCAAAATACCCGTGCCCGCGATCTTGGGCCCGGCCGGGTGCCGGGACCGGCGCGGCGGCGGGCGCGAGGTGGCCCGAATCCGTCGGGAAAGTGGCGCGGAGGGCAATTGTCTTTCGCGGCGTCGGATGCGAAGGGTCCGGATCGCCTTACCGACGGAATACCGGACGGTAACACCAATAGCGGGTCGCCATGCCGCCGGAGAAGGCTGCGAATACCCTCACTCGATTCCGGTACTTCACATCGGAAGGGCTTAAGGATTTCCGCCGGTGTTCACGCGAGACTTACCCGGCGCTTATATTGCACTTATGCGGCGCTTTTACGGGATCGCCCCTTCGGGGCCTCGGGAAAGGACGCACCACCGGGCCGGTTCCGGCGGCCCGAGTGCCGCCGGAACCGGCCCTCAGGCGGCTGCCGTCAGCACAGCGAGCAGGTCGTGCACGTGCGGAAACAGGACTCCTCGCCGGAGATCGCGAGCGCCGACCCGTCCTGGGCGACGTCCTGGATGGAGGTCTCGGTGAGGTCGATGTCGAAGAGGTCCTGACTCGTGCTTTCGGGCATACGAATTCCCTCCAATGGAACCTGCTAAACCGATCGAATCGCTCCGGTTGAGCGACTGGTTCGGAATCTATGGGCGGCCGGCGCGCAAGGTCAAGGGGTTCCGGGTGGGGGGTGTACTGGGTATGGTGACGCCATTCCTGAAGGCCGGGGATTCCCGTATGCATTCCTTCCGGCATTAGTAAGTCTTTAGTAAAGGGGGAACGGTGCCGACACCGCATGGCCGAAGCACTGAACCGGTGTTCCGCTGCGCGGACGGCGTGCTGATCAGGACACCGCTCCTGGCCCGCCGCAGAGCCCGCGCCACCTGGCAGGACTCCCCCGGCGAACTCCGCTCCCAGCTCCTGGAGCTGGTCGCCGACACCCGCTTCCGGGAAGCCCTGGAGGTCTCCAGCCCCTCGCTCGCCCGCACCGTCGAAGCCCTGCTCGCCGGGGCTCCGCTCAGCGCCTCCGACCTGCGCAAGGCCCATCGGGCGGTGACCCGCTACCTGCTCAGGGCCGCGTCCCGGCCCACCCCCTTCGGACTGCTCGCGGGCGTCCTGTGGGGCTCCTTCGGCGCCGCGACCAAGGGCGAACTCACCGGCGGCGGGCACCGGGCCGCCCGCCTCGACGCGGGTCTGCTGGCCCGGCTCGTCACCGCGTGGGAACGCGACCCGGAGATCCACCGGCGGCTGACCGTTGTGGCCAACAGCCTGTGCTTCGTACGCGGTGACCGGCTGGTCCTGCCCTTCGCGCCCGCCGACCCCGGCCCGGGTGCCGCCCCGCCCGGCGGGAGTCCCCCCACCTCCCGCACCCTGCGCCACACCGCCGTGGTGCAGGCCCTGCGGGAGGCCGCCGCCCGGCCCGTGCCGTGCGAGGAGCTGATCCGGCGGACCGAGGGGCTCTTCCCCACGGCGCCCGAGGGGGCCGTGGCCCGCCTCGTCGGCCGGCTCATCGGCGCCGGGGTGCTGCTCACCCCGCTGCACCCGCCGCTGGACGCACCCGATCCGCTGGCCCACGTCGAGGCGCTGCTGCCCGCCGACGGCCCGGCCGCGCGGCGCACCGCCGCACTGCGCGCGAGCCTCGACGCCTACGTCCGTACACCGCTCGGGGAGGGGCACGGCGCCTGGCGCGAGGTGCTGGAGACCGCCGGGGACACCGGCGGGCACGCCGTGCAGGTGGATCTGCGCCTGGAGGGCACCGTCGAGCTGTCCCGCGAGGTGGCCCGCGAGCTGGAGCACGCCGCCACCGCCCTGTGGCGCCTCGCGCTCCCGGGCCGGGGCCGGCTCACCGCGTACCACCGGGACTTCGTCGAGCGGTACGGTCTCGGACGCCACGTCCCCGTGAAGGAGCTGCTCGACCCCGACATCGGGCTGGGCGCCCCGGCCGGCTACCGGCTGCCGCCCAGCCACCGCCCCGCCCCGGCACCCGCACCCCTGGGGGCCGTACGGCAGCGGCTGCTGCTCGGGCTGGCCGCCGAGGCGCAGGCCCGGGGCGCGCGCGAGGTCGTACTGGACGAACGGATGCTGAGCAGGCTCGAAGCGGCCGACCGCGGCACGCCCGGGGACGGGGACGACGCGGCGGCGGGCGTGCGCCCGCCCGCGCTCGAACTCGTCGTGCAGGTCGCCGCCGCCTCGGCCGCCGACCTGGACCGGGGCGACTTCACCCTCGTGGTGAACGGCGCGGCCACCGCCTCCGGCGGCCTCATGGGCCGGTTCGCCCACCTCTTCGACGCCGCGCAGACCGAGGCGATGCGGCAGACCGTGCGCGCCGCCCGCGAGGACACCGGGCGGCTGCCGGTACAGGTCCACCACCAGGCGTCCCAGCACCGGCACGCCAACGTCGCCCAGGTGCCGACCTGGCTGGACGGACGTCTGGTCGTCGGCGTGCACCCCGGGCCCGCCGTGCCGGGCACGACCGACCTCGGTCTGGACGACCTGACCGTCTGCGCGGACTCCGAGGGCTTCGGCATCTGGTCGGTCTCGCTGGGCCGCGAGCTGGCCCCATCGGCGCTGCACGTGCTCAACCGGGAGCTGACCGCACCGAACACGGTGCGCTTCCTCGTCGAGGCCGCGGCGTTCGGCCACCGGCAGTGGCGACTGTGGGAGTGGGGTGCGGCGGAGGACCTGCCGTTCCTGCCCGCCGTGCGCGTCGGCCGGACCGTGCTCGCCCCCGCCCGCTGGCGGCTGGAGTCGGACGGCCCGTCGCTGGAGGCGTGGCGGGAGCTGTGGGACGTGCCCGACCACGTACAGCTCGTCCTCGGCGACCACCGCATCCCGCTCAACCTCACCGTCCCCGCCCACCGCGAGATCCTGCGCCGCGAGTGCGAGCGGAAGAAGGTGGCCGTGGTGCACGAACCGCCGTGCGGCCAGGACCCCGACGGCGGCTGGCTGCACGGTCCGCAGGGCGCCCACGAGGCGGAGGCCGTCGTGACCCTGACACCTCTCCCCCGGCCCTCGGACGCCGTACGTGCCCGGCGCACCCCGCCGCCGGTGGCCGCCCGGCGCGGCACCGGCGAGATCCCGCCCGGGGGGCCCTGGCTGTACGCGACGCTGTACGCCTCCGCCGAGCGCCAGGACGAGCTGCTGGCCGGTCCGCTGGCCCGCTTCCTCACCGCGCTGCCCGCCGGGCCGGGCGGCGTCGACCGGTGGTTCTTCATCCGGTACGCCGACCCGGACCCGCATCTGCGGCTGCGGCTGCACGGCGACGCGGCCCTGCTCAACGGTGTCCTGCTGCCCCGACTCCACGACCTGGCCGCGGAGTTGGGGACGGCGGGGCTCGCCCGGGGGCTGCGGCTCGACAGCTACGCCCCCGAGACCGAACGCTACGGCGGCCCGGCCCTGCTGAGCGCGGCCGAGGAGGTCTTCCACGCGGACAGCCGACTCGTACTGGAACGCCTGCGCACCCCGGCGGACGACCGCGTCCTGTCCACCGCACTCGACGTGGCCGCCCTGACCTCGGCCTTCCACCGGGGGTACGGCGGGGACTGGCGGCGCTGGTTCACCCGCGTCCACCCCAAGCGGGAGCGGCACCACACGGCGTTCGCGGCACGCAGGAAGGAGGCACTGGCGCTCCTTGCGGCACCTCCTCACGCGGACGACGCCCACGAAGCGGCGGCCGAGCGCTTCGGGGGCCGCGTCCGGGCCGCCGAGGGCCGGGGCGAGCTGTCCGTGTCCCCGGACGCGGTGCTCGCCTCCCTCCTGCACATGCACTGCAACCGGCGTCTCGGCACGAACCGCACGGCCGAGGCGCAGACCCTGGCGGTGGTCCGGGGCGCCGTGCAGGCACAGCTCGACCGCGAGCGGGCGCAGGCCCGCCGAGAAGGGAACCCCGCATGACCGACACCCACGTCTCCCTGCTCGCCACCCGCCTCGCCGACCCGGCCGCCCTCGCCGCGCAGGTCACCGCCGCACAGACCGCCGGGACGGCCGAGACCCGGTCCCTGTGGCACCCCCAGTCCCTCGCGGACGGCCACGCCGGAGTCGCGCTGCTCTTCGCGGCGCTCGCGCACACCGACCCCGGCCACGCGCAGGCCGCGCACGCCCATCTGAAGGCGGCGGTCACCTCGGTGCGGCGCCCCGCCCGCGAGGGTCTGTACGCGGGGCTGCCCGCCGTCGCGTTCGCCGCCCGTACGGCCGTCACCCGCCCCGGCGAGTACGCATCCCTGCTCACCAGACTGGACGGCGAGGTCGCCCGGCTCGCCCTCCGGCTGGTCGCGGAGGACACCGACCGGGTGGCGGCGGGGACCGCCGGGGCCCACATGCTCGGGTACGACGTGGTGGCGGGCCTGTCCGGGCTCGGCAGGCTCCTCCTGGCGGCGGGGCCCGGCCACCGGGGGACCACCGAACGCGTACTGGCCCACCTCGTCGCGCTCACCCGCCCGGTCACCGCGCCGGGCGGCGAGAAGGTGCCCGGCTGGTGGACCGCCGACCCGGTCCTGTTCAGCGAACCCGAAGGGGTCCCCGGCGGGCACTTCAACGTCGGCCTCGCGCACGGCGTCCCCGGCCCGCTCGCCCTGCTCTCCCTCGCGCACCGGGCGGGGGTGCGGGTGCCCGGCCAGGAGCAGGCGATCCGTACCGTCGCCGAGTGGCTGCTCGCCCGCCGCAGCCCGTCGGGCACCGGCTGGCCCAACATCGTGCCGCTGGACGCGGAGCTGGCGGCCGCGTCGGGTTCCGCTCCCGTGCTGGCCGAGGCCCGTACCGGCTGGTGCTACGGGACCCCGGGAGTCGCCCGCGCCCTCCAACTGGCGTCGCTGGCGCTGAAGGAACCGCGCTGGAACGAGGAGGCGGTGGCCTCGGTCGCCGCCGCCTGCGCGCGCGACGACTTCCCGGACCCCACCCTCTGCCACGGTCTGGCCGGGCTCACCACGATCGTCACCCTCATGTCCCAGGAGCCCGGCGGCGGCGAACTGACCCCGCTCCTCCCCCGCCTGACGGACGCCCTCGCCGCCGCGGCCGACCCGGCGCACCCCTACCTCTGGCCCGCGGCGGCCCCGGGCGAGGGCACACCCGTGCACCGCCCGGGGTTCCTCGACGGCGCGGCGGGCGCGGCCCTCGCCCTGCACCATGCGCGGGCCCCCCGGGCCCCGCACGGCGAACTGTCCTGGCAGGCGGCGCTCCTGCTGAACTGACGGCCGCGCCCGCCCGGTGCGTCCCAGGTCCCGCGCATCGGCGCGAAAGGTCAGGACATCCCTGAGGCGCATGGGGAAGAATCGGCTTCTCCTGCCACCGCGCGATCATGGGACCGCACCTTGACCACGTTCACACTCCGCCCTTCGGTGCGCCCCGACGAGGCGGTGCCCGCCGGGCGGCAGCGGGAGCGAATACGGGTCGCGGCCGTCGCCGCCGCCTGTGCCGTCGTCTGCCTGCTGATCGGCCTCCAGCGCTTCCGGCAGCTCCAACTCGGCGGATTCGACCTGGGGTTGTTCGACCAGGGAATAAGGGCCTATTCCCGTTTCGAACTGCCCCGCTCACTCATCAAGAGCGTGCACCACGGATTCCCCCCCGAATTCTCCCTGCTGGGGGATCACTTCTCGCCGATACTCGCGCTCGCCGCCCCCTTCTACTGGGTGTGGGACGACCCCCGCACACTCCTCCTCGTACAGTCCCTGCTGTTCGGCGCGGGCGTGCCGGTCGTGGCGCGTCTGGTCCGCAGGGAATGCGGCTCCGCACTCGCCCCTCGCGCCCTGTCCCGCCTCACCCTCGCCTTCTGCCTGGTGTACGGATGCGGGGCCGCCCTCCTCTACGCGAGCCGTGCCGGATTCCACGAAGTCGCCTTCGCCGTACCGCTGTTCCTGCTCCTCTTCGAGCGGGCGAGGGCACGGGCGTACGGGCAGGCGGTGGTGGTCGCCCTGCTGCTGTGCCTGACGAAGGAGGACCTCGGGCTGTCCGTCGGGATCTTCGGCGCGGTGCTCGCGCTGCGGTCGCGGCGGGCCGGGGACCGGCGCGGGGTGCGGACGGGCGGGGTGCTGCTGGTGCTCGGACCGTTCGCCTCGCTGGCGGCGATCGTCCTGTTCGTGCCGTGGATGGGCGGGGACGCACAGTTCTACTGGCAGTACAGCGAGCTGGGCGCGAGCGCGAGCGAGGCCCTCGTGCATGTGGTCCTGCATCCCCTGGACACCCTGCGGGCGGCGCTCACCCCGTCGGCGAAGGCGCTGCTCCTGCTGTGGACCTTCGGGTCGCTGCTCTTCCTGCCGCTGCGTTCCGCGCTCACCCTGTGCGCGCTGCCGCTGCTCGCCGAGCGGCTCTTCTCGGACAACGGGAACCACTGGCAGGCCCTGCACCACTACGGTGCTTTCGTCTGGCCGATCCTGGTCGCCGCGTCGGTCGAGACGACGGGGAGGATCGCCCGCCGGTGGGAGCGGAGAAGGGCGGAGAGAGCGGCAAAAGGCGCTGCGGTGTTCGCCGCCGGAATCACCCTCTTCGGCGTGCTGATATCCGGTTCCTGGCACATCGTGCTGCCCAGCCACTGGCAGCGTGACGCCCATCAGGAGGCCGCACTCACGGCCGTACGGAAAATACCCGACGGAGTGACCGTCGAGGCCGACAACAATCTCGCCCCGCGCCTGACCCGGCGCACCCGGGTGATGATCCTGGACGTCCTGCCGCGCCATGCGGAATGGGTGCTGCTGGACACGACGAAGAAGGCGTTCCCGTTCCCCGACGCACAGGCGCAGAAGGACCGGCTGCTGCTGCTCCGGAAGGCCGGATACGTCGTCGCGTACGAGTCCCGGGGCGTCGTCCTGCTGCGCCGCCCCTCCCCGGCCGTCGTCGTCCCGGGCAGCGTCGAGCAGGGGCGCGGCGACCTGCCGGGCTACGACACGGCGGACGTGCGGGTGTTCGGCTGAGCCCGGCGCACCGGTGAGCGCCGTGTGCCGGTGAGCCCTGTGCGCCGGTGAGCCCTAGGCGCCGGTGGCGCTTTCCCGCCGCAGTGCCCGCACCGAGCGGAACCCGATCACGCCGATGCCCGTCCCCAGAAGGAAGGACGTCACGGCGAGCAGCAGGTGGACCCAGAAGTACGCCGTCGGGTCACCCGCGTCGTCGAAGGCGAGACCGCTCCCGTCCGCGACGAGATTCTTGACGAAAGTGATCCAGATGAACCAGCTCCACACCCCGAAGGCGAGCAGGAACCAGGAGAGGGTGCGGTTGAGCTTCATGGGTCCAGTATTGCCGTCGGTCGCCTCCCGCCGAGCGCGGGGTGCTGGGCTGTCCCGGCGGAGCTTGCGGCGGGTCCGGCACGCGGTGACCGTATCCACAGACGCGCCCTGTACGTTCACGTCCGTGTCTGCCGTGAAAAGGACCGCCGTCGCGGTCGCCTCCGCCGCCCTGCTGGCCCCCACGCTGCTCCTCGCTCCGGCGGCCCATGCCGCCCCGGACCCGAAGTCCGACGACAAGCCGAAGCCCCCGGCCCGGATGTCCTCGGTCGGCGGCGAGCGGCTGGGCAAGGCAGGCACCCAGGTCAACCTCGGTCCCGGGGTGCCGGTGCTGCCCCAGGGGCTGTCCGGCCGGTCCTGGATCGTCGCGGACGCGGAGAGCGGCGAGGTGCTGGCCTCGCACAACGCGCACTGGCGGCTTGCCCCGGCCTCGACCCTGAAGATGCTCTTCGCGGACACGGTGCTGCCGAAGCTCCCCAAGGAGCAGGTCTACAAGGTGAAGCCCGCGGACCTGGCGGACGTGGGCGAGGGCAGCAGCACGGTCGGGATCAAGGAGAACTCCTCGTACTCGGTGCGCGACCTGTGGCTCGGGGTGTTCCTGAACTCCGGCAACGACGCGGTGCACGTGCTGTCCGCCCTGAACGGCGGCGTCCCCAAGACCGTCGCCGACATGAACGCGCACGCCCACGACCTCCAGGCCGTCGACACCACGGTCGTCTCCCCGGACGGCTACGACGCGCCGCGGCAGGTGTCGAGTGCGTACGACCTGACCCTCATCGCCCGGTCCGGCATGCAGAAGAAGGACTTCCGGGAGTACGCGGCGACGGCGACCGCCAAGTTCCCCGACGAGGAGAAGCCCGGCGGCCAACGGGAGTCCTTCGAGATCCAGAACACCAACCGGCTGATGACCGGCGCGGACGGCGTCGCCCGGTACCCGGGCATCGCGGGCGTCAAGAACGGCAACACCAGTCACGCCGGGGCGACCTTCACCGGTGTCGCCCAGCGCAACGACCGGGTCCTGCTGGTCACCGTGATGAACCCGCAGTCCGACGAGAGCCAGGCGGTCTACAAGGAGACGGCCAAGCTGTTCGACTGGGGCTTCCAGGCGGCGGCCGCGAAGATCAAGCCGGTCGGTGAGCTGGTCGCGCCGAAGAACGTCGACACCAGCGCCGCGAAGCCCGCACCCCCGGCCCCGAAGGCCAAGCAGACGCAGGCGCCGACCCAACTGGCCGCCGCCGAGGACTCCTCCAGCGGGGTCGGGATCGCGCTCGCGGTGGCGGGCGGGGCGCTGATGGTGCTGGCCGGTGCGGTGTTCCTGGTCAACCGGAGGTGGCCGGTTCCGGCGCTGGCGCGTCGCCGCCAGGAGTAGCGTCCTCGACTCCGCTCCTGGCGGGGCCGTCCGCGTGGGGCGCCGCCGTCCAGGCGGCGCAGCACAGCATCAGCTTCGCGGTGAAGTTGATCCACAGCAGCAGGGCGACGGGGACGCCGAAGGCCCCGTACATGCTCTTGGAGGCGACTCCGCTCATGTAGCCGCCCAGCAGCATCTTCAGGAGCTCGAAGCCGACCGCGCCGATGAGCGCCGCGACCAGGAGCCGGCGGCGCTCCGGCTGCACGCCGGGCAGCAGGGTCAGTACGTACAGCAGGAGCAGGAAGTCCGCCGCGACGGCGACCGCGAGGGCGGCGATCCGCAGCAGGACACCGCCCGCGCCGTCCTCCGGGATGCCCACGGCGCGGGCGGTCCAGCCGACCGCGGACGACCCGACGGTGGAGGCGACCATCGAGCCGAGCCCGGCGAGGCCGAGGCCCGCGAGGACCACGGCGTCCTTGGCCTTGCGCAGGATCGGGTTGCCCTCGTCGACGTCCTCCAGGTCCCACACGGCGCGCAGGCATTCGCGCATCGAGCCGACCCAGCCGATGCCGGTGAACAGCAGGAGCGCACCGGCGACGAGGCCGACGGTTCCGGCGTTGTCGATCAGGGCGTCGATGTTCAGCTGGTCGGAGATGCCGGGGACCTGCTCGGCGATGCTCTTCTTGATCTCGGCGACCTGGTCCTTGCTGAGCACCGCCGCGCTGATCGCCGCGCCCACCGTGATCAGCGGGAACAGCGCGAGGAAGCTGATGAAGGTGATCGCCGCGGCGAGCCTGCTCCACTTCGCCCGGTCCAGGGTCTCGTACGTGCGCCAGATGTGGGTGCCCATCAGACGCGTGATCCAGGGCCCGATCACCGGGAGGTTCTTCAGCCAGTCCATGATCTTTGTGTACCCGCCTGCTCTCAGTTACGGAAAACCAATGTGCGGGTACCCCAAAACCGCAGGCAGGTCGCCAGCGCCATGCCGACGAGTGAACCGGAGACGGTGTCGGCGCGCGGCGAGGTCAGGCCGAGGCCGTAGTGCGAGACCGCCAGGCAGAGCAACTGGACCAGGGCGCCCGCCACGTTGACGGCGAAGAAGACGCCGTACTGGCGCAGGCGCGAGACCTGCGCCGTCTGGTTCTTGTACGTGCCCAGGGCGTTCCCGGCGTACGCGACGGTGCATCCGGCGAGGAAGGCGACGGCCTTCGCGGAGAGCGGGGCCCAGTCGAGGGGGCCGCGCAGCCAGACGAAGAGGGCGAGGTCGGCGAGGTAGGCGCAGACGCCGACGGCGGCGAAGGAGCCGAGCTCGGAGAGGTTCGGCTTTCGGGCGCTCACAGGTCGGCGACCGCCAGCGCGTACATCGCCATCCAGACCAGGCCGATCAGGAGCAGGCCGCGGTCGCGCAGGACGACGTCCTCGGGGGCTCCGGCGGTGCCGCGGTCGGCGAAGACGGCGTAGCGGAGGATGCCGACGATGTAGGCGATCATGGAGAGTTCGCGCCAGGGGAGGATGCCGCCGTCGGTGGCGCCGCCGCGTTCCATGGCCCACAGGCAGTAGCCGAGCAGGGTGACGCCTGCGGCGAGCTGCCAGACGAAGCGCAGGTAGCCGGTGGTGTATTCGCTGAGCAGGGCGCGGGTCTTGCCCTTGAGGGGGCTGTCGGCCATCTGGGCGGCTTCGGAGTAGCGCTTGGCGGCGACCATGAACAGGGCGCCGAAGCCGGTGGTGATGAGGAACCAGCGGGACAGCGGGATGCCGAGCGCGATGCCGCCGATCATGGCGCGCATCAGGAAGCCGGTGGTGACGACGACGAGGTCGATGACCAGGACGTGCTTGAGGCGCAGGCAGTACGCCATCTGCATCACGACGTAGCCGGTGAGCAGGCCCGCGGTGAGCGGGTTGCAGAGGAAGGCGGCGGCGGTCGGCGCGAGGATCGCCAGCAGCGCCCCGGTGGCGTGCGCGACGGAGACGGGGACCTGGCCGGCGGCGACGGGGCGGCGGCACTTGGTGGGGTGGGCGCGGTCGGCCTCGGCGTCGAGGGCGTCGTTGATCAGGTAGACGGCGGACGCGGCGGCCGTGAACAGGGCGAAGACGATGCCCAGTTGGACGGCGGAGTGGACGGAGAAGAGCTGGCCCGCGGCGGCGGGGGCGGCCACCACCAGGCTGTTCTTGATCCACTGGCGGGGGCGGGCGGTGCGCAGCAGGCCCAGCGGGAGGCCGAGCGGGCGCAGGGTGCCGCGCTGCGGCGGGAGGGTGGGGCCGCCGGGGGTGGTGGCGCGGCGGTCCTGCTGCTTCTCCAGCAGGGGGATGACGGTGCGGTCAGACACGGGAGGCCTCCCTGCGCCGGAGCCACGTCGCGCCGAGGCCCGCGGTGATCCCGCCGAGGGCCGCACCGGCGGCGACGTCGCTCGGGTAGTGCACGCCGACGACCAGCCGGGAGACGCACATCGCGGCGGCCAGCGGCGGGACGACCTGCCGGCCGAAGGGGCCGAGCGTGCCGAGGGCGACCGCGGCCGCGGCGGCGGAGGTGGCGTGCGAGCTGGGGAAGGAGTGCCGGCCCAGGGTCTTCACCAGGGGCCGGCGGTCGGGGAGTTGGGGGCGGGGGCGGCGCACGACGCGCTTGACGCCCATGCTCGCCAGGTGGGCCGCGCCGATCAGTGCCGTACCGCGCAGCCACGCGCCGCGCCGCTCGCAGTCGGCGGCCGCGCCGAGCAGTCCGGCCGCCAGCCACAGCGCGCCGTGCTCACCACTGAAGGAGAGGGCTCGGGCGGCTGCGGCCACCTTGGGGTCCGCACCGCAGTCGCGCATCGCGGACAGCAGACGGTGGTCCACTTCTCGCATCTGTCTTCCCTTGGGATTTCGGTGTGCGTGGCCCGGAGGGGCGCACATCAGGGGAGACTCTTGTCGGGAAAATGCCAATATTCATGACATTTCGTTATGACACTCGATCAACCACCCATTCCGCCGAAACGTCGCAGTTCTCAGCAATTACCCGTGTATGGGGCGATACGGTCACGCCCATGGCTGACAACACCACGCTCCCCGCCGACCTCGACGCCGACTCCTTCGCCTCCGTGACCGGCTGGGGCCGCACCGCCCCGACGACCGCCCTGGTGGTGCGTCCGCGGACGTACGAGGAGGCAGCGGCGGCGGTACGAAGCTGCGGGACGCGCGGCTCGATCGCCCGGGGGCTGGGCCGGGCGTACGGCGACGCCGCGCAGAACGCGGGCGGCTCGGTCCTGGACATGACGGGCCTGGACCGCATCCGCAGCGTCGACGCGGACGCGGGGGTCGTGGTGTGCGACGCCGGGGTGAGCCTGCACCGGCTGATGGAAGTGCTGCTGCCGCTCGGCTGGTTCGTGCCGGTGACCCCGGGCACCCGCTACGTCACCGTCGGCGGGGCGATCGGCGCGGACATCCACGGCAAGAACCACCATGTGTCGGGGGGCTTCTCCCGGCACGTGCGCTCGCTCCGCCTGCTGCTCGCGGACGGCGAGGTGCGCGAGGTCCTCCCCGGCACCGACCTCTTCGACGCGACCGCCGGGGGCATGGGGCTGACCGGTGTCATCCTCTCCGCGACGGTCCAACTGCTGCCCGTGGAGACCTCGTTGATGTCGGTGGACACCGAGCGCGCCACCGACCTCGACGACCTGATGACCCGCCTCACCGAGACCGACCACCTCTACCGGTACTCCGTCGCCTGGATCGACCTCCTCGCCCGCGGGGCCGCCATGGGCCGCGCCGTCCTCACCCGGGGCGACCACGCCCCGCTGGACGTGCTGCCCGCGCGCGCCCGCCGCCACCCGCTGGCCTTCCGCCCCGGACAGTTCCCGGGCGCACCGTCCTTCGTGCCCGAGGGGCTGCTGGGCCGCAGGTCCGTCGGCCTCTTCAACGAGCTCTGGTACCGGCGGGCCCCGCGCTCCCGGGTCGGCGAGCTCCAGAAGATCTCGACCTTCTTCCACCCCCTGGACGGTGTTCCGCACTGGAACCGGATCTACGGCCGCAGCGGCTTCGTCCAGTACCAGTTCGTCGTCCCGTACGGGCAGGAGGAGGCCCTGCGCCGGATCGTCGGCCGGATCTCCCGGCGCGGCTGCCCGTCCTTCCTGGCCGTCCTCAAGCGGTTCGGCGACGGCGACCCGGGGTGGCTGTCCTTCCCGGTGCCCGGCTGGACGCTCGCCCTGGACATCCCGGCGAACATGCCCCGCCTGGGCGCCTTCCTGGACGAGCTCGACGCGGAGGTCTGTGCCGCCGACGGGCGCCTCTACCTGGCGAAGGACTCACGGGTGCGTCCCGAGACGCTCGCCGCGATGTACCCGAAGCTGGCCGACTTCCGGGCCCTGCGCGCCCAGCTCGACCCGCACGGGGTCTTCACCTCGGACCTCTCCCGCCGCCTCTCCCTCTGACCCCCTGGAGTTCACGCTCATGAAGGACGCCTTCGGCACCCCGCAGTCCCTGCTCGTCCTCGGCGGCACGTCCGAGATCGGGCTCGCCACCGCCCGCCGCCTGGTCGCCCGCCGCACCCGCACGGTGTGGCTGGCGGGCCGCCCCTCGCCCGCCCTGGACGCGGCGGCGGGCCAGCTCCGCGACCTGGGGGCGGAGGTCCGCACGCTGGCCTTCGACGCCCTGGACAGCGCCTCGCACGAGGAGGTGCTGGGCAAGGTCTTCGCGGAGGGCGACATCGACATGGTGCTGATCGCCTTCGGGCTGCTCGGCGACCAGGCCCGCGACGAGGCCGAGCCGATGGCCGCCGTCCGGGTCGCCCAGACGAACTACACGGGCGCGGTCTCGGCGGGCCTGGTCTGCGCGAACGCCCTCCAGGGCCAGGGCCACGGCTCGCTGGTCGTGCTGTCCTCGGTCGCGGGCGAGCGGGCCCGCCGGGCGAACTTCATCTACGGCTCCAGCAAGGCGGGCCTGGACGCGTTCACGCAGGGTCTGGGGGACGCGCTGCACGGGACGGGGGTGCACGTCATGGTCGTACGCCCCGGATTCGTACGGACGAAGATGACGGAGGGCATGGAGGAAGCGCCGCTCGCGACGACGCCGGAGGCCGTTGCCGAGGCCATCGAGGCGGGCCTGCGCAGGCGCGCGGAGGTGGTGTGGGTACCGGGAGCGCTGCGCGCGGTGATGTCGGCCCTGCGCCACGTCCCGAGGCCCTTGTTCCGACGCCTGCCGGTGTAAGGGCGCGCTCACGGGCGTGAACTGCTACGTCGCCGGGCGGGGGGAACACCCCAGGGGCGCGGGGCTGTGTCAATGTGCGGCTCCGCCGCGTGGGCGCGACCAGCCACAACGGGCCCGCGCGGAAACCCCCCGCTCACCGCCGCCGCACCCGCACGGACCCCGCACTCAGTGCAGCGCGGGCGCGTCGTACGGCAGCCCCTGCGGCGGCAGATCGCCCTGCGCCCCGCCCCCGAACGCGTAGTCGCACAGCTTGCGCCACACCCCGTCGGCCCCCTGCTCGTACAGGGCGAAGGATTCGCAGGACCACTCGGCGGCGTACGTGGAGAGCTCCTCGTACGCCCGGTCCATGCCCTCCTCCGCGATCCCGTGGGCGACCGTCACGTGCGGGTGGTACGGGAACTGGAGCTCACGCACCAGCGGCCCCGAAGCGTCCCGTACCCGCTTCTGCAGCCACGCGCACGCGGACGCGCCCTCGACGACCTTCACGAAGACCACCGGCGACAGCGGCCGGAAGGTGCCCGTGCCCGCGAGGCGCATCGGGAACGGCTGCACGGACGCGGCGACCGCCGCCAGGTGCGCCTCGACCGCCGGCAGGAGATCCGCGTCGATCTCCGTCGGCGGCAGCAGCGTGACGTGGGTAGGGATGCCGTGTGCGGCAGGGTCCCCGAAGGCCGCGCGCCGCTCCTGGAGCAGGCTGCCGTACGGCTCCGGGACCGCGATCGAAACGCCGAGCGTTACGGTCCCCACGTCGTTCTCCTCGTCGTCACTGCGGGTGGGTGGATGAAGCTGTCGCAGTGCAGTGTGGCGGGCGCAGGGGCCTCGGGGCCAGAGTCCAAGGTCCGGGGCCTGCGGGACGTGCGTCCGCCACCGCTGCACGCCGTACGGGTCAGTGCTTGGCGGGCAGGAAGCCGATCCGGTCGTAGGCCTGGGCGAGGGTCTCGGCGGCGACCGCGCGGGCCTTCTCGGCGCCCTTGGCGAGGATCGCGTCCAGGGTCTCCGGGTCGTCCAGGTAGGCCTGGGTGCGCTCCCTGAAGGGGGTCACGAACTCCACCATCTGCTCGGCGAGGTCCGTCTTGAGCGCGCCGTACATCTTGCCCTCGTACTCCTTCTCCAGCTCGGCGACGGACTTGCCGGTGAGGGTGGAGGAGATGGTGAGGAGGTTGGAGACGCCGGGCTTCTCGACGGGGTCGAAGCGGATCACCGTGTCGGTGTCGGTGACCGCGCTCTTGACCTTCTTCGCGGTGGTCTTCGGCTCGTCCAGGAGGTTGATGAGGCCCTTCGGCGTGGACGCCGACTTGCTCATCTTGATGCTGGGGTCCTGGAGGTCGTAGATCTTCGCCGTCTCCTTGAGGATGTACGGCTCCGGGACGGTGAAGGTCTCGCCGAGGCGCGCGTTGAAGCGCTCCGCGAGGTCGCGGGTCAGCTCGATGTGCTGGCGCTGGTCCTCGCCGACGGGGACCTGGTGGGCCTGGTAGAGCAGGATGTCGGCGACCTGGAGGACCGGGTAGGTGAAGAGGCCGACGGTGGTGCGGTCGGAGCCCTGCTTGGCGGACTTGTCCTTGAACTGGGTCATCCGGGAGGCCTCGCCGAAGCCGGTGAGGCAGTTCATCACCCAGCCGAGCTGGGCGTGCTCGGGCACGTGGCTCTGGATGAAGAGGGTGCAGCGGTCCGGGTCCAGGCCCGCGGCCAGCAGCTGGGCGGCGGCCAGGCGGGTGTTGGCGCGCAGCTCGGCGGGGTCCTGCGGGATCGTGATCGCGTGCAGGTCCACGACCATGTAGAAGGCGTCGTGCGTCTCTTGCAGAGCCACCCACTGGCGCACGGCGCCGAGGTAGTTGCCGAGGTGGAACGAGCCTGCGGTGGGCTGGATGCCGGAGAGCACACGGGGTCGAGAGGCCATGTTCATCATTCTCTCAGGTGCGCAACGGGATGCTCTCAGGTGGGGAACCGAAGGACCGCCTCCGGTGTATCACGTACGTGAGAACGCTGGAGGGGACCCTGAGAGGGGGCGGCGTCGTCGTCGATGAAGCCGCGGTGATCGCACGCGTGCTGTCCGGGGAGACCGAGGCGTACGCGGAGCTGGTGCGGGCCCACACGGGCACCGCGCTGCGGGCGGCCGTGGCGCTCGGGGCGGGGGCGGACGCCGAGGACGTGGTGCAGACGGCCTGGGTGAAGGCGTACCAGGCGCTGGGCGGCTTCCGGGAGGGTTCGGCCTTCCGGCCGTGGCTGATACGGATCGTGGTCAATGAGACCAGGAACACAGTGCGGGCGGCGTCCCGGCTGCGCTCCGCCGTGGGCCGGGAGGCCGCACTGACCGGGCCCCTCCCGCTGATACCGGAGTCGGCGGACCCGGCGGTGGCCGCGGTGCGGCGCGAGCGGCAGTCGGTGCTGGCCGCCGCGCTGGCGGAGCTGAGCGAGGAGCACCGGCAGGTGATCACGTGCCGGTACCTGCTGGAGCTGGACGAGGCGGAGACCGCGCAGGCCCTGGGCTGGCCGAGGGGGACGGTGAAGTCCCGGCTGAACCGGGGGCTGCGCAAGCTGGAGCGGATGCTGCCTGCGGAGCTGGCGGACGAGCTGCGGGAAGGGGGTGGAGTGCGTGGGCGCGGGCGGCGAACTGCCTGACGAGCTGCGGGAGTTGGGGCAGGCGATCCGGGTGCCGGAGGGCGTCGGGGATTCGATGGCCGAGCGGGTGCTGGCGCAGTTGCTCGCGGAGGGCGTCCCGGCGCCCGCGCCGACGCCTCCTCCTCCGGTGTCACGCCGGACCCGGCTGCGGGCGTGGCTGCGGCGGCGGTGGCGGGCGCTGGCGGCGGGGCTGTCCGGGCTGCTGGTGGTGCTGGCGCTGACCCCGCCGGTGCGGGCGGCGGTGGCGGACTGGTTCGGCTTCGGCGGGGTCCGGGTGCGGTACGAACCGGGGCGGGCGACACCGTCCCCGGACCCGGTGCCGGGCTGCCCGGGTGCGCTGACGCTCGCGGCGGCCGAGCGGCGGGCGGGGTTCGCGGTGCGGCTGCCGGAGGCGCTCGGGAGGCCGGGCGGGGCTTCGGTGTCGGCGGACGGGCGGGTGCTGTCGGTGTGCTGGGCGGGCGGGGGCGGTGGGGGTGGTGCGGGCGGTGGGCCGGTGCGGCTGGACGTGTTCCGGGCGGCGCTGGACCCGCTGTTCTACAAGACCGTTTCCGGGGAGCCGGAGTGGACGGAGGTCGGGAGGAACACGGCGCTCTGGTTCCCGGTGCCGCACCGGCTGACGCTGCGGCTCCAGGACGCGGCCGGGCAGCCGTTCGCCCCGGTGGTCAGGACGGCGGCGCCGACCCTGGTCTGGCAGCCGGACGACACGCTGACCATGCGGCTGGAGGGGGTCGCCCCGAGGGCGAGGGCGGTCCGGGTCGCCGCGTCCGCCGGGAACGGGCCGGTCGGAAACTGACCCGGCGGGAGGGGGAACCCGGGCGGTCCGGGCGGTGTATCAGAGGCAACGGAGCAAGACACCTGGACGGCTGGGGGGACTCATGGCACTCATGGCACTCATGCGACGCATCCGGCACCGGCTTCGCGCTCTGCACCGCCCTCCGCACCGACCCCCGCACCGGCCTCTGCACCGGCTGGCCCTGCTGCTCGTGGTGTTGGGCCTGGCCTGGGCGCAGAGCACGGCGGCGCAGGCCGGGGGCCCGACGAGCGTACTGCTGGCCTGTCCGGTCAACGGGAAGACCGCCGCCCGGTATGCCTCCGACCTGGACTACCGGTATCTGCTGGAACTGCTGGAGCCGCCGCCCGCGAAGCAGGCCGGGCGGGCGGAGAGGCCTCCGCTGGAGGTGGGGATGGATGCCGACGAGATCAATGTGACCTGGCTGGTCAACGACACCGTCGCCTGGCGCACCCAGCAGGTGTACGTGCGGGACGACGGCCGGACCGTGTGGATACACACCGCCTCCGACGGCCCGACGGACAACGAGGGTTCCTGGCACAGGGCGGGCGACCCGAAGCCCCTGTCGGCCCTGTTGAAGCGGTGGGGGCTGACGGCACCCCCCACCGAGGAGGCCGTGGTGCCCTCGTGGCCGACGCACGGGCCGCCCCCTTCCTGGTACGAGCGGCGTGCCGAGCTGGACCGTGCGGCCCGCGCCCCCGGGGTCACGGACGAGGTGCCGTCGCCCGTCCCGTCGCCCGTCGCGGCCCCCGGGGTGAGGCACGCAACGGACAACTGGTGGTGGTCGCTACCCGGACTGACCGCCGGGGCCCTGGCGGCGGCGCTGTTCCTGCGGTGGCGCACGGACCGGGAGGGCGGATCGAGGGAGGCGGACCCGCCGGGGCAGCGGGGTCAACTCATCGACCTGTGAACGGCGGTTCGGGCGGAAGATGTGCTCCGGGCGGCAAGGTTTCCGCGCCCTCCCCGTGACCGACGATAGAAAGGGGCGCCGTCCGCACCTTGCGCAGGACGGCCGTATCCCGCACCTGACGATCGGAGTTCCCGTGTCGACAACGGAGGCCACCACGAACACCACCGACGCCACCACGGACGCCACGGCCACCACCGCGGAGGCCATCGCATCGGCGGAGGCGCACAGCGCGCACAACTACCACCCGCTCCCCGTCGTCGTCGCCTCGGCCGAGGGCGCCTGGATGACCGACGTCGAGGGCCGCCGCTTCCTCGACATGCTCGCCGGGTACTCGGCGCTCAACTTCGGGCACGGCAACCGCCGGTTGATCGACGCGGCGAAGGCGCAGCTGGAGAGAGTGACGCTGACCTCGCGGGCCTTCTACCACGACCGGTTCGCCGCGTTCTGCGACGAGTTGGCGGCCCTGTGCGGCATGGAGATGGTGCTGCCGATGAACACGGGGGCGGAGGCCGTGGAGACGGCCGTGAAGACCGCCCGCAAGTGGGGCTACCGGGTCAAGGGCGTACCGGACGGGCGGGCCAGGATCATCGTGGCCTCGGACAACTTCCACGGCCGTACGACGACGATCGTCAGCTTCTCCACGGACCCGGAGGCCCGGGCGGACTACGGGCCGTACACCCCCGGCTTTGACGTCGTGCCGTACGGGGACCTGGAGGCGCTGGCCGCGGCGGTCACCGACGACACGGTGGCGGTGCTGCTGGAGCCCATCCAGGGCGAGGCGGGGGTGCTGGTGCCGCCGCCCGGATATCTGGCGGGGGTGCGGGAGTTGACGACCGCGCGGAACGTGTTGTTCATCGCGGACGAGATCCAGTCGGGTCTGGGCCGGACCGGGAAGACCTTCGCCTGTGAGCACGAGGGCGTGGTGCCCGACATGTACGTGCTGGGCAAGGCGCTCGGCGGCGGGGTGGTGCCGGTGTCGGCGGTGGTGTCGTCGGCCGAGGTGCTGGGGGTGTTCAAGGCGGGCGAGCACGGGTCGACGTTCGGCGGGAATCCCCTGGCCTGCGCGGTGGCGCTGGAAGTGATCGCGATGCTGCGCGGCGGCGAGTTCCAGCAGCGGGCCGCCGAGCTGGGCGACCATCTGCACAGCGAGCTGAACCTGCTGGTCGGCCAGGGCGCGGTGCGGGCGGTGCGCGGGCGCGGGCTGTGGGCCGGGGTGGACATCGACCCGGCGCGCGGCACCGGCCGGGAGATCTCCGAGCAGTTGATGGAGCGGGGGGTGCTGGTGAAGGACACCCACGGGTCGACGATCCGGATCGCCCCGCCGCTGGTGATCAGCAAGGAGGAACTGGACTGGGGGCTGGACCAGCTCCGGGCCGTGCTGGAGGTGTGACGACCGGGGTCGTTAGAGGATGACGTGGGGCAGGAAGCGGGCGTACTCGTCCGTGACCAGCCCCGCGGACTCCCGGATGCCGAGCCCCGCCGCCTCGTCCTCGATCACCCAGGCGCCGAGCACGGTGCGGTTGCCGTCGAAGTCGGGCAGCGGGGCCAACTCCTGGTAGCAGACGGCCTCTTCGGTGGGCGCGGGCGGCTCGGAGCCGGGGGCGTGGACGGTGACTCCGGCGCCCTCGCGGCCGAGGAGGGGCTTGGCGACGTACCCCTTCGTGTCCGCCAGCTCGCGGGGGCCGTCGAGGTAGGCGGCGAGCAGGTTGGGGTGGCCGGGGTAGAGCTCCCAGAGGACGGCGAGGAGGGCCTTGTTGGACAGGAGCATCTTCCAGGCGGGTTCGATCCAGCAGGTGGTGCCGGTGCCGCCGCCGTTGTCGAGGGTGGACAGCACGTGCGGGCCGAAGCGGTCGGTGGCCAGCCACTCCCACGGGTAGAGCTTGAAGCAGCTGCGGATGAAGCGGAGTTTCTCGTCGACGAAGCGGCGGGAGAGGCGATCCCAGCCGATCCGTTCGACGGAGATCGCCTCGGTGCGGATGCCGGCCTGTTCGGCGGTCTCGCGCAGGTAGGCGACGGTCATCAGGTCCTCGCCGAGCTCGTCGCCGTCGGAGTGGGCGAAGTGCAGGGGGCCGGGCGGCAGGAGCGCCGACTGCCGCTTCCAGGCGTCGACCAGGCGTTCGTGCAGGGAGTTCCACTGGTCGGCACCGGGGAACAGCTCCTCCATCCAGAACCACTGCGGGCTCGCGGCCTCGACCAGGGAGGTGGGGGTGTCGGCGTTGTACTCCAGCATCTTCGCCGGGCCGGTGCCGTCGTAGCGGAGGTCGAAGCGGCCGTAGAGGGAGGGGAGTTCGGCGCGGCGCTGCCAGGACTCGGTGATCAGCCGGGCCAGCTTGGGGTCGGTGATGCCGAGGTCGGCGAAGCGGTCGTGCTCGACGATGTGGGCGGCGGCGGCCAGGCACATGGTGTGCAGCTCCTCCACGACCTCTTCGAGGACTTCGACCTCGGGGAGGGTGAAGGAGTAGTAGGCGCTCTCGTCCCAGTACGGGCGGAGGGTGTCGTCGGGGTAGCGGGTCAGGGGGTAGATGACGCCCTGCTCCTCGACGATGCGCTGCCAGTCGGGGCGGGGGGTGGTGGTGTGGCGCTTCATGGCGGGGCCTTCGGCGGGGGCGCGGTGCGGGGCGGCGGGGAGGGGCGGAGGGTCAGCCGCCGCCGGAGCCGGAGCAGCCGAAGCCGCCCCGGTCGACGGCCTGCTTGTCGAAGCTGCCGCCGGAGACGCGCTTGTTGCTGACGTTGCCGCCGTAGTAGTAGGCGCCGTGGTGGGCGGAGGAGCTGCCGCTACTGCCGCTGCTGCTGCCGCCGTCATCGTCGTCGTCGCACTCGTAGCTGGGCAGCTCTTCCTGGGTGACCGGGTCGACGCAGCGCCGGTCCGGTTCGTCGCCGCAGGAGGTGAGGGTGAGGGCGAGCATTCCCATGCCGCCGAGCACCACCGTGCTGGACCTCAGTCGTCGCCGTCGCCCTGCCGCTGCCATGCCCGGCCCACTCCCCCGCGTTCGCTCTCCACCTGAACTGACTCTGGACCGTCGACACACTAGAGGGCTGCGGGCCCGTGAGGAACGCCAGAGCCCGGACCGGGGGGTTTTGCCCCGGTGAGGGTGGGGGGTGATACGGAAACTCCAGGATGGTTTACCCTTCACCTATGTGCGGGATCTTCACCCCGCCTCCCCATGCCGCCCCGGCCGGTCTCCCCCGTCCGGCCGGGGCTTCTCTTCCCCGTCGCCTCCCCTTCACCCCCGGTGCGTTTCTTTCGCGCGGCCGGGTGATCCTCGGGCCGCGACGGTGCCCCCGGGGGCCGGGCCTCGTTGCAGACGGCGTGAACACCACTGCAAGCCCCTCTCACATACTGCCGATCCCGATCCGTACCGGCCGTGGCGTCACCAGGCGTCCGCTGCCCGGCGTCGTGGCCGCGTGCCGCGCCGAGGGCAGCACCCTGAGCATCGCCGTGCAGGGCGAGATCGACCACTTCACGGCTGCCCCGCTGAGCGCGCTGCTCACGTCGGCGGCGGCGTTCGGGCACACCCGACTGGTGGTCGACGCGTCACGGGTGACGTTCTGCGACTCCGGCTTCCTGAACGCGCTGCTCGCCTGGCGGCGGGGCGGCCGGAGGCTGATTCTGGCGGCCGCCTCGGCGGCGGTGAAACGGCTGCTTCGGGCCAGTCGGAGCGGGAAGCTCCTGATGGAGGAGGCCCTGAGGTGACCGTTCCGGTCGACTGACCGGCTTTTCCGGCCCCCGGGCCCGTGCGGTGCTGCCGCGCGGGGCGGGGGCCGGTCGCTGTTGTGGGCTGCGCGGAGGCTCACCCCGACTCACCCCAACGCCCGGACCAGGGCTTCCAGGGCGCCGGGCCAGGCGCTGTCCGGTGGGGTGGCGTAGGCGACGATCAGGCCGTCGCGGGGGGTGCCGGGGGCCCGGGGGTGGCGGTAGGTGGAGAGGCCCTCCAGGGCGAGGCCCTGCCAGTGGGCGGCGCGCAGCACCGCGCGTTCCGTGCCCTCGGGGAGTTCCAGGATGGCGTGCAGGCCCGCCGCGATTCCGCTGACGCGGACGTGCGGGGCGTGCGCGGCCAGCGCCGCCACCAGGTCGTCACGCCGACGCCGGTAGCGCAGCCGCTTGGCGCGGACGTGCCGGTCGTACGCCCCGGAGGAGAGGAACTCGGCGAGGGTGAGCTGTTCCAGCGCGCTGGAGGTGTTGTCGTACGGGGAGAGGTGCGGGAGGAGGTCGGGGGTGAGGACCGCCCAGGACAGGCGCAGGCCGGGGGCGAGGGCCTTGCTGGTGGTGCCGAGGTAGACCACGCGGTCCGGGTCGAGGCCCTGGAGGGCGCCGACGGGCTGGCGGTCGTAGCGGAACTCGCCGTCGTAGTCGTCTTCGAGGATCAGCCCGCCGGTGCCGCGCGCCCAGTCGACGGCGGCGGCCCGCCGGTCGGGGTGCAGGGCGACGCCGGTGGGGAACTGGTGGGCGGCGGTGAGCAGCGCCGCGCCCACACCGGACAGCCCCGTCAGCTCATCGGTCCGGGAGCCGAGTTCGTCGAGGCCGAGGGCGGGGGTGCGCAGGCCCGCCGCGGTGAAGCAGTCGCGGTGGAAGGGCAGTCCGTACGACTCGGTGGCGACCGCCTTGGTCGTGGGCGAGCGGTGGCGCAGGGCGGCGGCCAGGAAGGTCAGCGCGTTGACGTAACCGGAACGGATGACGAGGCGTTCGGGGTCGGCGTGCACGCCGCGGGCGCGGGCCAGGTAGTCGGCGAGGACGGTGCGCAGCTCGATGCGGCCGCGGGGGTCCCCGTAACCGAAGGCCTCGTTGGGGGCGGCGGTCAGGGCCTTGCGGGAGGCCTTCAGCCAGTCGGCGCGGGGGAAGGTGGAGACGTCGGGGGCGCCGGGCATCAGGTTGAAGGCGGGAGTGGTACGCGCCGGGGCCGACCGCGCGGAAAGGGGCTGCTTGCGCGGGACGGCGGGGCGGGCGCGTCCGGCGATGCGGGTGCCGGAGCCCTGGCGGGCGGTGAGCCAGCCCTCGGCGACGAGTTCCGCGTAGGCGTCGGCGACGGTGTTGCGGGCGATGCCCAGGTCGGCGGCGAGGCTGCGGGAGGAGGGCAGGCGGGTGCCGGGGGCCAGGCGGCCGGTGCGGGCGGCTTCGCGCAGGGCGTCGCGCAGGCGCGTGCGCAGGCCGGAACCGGCACCCGGGGCGGACAGGTCGAGGTGGAGGTCCTTGCCGAGTTCGGCCCGGTAAGTGGCCCAGGAATCTGCCATGGGAATGGACCATAGCCGTGGGCCGTCCCGGGCGTAACGTCGGACGCATGACGACAACGAACGAGAACACCCCGGTGAACGTCCCCGAGCACACCCCCCGCATGAACTGGTCCGAGCACGCGCCCGAGGTCTTCAAGGCGATGCTCCAGCTGGAGAAGGCCACCCGCAAGCACCTCGACCCGGTGGTCGCGGAACTGGTGAAGATCCGCGCCTCGCAGATCAACCACTGCGCGTTCTGCCTGGACATGCACACCAAGGACGCGCTGGCCGCCGGGGAGCGGGTGGAGCGGATCGTGCAGCTCTCGGCGTGGGAGGAGTCGCAGCACTTCTACACGGCGAAGGAGATCGCGGCGATCGAGCTGACCGAGGCGATCACGGTGGTGACGGACGGGTTCGTGCCGGACGAGGTGTACGAGAGGGCGGCGAAGCACTTCGACGAGGTGGAGCTGGCGCATCTGATCGCGGCGATCAACACGATCAATGTGTGGAACAGGTTCGCGGTGTCGACGCGGATGGTGCCGGGGCACTATGTGGCGGGCTCCATCAAGCACTGACCCCCCGGGACGCGGGGCGCACGCGCCCTCCAGGGACGCGGGGCTGTGCTGCACGTGCGACTCCGCCGCGCTGGGCGCCCCGTCAGGGGCGCGGGGAACTGCGCGACCAGCCACCCACTCACCCGCACGGACCCGTGCAATCGCCGCGCGGCGAGCGCTTTAGGGAAAGGGGCGGGTCCGGGGCCTCTCCTGCCCGAGCGACACGGGCTGACGCGTCCGGTACGGGGGCGGGCCGGGCCCCTTTGGACGCGCGTCCGGCGCAGGTGCTGGGCCAGGGGCGGCACCCGGGTGGGCCGGGAGCGGGAGGGGCCGCCCCCTTGCCCGCCCGTCCCGCCCCCGGGGGGCGGCCCCGCCGCCCAAGGGGGCGAGGGGAAGAGGCAGGAGGGCGGCCCCGCAGCCCAAAGGGGCTAGGGGGAAGGGGGGCGGCCCCGCCGCCCGAGGGGGCCGGGGCGCCCGAGGGGGCCGGGGCGCCCGAGGGGGCCGGGGCGGCAGTTCGCGATGGGGGTGCGGTGGTCTCCCCGGAGAGGGCGGTGGCGGGTGGGATGCTCAGTCGCGTCCCGGCCAGGTCGGCCCCCCGTCCGTCCAGACGACACCCTTGTTGCGGCACAGGCAGAAGGGATGGCCGATCGGGTCGGTGTAGACCCGCCAGCCGTACCCCTCCGGCCCGATGAAGTCCTGCCGCAGCGTCGCGCCCAGGTCGAGAACGCGACGCTGCTCGGCCTCGATGTCGTCCACCTCGAAGTCGAGGTGGAACTGCTTGGGGTGCCCACCGTCCGGCCACTGCGGAGCCCGATAGTCGTCCACCCGGATGAACGCCAGCTCGATCTCGCCGAACGTGATGCCCGCCCAGTCCTCCGAGGAGGACTCCTTGACCGGGCGGCCCGTCACCTCGGAGTAGAAGGCGGCCAGCTTCATCGTGTCCGGGCAGTCGATGATGAAATCAGTCAGTCGCAGCATCCCGCGATCCTGCCACGGCCCCCACCCGACGTCGCGTGCTTATTCCTTCGGGAGCCACGCCCGCCACACCGACTCGTTGTCCGCGACCCACTTGCGCGCCGCCTCGTCCGGCGAGAGCTTCTGGTCGGCGATCATCAGCGACACGGCGTTCTGCTGGTCGGCGTTCCACTTGAAGTTCTTCAGGAACTGGGCCGCCTTGCCGCCCTTCTTCGCGAAGTTCGCGTTCATGTACTTCGCGAGCGGGGTCGTCGGGTACTCGCAGTCGATGTCCTCGGGCGCCTTCGCCGCGCACGCGTCGGAGTACTTCGGCAGCTTCACCTCCACCATCGGCACCTGCTCGAACAGCCACTGCGGCTTGTACCAGTAGGTGAGGAAGGGCTTCTTCGACTTCGCGAAGCGCTGGATCTGCGTGATCTGCGCGGCCTCGGAGCCCGAGAAGACCACCTGGTAGTTGAGCTTGAGGTTGTCGACCAGGGGCTTGTCGTTGGTGACGTAGGACGGGGAGCCGTCCAGGAGCTGGCCCTTGCCGCCGCTCTCCGGCGTCTTGAACTGGTCCGCGTACTTGTTGAGGTTGCGCCAGTCGGTGACGTCCGGGTGCTTGTCGGCGAAGTACTTCGGGACCCACCAGCCGATGTGGCCGATCACGCCGACCTCGCCCGCCGGGACGATGGTCTTCTTGTCCTTGACGTAGCGCTGTTCCTGCTCGGGGTGCCCCCAGTCCTCCATGATCATGTCGACGCGGCCCTGGCTCAGGGCGTCCCACGCGGGGACCTCGTCGACCTGGACGGTGTCGACGCGGTAGCCGAGTTCGCGTTCCAGGATGAGCTTGGCGACGGCGACGTCCGCCTGGGCGCCGACCCAGGACTGGACGGAGAGAGTGACCGTCTTCGCGCCCGCCGCGTTCGCGTACGGGGACGCCTGCTGGGTCATGTCGGCGGCGCCGCAGCCGGTGAGGAGCAACGCCCCGAGGCCGAGTGCGGTCGCCTTGAACGCCGTACGACGAGAGATGTTCACGCGTCCTCCTTGCGGGCGGCCCGCGAGGGCTGGGTCACCCGGTCGAGCATCAGGCCGAGGCAGACGATGGCCGCGCCCGCCTTGAGGCCGGTGGCCAGGTCGCCCTGCGCGAGGCCGAAGACGACGTCGTAGCCGAGTGCGCCACCGCCGACCAGGCCGCCGATGATGACGACGGCGAGGACCAGGACGACGCCCTGGTTGACGGCGAGGAGCAACGAGGGCCGGGCGAGCGGCAGTTGGACCTGACGGAGCTGCTGGCCGCTGGTCGCGCCGAGCGAGCGGGCGGATTCCAGGGCCGCCGGGGAGACCTGCTGGAGGCCCTGGGTGGTGATGCGTACGACGGCCGGGAGCGCGTAGACGACGGCGGCCGCGGCGGCCGGGGCGCGGCCGACGCCGAACAGGGCGACGACCGGGATCAGGTACACGAACTGCGGCATCGTCTGCATCACGTCCAGCACCGGGCGCAGGACGCGCTCCAGGCGGCTGCTGCGGGAGGCGGCGATACCGATCGCGAAGCCGATGACCAGGGTGACGGCCACGGCGGCGAGCACCTGGGACAGCGTGTCCATGGACGGCTTCCACACGCCGAGCACACCGATCGCGGCCATGGCCAGCACGGCGGTGAGCGCCGACTTCCAGGTGCCGATCAGCCAGGCGAGCGCGGCGACCAGGAGCAGGACCGCGTACCAGGGCAGCGAGGTCAGGCCCGAGCGGATCGGGTCCAGGACCCAGGAGGTGAAGTGGCCGGCCCAGTCGGCGGTGCCGCCGACGACGGGCACGCCGGAGTAGAGGTGGTCGGTCATCCAGCCGACGGCCTTGTTGACGGTCGGGGCGATCTGGACCGACCAGGACTCGGGCCACAGGAGCGCCCCGGCGAGGCGGGTGGCGACCGCGACGGCGGCGACGGCCACGACGCCGACCAGCGCGGGAACCCAGGACCGGCCGTGTTCGCGGTCGCCGGAGCCGGCGGCCGCGGTGACCCGGTCGAGGACGATCGCCATCAGCACGATGGGGAGTCCGGCGGCGAGGGCCTGGCCCACGTCGACGGAGGCGAGCGCCTGGTAGACGCGGTCGCCGAGACCGGCGGCACCGATGACGGACGCGATGACGGCCATGGACAGCGCCATCATGATCGTCTGGTTGAGGCCGAGCAGGAGCTGCTTGCGGGCCAGCGGCAGGCGGGCCGTGACGAGCCGCTGCCGGGCGGTCGCACCGAGGGACGCGACGGCTTCGAGGACGCCCTTGTCGGCCTCGCGCAGACCGAGCGCGGTGAGGCGGGCCATCGGCGGGGCCGCGTACACGACGGTCGCCAGGACCGCCGCCGGGACGCCGATGCCGAAGATCAGCACGACGGGCAGGAGGTACGCGAACGCCGGGAGCACCTGCATGGTGTCCAGCACCGGCCGCAGGATGCGGAACGTACGGTCCGAAAGCCCGGCGGCAAGTCCCAGGAACGCGCCCAGGATCACCGACGCGGCGACGGCGACGGCCATCAGCGCCAGGGTCTGCATCGTCGGCACCCACATGCCGAGCAGCCCGCAGGCGGCCAGCGACACGGCGGTCCCAGCGGCCAGCTTCACCCCGGCCGCCCGCCAGGCGATCAGCGCGGCGAGGGCGGTGGTGCCGGCCCAGCCGAGGGCGAGCAGGACGAGGTAGACGGCCCGCACGGAGAGGACGACCGCGTTGGAGATGTGGCCGAAGAAGTAGAGGAAGAGCGGGTGGCCGTCGCGGTTGTCGATGATCCAGTCGCTGACCTTGCCGAGGGGTTCGGTGAGGTCGACGGTGAGGGGGGCGGGCCAGCTGCCGGACGCCCAGCGGGTGTGCAGGACGGGAATCGCGACGGCGGCCACGACAAGAAGCACACCGAGCTTGAGCAGGCCGGGCCGACGGGTGATCTTCTCCCGCCAACCACCCTCCTGCGTACGGGACTTCGGCGTTGCGGAGGTGGTGGTCACGGCACTCACGCGCTCACCCCACCCAACCGGAAGGCGCTACTGACGTACCTCATCAGGCAGTCACCGCCAGGGTTCCGGCGACGACCGACAGCAGGCAGGCGCGGTCGACGATGCCGAGCAGACGCCCCTCGGACATGACACGGGCCGTGGGCTCACCGGTGCGGACCAGGGCCTCGATCGCCTCCGACACGGGGGCTTCCGGGGAGACGGCCGGGCCGGATTCGGCGTCGCCCGCCTCGGGGGTGCGCATCGCGGAGGCGACGGTGAGGACCTGCTCGCGGGGGACGTCGCGGACGAAGTCCCGTACGTAGTCGTTCGCCGGGGAGCCGACGATCTCCTCCGGCGTGCCGAGCTGGACGATCTCGCCGTCGCGCATCAGGGCGATGCGGTCGCCCAGGCGCAGGGCCTCGTTGAGATCGTGGGTGATGAAGACCATCGTGCGGCCCTCCTCCTGGTGGAGGCGGATGACCTCTTCCTGCATGTCGCGCCGGATGAGGGGGTCCAGGGCGCTGAACGGCTCGTCGAAGAGCAGGACTTCGGGGTCGACGGCGAGCGCGCGGGCCAGGCCGACGCGCTGCTGCTGGCCGCCGGAGAGCTGGCCGGGGCGGCGGCTCTCCAGCCCGTCGAGACCCACCTTGCTGACGACCTCGGCGGCCTTGGCGCGCCGTTCGGCCTTGCCCATGCCCTGCACTTCGAGCCCGTACGCGACGTTGTCGAGGACGGTGCGGTGCGGGAGCAGGCCGAAGTGCTGGAAGACCATGGCGGCACGGTGGCGGCGCAGTTCGCGCAGGCGGCTCTTGTCCATGGACAGGACGTCCTCGCCGTCGATGGCGAGGGAGCCGGAGGTCGGCTCGATGAGCCGGGTCAGACAGCGGACCAGGGTCGACTTTCCGGAGCCGGACAGCCCCATGACAACAAAGACCTCGCCCTTCTTCACGTCGAAGGACACGTCGCGGACGGCGGCCGTGCAGCCGGTGCGCTCGCGCAGTTCGGCGACGGAGAGACCGGTGAGGTCCGGGTCGCCGGGGACCTTGTCGGCCTTGGGTCCGAAGACCTTCCAGAGGTTGCGTACGGAGAAGACGGGCTCGGCGGCGTCCTTGCGGGGCTCGGCGGCCTTCGTGGCGGGAGTCGTACTCATTACGCGGCACCTCCGGAGATGGTCGGTTGCTGCTGAGCGGCCTCGGCCAGCAGTTCTGCGCACTTCTCGCCGACCATCAGGACACCGATCATCGGGTTGACGGCGGTCATGGTCGGGAAGACGGACGCGTCGGCGATGCGGATGCCGTCGAGTCCCTTGATCCTCAAGTCGGGGGTGACCACGGCGAGTTCGTCGTCCGGGGCGCCCATCTTGCAGGTACCCGCCGGGTGGTACACGGTGTGCGCGACCTTGCGCGCGTACGCGCTCAGCTCCTCGTCGGAGGTGACCTCAGGACCCGGGCAGACCTCCCGCTTCAGCCATCCGGCGAGCGGAGCCGACGCGGCGATCTCGCGGGCGATCCTGATCCCGTCGACGAGGGTGCGGCCGTCGTAGTCGTCCTCGTCGGTGAAGTACCGGAAGTCGAGGGCGGGCTTGACGGCCGGGTCGGCGCTGGTGAGGTAGAGGCGGCCGCGGCTGCGCGGCTTGGGGATGTTGGGGGTCATCGACACGCCGTGCGCGGGGCGTTCGTACCCGAGGCGCTCCGGGTTGTCGGTGAACGGGATTTGGTAGAAGTGGAACATCAGGTCGGGGCCCGCGTGCTCCGGGTCCCGCTTCACGAACAGGCCCGCGTCCGAGTCCATGGCCGAGTTCTCGGGGATCGGCCCGTTCGTCTCCCAGACGATGACGGACTCGGGGTGGTCGAGGAGGTTCTCGCCGACGCCGGGGAGGTCGACGGCGACGGGTATGCCGAGGGCCTCGAGGTCGGCGGCCGGGCCTATCCCGGAGTGCATCAGCAGGCGGGGGGTGTCCACCGCGCCCGCGCAGACGAGGACTTCACGGGTGGCCCGTACGAGGACCTCCTCGCCGTCCTTCGTACGGACCCGGACGCCGCGCGCCCGGGTGCCGTCGAGCTCCAGTTCGTACGCCCAGGTCTCCAGCATGATGTGGAGGTTCGGGCGGTCGAGGAAGGGGTGGAGGTACGCGACCGACGCGGACGAACGCTTGTTGTTCTCCGGGTGGTAGGCGAGGTCGAAGAAGCCGACGCCGTCCTCGAAGGGCTTCTGGTTGAACCCCTCGACGCGGGGGACGCCGAGCGCGCTCTGCGCGGCGTCGACGAAGTCGCGGGCGATGGCGTTGCGGTCCTTCTCGTCGACCGGAACGATGTTGTTGCGCAGCTTGCCGAAGTACGGGTCCATGGCGGCGGACCCCCAGCCCTCGGCGCCGTTCGCCTCCCACTCGTCCCAGTCGCTCGGCAGCGGCTTGAAGGCGATCAGCGTGTTGTGGGACGAACACCCGCCGAGGACACGGGCGCGGCTGTGCCGGATGTGCGAGTTGCCGCGGGGCTGCTCGGTGGTGGGGTAGTCGTAGTCCAGCTCGCCGCCGAGGAGACCCATCCAGCGGCGCAGGGTGAGGACGTCGGGCCGGTCCACGTCGGAGGGGCCGCCCTCGATGACGGCGACGCGGATGTCGGGGTCCTCGGTCAGCCGGGAGGCGATCACGGAACCGGCGGTGCCGCCGCCGATGACGACGTAGTCGTAGTCGTGGATGGGCTCGGGCATGTGGTGCTGCTCCTCTTCTGGCGAAGGTTCTGTCGCGTAATGGGGTTGGGGTACGTAGGGGGCCGTGCCCCGTCAGGGGCGCGGGGCTGTGTTGCACGTGCGGCTCCGCCGCGCGGGCGCGACCGTCCTGTGCCGGGCTGCTCATCCGTGCCCCTTCAGGGGCGCGGGGAACTGCGCGACCAGCCACGACGCGCCTGCACGGGAACCGTGCAATTGCCCCGCGGGTTTAGGTGAAGGGGCGGGGTTGGGGACCTGCCTTTCCGGTACGGAACGTGCCGGCCTCCTTCTGGACGGGCGTCCGGTGTAGGGCCCTGGCCCGGGGCCCCTCGGGACGCGCGTCCGGCGCAGGGGCTGGGCCAGGGGCGGCACCCGGGTGGGCCGGGAGCGGGAGGGGCCGCCCCCTTGCCCGCCCGTTCCGCCCCCGGGGGGGGGCGGCCCCGCCGCCCAAGGGGACTGGGGGCCGAGCCCGAGGGGGCTGGGGAAAGCGGGGTCCCGGAGGTCACCGGGAGTGGGGGTCAGCCCGAGAACCAGCGGACCGGGGTGGGGTTCAGGTTCTGGTAGATGTGCTTGGACTCCCGGTACTCGGCCAGCCCCGCCGGCCCCAGCTCCCGCCCCACACCGGACTTCCCGAAGCCGCCCCACTCCGCCTGCGGCAGATACGGGTGGAAGTCGTTGATCCACACCGTCCCGTGCCGCAGCTTCGCCGCGACGCGCCGCGCCCGCCCCGGATCGGCGGACCAGACCCCGCCCGCGAGCCCGTACTCGGTGTCGTTGGCGAGGGCGATCGCCTCCGCCTCCGTACCGAAGCTCTCGACCGTCAGGATCGGCCCGAAGGTCTCCTCGCGGACGACCCGCATCTCCCGGTGGCAGCCGTCCAGCACGGTCGGCCGGTAGAAGTAGCCCTCGTAGCCGGGCCCTTCGGGCCGCGAGCCACCGGCCCGCAGCACAGCACCCTCCTCCAGCGCCGCAGCGACGTAGTACTCCGTCTTCTCCAACTGCGACGCGGACACGAGCGGTCCGCACTCGACGCCCTTCTCGGTCCCCCGCCCGATCCGGATCTTCTCGGCCCGGCGGGCCAGTTCGGCGACGAACCGCTCCCGTACCGACTCCTCCACGATGAGCCGCGATCCGGCCGAGCAGACCTGACCGCTGTGTATGAAGGCGGCGTTCAGCGCCTGGTCGACGGCGGTGTCGAACCCCTCCTCCGTCGCGCACGCATCCGCGAAGACGACGTTGGGGTTCTTGCCGCCCAGCTCCAGTGCGACCTTCTTGACGGTCTCGGCGGCGGCCTGCATCACCTTCGTACCGCTGAGGAGTCCCCCCGTGAACGACACGAGGTCGACGTCCGGGTGCTCGGACATCCGCGCACCCACCGAGGCGCCGGGCCCGGTGACAACGTTCGCCACACCCTCCGGCAGGCCCGCCTCGACCAGCAGCGCGATGAGCGCGACGGTCGTCATGGGCGTGATCTCACTGGGCTTGACCACAAACGTGTTACCGGCGGCCAGCGCGGGTGCGATCTTCCAACTCGCCTGGAGGAGCGGGTAGTTCCACGGTGTGATCAGCGCGCACACGCCGACCGGCTCGTGCACCACGACGCTGTGGATGTCCGCCGACCCCGCGTCGACGACCCGCCCGGCGCCTTCCCCGATCACCAGGTCGGCGAAGTAGCGGAAGGCGTCGGTCACGCAGTCGATGTCGACGCGCCCTTCCTCCACGGTCTTTCCGGCGTCCTGCGCCTCCAGCCGCCCCAGCTCCTCGCGGTCGCGCTGGAGGAGGTCGGCGACACGGCGCAGCAGCGCGGCGCGCTCGGCGGTGGGCGTCTGCGGCCAGACGCCCTGCCCGCCCGCGAAGGCCTCGCTCGCGGCGGCGACTGCTGCGTCGACGTCCTCCGCGCCGCCCTCGGCGACCACGGCGAACGGCTTCGCGTCCGCGGGGTCGAGGATCTCGCGCGTGGAGCCGGAGAGGGCTGCCCGCCACTCCCCGCCCACATGGATGGTCTTTTCTGCCGACACGTCGCTTTTGCCTTCCGTTACCGAAAGGACCAGGGGGCTGGTCCCTGCCAGTCCAGGAGCACTGGCGGCGGAACCCCTCCCCCCACGGACCGAAAGCATGCCGTTTACGTGGCCGAAAGTGCCATGAGTCACTTTCCGTGGGGACAAAAGACCTGATCGGGGCGGATGCTCACCGCCCGTCCCCGTCGAGGGCCGCCGCCTCCTTCGTCATGACGACGGCCTCGTACAGCCCGAGCCCGGGTTCGGCCTTGCGCAGCGCCTTGATCGCCTGCACGGAGTCGGCCTCGACCTTCACTCCGGCGGCTTCGATACGTTCCCGGGCCCAGCGTCCGCGGAGCTCGGCCTGTGGGGCTGTGGGGGCGTCGGTGAGGATCGCGACGGCGCGCTCCAGTCCCGGGCGCTCGGTGTCGTCGGCGGTGGTGGCGTCGAGGGTGTTCTGGAGCAGGGCGAGGAGGGTGTCGCGGTCGCTGAGGGCGATGACGTTGAGGTTGGGGTTGGGGTTGCGCTTGGTGAAGAGGCCGGCCATGGGAGTGCCCCCGTTGTCGTGGAGTGGAACGGTCACTGGGCTGCTTCCACGACTGGCCGTCCGGCAATCCGAACTTGATCATTTTCTGAGGGACCGGGCGGGGTCGGTCCCTCTCGCTCCTGTGCGGCCCTCTTCGACTTCGCGGCCTTCTTGCGTTTCTGTTCGGTCGTGCGGCGGCGCAGGTACTCCGCCGCCGCCGTGTCCAGCCGTGCGTCCTCCTCCGGGGGGGGGCGAGGGGGGTGGTGGCTGATTGGCCCGGATCGGGTGTTGGTGGGGCCGTCCTCTGGACCGGAGTGTGGCGCTTACGGGGAGCCCGTCAAGGGCGCTCCTACGTCGCGTCGGCTTCGCCGATGTCGCATGCGCTCCACCCTTGACGGGCTCCCCTCCAGCGCAGGTTTCGTTGTGCGGAGGACGGCCGAAAAATGGCCCCGGAGAAGGTCCGGGAAGTTGTCGTACGCCGTTGCCGGGCGGCGGGTGTGTGGGTGGGGTGTCGGCTCGTGGTGGCGGGTGCATGCGTCTGATGGCTGCCGGTGGGGGTGCGCCGACCTGAATGGGGCTGCTGGGCTGGGCTTTGCGGGTGCGGGCCGTCGTGGGGTTGGTGCTCAAGCTGGTTGCTGGTGTGGGTGGGTGGATTTCAGGGAGGTGGCCGTGCTGGGACATATACGTTCGGCGCACATAAGGCCATCCAGTCCCCGGAATCCAGGCTTCCGCCATCAGGGGCAGGGAGGGGTGTCTCAGAAGTGGGACACTTTCGCGCCTGAATGTCCCACTCTGGAGAGGCGGGGGCGCTGCCGGGGGTGGGTGTTGTTGGTGCGCTCTGAGAGCGGCCGACCGGTTCGGGTGGGCATGGGCAGAACTCATTTGTTGGCGGGGGCGTTCGCCTGCTCCTGGAGGAAGGTTCGCCAGGCGGCGGCCGTGAAGTGAAGCGTGCCGCGAGCGGGGTCCTTGGAGTCCCGGACCGCGATGGCGTGCGAGACGGGCTGGAGGGTTGCACACTCGACGCACGCGTTGTCGCCACCGCTGTAGCTGCTCTTGAACCAGTTCGCAGAAGAGGATTTCACGTACGAGTTTCCTTGATCACGTCTTGTAGGTACTGGCGCGACCTCGATGGGGTCATTGCCGCTGCCGTCAGCTCGTTCCATGCGCGAGCGTAGACCTGTACGTCCTTACGCTGCTCCAGCAAGCTACCTCCGGTCAGGTGCTCCAACCAGACGACGTCTGACGCAGGCTCACCACGCAACGTGAACAGGCAGAACGGCACGTACTGTGCGGGACGGACGGCCGCATCGTACGGCAACAGCTGAACCGTCACGTTCGGCCTCTCCATCTCCCTGAGCAAGTGCTCAAGCTGCTCGACGACCAGGTCGCGCCCACCCTGGAGCCGCTGGATGGCGTGCAGGTCGATCACCACCCGGAGGTCGAACTCCGTTGGATTCAGCAGTATTTCCCGCCGCCGCAACCGCGCCTCGACCAAGGCGTCCGCCCGGTGTGCGAGATGACCGGTGTCGAAGATGGCACGCATCTGTCCTTCGGTCTGGAGTAGCCCGGGAATCAGCGTCGGTTCATAGGTGCGGAGCACGTCCGAGTCGACCTCGAGCGTCAAGAAGTCCCGCAAGGCGTCGTGAAGCAAAGGTCCTTCCGAGGTCCACCAGTCCACCTTGTGAACCTCTCGGGCCAGCCGCTTGAGGCCGGCCCGGTACCCCTCGTCCTCAACGCCGAACGCGTTGAGCAACATCGTCAGGTCCAGCTGACGAATCCCCCGCTTGCCGTTCTCGATCTGGCTGATCTTGGGCTGCCCGCACTCCAGGATTTCGGCCACATCCGTGACTTTGAGCCCCGCCTCCATCCGCAGCCTGCGTAGTTCATTGCCCAGGCGCCGACTGCGCATCGTCGGCATGTCACGTTCAGCCATGGCCGCATGATGACCCTCCACGGCTTGTCGCTCAAGCGGTTTGGTCAATGTTCACCCGTACCGATTCATCACCGGGGAATATCTTGCCCAAGCATCGATCCAGGTGCACGCTCATCCTCACGGAATCTCAACTGTGCTCGCCGAGCGGCCTGTTGACCGACCCGAGAGGTCTGCCATGACCACCAGCCACCTCACCCTCACGCTCCCCTACGACCCCTCCCACCTGACCCACCTCCGCCGCATCCTCAGCTCGCTCCTCTCCTGCTGGGAGCTGGACCGGTTCGCCGATGACGCCGCGCTCATCACCAGCGAGCTCGTGGGGAATGTGCAGCACACCGACTCCCCCAGCTACCGCCTGTATGTCGAGCGCCAGCCCCACACCCTGCTCATCGAGGTCGGCGACGACTGCCCCGCCGCACCCGCGCTCCCCGCCGGGGGCCTCGCCGTCGACCCGCTCGCCCTGTCCGGGCGCGGGCTTCCGCTGGTCGCCGCCCTTGCCGCGCGCATCGGCATCACGCCGCGTGTGGGCGGGGGCAAGTCGGTGTGGGCGCACCTGGCCACGGGGGGTCGTCAACCCTCCGCCGCGCGCGCCGAGTTGAACACGTACCTTCTCGCCGACGGTGAGGACGAGTGCTGCCGCTGCCGCCGGAAGCTCGCGGGCACGCCGCTCCTGGTGGGGCGGTTCATCGGCGGTGCGGGTGAGCTGCTGGCCTACGAGTGCGAGCGCTGTGCGGCGGCCTCGGCCTGAGAAATGAGGAAGGAGTGCACCCGGAATTCGGTGATGGGAGCGAACACGATGTCACCCAGCACGATCGGCATCGGGGCCTCCCTGGAGAAGTGCCCGTCGTCTCTGCCACGCCGAACAGGCTGCGGGGGTCGCGGGGTCCTGTACTGCCAGCGGATGCCGCCGTTCCTCCGGTCCAGAGCGACGACCTTCGCATCGTCCGTGGTGAAGAGCACGTACTCGCCCTCGACGACCGGCTGAGAAACGAAGTCGCCCGACAGGACAGCGGTCCAGAGGCGTGCACGCTTGTTCATGTCGTATGCGGTGATCACCCCGGAGTAGCGGCGGGTGTAGAGGACATCACCACGGACGGTCAACACCTCCTCCGGGGTCGCAAGTTCAACGATGGCGGCCTTACCGGTTCGCCGGTCCACCCGGGTCACCTTCGTCGCCAGCCCCTGAGTCGTGGCCTCCAGGTAGATGTGGTCGCCGGTGACGGAGCGCACGTTCTGTCCCTGAGGAACGTCCCATGTCCACGTGAAGCGCCCGTCCACACGGCTGATCTCGCCGAGTCGGACCTGTCCCGCGCCGCTGGTCCGTCGCACCAGGAAATTGTTGCTGCTCTCCGACCAGAAGGGCACGGTGTAGGGCTCCCAGCCGGGGGCAGCGCTCCACATCCAACGTGATTCCTGCAAGGACCGGGCCCGGATCCGGCCGTCCTTCCGGCAGGCGAGCAACTCCTCGGCAAGGCTGCACCCCTCCGTGCCGGACACGACGCCCTGGTCGATGAGCTTTCCCGACTCCGCGTTGAACACCCAGGTGTGAACGACCCCTTCCTCCGCCCCGGCCACCCCGGTGACGTACACCCTCTCCCCGTCCAGAACGGGCCCGTCCGGGGCAATGCTCATGGAGCCCTTCTGCTGCCACAGCACCCTCCCGGTCAGCGGGTCGAGACGGGTCAGCAGAACTCCTGAACCGGAACACCACAGCGACGACCGCTCGTACACACAAGTCAGATGACTGTCCGGACCCCGATAGTCCGTCTGCACCACGGATGATGTCCACGGCTTCCACCCCGCCAGCCGGACGGGTGCCTGAGCCGGTGCCTTCTTCCGGGTCTCCGCCCCCTGGGCAGGGGGTCGACCCTCATGGGCCCAGGGCCCCCACGCCCACACCCCGGCGAGCGCCCCGGCGGTCACCAGCGCGGCCGCTGCCAGGCCCGCCCTGCGTCGCCGGGTGCAGCGGCGGGCCGCTTCCCTTGCGGCGCTCCGGTGAGTGCGTCTCTCGCGGCGGGAGGAGAGGAGGCCCAGCAGGGTCTCCGGGGTGGGGCGCAGGGGTGGGGACTTCGTGAGGCAGGGTTCCACCACCGGGAGGAGCGTGGCGGGCAGGCCCGTCAGGTCCGGGGCGTCGTGGACCGCCTTCCAGGCGATCGCGTACGGGGTGTCCGCGTCGAAGGGGCCGTGGCCGGTGGCCGCGTACACGAGGACGGAGCCCAGGGCGAAGACGTCCGCCGGGGCGTCCGCCGACTTCGCGTCCAGGAATTGTTCCGGGGCCATGAACGGCGGTGTTCCCATCACCTGCCCGCTCTGCGTGAGCGCGGTCGTGTCGGCGACCCGGGAGATCCCGAAGTCGATGACCCTCGGCCCGTCCTCCGCGAGCAGGATGTTGCCCGGCTTGAAGTCCCGGTGGACCAGGCCCGCCCGGTGGATGTCGCGCAGCGCCTCGCACAGGCCCGAGGCCAGCCGCCAGACCTCGTCGGCGGGCAGCGGGCCGTCCTCCTTCACCGTCTCCGCGAGCGTGCGCCCCGCCACGTACTGGGTCGCCATCCACGGGGTGTCCGCCTCCGTGTCCGCGTCCAGCAGCGGTGCCGTGAACGCCCCGCTGACCTGCCGCGCCGCCTGCACCTCGCGGGCGAAACGCTCCCGGAAGCCGGGGGTGTTCGCCAGGTCCGGGCGGATGACCTTGACCGCGACCGCCCGCCCGGACGGCGAGTGCGCGAGGTAGACCTCGCCCATGCCGCCCGCGCCGAGCAGTTCGTCCACCTCGTAGTGGCCCAGTTGTGCCGGCCGTTCACCCCGCGACATGTTCCGCCCCCGTCCCCCGTACGCCGTGACGCGTCACCCTAGCCAGCGGGCGTCGGCCGGTCCTCCACCGGCTGGAAGTAACGCAGGGCCGTCTCCAGGGTGTTGCGCTGGCGGGGCCACTCCTCGGCCGGGCCGACCACCGCGAGGGCGTAGCGCCTGCCGTCGGGGGTGGGGAAGACGCGCTGGATGAGGGTGAGGCGGCGGCCGGTGCGGGTGCTGTCGTACGAGTAGACGAGTTCGGCGGCGCCCTTGGTGGTGGGGTGCAGGGCCTGGAGTTCGAAGCCGGGGTAGTGGCGGTGGGTGGCGACCGTGACGCGCAGGGCGCGGGTCGCGCTCATCCGGGACTCGGCGAGGGGCCAGAACTGGAGGAAGCGGCTGTACGGGTACTTGGGGGACCGGTAGTAGACGGAGGCGGCCTCGTCGCGCCGCCAGCCGCTGGGGACGGCGAGGGTGACGTCGGAGGCGTCCCGGATCACGGCGAAGTTGTCGGGGAGGGTGGGGGATGCGGTGCGGGTGGGGGTGGGGGTGGGGGTGGGAGGAGGTGAGCTGGGGTTTGGGGGGAGGGGTTTGGCCGCCCGGGTGGACTTCGGTGGGGCCGCGAGGGGTTGAGGGGGGTCGGTGGGGCGGTCCTGGACCAGCCAGGCCGTACCGATGCCGATCAGCAGGCCGAGGGCGACGAGGAGTACGTTCGCCGGGGTGAAGCGGAAGCGCCGGCCCGGTTTGCCCGTGCTGAACGGCGAGCGAGGGTGCTCCCCCGCTCCGTCCTCCGCCGGACCCGTGTGCGCGAGGTCGTCATGGTGCGCCATGGCCCGCTCCCCCTCCACCCCCGCCCCGTGCCGATGAACTCCCTTACGAGCGGGGGGACATGGTAGGTCCGTGATCGCCCTGCGGGCCAGGCCCGATCAGGGCGTGTCGGCGAGGTCGAAGTGGGCCAGGGCGACGGTGAGGACGCGGTACTGCTCCTGGGCCTCGTCGGCCGGGGAGAAGACCAGGAACGCGTAGAGCTGACCGTCGGGGGCGCGGAACGCACGCTCCACCACCCGCGCGCGCACGCCGTTGTCCCGCTCGTACGTGTAGACCAGCTCGGCACTCTCGGCCAGGCGGGGATCGGCCTTGGCACCCAGGAAGAGCTGTTGGTAGTTCCTGGAGCCCTGGTGGTCCTTGACGGTCCGGCGGAGGGCGTCCATGGAGTCGTAGCCCGGCTCCAGGACCGGCCAGAACTGGAGGTAGCGCTGTGCTTCCGACGCAGGAGGCTCGTTGGGCGGCGTGTAGAAGACGACCTTCAGCCCACGCTCGCTGCGCCGCCAGTCCTCGGGCACGGCGAGGACCACACCCGTACTGTCCTCGACCCGGACGAACCCGGCGGGCAGTGCCGGGTCGGCGGGGGCGGTGGGTTCGGCAGGCACCTCGGTACCGGCGGAGGTCCCGGTGCTCCCGGTGCTCCCGGTCGCTTCGTCCGTGGCCCCGGCGGTCTCCGGGGCGGACGGGGGCGGCACGTCGGACGGCGCACCGCTCGCGGAGGCGGGCCGGCCGCTCAGACTGGCGGTCACCACGGGGGACTTGTCCGTGTCCCGTTGCAGGAGCCAGGCCGTGCCCCCGCCGACCACCAGCCCGAGCACCACCACCAGCGCCCAGAGCCGCACCCGCTGTCCCCGGCCCCGCCCGAACCCGGCGGGCCCGACCGGCAGGCCCCGCGTCCCGCCGGGGGACGACGGGGGGAGCGGCGGCAAGGACGACCCCTCCGGCGACGGCTCCCGGTACGGGTACAGGGGGGTCGGATCACGATGCGGATCGCGATGCGGATCGGCGGCGTACGGGTCCGGGGTGTACGCGTCCGGGGTGTAGGAGTCCGGGACGTACGGGTCCGAGGGTGCGGGCGCCTCGGGCTCCGGGGAGTACGGCCTCGGTGGGTACGGGCCGGGAGGAGCGGAGGCCTCGGGCTCCGACACGTACGAGGGCGGCGCAGGCGGTGCGGGCGAGGGCGGCACGGGCGGCGGCGACGGCGGGGCCACCGGCGGCTCCGTGCGTCCTCTGCGGTCCTGGCCGCGGCCCTGTCCCCGGGTGTCCCAGCTCTGCGTCTCCTCGTTCCAGAACGAATCGTCGCGGCCCTTGGCGGGTGACACCGCTCAGCCCCCCAGGAGCCCGCCGACCGCCTGCCCGACGGCCGCACCGGAGGCGAGCATCGCGGTCACGCCCTCGGCGGTGGTCAGCGCCGCACGCAGCCGGGCCAGCCGGGAGGGGGCGGCCTCACCCGTGGCGGTGATGTCGTCCTCGGTGGCGACGAGTTCGGCGTCGAGCACCTCCACGGGTCCCGTACGCGTACAACGCGCGAGGTCCTCCCGCAGGTTCCGTACCGCGAGGAGGAGTTCGGCCTGCTGCTCGTCGCGCGGGGCGACGTCGGTGGACCCGTGGTGCGTGCTGCTCACCTTGTTGTGGTCGCCGATCGCGAACGCGCTGTCCGAGACCGTCCCGAAGCTGATCTCGCTGCGCCCCGGGCCCGTCTCCCTGCCCGCGTCGTCATCCTGTGCCTGCCGACGTGCCATGGCCGCCGCCCCCCTTGTCGCCCTGGTTGCTGATCCTGTTGTCGTCGCCGACGGCGAACGCGCTGTTGTGCACGGAGCCGATGTGCAGCGACTTGTTGACCACGTTGACCACCTGCTGCGCGAACTCCTCCGTCTGCCAGCCCGCGTCCCGCAGCGCCGCCTTCACCCCGCCCGCCACCCGGTCCTGGATGCTCTTGAGGTAGCGGTCGAAGTCCATCTCCTGGAAGAGCGACGCATCGCCGTCCGAGGCCAACTCCCGTACGGAGTACGACGGTCCGTCCGGCATCGCGCCGCCGTGGCCGCCGGTGAGCAGCTTCCACACGCCGACCGCGCCCCGCCACAGCGAGACCAGCGCCACCCCGGGCGAGGCGGGGGTGTGTGCGCACGCCCAGACGGCCTTGCCGAACCAGCTGTTGTGCCGGTACTGGTGCGCGATCCGGTCCGCCTCCTGGAACAGCCTCCGTACCGGCAGCAGCACGTGCGGGGCGACCTCCAGCATCAGCATCCCGCCCTGCGTGTGCACCCGTACGAACACCGTGGTGACGACCTCCTCGTTCCAGCCGCCCACCCGGATCCGCAGGAAGTGCCGGCGCGTCTCGCCGCCCTCCTCGACCGAACCCGCCCGGTGCCGCTCGTAGTCGGGGTGGCCGTACGGTGCCAGCTCACGCCTCGGCAGCCCGGTGACCGGCAGGAACACGCACTCGTCGAGCACCAGCTCCCGCAGCCGGTCGCGCACCGCCGCCGCCCGCACCGGTTCGCCGGAGGGGACGCGCAGCTCCGCCACCAGCGGCCACACCCGCCGCAGCACCTCCGTGTTGGAGACCGTCTCCGGCGGCTCCTTGCGGTCCTTGCGGGGCTTCAGCTCCACCGCGAGCGCCCACGGCTGGAAGGAGTACCCGGCGCCGCAGAACGGGTCGCCGGACCGGTACATGATCAGCGGCGAGTGCTGCTCGACCGCGATCCGCCGCCGCAGCCGCGCGAACCGCACCCCGGTCGACTGCTCCGCCGGGTCCGCCGCACGGTCCGCGAACCTGCGCGGCGACAGCTCGCCCGCCATGACCCGCGCGAACTGCCCGCGCTGGAGCCCCACCGCCGCCGCGATCAGCGCGAACACGGCCAGCACGCCCCAGGCCCGGCCCGCCCCGCCGCCGACGCTCCCCGTCGGGGGCACCGTGGCGATCACGTCCGGCAGCAGCGCGTTCACCACCCAACGGACCAGGTCCGCCGACCACTGCGCGCCGGACGCCGCCGTCAGCACCAGGCCGAACAGGGACAGGGCCAGCACCAGGCGCCCGTACAGCCGCACCAGGAAGGCGAGCAGGCGCCGGGGCCACGGCGGGTTGGGCGCCCGGCCCCTGATCCACCGGGCGACCGCGAGGGTCAGGAAGGGGATCAGGAGCAGCAGGACAAGGCCGCCGGTGAGCGGGAAGGCCAGCACCCAGAGCGCCAACATGCCCCAGGCCCAGGCGAGTTCGAACCTCCGGGCGCGCAGGGCGTGTGCGAGGACGCGGGTCGCGTCGAAGCCGTAGGAGGGTGCGGGAATGCGTTCCTCGTGGATGTACAGCTCGTCCAGGACCGCGTCGCGGTACGCGCCGTCCAGGTATGTCCCCGCGCAGAGCAGGCGGGACGCCTCGCTGACGGCCGGATCGACCGGCGGTCTGCCGGTGAGCCGAGAAGGGTCTCCGCCGCGTGTGTACGTCATCGGTGTCCCCCGTCTTCCCAAGGTGGTGCCGTGGGGAAGGGGGAACATCGTAGGGCGGCAGGGGGGCCTCCCGTAACCCTCGGTCACGGGTCCGGGGGGATGGTTCTTTCTAGTACAGGTCGGCTTCCAGGTCCTCGACCGGCACGTCCTTGACCTGGAGGGCCGCCACCCACAGCGGCATCAGCCAGTGCAGCACGAACACGCCGCCGAGCAGCGGGGCGGCGTACGCCCGGGTCAGTTGGCCGTCCGTGCACCACGCGGCCAGCCACAGGCCGACGGCCGCGCCCAGGATCAGCGCGCCGGTCATCCGGTGCGCGACGGCGCGGGCCCGCTCCCGCTCGGCGAGCTGGCGCTCGTCCAGGACCCGGCTGCGCAGCTCGACCAGGCCGCGGGTGGCGGCGTTGAGGATGCCGGTGGTGACGACGTACGGCACGAGCAGGGCCAGCAGCGCGAAGGCCGCCCACAGTTGGTCGGCGGCGTACAGCACCGTGAGGCAGGCGACGAAGGCACCGGTCAGCGCGATGTGCGCGGCGACGGCGGCGCGGCGGCGGCCCTTGGTGGCGTGCAGGACGTGCGTCTTCGGGTCGTTCATCAGGGCCTGCATGCGGCGGTCGTAGCGCGTCGGCGTGGCGGTGTTCATGGCTGTGCCTTCCTCCCGTAGATCTCTTCCGTGAGCGAGCCGAACGGCTCCAGCGAGAACAGCGCCTCCACCGGCAGCTCGAAGAACGCCGCGACCCTCAGGGCCAGGTCGAGGCTGGGGTTGTACTGCCCGCGCTCGATGTAGCCGATGGTCTGGTAGTGGACGCCGACCGCTTCGGCGAGGGCCTGGCGGGAGACTTTCCGCTCGGCCCGCACGACGGCCAATCTGTTGTGCACCTGCTCGCTCATGTATAAGAAGTACTACATTTGAGAGTAGGTGCACAACGGTTTTGGGCATGCAAAAGCCCCCGGCAGTCGAACTGCCGGGGGCTTTGCGTGAAGCGGATCAGACCAAAGGGAGTCAGATCAGGCCGAGCTCGCGCACCGCGTCGCGCTCTTCCTTGAGCTCCTGGACCGACGCGTCGATCCGCGTGCGGGAGAAGTCGTTGATCTCCAGGCCCTGGACGATCTCGTACTTGCCGTCCTTGCAGGTGACGGGGAAGGACGAGATGAGGCCCTCGGGGACGCCGTAGGAGCCGTCCGAGGGGATGCCCATCGAGGTCCAGTCGCCGGCGGCCGTGCCGTTGACCCACGTGTACACGTGGTCGATGGCGGCGTTGGCGGCCGAGGCGGCCGAGGACGCGCCACGGGCCTCGATGATCGCCGCGCCGCGCTTGGCGACGGTCGGGATGAAGGTGTCGGCCAGCCACTGCTCGTCGTTGACGACCTCGGCGGCGTTCTTCCCCGCGACCTCCGCGTGGAAGATGTCCGGGTACTGGGTGGCCGAGTGGTTGCCCCAGATCGTGAGCTTCTTCAGCTCGGAGACCGGGGTGCCGGTCTTCTTCGAGAGCTGCGAGAGCGCGCGGTTGTGGTCCAGGCGGGTCATCGCGGTGAAGCGCTCCGCCGGGACGTCCGGGGCGGCGGCCTGCGCGATGAGCGCGTTGGTGTTGGCCGGGTTGCCGACGACCAGGACGCGGATGTCGTCCGCGGCGTTGTCGTTGATGGCCTTGCCCTGCGGCTTGAAGATGCCGCCGTTGGCCGAGAGCAGGTCGCCGCGCTCCATGCCCTTGGTGCGGGGGCGGGCGCCGACGAGGAGGGCGACGTTGGCGCCGTCGAAGCCGACGTTCGGGTCGTCCGTGATCTCGATGCCCTGGAGCAGCGGGAAGGCGCAGTCGTCGAGCTCCATGGCGGTGCCCTCAGCGGCCTTCAGGCCCTGCGGGATCTCCAGGAGACGCAGCTTGACCGGCACGTCCTGGCCGAGCAGGTGACCGGAGGCGATGCGGAAGAGCAGCGCGTAGCCGATCTGTCCGGCCGCGCCGGTGACGGTGACATTCACGGGAGTGCGGGTCATGGCGATCTCCGTAAGACAAGCGAAGTGGCGGGGGTCCCTGCCCCTTGTGTGCGGGATATCTCGATGTGGAGAGATGTCCGGCGCCAGGCTATCGCGCCCCGGGCGGGCCGAACCCCCGGGTCCGTGTGGGACGGCGCACACCCTGTCGCGCACACCCCCCTTGCGTACGCCCTCATTACGTACACCCTCATTGCGCACACCCACGACAGGGGGAACGCCGACGGCCGTCCGCGCAGAGGGGGGGGGAAGCGCGAACGGCCGTCTCGGGTGGCGTCACCCGTGGGGGGTGACATCCGCCTGCCCTGATCGGCGGCGGGCATGCACCCCGGTTTCAAGATTCTTCTATCCGGCCGTCGTGCAGCCCTTCTTGCCGCTCTTCAGCGTCGCGCAGGCCCGCGCCTCGTCCGCCGTGGCCGCCTCGACCATCGCCGTGTAGGCGTCGGTGGC
Organism: Streptomyces sp. NPDC087440; assembly: GCF_044744005.1. Taxonomy (NCBI): domain Bacteria; kingdom Bacillati; phylum Actinomycetota; class Actinomycetes; order Kitasatosporales; family Streptomycetaceae; genus Streptomyces; species Streptomyces sp. NPDC087440. The sequence continues at coordinate 207,962 of NZ_JBIUXN010000002.1, read as the reverse complement.
GGTCGCGCCGACCAGGCCGTTGCGGCCGGCCGCCGAGGTGTCGGAGGAGACCGTCACCTTGTCGCCGCCGCCCGCACCGGTGATACGGGCCCAGGCCGCACCGCAGGTCTTGCTGTAGCGGACCTCGATGCGGGCTGCGCCGACCGTGCCGCGCGCGGACGTGACGGCGTACTCGCCGCCGCAGCCCATCTGCTCGGGGTCCTTGCCGTCGCAGGCCTTGCCGTTGCACTTCACGCCCGCGGGCAGCTTCGGCGCCTTCGACTTGGACTCCGAGGTCGCCGGGGGGTTGCCCGCGGTCGGCTTCTTGTCCTTCTCGTCGTCGCCGCCGGTCAGCAGCACCGCGGCCACGATGACCAGCAGCGCGCCGACGACGCCCGCCAGGAACATCGTCAGCTTGCGGCGCTGGCGCTGGCGGTCCGGCGCCGAGTTCGGCGGCGGCGGTCCGGGACGCGCGGAACCGGGCGGCCCGGCGGGACGGTCGTAACCGCCCGAAGCGGAAGACGCCGAAGAGGACGAGGACGAGGAGGACGCCGACGGGCTGTTGTAGCTCTGGCCCTGGCTGAAGCCGCGCTCGAAGTCGCTCGCGTAGCCGCGCTCGGACTCCGGGCGGCCCGGGGCGGGACGGCTCGGCGCGGTGCGCGCGGAGGCCGAGGGGCCCTGGCCGGGGCGCGCCGACGGAACGGCCCCGGTGCGCGCCTTGAGCTCGCTCGGGATCTTCAGGTTCGTCGTCATGTCGAACGCGTCGGTGTTCGGGCGGGCGGCCCGGCGCTGCTGACCGGTGTCGGTCAGCGACGGGTCCGGGAGGCGGCGGGGCGCCGGCTGCCCGGGCGGGAGCGAGGTGGTGCCCGCCTTGCGCGACTTGGCGTTCTGGGCGACGGGCGCGCCGAACTCACCCAGGGCGGCCCGCGCCTGGGAGATCCGGATGGCCTCCATCGTCATGTCGTGGCGCATCTCGGAGCGGCTCCAGGCACGCTCCGCGAGCTCCCACATGGTGGTGAGGTGCACGGGATTGGTCCCGGTCACCTCGGAGAGCGCGACGACCGCGCCCTTGGGTGCGAGCAGCCGTCCATTGAGATAGCGCTCCCAGGACGTCTTGCTGTACCCGGTGCGGTCCGCGACCGCGGCCACGCTCAGACCGCTGCGGTCGACGAGTCGACGCAGCTGGTTCGCGAACTCCCTGACCTGCGGGTCGAGTCCCTCCGGCAGCGCTTTCCAACGAGGCATAGCTTCCCCCTTGTCCCCCCGTACGTTCCTGATGTGCCCCGCGCTCTTGTTCCAGCCCCCTGCTCTTGCCCCTTCGATCCTGGCGTACCCAGAGGGATGCGCAGAGCCAGGATGTCAGTTCCTGGGGCGGGAGCGCACGGGAGCAAATCGGAACTCCGGCGCACCCCATTGCGCGCTCCCGTTCCGATCGCCCGTACCAGTGTCCCATCGATGCTGTGTGCGGATTGCCTGAGCCCTGGCCTTCCCGCGTGACGGTCCACTATGTCCAGACAAGTCCGTTCTTCAACTGTTGTGCAACATCTTCCCCCGAAACAAGATCTTTTCGGTGATCCCTCTCGGGACACCGGATCTCAAGACGACGCCCAACATCGGAATGGTTCCCTCCAGTTGTGCATGTCGATCTTTCCCGGATCAGCCGGTGAAACACTCCGGCGCACCCCCCGACCTGGGCTCCAGGCAGGCGCGCACACCGGACGGATCACGCGGCGCAAGCATCGGCGTGACGACCCAATCTGTGGCATCCCCCACATCGACGGCCTCCGCCCGCATGACCTTTGGGGTGGTTGCTGGTGTTTCGTCCTGTACGTCGGTCTCGTCGGCCAGCGCCGGATAGAGCGCGACCCGGTCCCCCACCTTCAGGAACGACGCCCGCACCCACACCGACCGGCACACGCTGCTGTACCGGATCTCCAGCCGCTGCCCGCCCTTCGCGGTGCGGTCCACCAGCGAATTCGCCGCCCCCGACTGCCCGCACCCCATCCCCTTGGGCGTGCGCCCCACGCACTGCGCGCCCAGGCACCCCGCCTCCACCGCGTTCGCCCGGCTCGCCTGCGGCGACGCCCCGGCACCGGGTGCACCGCCCGCCCCGAGCGCCACGACCCCGGCCACCGCGGCCGCCGCCCCGACCAGCGCCCCGCCGGCCAGCAGGGCGTACGGCCGCCACTTCTTCGTCCGTACGGTGTCGGGCGCACGGCCGGCCCCGTGCACCGGCTCCTCGGGCACGGACGCCTCCTGCGCCGCCGAGCGGCCGCTCCAGGAGGCGTCCGCCAGCTCCCACAGGGCCAGCAGCCGGGCGGGCGGCTCGCCCGCGACCGTGCACAGCGCCTCCACGGCCTGCCTCGGCACCGGCTTCTTGCCGTTGAGATAACGCTCCCAGGAGGACTTGCTGTACGGGGTGCGCCCGGCCAGCGCCGCCAGGCTCAGCCCCGTACCGACCCTCAACTCGCGCAATTCCGCCGCCAGCTGGGCACGGTCCCCGCCCGGAACCGGTGCCGCTTCTTCACTCCTCATCGGCGCAGCTCCCGCCAGGTGTTCTCGCCGACCAGGCCGTCGGGCACCAGCCCGTGCCCGCGCTGGAAGGCACGGGCGGCGTCCTTGGCGGCCGGGCCGTAGAGTCCGTCGACCGCGCCCGCGTCGAAGCCGTGCCGCTTCAGCAGGCACTGTGCCTCGACCACGTCCCGGCCCCGGGTGTTGGGCATCAGCAGGCTCTCCCGGGTGACGCTGTGCCCGGCGTACCGGCCGCCGTCCTTGCGGGCGTCCGCGCAGGGGTACGTCCGGCCCTCCTCGTACGTATAGGGGTCCTCGCCGGTGACCGACGCGACCGCGTACCCGGCGGCGAAGGCGACCAGGAGGGCGCACCCGGCGGCCACCAGCAGGAGGGGGCGCGGGCGGCGGACGGGGCGGGGCGGTTCCTGCGGCTCCACGTCCGGGTGCCGGCGCGGCCCGTCGCCGGGGGCACCGCCCCGGTCGCGGGCGGCGACGTCGTACAGGACGAGGAGGCGGGTGGGGTCGCTGCCGCAGACCCGGGCCATTTCCTCGACCGCCTCTCTCGGCGGCGGGGTGCGGCCGTTGAGGTAGCGCTCCCAGGAGGAGCGGCTGCTGCCCGTCTTCGTCTCCAGGGCGGCCAGGCTCAGGCCGCTGTGGTCCTTCAGCCTCCGCAGCTGGACGACCAGTTGACGGTCGCGTTCGCCCAGCTGAGGCGGCAGTGTCTTCCAGCGCGCCATGCTTCACCCCGTACGCGTGTCCACTCTTCCGGGGCGGACCCCGGACCCCCGACCCGGGGAGTCCTACCCCCGGCAGTCCCTCCTCATGATGCGAGGGCCCCCCGCACGGGTTCCCCGCCCCGGTGACGGCGGAACGTCTTTTGGCCACCTTCCGGCGCTCCCCCGGCGTCCCCACCGTCCCCGCGACGCCTCGTGGGACGGGGCGAAACCGCAGGCCACGGCGTGGGACGTCCCACGCCTTCCCGTACGGGCGCGGGGCTGTGGCGGCGACCGGAAACGGCGGCGCACAGTCGGTCCCGTACCCCGCCCCGAACCGGAGCGGACCGTACGACAACGGGGAGGAACACCACCATGCACGCTCCCGAACGCGCCGTCGCGCTGGCCACCGCCGCACTGACCCTCGGCGGGCTCTTCGCCGCCGGGACGGGGACCGCGGCGGCGGCCACGCCGGCGAAGGCGGCCGCGGCCGTCACCACCGTGAACACCGCCGGCGTCCAGGCCCAGGCCCGGCGCTGCGCCTGGCCGCGCGTCTGCTTCTACCGGGGCAACACCTACAAGGCCGCGTACAAGGACGGGGGCTACCAGCAGCTCGGCTCCCGCGCCCGGTCCGCGAACGTCATCGTCAACTCCCGCTACGACGACGGCGCCCGCATCTACCTCATGCGCCACAACGGCACCGGCAAGCACTGGGAGTGCGCGAAGCCGCGCCGGGTGTACGGCGTCCGGGCGGGCTGGAAGCCGTACGCGATCAACATCCGCAACAGCCCGAGCTGCCGCTGAGCGCACACACACGACGGTGGCCCGTTCCTCGGGGGGAGGAACGGGCCACCGTCGTGTGCGTGCAGGGATCAGCGCACCGTGAAGCGCACCGCTTCCTCCAGGATCGGCACCTTCAGCCACGGGTCGGGCTGCGTCATCATCGCCAGCAGCATGATCACCACGCCCAGGAGTCCGTACGTCACGATGTCCGTGAACCGGGAGCGGACCGCCAGCATGCCCACGCTCGGCAGCACCCAGCGGAAGACCGCCCCGGTCACCAGCGCGACCCCGATCAGCACCGTGCCCAGCCGGAAGCCCATGTCGAACGCGTCGACGGCGACCAGCAGCAGCCCGATCCCGGTCAGGCCCAGCACCGTGATCAGCGGCCACTGCCGCACCGGCGCCGGGGCGTCCCCGTCGGCGGCCCGGCCGCCGCCCTCGGGGCGGGCGGTGTCCCGGGTCAGGAGCGGGAAGCGCCGGGTGGTGCGCACCGGGCCCTCGGGGCCGGGAGCGCTGACGACGCCCTTGGCCGCGGGCTCGCCGGGCTCGCCGGGCCCGGTCCCGGCCGTGGTCCCGGTCTCTGCGGGCTCGGGTTCGGACCCGGCGGGCCCGGTCGCCTCATCCTCGGGCCGAGCCGTCCCGGCCGGTGCGGCCTTGCCGTTCGGCTCGTTGTGGTCGTCGGCCTGCCCGCCCATGGCTTCGCTCCCTCTTCGTCCCGTACGGTTCCGGCTCAGCCCGCGTCGACACCGGCTGCGCGCTCGGCCGCCTCAACGACGTTGACCAGCAGCTGGGCACGGGTCATCGGGCCCACGCCACCCGGGTTGGGGGCGACCCAGCCCGCGACCTCGGCGACACCGGGGTGCACGTCGCCGACGATCTTGCCGTTCTCGTCGCGGCTGACGCCGACGTCCAGGATCGCCGCACCCGGCTTGACGTCCTCGGGCTTGATCAGGTGCGGGACACCGGCGGCGGCCACGATGATGTCGGCCTGGCGCAGGTGGTGGGAGAGGTCCCTGGTGCCGGTGTGGCACTGGGTGACCGTGGCGTTCTCGGACTTGCGGGTGAGGACCAGCGGCATCGGACGGCCGATGGTGATGCCCCGGCCGACGACGACCACGTGGGCGCCCTTGATCTCGACGTTGTGGTGGCGCAGCAGCTGCACGATGCCGTACGGGGTGCAGGGCAGCGGGCCCGTCTCGCCGATGACGAGGCGGCCCAGGCTCATCGGGTGCAGGCCGTCGGCGTCCTTGGCCGGGTCCATCAGCTCCAGGACCCGGTTGGTGTCGATGCCCCGGGGAAGCGGGAGTTGGACGATGTAGCCGGTGCAGGCGGGGTCCTCGTTGAGCTCCCGTACGACGGCCTCGATCTCCTCCTGGGTGGCGGTCTCGGGCAGTTCGCGCTGGATGGAGGCGATGCCGACCTGGGCGCAGTCGCGGTGCTTGCCCGCGACGTACCACTTCGAGCCGGGGTCGTCGCCGACCAGCAGGGTGCCGAGCCCGGGAGTGATTCCCCGGCTCTTCAGGGCCGCCACGCGGCCGGTGAGTTCGGACTTGATCGCGGCTGCGGTGGCCTTGCCGTCGAGAATCTGGGCGGTCATGCCCCCATCCTCGCGGATGCGGGGAAGAGGTTCCAATCAGTGCCCGTTCCGGCCGGGGTGCCCTTGGTCACCGGGATTGTCACCGGCTGGAATCAAACGTTGCACTTGCACAACACCTCTCTCTATCGGCTGGACAAAAACAAGTCGCTAATACGACGATGTGGCGCGCAGTTCGCGGTAGCGCAGGGGGGCAAACCGCTCGTATCCACACACGTTCCTCCGCCCGGACCGCACCGTCCCCAGCACGACAACGGAGGAATCGCACGTGAGCTTCGGCGACCCCAACAACCCGTACGGCCAGCCGCAGGGCCAGCCGCAGCAGCCGCCGCAGGGTCAGCCCGGTTACGGCTACCCCCAGCAGCCCCAGGGCCAGCCCGGTTACGGCTACCCGCAGCAGGCCCCGCAGGGCGTTCCGCCGCAGCAGGGCTACGGCTACCCGCCCCAGCAGCCGGGCGGCACCCTCCAGGCCAACAACGGCTACATCAACGTCGCGGGCCTGGGCACCGTCGAACTGGCCACGATGGGCCGCCGCCTGGGCGCACGTGCGCTGGACGCCGTCGCGTACGGCATCCTCTACGCGATCTTCACCGCAATCGGCATGGCGAGCCTCGTCGGCGCCTCGTCGTCCATCCAGGACTGCGACCCGATGGCCGCGAACTACAGCTCCTGCATGAACGACAACGCCAACGCCAGCGTCGGCATCCTGGCGGGCTTCTTCGGCGCAATCGCCCTGTTCGCGCTCATCGCCCTGCTCTACGAATGGCTGATGGTCTCCATCTGGGGCGCCACGCTCGGCAAGATGGTCCTGGGCGTCAAGGTCGTCAAGGAGAACACCGGTCAGGCCCCCGGCCTGGGTGCGGGCTTCATCCGCTACATCATCCCGATGGTCGGTTCGCTCTTCTGCGGCCTCGGCACGCTGCTGGTCTACCTCTCCCCCTTCTTCGACAACTCGGGCAAGCTCCAGGGCTGGCACGACCGCGCCGGCGGCACCATCGTCATCAAGAAGTAGGCATCGCTGCTGCACGGCGAAGGCCGCCGACTCCCCCCGGCCGGGGGGAGTCGGCGGCCTTCTTCTCGTATCAGTGGAAGAAGTGGCGCGTGCCCGTGAAGTACATGGTCACGCCCACCTTCTTCGCGGCCTCCACGACCAGCTCGTCGCGGACCGAACCGCCGGGCTGGACCACGGCCTTGACCCCCGCGTCGAGCAGGATCTCCAGGCCGTCGGGGAAGGGGAAGAACGCGTCGGACGCGGCGTACGAGCCGCGGGCCCGCTCCTCGCCCGCCCGCTCGACCGCGAGCTTCGCGGAGTCGACGCGGTTGACCTGGCCCATGCCGACGCCGACGGACGCGCCGTCCTTGGCGAGCAGGATGGCGTTCGACTTGACGGCGCGGGAGGCCTTCCAGGCGAAGGAGAGTTCCTTCAGCTCGTCCTCGGACAGGGCCTCGCCGGTGGCCAGCGTCCAGTTCTTCGGGTCGTCGCCGTCGGCCTGGAGGCGGTCGGTGACCTGGAGGAGGGCGCCGCCGTCGATCGGCTTGACCTCGACCTTCGCGGAGGGCGCGCCCTCGCAGCGCAGCACGCGGATGTTCTTCTTGCGGGCCAGGACCTCGACGGCCCCGTCCTCGTACGCCGGGGCGACGATGACCTCGGTGAAGATCTCCGCGACCTGCTCGGCCATCGCGACGCTCACCGGACGGTTGACGGCGATCACGCCGCCGAACGCGGAGAGCGGGTCGCAGGCGTGGGCCTTGCGGTGGGCCTCGGCGACGTCGTCACCGATGGCGATGCCGCACGGGTTGGCGTGCTTGATGATCGCGACGCAGGGCTCGGCGTGGTCGTACGCGGCACGGCGGGCGGCGTCGGTGTCGGTGAAGTTGTTGTACGACATCTCCTTGCCGTGCAGCTGCTCCGCCTCGGCGAGGCCGCCGGTGCCGTCGACGTAGCGGGCGGCGCCCTGGTGCGGGTTCTCGCCGTAGCGCAGGACGTTCTTGCGGGTGTAGGTCTGGCCGATGAAGTCCGGGAAGCCGCTGTCGTCGGCGGCCGCGTAGTCGTCGGCGAACCAGGCGGCCACGGCCACGTCGTACGCAGCGGTGTGCTGGAAGGCCTCGGCCGCCAGGCGCTTGCGGGCACGCAGGTCGAAGCCGCCGTCCTTGGCCGCCGCGAGGACGTCCGCGTACCGCTCGGGGCTGGTGACGACCGCGACCGAGGGGTGGTTCTTGGCGGCGGCGCGGACCATGGACGGGCCGCCGATGTCGATCTGCTCGACGCACTCGTCGGGGCTCGCGCCCGAGGCGACGGTCTGCGTGAACGGGTAGAGGTTCACGACGACGAGGTCGAAGGGCTCGACGCCCAGCTCGGCGAGCTGGTTGCGGTGGTCCTCCAGGCGCAGGTCCGCCAGGATGCCCGCGTGCACGCGCGGGTGCAGGGTCTTGACCCGGCCGTCCAGGCACTCGGGGAAGCCGGTCAGCTCCTCGACCCGGGTGACCGGGACACCGGCGGCGGCGATCTTCGCGGCGGTGGAGCCGGTCGACACCAGCTCGACGCCGGCCTCGTGCAGGCCCTGGGCCAGCTCCTCCAGACCGGTCTTGTCGTAGACGCTGACAAGAGCGCGCTTGATGGGCTTCTTGTTGATGGAGTTGGAGTTGGCCGGGTTAGCGGAGTTCACCGACATGAACCTTTCGTCCCTCTATGCGGTAGCCGTTGCGGGCGAGACGCCCCACGACCTCGACGAGCAGCAGGCGCTCGACTTCCTTGATCCGCTCGTGCAGAGCGGCTTCGTCGTCTTCGTCCCGGACCTCGACCACGCCCTGGGCGATGATCGGGCCGGTGTCGACGCCGTCGTCGACGAAGTGGACGGTGCACCCGGTGACCTTCGCGCCGTACGCCAGAGCGTCACGGACGCCGTGCGCACCGGGAAAACTGGGCAGCAGGGCGGGGTGCGTGTTGACCACCCGCCCGCCGAACCGGGCCAGGAACTCCTTGCCCACGATCTTCATGAACCCGGCCGAGACGACCAGGTCCGGCTCGTAGGAGGCGGTCGCGTCCGTCAGCGCCGCGTCCCACTCCTCGCGCGTCCCGTGGTCCTTGACCCGGCAGACGAAGGTGGGGATGCCCGCGCCCCGGGCCCGCTCCAGGCCGACGATGTTCTCCCGGTCAGCGCCGACCGCGACGATCTCCGCTCCGTAGTTCGGGACCGCCTCGATGACGTCGAGCAGCGCTTGGAGGTTCGTACCGGAGCCGGAGACCAGGACCACCAGACGGGCGGGGCGTCCGGAGGGGTGCGGGAGGGGAGGTGCGGAGGGGGGCAGGGAGGCCACGGCGGGTCTCTTTCTCGCGGCACGTGCGGGTTCTGGGGATCGAACGGGCTTTGTGGGGTCGTACGAAGGAATCGCAGCCCGCTATACGGGGAACCCTACGAAGGCGCCGAACGTCAGCAACGATACCGGCACACCGGCCCGCCCCCACGGGACGGGTGCACCGGCGCCAGGTAGCGTCAGGGCAGGACTCGCATCCCGTCACGGGCCCCGGCGTCGCGCCGGACCGCCGCCGGGCGGAGCACCACACGACACACGACCTTCCGCACCACGGGGCACAACGCTCCGGGGGGCGACGGAAGGTCCGAGGGGAAGACGTTCACCAGATGACGGACCGACGCCGCGACGCGGCCCCGAGCCGCCACCCGTTCCCGTTCCCGCTGCCGCAGCCCTCGGCCGGCGGGGGGCTCCTGCTGCGGGAGCGCAAGGGCGGCGGGGAGACGGGCGCCGCGCCGGGCACGTCTCCTGCCACGCCCTCGGCCCCATCGACGCCATCGGCCCCTTCGGCCCCCTCGGCCCCCTCGGCCCAGGACGACAATCCGTTCGCGCCGCCGCCGGAGGGGACGCCGGACAAGCCGTGGCAGCCGCGCAAGCCCGCGGGGTCTTCGGAGGACTCGTCCTCGGGCTCGGGGTCGGGTGCGTCTTCGGGCTCGGGCGGCTGGGGCGGTCAGTGGAGCAACCGTCAGCCGGGCCGCGGCGACGGCGGCTTCGGCGGCCCGCCGTCCCCCGGGCGCGGTCAGAACGGGCCGGACGGCCAGGACGGCGGCCCGGGTTCGGGTCTGCGCTGGGACCCGACGGACCCGGTCCAGCGGCGGGCGCGGTACGCGCTGCTCGCGGGCATGTGGGCGTTCTTCTTCGCGGTGTTCACCCAGCGGGAGATCGCACTGCTGCTGGGCGCGCTGGCCCTGTACTGGGGCATCAGTTCGCTGCGCAACCGGGCGAAGGTGGACCCCGCGACCAGTACGCGTCCGCAGACGACGGCGGCGGTGAGCGGCCTGGTGACGGCGGGGCTGGCGCTGGCGATCGTGGTGGCGACGTTCACGGTGCAGATGGTGTACCGGGACTACTACACGTGCGTGGCGGACTCCCTGACGAAGTCGGCCCAGGTCTCCTGCAACGAGGAACTGCCGAAGTCGCTGGTGCCGGTCTTCGGGGTGAAGGAGTAACACCCGTGCGCGGGGGGCGCGGTGTGCACCGCTTCGCGGTGTGTACGGCAACCCCCCGCAGGGTTCAGGGAAGGGGCGGGGAGTGGCCGTCACCGGCCGAAGGCGGGAACCCCTCCCCCTCTTCCCACACCTCCGCCATGAGCCCCCCGGACCCCTCCCGCAACGCCGCCCACCGCACTTCCCGCGCACCACTGTCGTGCCAGGAACCCTGCCCGGGCGGCACGACCGGAGGCGGCGGCGGAGCCACTGCGGGCTCCGGCACGTGCGACGGGGTCGCGGGAAGAGACGCTTCCGGTACGGGAGTTGCCTGTACGGGAGCTGCCTGTACGGGAGCTGCCTGTACGGGAGTCGCTTGTACGGGAGTCGCTTGTACGGGAGCTGCTTGTACGGGAGCTGCCTGTACAGGAGGCACATGCGCGGGAGGCGCCTGCACCGGAGCTCTCCGCCCTCGCCCCGCGGGGACCGGCAATCTCCGCCACCCCTGCCTCTCCCGCACCCGCCACGCCCTCACTCCCAGGGCCACCGGCACCCCCACCAGCACCACCCACCCCAGTGCGCCCAGGCCCGCCACCCACCCCACCGGCCCGAACACGGCCAGCCGTTCAACGCCGAGCGGCCCGCCCGACGCCGCCGCGAGCACCGCCGTCAGCGCCCCGCACGCCACTCCCGCCAGGACCACCACCCCGGCCGTCCGCCGCCTCCCCCAGGCCTCCTCCCGTACCGCATAGGCGGGCGCGGCCACCCGTACGACCATCAAGGCCACCACCACGGCGGCGGCCAACGGCACGCCCGCCGCCGCCCAGTTGAGGGCCGTCCCGCGCCCCTCGCCGGGCAGCGCGGCCAGCAGCGGGAAGGGCGGGGCCGCACTCGCGCCCACCGCGCCCAACGGGCTCACCGTCGCGCCCGCGCCGACCTCGAAGCCCGCCCCGATCCCGTAACAGGCGCCCCACAGCGCCGCGTTCGGGACCAGCGCGAGCGCCAGCAGCAGCACCCCGAAGCGCCCCGACCACTCCCCCGCGAGCCGTACGAACGACTCTTGGGCCAGGTCCGCGTGCCACCCCAGCGAGATACCGACGACGAGCGCCCCGCCGCCCACGAGCACCGCCGTTCCCGCGCCCGCCGCGCGCGCCGCCACGGCGAACCGGGGGCGCGAGAGTCCGCGCCGCACGCCTGCCGGGACCCAGTGCGGCAGCGGCCCGTGCGGGCGCCCGAACGCGGTCCACACCCCGGCTGCGGCGGCGATCCCCACCACGAGCGGCAGATGCAGCGCCACGCTCCCGGCCGTCGCGGGCAGCGGGCCACCGGCGGCGTACAGCGCCGCCAGCGCTCCCACCAGCAGATATCCGAGCGTCACGCCCCCGAACGCCTCCCACCCGGAGGCGGCGTCACGCGGCTCCTCGCCCTCCTCGCCGTCCTCGTCCTCCTCGCACGCGTCCCGCGCGGTGCGGTGGGCCAGCCACAGGGGCAGTACGGAGCACAGCAGCGGGGTCAGCCCGACGGGCGCGGCGACACCGCCCAGCGTGCCGAGCGTGTCGGTACGGACGAGGTCCGCGCCGTGCGCGAGCAGCCAGAGCCCGGCGGCGACGTGCAGCGCGGCCCCGGCCCCCGCGTCCGGGTACGGCGAGCTGATCCACAGCACCATGACCAGCACCGCGAACGCCCCGAGCCCCAGCCCGGCGGCCAGCCCGCCCCGCACCACGCACGCGGCCCGGACGGCGCGCCGCCCGACCGCCCCGCCCTGCACCTCGTGCTGTTCGTGCCGCTCGTGCTTCTCGTACTGCTTCTCGTGCTGCTGCTCCTGCTGCGGGGGGTGCGGCAGCGGCTGCTCGGTCACCGGATTCGGGTTCACGCGGCCATGCTGCCCACGACACGCGCCATCTTCGCGTAACGGGCGAATGGCCGACGTGTCGCCCAATATACGTTTATGTACTTTTTCGCCCGCCGTGCTGTCACGGGAACTCCGGGGAGGGTGGTCCGTCGATGACCAGGAACACCGGGACCGCCCCGGCGACCCCCTCGGTCGACCTGCCGTCCCCGAAGGAACGCCGCAGACTGCGCGAGGCGAAGGCGCTGTCACAGGCGCAGGTGGCGGAGATCGTGGGCGTCACCCGCGAAACGGTCCGCTCCTGGGAACTCGGCCGCACCTCCCCCCGCGGCCGCAAACGCGACCTCTACGCCCGCCTCCTCGCCACCATCACCACCGAACTCACCACCACCGGCCAAGCCACCCCGGTCCGCACCTCCCCCGCGACCACGCCCACACCTCCGGCCACCACCCCGGCCAGCCCAGATTCCACCAGCCCTCTCACCGGGCCGAACCGCCCCGACTCCGGCAACCCCCTCACCAAGCCCAACCGCCCCGATTCCGGCAGCCCCCTTGGGCAGCGGGACGGCACCCCCTCCACCGGCAGCCCCCTTGGGCGGCGGGGCCGCCCCCCGGGGGCGGAACGGGCGGGCAAGGGGGCGGCCCCCGGCAGAGCCGAACCCCCCACTCCGGCCCAGCCCGGCAGAGCCGAACCCCCGACCCCGGCTCAGCCCGCTGCCGCCCAGGCCCAGCCCGCCCCCGCCCCGGCCCGCCGCACCGCCACACCCACCCGCCCCGCAAAGCCCCGCACCCCCCGGCCCGCCCCGACACCCCCCGCGCCCGGTGCAGCCAAGCCCACCGCTCCCCAGAAGCGTCTCCGTCCCCGTACCGCACCCGAAAAGGCCCCCACCCCGGCGGAGGCCACGACCGAGGCACCCTCCGAAGCCACCGTCACAGCCACAGCCGCCTCCCCCGCCGAAGCCTTCGACCACCTCTACTCCCACACCGCCCCCTCCCTCCTCCGCCAGGCCTACCTCCTCACCGGCCGCCACCGCCTCTCCCACGAGTCCGTGGAGCGCGCCTTCCACCTCGCCTGGCAGCGCTGGCCCGAGGTCGCCACGGACGGCGACCCGGCGGGCTGGGTCCGCGCGGCGGCGTACGAGTACGCGATGTCCCCGTGGCAGCGCCTCCGCCCGTCCCACAAGCACATCGACCCCCCGCAGCCCCCGGAGACGGCGGAGACGGCGGACGCCCCGGCCCCGCAGGAGCCGCTCCTCGAAGCCCTCCTCCAGCTCCCGCCCCCCTACCGCCGCACCCTCGTCCTCTACGACGGCCTCGGCCTCGACCTCCCCGAGACCGCCGCCGAGACCGAGGCCACCACCCCGGCCGCCGCCAACCGCCTGGAGCACGCCCGTACGGTCGTCGCCCAGAAGCTCCCGGAACTGGCCGAGGCCCGCACCCCCGCCGAGCAGTCCGCCCTGGTGCAGGAACGTCTCATCACCCTGGCCTCGGCCCAGCCGGTGGACGCCCTGCCGACGGGCAGCGAGATGCGCAGCCGGAGCGAGCGCAAGACCCGGTTCTGGACGCGGGCGGCCATCGCGTTCACCACGCTGATCATCGGCGCGACGAGCTTCACCCTGGCCACGGCCCCGACCCGGTACGAGGCCCCGCTCCCGTCGGGCGAGCGGGTCGGCGGCGTGCCGGCGAACAACGGCCCCCAGCGCCTGGACGCGCACGACAAGCAGCTCCGCGCCAAGCTCCGCTCCGTGCCGGAGAGCGGCCCGCAGCGCCTGCTCCCGCAGGGCCGCTGAGACCCACGCCCCGGGCAGCGCGAAGGCCCGCACCCCGAGTCCGGGGTGCGGGCCTTCGACGTATCAGAAGCTGTGATCAGCCCGCGAGGATCGCGCGCGCCAGCTTCGCCGTCTCGGTCGGCGTCTTGCCGACCTTGACGCCGGCGGCCTCAAGGGCCTCCTTCTTCGCCTGGGCGGTGCCGGACGAACCCGACACGATCGCGCCGGCGTGACCCATCGTCTTGCCCTCGGGGGCGGTGAAGCCCGCGACGTAGCCGACGACCGGCTTGGTCACGTTCTTCGCGATGTAGTCGGCCGCACGCTCCTCGGCGTCGCCGCCGATCTCGCCGATCATGACGATGAGCTCGGTCTCCGGGTCCGCCTCGAACGCCGCGAGGGCGTCGATGTGCGTGGTGCCGATGACCGGGTCGCCACCGATGCCGACGGCGGAGGTGAAGCCGATGTCACGGAGCTCGTACATCATCTGGTACGTCAGCGTGCCGGACTTCGAGACCAGGCCGATCTTGCCGGGCTTGGTGATGTCGCCCGGGATGATGCCGGCGTTGGACTGGCCCGGGGTGATGAGACCGGGGCAGTTCGGGCCGATGATGCGGGTCTTGTTGCCCTTGGCCGTCGCGTACGCCCAGAAGGCGGCCGAGTCGTGGACGGCGATGCCCTCGGTGATGACGACGGCGAGGGGGATCTCCGCGTCGATCGCCTCGACGACGGCGGCCTTGGCGAACGCCGGCGGCACGAAGAGGACGGACACGTCGGCGCCGGTCTTCTCCATGGCCTCGGCGACGGAGCCGAAGACGGGGACCTCGGTGCCGTCGAAGTCGACGGTCGTGCCGGCCTTGCGCGGGTTCACGCCACCGACGATGTTGGTGCCGTCGGCCAGCATGAGCTTGGTGTGCTTCATGCCCGTGGCACCGGTCATGCCCTGGACGATGACCTTGCTGTCCTTGGTGAGGAAGATAGCCATGGTGTTTGGAGTCCCTCTTCCTTACTTCGCAGCTGCGGCGAGCTCGGCGGCCTTGTCGGCCGCACCGTCCATGGTGTCCACGCGCTGGACCAGCGGGTGGTTGGCGTCCGAGAGGATCTTGCGACCCAGCTCGGCGTTGTTGCCGTCGAGACGGACAACGAGGGGCTTGGTGACAGCCTCGCCCTTGCTCTTCAGCAGCTCCAGGGCCTGGACGATGCCGTTGGCGACCTCGTCACAGGCGGTGATGCCACCGAAGACGTTGACGAACACGGACTTGACGTCCGGGTCGCCGAGGATGATCTCCAGGCCGTTCGCCATGACCTCGGCGGAGGCGCCGCCACCGATGTCGAGGAAGTTGGCGGGCTTCACGTTGCCGTGGTTCTCACCGGCGTACGCGACGACGTCCAGGGTGCTCATGACGAGACCCGCGCCGTTGCCGATGATGCCGACCTCGCCGTCGAGCTTGACGTAGTTGAGGTTCTTGGCCTTCGCGGCGGCTTCGAGGGGGTTGGCCGCGGCCTTGTCCTCGAGCGCCTCGTGGTCGGGCTGGCGGAAGTCGGCGTTCTCGTCCAGCGAGACCTTGCCGTCCAGCGCCAGGATGCGCCCGTCCTTGGTCTTGACCAGCGGGTTCACCTCGACGAGGAGGGCGTCCTCGGCGACGAAGGTGTCCCACAGGGTGACCAGGGCCTCGGCGACGCCCTCGGCCACGTCGGCCGGGAACTTCGCCAGGGCCACGATCTCGCGGGCCTTCTCGATGTCGACGCCGTCCACGGCGTTGACCGGGACCTTCGCGAGGGCCTCGGGGGTCTTCTCCGCGACCTCCTCGATGTCCATGCCGCCCTGCACCGAGGCCATGGCCAGGAAGGTGCGGTTGGTGCGGTCGAGGAGGTACGAGACGTAGTACTCGGCCTCGATCTCGGGGGACAGCTCGGCGATCATCACCTTGTGGACCGTGTGGCCCTTGATGTCCATGCCGAGGATGTCGGTGGCGCGGGCCACCGCCTCGTCGGCGTCGCCGGCCAGCTTGACGCCACCGGCCTTGCCGCGGCCGCCGACCTTCACCTGCGCCTTGACGACCGACTTGCCGCCCAGTCGCTCGGTGGCTTCGCGCGCCGCCTCAGGCGTGTCGATGACTTCACCGGCCAGCACCGGTACACCGTGCTTGGCGAAGAGGTCCCTCGCCTGGTACTCGAACAGGTCCACGCGCGTCCGTCCCTTTTCTGAAGATCGCGGGTTCTGGTGATCGCGTTGCGTTCAATGCGATGGGCGTGCCGCGAAGGCAACGTGACGGCGCTGTCACAAGGGAGGCGTACACGGTGTCCGGTACGCGGCATGTCCGTCTCGCAGGTTATCCCCGAGGGACGTTGGTCCCTAAATCGCAGGTCACACCTGAACGGTGATACCTGTCACAGAGTGCCGTCCGCGGCCATGATCGGTGTCACTGAGTGTCCGATCATGCGGGGTCCGGTATCGGGAGGGGGCGTTTCTCGATCGCCGCCGTCATGACCTCCGGGCTGCATCTCCCGGGGGACACCCCCCGGACCCCCGGCCGGATACAGGGCGGCCCAGGTCAGCCCGCATCCGGTATCGGGAGCGGCCTCTTCTCGATCGCGGCGGCCATGACCTCCGGGAAGAGGTCCGGGGTGCAGGCGAAGGCGGGGGCGCCGAGGGCGGCCAGTGCGGCCGCGTGGTCGCGGTCGTAGGCCGGGGCTCCCTCGTCGGAGAGCGCGAGCAGGGTGACGAACTGCACGCCGGAGGCCTTCATCGCGGCGACCCGCTTGAGCATCTCGTTGCGGATGCCTCCCTCGTACAGGTCGCTGATCAGCACCACGACGGTGTCGGCGGGCCGGGTGATCTGCGACTGGCAGTAGGCGAGGGCCCGGTTGATGTCGGTGCCCCCGCCGAGCTGGGTGCCGAACAGGACGTCGACGGGGTCGTCCAGCTGGTCGGTGAGGTCGACGACCGCCGTGTCGAACACGACGAGCCGGGTCTGGATGGAGCGCATCGAGGCGAGCACCGCGCCGAAGACCGAGGCGTAGACGACGGACGCGGCCATCGACCCGGACTGGTCGATGCAGAGCACGACCTCCTTCTTCACGGACTGGGAGGCGCGTCCGTAGCCGATGAGCCGCTCGGGGACGATCGTGCCCTGCTCGGGCAGGTAGTTCTTCAGGTTGGCGCGGATCGTGCGGTCCCAGTCGATGTCGCGGTGCCGGGGCCGGTGGATGCGGGCGCTGCGGTCGAGGGCGCCGGTGAGGGTGGCCCGGGTGCGGGTGGCGAGGCGCTTCTCCAGGTCCTCGACGACCTTGCGGACGACGGCGCGGGCGGTCTCCTTGGTTGTCTCCGGCATGGCCTTGTTGAGGGAGAGCAGGGTGCCGACGAGGTGGACGTCGGCCTCGACGGCGTCCAGCATCTCCGGCTCCAGGAGCAGCGCGGAGAGCCCGAGCCGCTCGATGGCGTCGCGCTGCATGACCTGGACGACGGAGGTGGGGAAGTACGTCCGGATGTCGCCGAGCCAGCGGGCGACGGAGGGCGCGGAGGCGCCGAGCCCGGCGGAGCGGTCGGTGTTCCGCCCGTTGCGGGGGCTGCCGCTGGACTTCTCTCCGCCGTAGAGGGCGGTGAGGGCGCCGTCCATGCCGGCGTCCTGGCCGGTGAGCTGGTGGCCCGTGCCGTCGGCGGAGTCCCCGCCGAGCACCAGCCGCCAGCGGCGCAGCCGCTCCTCGGCCGCCGTGCGGGTCGGGTCCGTGGTTGTTGTCGCGGTTGTTGTCGTGGTCGTGGTCATCGGGGGGTCACCTCCGTGGGGTCATGGTGCGCCTGTGCGGATGGTGCGGGTGGTGCGGGTGGTGTGCCCAGGAGCAGGTGCAGCAGCGGGAGTACGGCGTCGGCGCGGGCCTGGTCGAGGCTGGGGCCGAAGCCGGGGGCACCGGCTTCGGCGGCCGGGCCGCCGGGCGCGGACGGGGTGCCGCCGGGTGGGGTCGGACCGCGCCTGACCAGTTCGCCGAGGGTGCGGCGCACTCCTGGTTCGTACGCCGCGAACGTGCGCCGCAGCAGCGGCAGTACGTCGGTGAAGGCGTCCGGCGCGACGCCGGTGAGCCAGGCGTCGACCAGGCCGAGGAGGCGCTCGTCGTGGACCAGGAGCATGCCGGAGCCGGACGCGCCGCCGACGAAGCCCTCGATCCAGGTGGCGGCGTCGCCGGGCGGGGTGCCGGGCGAGAGGGCCAGGCCCATCAGGCGGGCCGCGTCGTCCTCGTCGAGGCGTCCGTCGTCCAGGAGGAGGCGTACCGCCCGGCCCCGGACGACGCCCGCGACGGTGTCCCGGTCGGCGAGGGTGCGCAGGACCCTGGCCCAGCGGCCGGACAGGTCGTGGGGGTCGGCGGTGTCCCCCGTGGTACCGGACGGCCGGGTCAGCAGGGCGATGGAGGTGTGCACGGCGTCGACGTGGCGGCGCATCCCGGTGGCGCCGTCGTCGTCCAGGCCGGTGCAGGCCGGGGGCAGTCCGACGCAGATCCGCATCGAGAGGCCGGCGGCGACCTCGGCGAGGGCGGCGGTGTCGGTGGAGCGCACGTCGCCGTAGCGCAGGGTGCGGGCGAGGGCGGGGAGGGCCTGGGCGAGGTGGCCGACGTCGCTGTCCAGGGCGGCGCGGTCGGCGAGGGCGCTCATCACCACCGGGAGGGCGTCGGGCAGTTCGGCCAGCAGGCACTGTTCGGCGAGGGCGGTGACGGCGGAGAGCGCGGTGGCGGACACGGCCTCGGATTCCGCTTTGGCGGTGGCGGCGGCCAGGACCGTGGTGCCCCAGATACCGGCCTCGGCGACCTTCACCGACAGTTCGGGCTCCCAGCGCAGCCGCCAGCCCTCGCGGAAGGTGCCGGTGCTGCCCCGGAACTCGGCCGGTTCGCCCCAGCCGACGCCGAGCAGGCGCAGCCGGTGCAGGAGGCGGCTGCGGGCGGCGTCGTTGTCCTTGCGGAGGTCGAGCTCCAACTCCCGTTCCGCCGCCTCCGGTTTCATCCGCAGGGTGCGCTGCCGGCGGGTGAGGTCACGTTGCAGGGGGACGACGGGGGCGCTGTCCGGGACCTCGCCGAGGACGTCTCCGACGATCAGCCGGTCCTGCACGAGCGAGAGCGGCACGTCGGAGCCGTCGCACATCACGGCCCGGATCGCGTCGGTCGTCTCGGTGAGCCCGGCCAGCGGGCGGCCGCGCATCACGGCGAGGGTCTCGGCGAGCCGGACGGCCTCGATCACGTGGGCCGAGGAGACGAGGCGGTCCTCGCCCCGCAGCAGGCCCGCGACCTTGGTCATCCAGCGTGCGACGGGGCGGTCCGGCGCGCCGAACAGGTGCCCGTACCAGCCCGGCGAGTCGATGCCCGCCCCGTATCCGCTGTGCCGGGCGAGCCTGCGGTGCGTCCAGGGCACCCAGGTCAGCTCGGCCTTCACCTTGGGCAGGCCCTTGAGGAGGGCGCGGTCGGCGGTGAGCGTGGGCGGCCTCCCGGCGAGCGCGGGGACGTGCCAGGCGCCGCAGACGACGGCGACCTCCTCGCCGAACTCCTTCTTCGCGGCACGGAGTTGGATGCGCATGTGCGCCTCGCGCACCAGGTCGCGGGCGTGCCCCCCGTGCCCGTACTCCTCCCTCAGTGCCCCCATGGCGTCGGCGAGCGCGTCGAAGGGGGCGAACGGGTCCGCCCCCCGGTCGCCGCGGTGCTCGACGACGTCCTCCCACCAGCGCTCGGGGTCGTCGTACCCGGCGGCCTCGGCGAGCACGGCCAGCGGGTCGACGGCGAGGGCGTCGACGTCGGCGGGCGCGGGGCCGTCGCCGGGGTCGATGTCGGCGGATGCGGGGTCGGCGCCGGCGTCGGCGGATGCGGGGGCCGGGGCGTCCCCCTCGGCGAGGGCGGTGCTCTCCTCCCGTACCGCCAGGGAGTGTGCGGCGGGGAGGTCGATGAAGCGGACCTCCGCCCCGTTGGCCAGCGCCCACCGGACCGCGACCCATTCCGGGGAGAACTCGGCGAACGGCCAGAACGCCGCCCGCCCGGGGTCGTCCGTGACGTGTGCGAGCAGGGCGACGGGCGGCCGCATCTGCGGGTCGGCGGCGAGCGGCAGCAGTGTGTCGGCCTCCGGCGGCCCCTCGATCAGTACGGCCCGGGGCCGCGCCGCGTCGAGCGCGGCCCGCACGGCCCGTGCCGACCCGGGCCCGTGGTGCCGCACCCCGAGCAGCCAGGGCCCGCGCGGGACGGGGGTGTTGGCCTGCGGGACTGGGGCGGCCGGGTCGAGGCCCGGCGGGGACATGGTGATCGTCATGCAGTCACCTCGCGGCAGGCGCGGTAGAAGTCCTTCCAGCCGTCGCGCTCGCGGACGACCGCCTCCAGGTACTCCTGCCAGATGACACGGTCGGCCGCCGGGTCGCGGACGACCGCGCCGAGGATTCCGGCGGCGACGTCGCCGGAGCGCAGCACGCCGTCGCCGAAGTGGGCGGCGAGGGCGAGGCCGCTCGTGACGACGGAGATCGCCTCGGCCGTGGAGAGCGTCCCGGAGGGCGACTTGAGCTTCGTGCGGCCGTCGGCGGTGACCCCGGAGCGCAGCTCGCGGAAGACGGTGACGACGCGGCGGATCTCGTCGATG
Source organism: Streptomyces sp. NPDC087440 (assembly GCF_044744005.1). Lineage (NCBI taxonomy): Bacteria > Bacillati > Actinomycetota > Actinomycetes > Kitasatosporales > Streptomycetaceae > Streptomyces > Streptomyces sp. NPDC087440. The sequence goes on along the minus strand of NZ_JBIUXN010000002.1, from coordinate 187,712 downwards.
GCGTCCGCGCCGCCCGGCAGGTCGAGGGAGCGGCCCAGCTGGTCGACGCGCCGGGAGACGATGTCGACCTCGTCCTCGGCCGTGGCGGGCAGCGGCAGCACGACCGTGTTGAACCGGCGGCGGAGCGCGCTGGAGAGGTCGTTGACGCCCCGGTCGCGGTCGTTGGCGGTGGCGATGAGGTTGAAGCCGGAGACGGCCTGGCACTCCTGGCCCAGCTCGGGTATCGGCAGGGTCTTCTCGGACAGGATCGTGATCAGGGTGTCCTGGACGTCCGCCGGGATGCGGGTCAGCTCCTCGACGCGGGCGGTCATGCCGTCGGCCATGGCCCGCATGACGGGGCTGGGCACGAGGGCGTCGCGGCTGGGCCCGTGGGCGAGCAACTGCGCGTAGTTCCACCCGTAGCGGATGGCTTCCTCGGGGGTGCCCGCCGTGCCCTGGACGAGGAGGGTGGAGTCGCCGCTGACGGCGGCGGCCAGGTGCTCGGAGACCCAGGTCTTGGCGGTGCCGGGGACGCCGAGGAGGAGCAGGGCGCGGTCGGTGGCGAGCGTGGTGACGGCGACCTCGACGATGCGGCGCGGGCCGACGTACTTCGGGGTGATCACCGTGCCGTCGGGCAGCATGCCGCCGAGCAGGTAGGTGGCGACGGCCCACGGCGAGAGCTTCCAGCGGGCGGGCCGCGGCCGGTCGTCGGCCGCGGCCAGCGCCTTGAGTTCGTGCGCGAACGCGTCCTCCGCGTGCGGCCGCAGGGCCTCGGCGGAGTCCGCCCCCGCGGCGGAATTCAGGTCGGTGGCAGGCGTGGTCATGGAATCCCCCTCCAGATTTCCCGGATGTGGTTCCCACGGTGCACCATGCCACTGACAATCAAGCGTCTGCGCAGGTCAGGGGCCCAATTGGCGGCCCCGGCGGGCTACTTCGCGATCGGCGACGCGGCGACGCAGCCGCCCGCCATGGCCTTCTCGCCCGCCGCCTCGGCGATGACCTTGCCCTGGTAGGTGACCTTGCACTTCAGGTCGGCGACGCCGGTCACGGAGATCGGGTTGACGGCCGCCGGCATGATCCCCTTCAGCGTGACCGTCTTGGTCCACGGCGAGGCGGGCTTCTTGGCCGACTCCAGCTTGGGCTGCATCGCGGTGCCGCCGCCCGCGTGGAACTCGATGGACTCGATGTCCTTGCCCGTGACCTCGTAGGTGACCTCGTAGGTCTCGTTGATGCTCTTGTCGACCTGGTCGACGGCCTTCTCCGAGCCCTCGGAGGCGGCGGACTTGGCCGCCTCCTTCACCTCGGAGCAGGCGCCGAGGCCGAAGACGAGGCCGGTGACGGCGGCGGTACACAGGGCGGTGCGGGTGGTGCGGTTCATCGAGAGGTCCCCCGGATCGATGGAGCAGGAGCCCGCACCCAATCGCAAAGAGAAGGTAAAGTCAAGCGGATCTTGGGCGGGACCGCAGGTCAGAGCGATTGTCAGTGGTGGCCTCTACCGTCGGAGACATGAATCAGCTGGGGGTGCGCTGGACGGCGGATCAGGTGCTGGCACTGGCTCCTGACGCCGCCTCACGCAAAGCGGGAAGCAGGCTCGGCACGGCCGGGCCGTGGTCGGAGGCGGGGTGCGACGGCGCGGGTGCGCTGTGGGGACTGTGCAAGGGCAGCGGCAGCAGGCCGTACCGGACGGCGGTGGACCTGGCGGGCGCGGGCGCGGCCTCCACGTGCAGTTGCCCGAGCCGGAAGTTCCCCTGCAAGCACGCGCTGGGGCTGCTGCTGCTCTGGGCGGCCGAGGACCCGGTCGTGACGGCGGGGGCGGAGCCCGCCGAGTGGGCCGGGGAGTGGCTCCGGGGCCGCCGGGAGCGGGCCGGGGCGCAGAAGGGGGAGACGTCCGCGGAGACGGGAGAGTCCCCTGCGGAGAAGACCGCCGACCCGGAGGCGGCCCGCCGCCGGGCCGAACGCCGGGCGGCCCGGATCGCGTCGGGCGCATCCGAGCTGGAGCAGCGCCTCGCCGACCTGCTGCGGGAGGGCCTGGCCTCGGCGGAGCGCGAGGGGTACGGGTACTGGGAGGAGACGGCGGCCCGCATGGTGGACGCCCAGGCCCCCGCACTGGCCGCGCGGGTGCGGGAGTTGGGGTCGATACCGGCCTCGGGTCCCGGCTGGCCGTCGCGCCTGCTGGAGGAGTGCGCGCTGTTGCACCTGCTCGACGGGGCGTGGCTGGGCCGCGACCGGCTGCCCGCCGAACTGGCGACGACGGTACGGACGAGGGTCGGCCTGCCGTCCGCACCGGCCGGCCCCGCGGTGCACGACAGCTGGCTGGTCCTCGCCCAGTACGACCAGTCCGACGGGAAGGTCACCACGCGCCGGATCTGGCTGCACGGGCAGGGCACGGGCCGCACCGTGCTGGTGCTGTCCTTCGGGGCGGCGGGACGGGCGCCCGAGATCGCGCTGCCCGTCGGGCTGGCCGTCGACGCGGAGGTGCTGCCGCACGGCGGGGCGGGGCAGTTGAGGGCCACGCTCGGCGAGCGGTTCGGGGCTCCGCACGCGGGGGGTGCGCTGCCGCGGGGCGGCGGGGTGACGGAGGCGGTCGAGGCGTACGGGCGGGCGCTGCGGGAGGACCCGTGGCTGGAGTCCGTGCCGGTGACGTTGGAGGGGGTGGTGCCGGTGCCGGTGGGTGAGGGGTGGCAACTGGTCGAGGGGAAGGCGGGAGTGGCGCTTCCGGTCGTCCGGGGGGCGGTGGGGCGGCCCGGGCTGTGGAAGCTGGCGGCGTTGTCCGGCGGGGGGCCGGTGGCTGTTTTCGGGGAGTGCGGGCATCAGGGGTTTCAGCCGTTGGCGGGGTGGGGGGTGGGGGGCTTGGGTGAGGCGATACCGCTGCTGTGAGGGGGGGGCGGGGGTTCTGTGCGGGTGGGTGGGGGGTGCTGTTCCTGGGGGGGGGGGGGGGGCCCGCCCCCCCCCCCCCGCCCCCCCCCCCCCCCCCCCCCCCAAAACCCCCCCCCCCCCCCGGGGGGGGGGGGGGGGGGGGGGGGGGGCC